>NZ_JBHEZX010000040.1:0-2992 GCF_042511045.1 Streptacidiphilus alkalitolerans
GTGGACTTCGGCTTGGCAGATGACGTCGTACCAGGAGCAGTGGCGGTGGGCTGCTGCGGCTTCTGCTTTGGCCTTGGCTGCGGCTTCGGCTCTGGCTTTGGCCTCGGCGGCCAGGGCGGCGCGTTCGGCGTCGTCGGACTTCTTCTTTGCGGCGACCTGCTGGTCGAGGGTCGTTTTGCAGCTGGCGCTCTGCTGGCATCCGGCGGAGTCGGTGCCCTGGCCGTCGCAGCTTCCGTTGGACATGCCGTCTGCGCCGAAGCTGCAGCCGGAGCCGTGGTAGTAGCTGGCGCCGCAGCCGTCGCAGAAGAGTCCGCTGGGGTCGGATCCGGTGACGGGGTTGCTGCCGGCGTAGGTGTAGCCGTTGAGCTGCTGGGGGTCGGCTTCCAGGACCGGGTCGAGGCTGATGAAGCGGCCCAGGGTGGGGTCGTACTGGCGGGCGCCGACGGTGGTGAGGTCGTCGCTGGTGTCCTGGGGTTTGTCGAGGTAGCCGTTGGGGTCCAGCCAGGTGCTGCCCGGGGTGCTGCCGCGGGGGGCGCCGTAGGGGGTGTACTGCTTCCAGGTCGGGTTCTTGGCGGTGCTGTCGAGGCTGACGGTGGCGGTGCCGTGCTGGTCGGAGAGGGTGAAGCCGTAGCTGCTGTTGTTCAGGACGGCTTGGCCGCCGCCGGGCAGGGCGTAGCTGCGGACGGCGTTGAGGGCGTTGTTGCCGGGGATGAAGGTGATCTGTTGTGCGGGCAGGAAGAGCGTGGTGGTGGTGGGGTCGACGCGTTCGATGACGTTGCCGTCGGCGTCGTAGTCGTAGGTGGTGGTGTTGGTTCCGGTGGTGGCGCTCTGCAGTTTGCCTTCGTCGTTCCAGGTCAGTGACTGCTGGCCGGAGGGGGTGGTGCGGGAGGTGGTGTTGCCGAGTGCGTCGTAGCAGTAGGTGTTGCTGGCACTGCTGGCGCCGGTGACGGTGGAGGTGGCCAGGGTGTGCGGGGCGGTGCTGGTGGGGCAGCCGGTGGCGCTGCCGCCGTAGGTGTCGGTGGTGGTGGTGTCGGTGGCGCCGGTCAGGGAGTGCTGGACCTGGGTCTTGGTCTGGCCCAGCTTGTCGTAGGTCCAGCTGGTCCAGTAGGCGCTGCCGGTGACCCCGTCGCCGACGGTGGTGGTGACGTTGGCGCTGGTGGGTTGGGTGCTGCAGCTGGTGGCGGTGCTGGAGGTGGTCCAGGCGGAGGTGAGGCGGTCCAGGCCGTCGTAGCCGTAGCACTGGGTCTCGGTGGTGGTGCCGTTGCGGACGTCGGTCTGGGAGGTGATGTTGCCGGAGGGGTCGTAGGTGTCGCTGGTGTCGTCCAGCGGGGTGCTGGAGACGGCGGTGTTGACCACGTTCTGGTCGGTCAGCCGGCCGGTGTGCGGGTCGTAGGTGTCGGAGACGGAGGCCTTGTTGGTGGCCGATCCGATGACCTCCTGGGCGACCTGGCCGAGCGCGGTGTAGGAGATGTTCTGGACGTAGCCGTTGGCCCCGCCCAGGCCGGAGGGTACGTCCAGGCCGCGGGCCGTGGAGTAGCCGGTGGTGAGGATCTCCTGGGGCATGCCGCCGGCGGCCGGGACCAGGGTGGACTTGGGCAGGCCGGTGGTGGGGGTGTAGCTGTGCTTGTAGGTGTAGGTGCCGGCCAGGGCGGTGCTGCCGGGGACGGTGTAGGCCTCGCCGGTGGACTCGCCGAAGATGTTGAAGCCCTGGGCCTGGGTGGTGAACGTACCGTCGGGGGTGGTGGAGGTCTGGGTGGTGAGGTGCCCGATCGGGTACGTCATCCCTGCGACGGCATTGTTGCTGTTGTCGTAGGTCCAGGAGGCGATCTGGTTGGCGCTGGACTGGTTCGCGACGGTGGCGTCGTACTCGGCGGTCTTGCGGTTCAACGCGTCATAGGTGAACGACAGGGTGTGTCCGGCCGAGTCGGTGGACTGCAGGATGTTGCCGTTGGCATCGTAGAGCGTGGGCGAGTTGGCCGGGGTGGAGCCTGCGTCGGGGTCGGACTTTGTGACCGGGTTGCCCTGGAAGTCGTACCCGGTGGACCAGGTGTCGTTGTTGGCGTCGATGGTCTGGTAGGCCAGACCCTGGGCGTTGAAGGTGTACCGGGTGGCCTGGGTGTTACCACCGGTGATGCTCGCCGTGGTGAACCCGCCGGCCACAGCCGTGCTGACGGTGGGCGCGGTGGCGTACTGGTCCTGCTCGGTCGTGCGGCCCAGCGCGTCGACCACAGTGGCTCCGGCCGGGGCACCGGTGGGAGGCACGGTGACAGTGCGGTCGCCCAGGTACTGGGTGTAGGCCTGCTCCTTGACCTGCGAGTCGTCCAGGGAGCTGACCACGGTGGGCCGGCCCTGGCCGTCGTAGGAGGTCAGGGTCTGCTGGTCGGCCTTGTTGTCGGCCACCGTCACCAGGCTGGAACCCGGATTCGCGGTGGGGTCCCAGTAGTTGGTGTTGGTCTTGTAGGTCCAGCCGTGGGTGTCGTAGAAGGTGTCGCTGATGATGCGCCCGGTAGCGCTGGCGGTGACCGCCTGGTTCTGGGTCTGACGCACCCTAAGCAGCGCGTCGTACAAGGTGGTCGTGGTGGAGTAGCCCGACTCCTCGTTCATCGTCTGGGTGGTCACCACGACCGGGGCGGTCACTCCGGTGGCCGGGTAGGAGTAGCTGTAGGTCTGGTTGGCGGGCAGGCTGGTGGCGCGTGAGTTCTTCCACACCGCCAGGGCGCGGCCCAGCCCGTCGGAGTGGACCGTGCTGGTGACGCCGTTGACATCGAGCGCGGACAGGGTCAGATCGCGTTCGGGGTCAAGGACGGTGCTGCTGCTCTGGTGCAGGGCGTTGGTGGCCTGGATCCCGACCGTGGTCAGCCACGCGGTGGTGGTGTACGAGGTGTCGGTCTCGTTCCCGTTCGCGTCGAACGCGGCAGTGGGACGCCCGTAGGCGTCGTAGACGGTGGCGGACTTGGTCTTGTAGGTGAACGCACCCCCGCTGTACCCGGTC
>NZ_JBHEZX010000041.1:0-1646 GCF_042511045.1 Streptacidiphilus alkalitolerans
CTAGGGTCTGTTTCATAAGTGGATCAAGGTCTGCAATGATCCACTCGTGGGGCGTGGGGATCTGACGAGTGAGCAATGGGCCAGACTGGAGCCGTTGTTGCCGGTGGGCAAGAAGCCGGGGCGACCTCCGGTCTGGTCCAAGCGGCAGCTGATCGACGGCATACGATGGCGGACGCGGACCGGTGCGCCCTGGCGCGACGTTCCCGCGCGCTACGGCGAGTGGGAGACCGTCTACGGCCTCTTCCGGCGCTGGCAGCGTGACGGTACCTGGAGCCGGATCCTCACCCAGTTGCAGGCCGAGGCTGACGCGAAGGGTTTGATCATCTGGGACGTGAGCGTGGACTCCACGGTCGCGCGGGCACATCAGCATGCGGCCGGCGCACGCAAAAGGGGGATCTCCAGCGGGACAAACCCGGCGGAGTCGCCGACGAACCCGCCGACCACGGACTCGGACGCTCGCGAGGTGGTCTGACGACGAAGCTGCACCTTGCGGTCGAACACGGTCAGAAGCCGCTGTCCTTCCTGATCACCGCCGGCCAGCGGAACGACAGCCCCGAGTTCCAGCCGGTCCTGGAGCGTATCCGGGTACCCCGCGTAGGTGTCGGCCGGCCGCGCTGCCGCCCCGATCGGGTGCGGGCCGACAAGGCCTACGGATCCCGAGGCAATCGCGACTACCTGCGCAAGCGTGGGATCCGCTGCACGATTCCGGAGAAGTCCGACCAGATCCGCAACCGCAAGAGGCTGGGTGCCCGCGGCGGCCGGCCGCCGCAGTTCGACAAGAGTGACTACCGCGAGCGCCACGCGGTGGAGTGCGGGATCAATCGCCTCAAGCGGCACCGGGCGGTGGCCACGAGGTACGACAAGCTCGCCGTCCGCTACGAGGCCACCGTCACTATCGCCGTCATCAACGAGTGGCTGTGAGGACCGGCTCTCAGCGTCAGAGTTCGTCGCTGACGCTGCCGTCCGGATGGCGGCGACTGAAGTACACGCGCCGGTCGCCCGGCTTCTTCTGCTTCTCGGCCTCGTACCACGGGACGAGTCGCGCCCACGCCTCGGTCTGCTGTGTGACGTGGGCCTGCAGCCAGTCGGTGAACCGGGTGAAGCTCAAGGTGGGCACATCGCCGGGACCATCGCCTTCGCAGTACGACCACACCTCGGGATCGGGCCCGGGGCCGTGCAGAAAATCGAACGCGTAGCCCTGGTGCATGAGGATGACCCGGTCCGACTCGGCGAGAACGAACGGGACGTCGTTCTCGGCCAGCAGTTCTCGTGCCGACTCGCCCAAGCCGATGACGGCCGGATAGAAGACATCGCTGCCCTGCAGGAAGTGCCCGGCACCGCCGCCGATCACTGCTAGGAAGCAACGATAGGCGTCCGCGAGAAGCGCGGGCTGGTCACGCTCAATCCTGTGGATCTCATCGTCGGAAAGCCCGCGAACCTGGCCCGCCACCGCCGTGGTGCCGTCAACAACCGCTGCGGTCAGCGTGCGGACACGGTCCTCCGGTGAGACCGTGCCCCGCCTGTCTCCGTCGGATTCCTGAGCCTTCCCCCAAGCCGCCATGCCGCCTCCGAGTCCCGCGCCACCCCCTTCGGCTGGCCCCTCGGAAGCCTACGCGTCACCTGATCCACTTCTGAAACAGGCTCTA
>NZ_JBHEZX010000005.1:0-562870 GCF_042511045.1 Streptacidiphilus alkalitolerans
CACGTGTTACTCACCCGTTCGCCACTGATCCACCCCGAAGGGCTTCACCGTTCGACTTGCATGTGTTAAGCACGCCGCCAGCGTTCGTCCTGAGCCAGGATCAAACTCTCCGTGAATGTCATCGGGTAATCCCGAATAGCACCCGCGTTGAGCGGCACAGCAGCCAGCGGAATAGCCGACCCTGTGCACTGCGTCCTCGCTAGTGTTTACTACTCTATTTTTTCCCAAAGGAACCACGTCCAACCACCACAAAAGCGGCTGGTCGGGGTATCAACATTTGGCGTTGACTTTTGGCACGCTGTTGAGTTCTCAAGGAACGGACACTTCCTTCAGGCGGCTCTCACACCGACCCTCCGGGCGCTTCGTTCTGTTTCAAAGCTTAGCAGACCGTTTTGGCTCTGCTTTCCGTCTTCCCGGGCTCGTTTCCGGCCCGTTCCGACGAGTGAAACTCTAGCGGAATTCCTCGGTCCGAGCCAATTCCGCTATTCCTTCGAAAAGACCGCATGCCAAAGAACAGCCCTGCGATTCTTTCGGTGGAGTGGCTGCCCAGGACCGGCCGCGCTCAGCGCGTTCGGGGCTCCTGTTCAGGCAGCTCGACGTACATTAGGCGGCTGCCTGGGCGATGTCAAACCGATTGCTGACGAGTCGTCTGACGTGCTGCGGGGAGCAGGAAGTCGCACCAGACGGCCTTGCCGCCGTCCGGTGTGCGGCGGGTTCCCCAGCTGCTGGCGATAGTGGCGACGATGGCGATACCGCGGCCGGTCTCGTCGGCCGGCTCGGCGCGGCGGCGGCGCGGGAGGTGGTCGTCGGCGTCGGTGACTTCGATGGTGAGCCGACGGTCGGTACGGCGCAGCCGGAGGTGCATCGGCGGGTGGCCGTGGGTGAAGGAGTTGGAGACCAGTTCGCTCACCGCGAGGACACCGAGGTCGAGCAGTTCCTCTCCCAGTCGCCAGCTCGACAGCACCCCGGTGGTGAACGCCCGTGCGCTGGAGACCGCTTCGGCTCCGCCGAGCAGGTCCAGTGACGCGCTGCGGAAGAGCTCGGCGGTGTCCGGGTCGTGGTCCGGCAGTTGGAAGACCAGCGCGGCGACGTCGTCGTCGTGGTCGGGGGTGACGCCCATGGCGCGCAGCAGCCGGGAGCAGATGACGTCCGGCATGCCGGTGGCGCCGGCGAAGGTGCGGGCCAGCCCGTCGAGACCCTCGTCGATGTCCTGGCCCCGGCGTTCGACCAGTCCGTCGGTGTAGAGGACGCCGGTGGCCCCGGTGCCGAAGGCCAGTGTCGCGGAGGTGTGCAGGTAGCCGCCGGTGCCGAGCGGGGGGCCGCAGGGTTCCTCGGGGCGGGTGACCGAGCCGTCGGTCTCACGGATCATCATCGGCAGGTGGCCGGCCGAGGAGTAGGTGATGCGCTGCTCGCTCGGGTCGTACACGGCGTAGACGCAGGTGGCGATGAGGGTGGCGTCGATCTCGGAGGCCAGTCCGTCCAGCAGTTGCAGTACCTCGTGCGGGGGCAGGTCGAGCCGGGCGTAGGCGCGGACCGCCGTGCGCAGTTGGCCCATGACGGCGGCGGCGCGCATGCCGCGGCCCATCACGTCGCCGATGACCAGGGCGGTGCGTCCACCGCCGAGCGTGATCACGTCGTACCAGTCACCGCCGACGGCGGCGTCGGCGCCGCCGGGCTGGTAGGTGGCGGCGACGCGGAGGTCGTCGGGCTGTTCGAGCTTCTGCGGGAGCAGGCTGCGCTGCAGGGTGACGGCGGCCTCGCGGTGCCGGCGTTCGCTCTCCCTGAGCCGCTCGGTGACCTGGACCTGGTCGGTGACCTCGGCGCCGAAGACCAGCACGCCGCAGACGTCGGCGGCGTTGGTGCTGCGGCGGAGCGCGCCGAAGGCGCTGCGCGGGCTGGTGGTGATCCGTCCCTGCTGGTGCTGGTGGGTCGCGGCGAGGGCGGTGATCTGCTGGCCGAGGTCCTCGCTCTCGCGGACCGGTGCACAGACGAAGGTGTAGTAGCGGGGACGCTCGGCGGCGGACCCGGCGCCCGCGGAACCCGAGCCGGTGCCAGTACCTGAGGAGCCGGAAGCCGGACCGGAGCCCGACTCCGAGCCGCCTCCGCCGACGCCCGCGGCAGAGCTGTGGGAACTGTTGAACGACGAGTGGGTGACCTTGCGCGCCTTGACGGTACGGGGCCGCCCGGTGCGGAACGCCTGGTCCATCAGCGGCAGCAGGCCGAGCTCTTCGAGTTCGGGCATCACCTGGTGCGCGGGCACTCCGGTGGGCCTCGGTCCGAAGACCTCGGTGTAGGCGCGGTTGAGGTAACCGAGGCGGTGACCGGGGCCGTAGCTGACGGCGACCAGTGCGGGCAGGTGTCCGAGCACGTCCTGGACGGTGGGCTGCTGGTCGGCCCTGCCCTCCTTGCCGCCACCGGCACCACCACCTCCGGCGGACGGCGTTCCGGCGGCCGGGGCGTGGGCGTCGAGCAGTTCCCGGGCCGTGGGGAGCAGCGCCTCGCCGCTGACCGCGCCATCGGCGGGCCGCGTCACCTGGGGTGACGTCGAGGCTCGTCGTTGTCCTCCGGGGAGCCGGACGCTCCAACGCGTGAGATTCACAGGACCTTTCCTGTACAAGTGTTCAGCAGGGTCCAGCCTGGATGTTCATCCTGACGGGTGCTCGGTCGGCGGACGGCCCGGCCGTGGGGCTCGGGACGTTCGGACCAGTGTGGCTGATGTCCCCGGCGAGCGACATCATGCCTGGCCACTCTCAGGAGATACCCATCTCGGGCACCTCCCTGCTCGTGCTCCTCCTCCCCTTCCTCCCCCTCGGCTCGCTACCCCCCTTCCGCCCCCTCCCTATGCCGCCCCAGCCGTCCCTCCCGTCCTCGCTACCGTCCTCACTCCCGGTCCTGCTCCATCACCATCTCGAAGCCGGCCCGCGGCTGCTCCAGGGCGCCCATCGACACGATCTCCCGCTTGAGCACCCCGGCCAGGAACCAGTCGGCGAGCACCCGGGCCTTGCGGTCCAGCGTCGGCACCCGGCGCAGGTGCACCGCGCGGTGCAGCAGCCAGGCCGACCGGCCGTGCAGGGCCCGGCCGCGGAGTTGGGCGACACCCTTGTGCAGCCCGAGGGAGGTGAGCGAGCCCTTGAGCTCGTGCCGGTACTCGGTCAGCGGCTCGCCCCTCAGCTGCGCGACGATGTTGTCGGCGAGGACCCGGGCCTGCCGGACCGCGTGCTGGGCGTTGGGCGCGCAGCACTCCCCGACCCGGGCCAGGTCCGGTACGGCGGCGCCGTCGCCGGCCGCCCAGATGCCGTCCTGGCCGAGCACCCGCAGGGTGGCGTCGCAGCGGAGCCGTCCCTGCGCGTCGCAGGGCAGCCGGGTCTGGCGCAGCACCGGGCTGGCCCGGACCCCGGCCGTCCAGACCAGGGTGCGGGCGGCGAAGCGGCTGCCGTCGGAGAGGGTGACCACGCCGTCGGCGACGGATTCCAGCCTGGTGCCGAGCCTGACCTCGATGTTGCGACCGCGCAGTTCGGCGGTGGTGCGCAGGCCGACGTCCGGCTCGGTCTCGGGCAGGATCCGCTTCCCGGCCTCGACCAGCACCCAGTGCATGTCCTCGGCGTCGACGCCGGGGTAGTGCTTGGCCGCGTAGCGGGCCATGTCCTCGAGTTCGGCGAGCGCGCCG
The DNA here is from genome assembly GCF_042511045.1 of Streptacidiphilus alkalitolerans. Lineage (NCBI taxonomy): Bacteria > Bacillati > Actinomycetota > Actinomycetes > Kitasatosporales > Streptomycetaceae > Streptacidiphilus > Streptacidiphilus alkalitolerans. The sequence goes on from NZ_JBHEZX010000005.1 coordinate 3,668, forward strand.
GTGCCGGCGTAGCCGCCGCCGACGAAGACGAAGGTCAGTGCGGCCTCGCGGAGCGCGGCGTCACGGGTCGAGGAGGCCAGGTCGAGCTGCGCCAGGACGTGGTTGCGCAGCGAGACGGCCTCTTCCACGCTGTGGAAGCCGATGCCGTGCTCGGCCAGACCCGGGACCGGCAGTATCCGCGGGATCGCACCCGGTGCCAGGACCAGTAGGTCGTAAGGGAGTTGGAGGTCCCGCTCGGTGTGCCCGTGCACCGGCGCGGGGACGGTCACGGTGGCCGTGCGGGTGGCCGGGTCGAGGCCGCTCAGCCGTCCGAGCACCACCTGGGCGCGCGGCAGTACCCGGCGGAGCGGGACGACGACATGCCGGGGGTCGACCGCGCCGGCCGCCGCCTCGGCCAGCAGCGGCTGGTAGGTCATGTACGACTTGGGGTCGACGAGGGTGAGTTCGGCCTCGCCGGGGCGCAGCCGCTGCTGCAGCCGCAGGGCGGTGTAGAGGCCGACATGGCCCCCGCCGACGAGCAGGATCCGCGGGGGTGTCTCTGGTGGGGTGGTCACCGGTGTCACCGGTCCATTTCGCACCTTCGACGGCCGCTTGTACATAGTGCGCGCTTGAATCCGGTGAGACGGGTGCGCAGAGGGTGGTGATTTCAGGACCGGTATGGAATGGGTGGTACACCCCGTAATGTCCGCAACCAGATCCGTTCTTCTGCCCATATGCCCTACGTTGCGCCCCTGTTGTGCCGGGCCCTGAGCGGAGGCGGAGCTACCCAATCCTTGGGAAGGCCCCTGTTCGGTCCGATCTGCTCTCAACTATGGTCGTGGAGTCTGTGCGCCGGTGACCGGCTCACTACATCGTGTGCGGGTAGGGGGGCACCGCGGAGGTCGGGGTGCCCACGGGGGGAGGACGAACATCATGGTTCAGCAGGAACATACAGTTCCGCACGCATCGGAGCGTTCGATTCCGGAGCAGCGGAACGGAAGGCCGGGAATCGCGGCGGGGAGTTCGGGAAGCGGGGGCGGCGGCGTGGGCGGCATGGGCAGCGTGAGCGGCTCGGGTGCCGGTGCGGCTGCGGGCGGCCGACTTCGGGTGGACGCCCGGCGCAACCTGGAGAGTGTGCTCCGGGCGGCTCGCGAGGTCTTCGGCGAACTCGGCTACGGGGCGCCGATGGAGGAGGTCGCCCGGCGGGCCGGGGTCGGCGTCGGCACGGTGTACCGCCGCTTCCCCAGCAAAGAGGTGCTGGTCCGCCGGATCGCCGCGGAGGAGGTCAGCTGGCTCACCGCGCAGGCGTGGGAGTCGCTGAACGGCGAACCGGAGCCCTGGGACGCGCTGGCCGGGTACCTCACCCGGGCGGTGGCCACCGGCGCGGGCCGGCTGCTTCCCCCGGAGGCGTTCCGGCACGCCGAGCGGATGGAGCGGATCCCGGTGCAGCGCGCGGCCGGTAACGTCCCCTCACTCGAGGTGGCGGCGCCGCCGACCGGGGAGGGCGGCGGGGACGCGGACCCGGCGCGGCTGCTGGAGCTGCTGGCGCAGCTGGTCGAGCGGGCCCGGTCGGCCGGCGAACTGCGGCCCGGGGTGACCGTGTCGGACGTGGTGCTGGTGCTGACGGCGTCGGTTCCCTCGTACACCTCGCCCGTCGCGGCGGGCGGCGAGGCCGGTGCGGCGGGGACGGCCGACGTCCGGGAGACCGGTCTCGGATCGTCGACCCGGCTGCTGCGGATTCTGCTGGACGGCCTGCGGGCCGGCTAGGAGGACCCGCGCAGGAGAGCCCGCTGGTCCCGCGTACGAGAGTCGCACGCGGGACCAGTTCGGCGCTCCACGGACGAGTGGTCCGTTGTCGAACCGGGTGTGCGGCGATGATCCCCGTGGCATGGTGTGGCCGTGGATGGACACGGGGGCTGCCATGCGTGTTGACGGCCAGGACGACGATCGGGGCGCGGACCGCCCGGAGACAGGGGTCGCCCCCGAGGCGGGGGCCGTCCCCGAGGCACGTGACGCCCCGGCGGCGGAGACCGTCGCCGAACCGCTGCCGCACATCCCGGCGCAGGGCCCCCGGCACCGCGCCGGCCCGAGGCCCGTATCCGGCGCAGGGCCGGAGACCGTTCCCGTCAACACCACCGACACCACCGACGTCACGAACGCCACGGTCCCGGCCCCCGGCGGCCCGGTGGACGACGAGGAGCTGCCGGCCTCCGACACCGCGCTCACCGCCGCGGTCCGGGCCGGGGACGACTCCGCGTTCGAGGAGCTGTACCGACGGCACGCGGACGCCGTCCGCCGCTACGCCCGTACCTGCTGCCGGGACGCCTTCACCGCGGAGGACCTGGCTGGCGAGGTGTTCGCACGCACCCTGCAGGCCCTGCGGGCAGGCAAGGGGCCCGAGTTCGCGGTCCGCGCCTATTTGCTGACGGCCGTCCGCAATATCGCCGCGACCTGGAGCCGCAGCGACCGGCGCGAGCAACTCGTGGACGACTTCACCCTGTTCGCGGCGACCTCGGCCGTGGTCGCCGACGTCAGTACCACCGATCCCGGCGCGGACGCCTGGGCGATGGCGGGCGTCGACCACTCGCTGGTGCTGCGCGCGTTCAGCAAGCTCGAACCCTCCGACCAGGTGCTGCTCTGGCACACCGAGGTGCAGCAGGAGCCGCCGCGCGAGGTCGCCGCGATCATCGGCAAGACCGCCAACGCCACGGCGGTGCAGGCGCACCGGGCCAGGGACCGGCTCGCCACCGAGTTCCTGCAGGCGCACATCTCCGACTCGCAGCAGACCGCCTGCGAGGAGCACGCCCGCAAGCTGGGGGCGTTCGCCCGCGGTTCGCTCGGCAAGCGGGCGTCCGGGGACATCCGCGAGCACATGCAGGAGTGCGACCGCTGCTCGGCGGCGTACCTGGAGCTGGTGGACCTCAACCACAGCCTGCGCGAGCTGCTCCCGACGGGTGTGCTGGTGTGGATCGGTTCGGGGTACTTCACGGTGCTGGCCGCGGGTGCGGCCGGGGCCGCCGGGCTCGGCGTCGGTGTGGGCGTGGCCGCGAGCGGGACGGCGGCCGGCGGCACCGCGGCCGGGGCGGCCGCCGGCGGCAGCGGCGGTGGCGCGGCCGGCGGTGCGGCGGCGAGCGAGGGCCTCGGGCTCCCGGCGAAGGCCGGGATCGCCGCGGTGGTGACCGTGGTGGCGGTGGCCGGGGTGGTCTTCGCCCTCAGCGGCAGCGAGCACAAGCCGCCACCGCCCAAGCCGCAGGCGGCGAAGGTGGTCCCCAGCCCGGCCTCGATCGTGCCGCCCCCGCCGCCCGCGCCCTCGGCGGCGCCCGTCCCGCCGCCCCCGGCGCCGGTGGTCCACCCGAAGCCGCGGCCCACGGTGCGGCACACCCCGGCGCCGAAGCCCACCGTGCGGCACACTCCCGCGCCCAAGCCGAAACCGACGCCGACACCCCCCAAGCCCACGCCGACACCGCCCCCGCCGCCGCCCGCCCCGGCCGACTACTACGTGGACGCGCTGCCCTACAGCGGGGTCGGCTCACCGACCGGGCCCAGCCTGGACGGGAGCGTCTCCAGCTGGGTCTGGCAGCGCAGCCGCGGCGTCCGGGTCGGCGGGCAGAGCTACGGGCGCGGGATCACGGTGCACGCGCCGTCCTCGGTCACCGTCCAACTCAACCGTCAGTGCCGGGAGTTCGACGCCGAGGCAGGCATCGACGACATGACCCTGGGCTTCGGCGCGGCCCGCTTCACGGTGCTGGACGCGACGACCGGGCGCACCCTGTGGCGCTCCGGCGTGGTGCGCGGCGGTGAGCCCGCCGTCCCGGTCAGCGTGCCGCTGACCGGTGTGACGGCGATCCGGCTGGTGGCGACGCCCGCGCGGGACGGGCTGTTCGGCGCGGCCGTGAACGTCGCGGACTGGGCCAACGCCCGGTTCAGCTGCAGCTGAGGGCTGCCCGCTCGACCGGCACCGAACCGGGTCAGACGGCGCAGCTGCCGTCGGCGCAGGCCTCTCCGTCACCGTGGGCCGCCGCATGGGCGCCGACGCTGCCCTCGGCCGCGGCCTGTTCCAGGGCGCGGAGGAAGGTGGAGCTCTCCTGGGCCCCCTGCACCGCCCAGGTGTCGTCGATGACGAAGGTCGGCACCGAGGTGATGCCGATGGCACGGGCCTCGTCCAGCTCGGCGGTCACCTCGGCCGCGCCCTCGTTCGAGGCGAGGTAGGCGGCGACCCGGTCCCGGTCCAGGCCCGCCGCGACGGCGATGCCGGTCAGCGCCTCGTGGTCGCCGATGTCGACCCCGTCGCTGAAGTGGGCGGCGAGCAGCCGCTCCTTGAGGTCGTGCTGGACCGGGAGCCCGTACTCGACGGCGGCGAGCCGCAGCAGCCGGTGGCCGTCGAAGGTGTTGGCGTGCAGCGCGGCGTCGAAGTCGTAGCGGATGCCCTCGGCCGCGCCCAGCGCGGCGACCCGGTCGTCCATGGCGCGGGACTGCGGCCCGTAGCGCTCGGCCAGCCAGGCCCGGTGCGGGGTGGCCTCGGCCGGGGCGTCGGGGACCAGCTGGTACGGCCGGTAGACCACCTCGACCGGGTGCGGGAAGGCCGCCAGCGCTCGCTCGAAGCGACGCTTGCCGATGTAGCACCACGGGCAGGCGATGTCGCTGAACACTTCGATCTTCACGGCGGACGGCTCCTTTTGTCTGTTTGGTCAGGTGATGTCAACCGGTGCCTCGATCGGAGTATTCCGGGCCGGCACCAGCAGCACCGGGCAGGCCGCGTGGTGCACCAGCGCGGAGGCCACCGAGCCGAGCAGCAGTCGGCGGAAGCCGCCGTTGCCACGGGCGCCGACGACCAGGGTGTGGTGCCGGGCCGAGGCTTCCAGCAGGGTGTCGATCGGGTTGCCGAGCAGGGCGAACAGCGCGGGCATCGGGGCGCCCGGGTGCCGCGGGGCGACTCCGGCGATGGCCCGCTCGGTGACCTCGCACATGCCCCGGAGCAGCCGCTCCGCGCTCTCCTCGGCCAGCTCGGCCACCCCGGGGGCGAATCCGGCCGGGGAGGGGTTGACCGCGGACAGCACGTGCAGCGGCAGGGAGAGCGCGGCGGCCTCGGTGAAGGCCCGGTCGAGCGCCCAGAGCGACCCGTCCGAGCCGTCCACGCCGACGACGATGCCGGGCGGTGCGGTGGTGAACGGATGCGGTGCCGGCGTCGAGGAGGGTGAGGGGGGCGCGGTGGGCATGGCACCCATGGTTGGGCTTGCCGGGCACCCCGCGGCTACGGCACGCCGATCGGGTCCCGCCCGGCCTCCCGGCCGCCGTCGTACCCCTGCTGCCGCCGCTGCCCCGGCCCCGGCTCGCGCAACGGCTCGCGGACGGGCTCGCGCCCCGGCTCGGACGCAGGTTCGCGCACCGGCTCGCGCACCGGCTCGGGACCCGGCTCGCGGGCGCCGATCGCGCGCCGTTCGGCCAGCGGCAGGCCGGTCCAGCAGGAGCCCTGGCGGGCGTGCAGGCGGCGCAGCCACAGCTCGGTGGAGACCACCGCGGCGAGCCCGTCCAGCGGCACCGGACGGTTGCCCGCGGCGGCATGGAGGGCGCGGCGGAACACCCGGGCGTCGAGCAGGCCGAGGTCGGCCAGCAGCGGGGCGGCGAACATCCGGTCCAGTGCGGCCAGCGAGTGCCGCAGCCCGGCCCGGACGCTCGCGGCGGCGGCATAGGGGTCGGGCGGGGTGGCGGTGCCCCAGTCGGCGGGGAGCGCGGTGATCCCGGCGCCGGCCAGCACGCTGCGCAGGATCGCGTGCCGGGAGCCGGGCTGCACCCGGGCCGAGGCCGGGACCAGGTCGCAGGCCCGGACCACCTGGTTGTCGAGGAAGGGGGCGTGCAGCCGCTGCCCGTCCTCGACCACATGGGTGAGCACCCGGAACTCGGCCGCCTGCCGCTGCACCGCGAGCCGGGCCCGGCGCTCGCCGGGGCGCAGGTCGGGAGCGGTGCGCCGGGTCGCCACCCGCAGTCGCACGGCGACCGCCGACAGTGCGTCATCGGTCAGCCAGCGGGCGGCCGGTGAGGGATCGCACCAGGTCAGCGACTGCACCGAGGCGGAGCCCGCGGTGGTCGCGGTCCGCCGCCGACGGGCCATCAGCTGGGCGGCGGTGTCCTCCAGGCCCTCCGCGTAGCTGGTGCGGGCCAGCCGGCGGGCCGCCCGCAGCACGGAGATCGGGGTGCCGAACGCCCCCTGCAGCGGGTGCGCGCCGCTGTCGGCACGGGCCAGGGCGGTGATCGGCCGCAGCAGCGGCATCCGGTGGTGTTCTAGCAGCAGGTCGGCCAGCCGCGCCGGGTGCCCGTCCAGGACCTGCCGTCCGCCGTGCCCGCCGAGGTGGTCGGTGCCCGCCTCGGCCAGGCGGCGGCGGTGCCGGAGCCCGGCGATCAGGGCCGCGCCCGGCTCGTCGGTGAGCGGCCCGGCCAGGTCCGGGTCGAGCAGGTCGGCGTAGGGCAGGGTGTCCGGGCCGCCGGCCACCAGCAGGTGGTCCAGGCGGGTGTCGGCGACGGCCAGGGACTGGGCCCGGACCAGCTCGGCGGTGTGCGCCGGGTCGGGCGCCGCCTGCTCGGTCGCGGCGCTGCTGTCGGTCCAGGTGACCACCAGCAGCGGGTTGTCGGCGGGCCCCGGCGCCGTCCCGCCGCGGGCCCAGGAGCCGCGGACCGCCCCGGTCCTGGCCGGCTCCGTCGCCAGTACCGGGCTGGGCGGGCCGTGGTGCAGCGTGCGGGAGCTGCGCGGGTCGCCCCAGCGCTCGTCCACCGACTGCCGGGGCACCGGCAGGTGGTCCTGGGCCGTTCCGGACGCGGGCGGCAGCGGGCTGCTCGCGGGTCGCGGTATTCCGGCCGCCAGCAGGGTGAGCACGGTGGAGGCGCTGCCGCCGGACAGGTCGGTGCTGATCCGGCTCGGCTGCCCGGTGCCGCCGCGGACCCGGCTGCGGACGGCTTCGAGCAGGCTGCGGGTGACCTCGCCGGTCGCGGTGGCCTCGGCCGTCCCGGCCCGGGTCGGCGGCGGCCCGCCGACACTGGGCTGGTGCGGTTCGTACGACTGCTCCTGAGGCCGCCCGGCGCGGATGCTGAGCGCACGCGCCGGGGCGACCCGGCGCACGCCGGTGAACGCGCTGTGCTCGGCGACGATCTCCGGTGCGTCCGGGACGGCCAGCCTGGCGGCCAGGTAGAGCGGGTCGACCCGGGCCCCGACCAGGTCGGCGAGGGGCAGCCCGGCGGTCGCGTAGGCCGTCCCGCCGCACCAGGGGGTGTGGAACACCGGCCGGACCCCGACCAGGTCGCCGAGCAGGGTGGTCCTGGTGCCCTGCTGGAGCACCACGGTGTAGCTGCCGGGCCAGACGGTGAGGTGGCGCAGCGCCCCGCCGCTGGCCGCGAGCAGCGCGCCGCGCAGCGCGGCGTCACCCGCGCCGCAGCGGCCGACCACGGCGAGCCGGGCCACCGCGCCGTCCACCGCGGCCGGGTCCTCCGGGTCCTCGGGCAGGTCCGGGAAGCCGGTGCGGACGGCGTCGTCGGCGGCGTGGTGCTGCCGGTAGACGCTGACCGTGCGGATCTCCTCCGGCCGCCAGCCGCCGACCGCCCAGAGCGGGTCGGGGCCGGGCCAGATCAGCCGCCCGCCGAGCGGGCGCAGGTCACGCAGTCGGGGCTCGTTGACCGCCGACGCGCCGTTCCACCCCACCAACCACCGCATCGACGCCTCCAGAGGCTCCGAGACGGGCACAGCAGGCTGCTTGTCGCACCGTCAGGGGCTGTCACAGGACATCGTGCCATCAGCGCCCCGGGTCATCCGCAGGGTGCGCGCGATCAATTTCAGAAAATGGCGAAACCGCCCGCCGAAAGGATGCGGAGCGACCGGAAGCATCCGGACCGAAATGGACTGCGCCCGGACCGCCCCCTCCCCGGCCCGGACGCAGTCGCGGTTGAGGCTCCGGGCCCGGAGGGTGTCCGCACACCCCCCGAGCCGGCCCACCACCGCGCGGGGAGTGCGGCAGTGTTCCCCCGACCTGCCCTCCTCGACCGCAGGCCGACCCACATCCGGAATCCAACCCCCGGCCCCCTGCCCCAGGGAGGGAGCACGGCGGGGCGCACGGCCACACGCGGCGGGTGCATGGTTCGGCTCCGGCGCCGAAATAGTGAGAGCGGTATCTCGCCATCCGGAACGCAGCCCCTTAACCCTGGGCAGGCGGGGAACTACTCTGGGTACAAGTGCGGGCGCAGGACCATGGAGACCCGGAGCTGACGGGAACCGGCGGGGAGGTGGCACAGGGCATGACCACCACTGGGCGCGAGCCCAACGAGAGGCTCGGCACGCTGCTGGCGCTCGCCGGCATCAGCAACGCCGGGCTGGCCCGGAGGGTCAACGACCTGGGGGCGCAACGGGGTCTGACCTTCCGTTACGACAAGACCTCGGTGGCGCGCTGGGTCGGCAAGGGCATGGTCCCGCAGGGGGCGGTGCCGCAGCTGATCGCCACCGCGATCGGCGGGAAGCTGGGCCGCAGCGTCCCGCTGGAGGAGATAGGACTGGCCGGAAGCGACCCCGCGCCGGAGATCGGCCTGGCCTTCCCCCGGGACGTCCAGGAGGCGGTCCGGCACGTGACCGAGCTCTGGCGGCTGGACTCCGGCGCGGCGGCCCGGTCCGAGGGCCGGGGCCGCGGCTGGTGGGACAACCTGGCCGGAACCTTCTCGGTGACCGCGTACGCCACCCCGGTGTCGCGCTGGCTGATCACCCCGGTGGACAGCTCGGTCGCCCGCGAGGCCGGCGACCTGCGCGGGGAGGCCCAGCGGATCAGGGCGGTGGCCGCCGACTTCGGCGAGGTCCACGGCGAGGCCGCCCGGGTCCGGGCGGCGGCCGGGGACGGACGGGCCTACCGGGTCGGCCACGCCGACGCGGCGAAGCTGCGGCAGGCGGCCGGCGAGGCGCGGCACTGGGACTCCCGCTACGGGGGCGGCGACTGGCGCTCCTCGATGGTGCCCGAGTGCCTGCGGCAGGACGCGACCCCGCTGCTGCTCGGCTCCTACAGCGACGAGGTGGGCCGCGCCCTGTTCGGCGCGACCGCCGAACTGACCCGGCTGGCCGGGTGGATGGCCTTCGACACCGGCCAGCACGAGGCCGCCCAGCGCTACTACATCCAGGCGCTGCGGCTGGCCCGGGCGGCGGCGGACGTCCCCTTCGGCGGGTACGTCCTGGCCTCGATGAGCCTGCAGGCCACCTACCGGGGTGCGGCCGAGGAGGGGGTGGACCTCGCCCAGGCCGCGATCGAACGCAATCGGGGCCTGGCCACCGCCCGGACCATGAGCTTCTTCCACCTGGTGGAAGCCAGGGCGCACGCCCGCGCCGGGAGCGCGCACGCCTGCGCGCAGGCGCTCGCGGCGGCGGAGAGCCGGCTCGAACGCGCCCGTCCCGGCGACGCCGACCCGCCCTGGATCGACTTCTACTCCTACGACCGGCTCGCCGCGGACGCCGCGGAGTGCTACCGCGACCTCGGCGTGCCGCTGAAGGTCCGTCAGTTCACCGAGCACGCCCTGGCCAGCCCCACCGAGGAGTACGTCCGCTCGCACGGGCTGCGGCTGGTGGTGTCCGCGCTGGCGGAGCTGGACGACGGCGACCTGGACGCGGCGGTGGCCGCCGGGACCCGTGCGGTGGAGGTCGCCGGGCGCATCTCCTCCCAGCGGACCAGGGAGTACGTCCAGGAGATGCTGCGCCGGCTCGAGCACTTCAAGGGCGAGCGGGCCGCGGTGGAGCTCGCCGAACGGGCCCGGCTGGTCCTGGCCGCGCCGGCCTGACCGGCCCGTTCCGCATCCGTTGTGACCAGGCTGGCGTACCCGGTTGTCGTACCCGCGTGGGACGATCCAACCGTCGGTGCGGACGGCGGAAGGAGCGGGGTGTGCGGTACGACTGCGAGGTCGTGGTGGTCGGCGGCGGAATCGTGGGGCTCTCCACCGCGTACGCGCTGAGCCGGGCCGAGCCCGGGGTCTCGGTGATCGTGCTGGAGAAGGAGCCCGCGCTCGCCCGGCACCAGACCGGCCGCAACAGCAATGTGGTGCACAGCGGCCTCTACTACAAGCCCGGCTCGCTCAAGGCCCAGTACGCGGTCGGCGGCGGCCGGGAGCTCGCCGGGTTCTGCCGCGAGCACGGGCTGCCCTACCGGGCCACCGGCAAGCTGGTCGTCGCCACCACCGGCGAGGAGCTGCCGCGGCTGCACGCCCTGGCCCAGCGCGGGCGCGAGCACGGGCTCGCGGTGCGGGAGCTGGGCGCGCTCGGCATCGCCGAGTACGAGCCGCAGGTGCGCGGGGTCGCCGCGCTGCACATCGGCGACACCGGGATCACCGACTACCCGGCGATCGCGCACGCCTACGCCAAGCTCTCCGGCGCGGAGGTGCGCACCGGGGGCGCGGTGACCGCGATCGCGCGCCGGCCGGACGGGGTGACGGTCACCACCGCGCTGGCCGAGGTCCGGGCGAAGGTGCTGGTCAACTGCGCCGGCCTGTACAGCGACCGGATCGCCCGGCTGGCCGGGGACGAGCCCGGGGTCCGGATCATCCCGTTCCGGGGCGAGTACTTCGAACTGTCCGAGCGCACCACCGGGTTGGTGAACGGCCTGGTCTACCCGGTGCCCGACCCGCTGTTCCCGTTCCTCGGCGTCCACCTCACCAAGGACCTGCACGGCGGCGTCCACGTCGGCCCCAACGCCGTCCCCGCGCTCGCCCGCGAGGGCTACCGCTGGGGCGCGGTCAACCCGCGGGAGCTCGCCGGGACGCTCGGCTGGCCCGGCGCGTGGCGCCTGGCGGCGCGGCACTGGCGGGCCGAGGCGGTGGAAGTACGGCGCTCGCTGTCGCTCCGCGCCTTCACCCGCGACGTCCAGCGGCTGCTGCCCGCCGTCACCGAGGGCGACCTGCTGCCGGTCACGGCAGGCGTCCGCGCCCAGGCGGTGAGCCGGGACGGCACCCTCCTCGACGACTTCGCCTTCGCCGAGGCCCCCCGCACCGTCCACGTCCTCAACGCCCCCTCCCCCGCGGCCACCGCCTCCCTCCCCATCGGCCGCGAGGTCGCCACACGAGCCCTAACCGCCCTCGCGCGGTAACCCCCCCGCCTCCGGCCCGGCCCGGCCCGGCGCAACGAGAGTGACCCTCAGCACACCCCGCCCGCTGCGCGGCACAGCTCCGCGCAGCGGGGGTGGGCCCGCCGCAGGCGGGGGCCCCGCGCAGCGGGGGTGGGCCCGCCGCAGGCGGGGGCCCCGCGCAGCGGGGGTGACTCTCAGCACACCCTGCCCGCCGCAGGCGGAGGCTGCCGGTACCCGGGAGGGTGTTTCGGGGGTCGTTAGACTGGGGGCATTGTGACCAGCCATCTCGTGCCTCCCGCTGCCCCGCGCACCCCCGCCCCCGTCGGAGACGACCTGCACCGGGAACAGCGGGTGCGGAGCTTCCACCCACGCAAGGGCCGGATGAGCGACGCCCAGCGCGCAGCGTTGTCGCGGCTGTGGTCGGCGTACGGCATACGCGTCGACGGCAAGCAGCTGCTCGACCTCGACACCTTCTTCGGCGACCCCGCCGCCCCCCTCCCCGTCATCCTCGAGATCGGCTTCGGGATGGGTGACGCCACCGCGACGATGGCCGCCGCCGACCCGTCCACCGGGATCCTCGCCGTGGACGTGCACACCCCCGGCCACGGCAACCTGCTGCGCCGGATCGAGTCGGACGGCCTGGCCAACGTCCGTCTCGCCGAGGGCGACGCAGTCGTCCTGCTGCGGGACCAGCTGGCCCCGGCCTCGCTGGCCGGCCTGCGGATCTACTTCCCCGACCCGTGGCCGAAGGCCCGGCACCACAAGCGCCGGCTGATCCAGCCGGAGTTCCTGGCGCTCGCGCTGTCCCGGCTGCGCCCCGGCGCGACGGTCCACTGCGCGACCGACTGGGAGCCCTACGCCGAGCAGATGCTCGAGGTCCTGAGCGCCTCGCCGGAGCTGGAGAACCTGCACCCGGACCAGGACGGCGGCTACGCCCCGCGCCCGGACTGGCGTCCGGTGACCAAGTTCGAACGGCAGGGCATCGACAAGGGACACGTCGTGCACGACCTCCTGTTCCGCCGCCGCTGAGAATCCTCGGACGACCCCGCTGCTCAAACCGCTTACAAGCGGCTCGGAGCCCCCGCTATGGTCGTACGGTGAGCAGCCCGCAGCCCGACCCGGCCAATGCCTCGGCCAATGTCCCGGCCGACGACCCGGCCGTCCTCGACCGCACCCGCACGGAGACAGCGGGCGTGGAGGACATGGCCGACCTGCCCGTGCCCCGGGCCGAGGAGGAGGGGCCGCAGTTCCAGCTGCCCCGGCGGCTCCGCTACAAGCCGCGCCGCAATCCGCTGGAGAGCAAGGTCCTGCGGCTGACCGCCCTGATCGTGCTGCTCGCGCTGTGCGGGGTGGCGATCCTGGCGCTGGTGCAGCGGCAGACCGGGACCTCGGGGCTGCTGATCGGGATCTCGCTCGCGGTGCTGCCGGTGCCGCTGGTGCTGGGGGCGTTCTACTGGCTGGACCGGATCGAGCCCAAGCCGCTGCGCAACCTGCTGTTCTGCTTCGCCTGGGGCGCCTTCGCCGCCACGCTGGTGGCGCTGCTGGCCAACACCTGGGCGACCTCGCTGCTGATCGAGCACCAGATCGGCAGCGGCGAGACCGTCGGCGCCAGCGTGGTCGCCCCGCTGATCGAGGAGTCCGCGAAGGGCTCCGCGATCCTCCTCCTCTTCCTGTTCCGCCGCCGCGACTTCAGCGGCATCGTCGACGGCATGGTCTACGCGGGCTTCACCGCGACCGGCTTCGCCTTCACCGAGAACATCCTGTACATCGGCCGCTCGGTGACCGAGGGCGAGCGCGACGGCCACGGCTTCGCGCTGACCGTGGTGACCTTCATCCTGCGCGAGGTGATGTCGCCCTTCGCGCACCCGCTGTTCACCGGGATGACCGGGGTGGGCTTCGGCGTCGCGGCGATGACCCGCAGGCGCTGGCTGATGGTGCTGGCGCCGATCGGCGGCTGGGTCTGCGCCATGTTCATGCACGGCACCTGGAACGGCTCCTCCGCGCTGGGCGGGCTCGGCTTCCTCGGTGTGTACTTCCTCTTCATGGTGCCGGTGTTCGGCCTGATGGTCTGGCTGGTGGTGTGGTCCCGGCGGAGCGAGCTGCTGGTGGTGGAGCGCCAGCTGCCGGTGTACGTGGCGGCGGGCTGGCTCGCGCCGCAGGTGCCGCTGGTGCTGTCGACGGTGCGGACCCGGCGGCAGTCCAAGGAGCTGGCCCGGTTCGTGCAGGGCAAGGACGGGGCCCGCACCATGGGCGAGTACCTGAGCTTCGCCACCTCGCTGGCGTTCCTGCGGCAGCGGGCCGAGCGCGGGCTGGCCGGGGCGGACTTCACCGAGCGCGAGCAGGAGCTGCTGCACCACCTGTGGGAGCGGCGCGAGCGGGTCGCCGAGGTGTTCGTCCGGGTCGGCGCGCAGGAGTGGTACCGCAAGCACCCGCAGCCGCGGCGGCCGTACGGCTACGGCTACCCACAGGGCCCGCGCCCGGGCTACGGCCCCGGCAGGTACCCGGCCGCACCGGGCCCGTACGGCCAGGCCCCCGGCCCGTACCCGCAGCCGGGCCCGTACGCCCAGCCCGGGGCGTACGCGCAGCCCGCGCCGTACGCCCAGCCGGGCCCGTACGCGCGTCCCACCGGCTACCGGACCACCGGCTACCCCGCGCCGCAGCCGCAGGCCCCCGCGCCGTACCTGCCGGCCCAGCCGCAGCCGGGGTTCCGCCCGCCGGCCTACCCGGGCCCGCAGCCGCTGCAGCCGCTGCCGCAGCAGTACCGCCCCGCCCAGCCGCAGCCCCAGCAGCCCCTCCCGCAGCAACCGCAACACCCGGAACCCGCCGACACCACCGCGCGGACCGGGTCGGACGGCGCAGAATAACGGCGCGCACCACCCCTGCTCACGCCTCCAGCTGATCGCACCGGAACCATCGGAGGTCCTCTCCACGTTGTCCCTCTTAACACCCGCACGCAACGTGCAGTGACGCCGAGACGCGTCAGGAGGCCAGCGGATGACAGACGGCATCTATCGCATGGCCGTGGCCAGTGGACACAGCCACCGGGACACGGTCACCCTCGCGGGGCAGCAGGTCAGACACTGGCTGAAGGCGCAGCACTACGACGACCCGGGCGCCGAGGACGGTCGGCACCGGGTCGGTCCGCAGGCCGTGCTCGACTGCGCCCTCAAGGAGCGGATCCGCGGCGCGACCGGCGCCAAGGAGTCGGTCGCGCGCTGGCGACTACGCGAGTTCACGCCCCAGGGAATCTGGCAGACCTCACTGACCGTAAGCACCCCGCCGACCGGCGCCACCTGGATCAGACTCGACGCCGAGCAACTGCCGGTCCGCGGCTCCTCGGCGACCAAGGCCCCGGTGCCGACCCTGGCCAGGGGCCTGCTGGACGTGCTCTCCGCCACCGAGGGCGAGCATCCGGGCGCGGCCAGGCTGCACGGCCTGCCCACGGTGATCGAACGCGGTGACGTGGACGAGGTGCTGGACGAGCTCTGCGACCCGGACCGGCGGATGCCGATCGTGGTCGCCAGCACCCCGCCCCGCACCGACTTCGACGACTGGCTCGCCGAGACCGTCGACCCGCTGCTGCGCGGCTGCGCCGGGCTGGCCGTCCTGTACGCGCTGGCGCCCGGCGCCGAGCGCGACTTCAACCGGGCCCTGGAGCACCACCGGGTGTACGGCGGCGCGGTCCGCACCTACCTGCCCGGCCTTGACCCGGCCTGGGCCCCGGAGGCCCAGCGGCACCGGGTGATGGGCCGGCACACCCTGGACGCCGACCTGCGCCGCGCCAGCGGCCTGCTGGCCTGGCTGCCGCGCCGGCTCGCGGTGCAGTCCCCGCTGCCGGACGCGCTGGCCGGGCTGCCGCCGCTGCGCGCGGGCGGCCGGACCAGCGGGCCGATCGAGAGCAGCCCCGAGATCGACGGCGTCCAGCCGGGGTCGCTGCTGGTGGACCACCACGAGGAGGAGGTCCACGAGGAGCGCGCCCGCGCCGAGGAGCTGCAGGAGGTACGCCGCTGGCTGCGGGCCGCGGAGGAGCGCGAGTCCCAGCTCGCGGCCGAGTACGACGAGCAGTACAGCGAGCTGCGCGAGGCCAGGACCCAGGTCCGCTCGCTGCGCGGACGCCTGGCCGAGGCCGACGGCGACGCCGCGCCGCGGACGCTGCCGGACAGCCTGCGGGTCGACCCGGTCTCCTTCGCCGAACTGGTCGAGCGGCTGGACGAGTTCCCGCTGCTGGCCTTCACCGGCGACCACCGCCTCGCCAAGGAGCTGGACGACCAGACCGACCACCCCACCTGGGTAAGGATGGCCTGGGACGCCCTGCTGGCGCTGCAGGACTACGCCGAGGCCGCGGTGCACGGCGAGTCGGGCGGCGACTTCCGCAGATGGTGCGAGAACACCCCCGCCGACTGCCATGTCTTCCCGCCCCGCAAGGTGATCCGCGACGAGTCCCGGACGGTGCGCACCAACGGCAAGTGGAAGGGCGAGCGCGAGCTGCCGGTCCCGGTCGAGGTGAACCCGGCCGGCAAGGTCTTCATGGGCGCCCACCTGCGGATAGGGGGCGGCGGCACCGCGCCGCGGCTGCACTACCACGACGACTGCTCGGGAACCGGGCGGATCTACATCGGCTACATCGGCCTGCACCTGCACAACACCAGAACCAACTGAGACCCAGTACCGACTGAGACAAGGACACACTTCCATGGCACGGATCCCCTCCTCCCTGGTCGCGGCCGGCGGCCTGGTCGGCGGCTTCGGCATCGCCCGGGCGACGAAGCGGCGCGAACTCGGCGGCCTCGCCCTGCTCGGGGCGGGCGCGGTGGCGGCGACCCAGTGGAAGCGGGCCGCGGGACCGGCCACAGCGGTCGCGCTGACCGGCCTGTACGCGGCGGCGTTCGCGGGCTCGCACCCGCTGGCGAAGAAGCTGGGCGCCTGGCCCTCGGTGGCCGTGGTGTCCTCCGGGGTGGCGCTGGCCTCCTGGGCGGCGGTCGACCGCCGGGGCTGAGCCCGGACATACCGAAGGTCCCGCTGTCGGGGGGGTGTCAGCGGGACCCTCGGTGTTCAGGGGGGCGGCCGACCCTCAGTCGGCCCAATCGCGAACCGGCCTCAGAGGGCGAGGCCGTGCCCGGCCAGCCAGGTCGAGGGGTCGACCGGCTCGCCGCCGGTCGGCCGCACCTCCAGGTGCAGGTGCGGAGCGGTGACGTTGCTGCCGGTCGCGCCGACCCGGCCGATCGGCTGACCCGCCGTCACCGCGCCCGCGCCCGCGCCGATCGCGGAGAGGTGGCAGTACCAGAGCTCGGTGCCGTCGGCCAGGGTCTGCACCACCCGGTAGCCGTACGCGCCGGCCCAACCCGCCGAGGTGATGCTGCCGTCGCCGATCGCCACCACCGGGGTGCCGGTGGGGGCGGCGAAGTCCTGACCGGTGTGCAGATGCGCCCAGAAGGAGTCGGACTGGCCGAAGCCCGCCCCGGGGACCGAACCGGCGACGGGGGCCACCAGGGTGCCGAGCCGCGGCCCGACCGCCTGCGCTGCCGCCGCCGCTTCGGCGTGGGCCCGCTCGGCCTGCGCCTGCTGCGCCCACAACTGCTCCTGAGCCGCCCGGGTCCGGGCCGCCTGGTCGGCCGCCGCACGGGCCTGGTCCTCCGCCGCGATCTGCTGCGCCCTGGCGTGCTTGGCCGCCGCCAGCTGCGCCGCCTGGCGCCGCGCGGCGTCCTCGGCGGTGGCCCGCTGCTGGACCGCCTGGGTCTGGATCCGCTCGGTGAGCGCGAGACCGGGGTCGGTCGCGGGTGCCGCGACGGACTCGTCCTGGTCGTGCTCCTGGGCCAGCAGCAGGGTGCCGCCCCTCGCGGAGCTGTCCACCGCCTGTGCGGGCACCGCGGCGAAGCCGGTGGCTCCGACGGCGGCCATGGCCGCGAACCCGAGGACGGCCGTGGACTGTACGGGTGCCCAAGTGGGCTGGTGCGACGCCACGTTCGGCGTACTCCTTTCCTTCCCTCTCGCCGACCGGGTTAGCTGACGGGTTCGGAGAGGAAGGTCCCCTACAGCCAGACCTCGGCTGATTCACCCCAGAGTTACGTGGTTCCCCGGTTCCCAGAAACAGGATTAGGCGATCGCAGTGCGACGCCGTCCGTCGAACGGCTGAACTTCGCCCCGCGTTATAGAAAGGTAATCCTAGTGACGGTTGAATCCAAGAGATTCCGGGGGTGCAGTTGGGGACGGAGCGTCAGTTCCCGGGGTACAGCCAGTCCACCAGCAGGTTCGCCACCTGGTCGGAGCTGAGGCTCCTGGCGTCGGCGAACTGCTCGGCGCCCGCCGGACGGCTCGGGGTGCCGTCCGCGCCGAGCAGCACCAGCGCCGGGATGCCGCTGCCGGGCAGGCTCACATAGCGGCCGGCCAGGTCCATGTTGCGGTCGTAGTGCCCGACGTCGATCGTCACCGTGTGGTAGTTGCGGGCCAGGATCAGGTGCACGCCGGGGTTCCGCACCAGGGCGGTCAGCGCCTGGCAGTCCTGGCACCAGGCCGAGCCGAAGTCCAGCAGCACCGGCCGCCCGTCGGCGTGCGAGGCGGCCTGGGCGGCGGCGATGTCCGCCGCGGCGTCGGCGCCGGGGTCGTAGCCGTCGGGGACGGCGGCCGGGGTGACCGCCGGCAGCGGCAGGAAGGGCCGGGCCAGGCCGAGGGAGTCGTTGGAGACCGATCCGGACCGGCCCGAGGACTGCCCGCGCACGGCCGTGCCGCGGACCTCGACGCAGCCGCTGAGCAGGAGCAGCAGCGTCAGGGCGACCGCCGCGGACAGTGCGGCCGTTGGCCCTCGACCGGTCATCAGCCGCGCCTCTTCTCGCCCGGGTACGTTCAGAACGTTCAGACGATCATTCGAGCAGAGGAACCGCCCAGCTCCCGGTACACGCGCCGCTCGACCACCCGTACGAGGGACACCGGCGGCGCTGCGCGCGGCGTTCAGGCCAGGGTCAGGTACGCCAGGCTGCCGAGGCCGCCGACGAAGCAGTAGATCGCGAACGGGGTCAGCGTCCTGGTCTCGAAGTACTTGGTCAGGAAGCGCACCGCGATGTACCCGGCCACGAACGCGGCCACCGCCCCGGCCAGCACCTGGCCGCGGATGCCGTCGCCCTCGTGCCCCATCAGCGAGGGCACCTTGAGCAGGGCCGCCGCGCCGATCACCGGGGTGGCCAGCAGGAAGGCGAAGCGGGCCGAGTCCTCGTGCCGCATGCCCTTGAAGATCCCGGTGCTGATGGTCACTCCGGAGCGGCTGATGCCGGGCAGCAGGGCCAGGATCTGGGCCGCGCCGATGACCAGGGCCTGCCCCCAGCGGAGCTTGGTGATCCGGCGGTCGGACAGCACGTCCGGGTGCACCTCCTCGTCACCGGCGAGCGGGACGACCGGGTCGTCCCCGGCCCGGCGCCGCCCGGTGCCGCCGCGGCGCAGCCGCTCGGCCACGTAGAGCACCACACCGTTGAGGGTGAGGAAGATCGCGGCCGGGATCGGCTTGCCCAGGGACTCCCGGAACACCTTGTCCAGCGCGAGGCCGGCGATGCCGACCGGGATGGTCGCCACGATCAGCAGCCAGGCCAGCTTCTCCTCCACGGTCTCGATCCGCCGGTGCCGGATCGAGCTGAACAGGCCGGATATCACCCGGACCCAGTCCCGCCAGAAGTAGACGACCAGCGCCAGCGCGGTGGCCAGGTGCAGCCCGATCAGCACGTTCAGGTACGGGGAGTCGGCGGCGGAGACGTTGAGGTCCGCCTTCCAGTGCCCGCCGAGCAGGGCCGGCACCAGGATGCTGTGGCCGAGGCTGGAGACCGGGAACAGTTCGGTGACGCCCTGGAGCAGACCGACGCCGATCGCTTCTGGGTAGGTGAGGACGGACATCTGCGGCCTTCGGCAGGGGGATCGAATCGCTGGGCAGTCAGAAAGTACTACAGCGTTGTAGTCCCTCAACCCCCGTGCGGCTCTTGTTCACCACCCAGCCGCCCGCTGTTCACCGGCAGGCCGGTCGGGCCGGGGCGCCGGGAACCGGGCCGCCGGCCCGGGCCGGTCAGGCCGCGAGCCGGGGCTCCAGCGTGTCCGCGGGCCTGGAACCGGCCACCACCCGCTGCCGCCGCACCGCGTTGTCCTGCGGGCCGGTCAGCTGCTTCCGCAGCCGCAGCGCCAGCACCACGATCAGCACCGTCGAGCCGGCCATCACCAGCAGGTACGCGGGCGAGAGCCCGGCCCCGACCAGCAGCACGCCGGCCGCCGGGCCCATCGCCACGGCGACCTGCTTCACCAGCGAGAACGCCGCGTTGTAGCTGCCCAGCAGCTGCGCCGGGGCCAGGTCGGCGATGATCGGGCCGAGGGTCGGCGCGAGCAGCGCCTCGCCGACGCCGAACAGCATGTAGACGGAGAGCATCGCCGCGGTCGCCACGGTCCCGTTGGAGACCAGGCCGGCCACGGCCGCCGCGGTCCAGGCGCCGAGCCAGACCAGCCCGGTGGCCGCGATCGCGGTGCTGCGGCGGCGGCGCGCGGTGATCCGCACGACGATCATCTGCAGCGCCACGATGGCCAGGGTGTTCACCCCGAGCGCCAGGCCGAGCACGGACGGCGAGGTGCCGACCACGTCGGTGGCGTAGGCGGCGACGCCGGACTCGAACTGGCCGTAGCAGGTGAAGAAGATCAGCCCGGCCAGCACGCAGATCCGGATCATGGCCTTGTCGGCGAGCAGGGTGCGGAAGTCCGAGCGCGGACCGCCCGCGGCCGGGGCAGCGGAGGCGGTCGCGTCGGTCGGCGCCGCCGGGATCCGGACGCTGCCGGTCACCGCCGCCAGTACCAGGAACATCAGCGCCTCGATGGTGAACAGCAGCGTCAGGCTGGTCGGACGGCTGACGTCGACGATCTGGCCGCCGATCATCGCCCCGATCCCCATCCCCAGGTTGACCAGGGTGAACTGCAGCGCGAAGGCATGCGCCCTGGTCGCCGCGGTGGAGCAGCGGACGATCATCGTGGCCAGGGCCGGCTGGACCACCGCGACGCCCGCGCCGAACAGGAAGGCGGACATCAGGATGTGGCCGGTGCCGGTGGCGTGCCCGAAGGCCAGCGCCCCGAGCGAGGCGGTCACCGCCCCGGCGACCAGCACCGGACGGGGCCCGTAGCGGTCGATCCCGCGCCCGGCCAGCGGCAGCGCGACCAGGGCGGCGAGGGCGAACAGGGTGAACACCAGCCAGGCGGTCATCGAGCCGAGCCCGCGCACCTCGTTCACGTACACGAACATGTAGGGGACGGTGAAGCCGCTGCCGAACGCGCTGAGTGCGTTGCCGATCTGAACCTGCCGAATTGTGCGCGCCATGCTGCACCGCCCCTCTACTGCCTCTGCCGTCTTCTGTTTCCTTTGAAAGAGTACACTACTAAAGTCTTCGGGGCGAAACGATTGTGAGACACTGAGGGGTATGAGTACCGAGCTGCAGATCGACGAACAGGTCGCGGCGTACCAGCGTGAGTTCCCCATGGTCGACCCGCAGGTCGAGACCATCGTCTCGACGCTGTCCCGGCTCGCCCGGCGGATGACCGTCGCCTACGGGCGGCAGCTCAACGAGCTGGGCATCAGCTCGGCCGACTGGGAGGTGCTCAAGGCCCTGATCGTGGCCGGCAGCCCCTACCGGCTCGGCCCCGGCGAGCTCGCCAGGCGGCTCGGCCTGACCCCGGCCGCGATGACCCACCGGGTGGACCGGATGGCGGCGGCGGAGCTGGTCACCCGCACCAGGGACGAGAGCAACCGGGTCCGGGTGAACATCGAGCTCACCCGGCTCGGCCGGGAGAAGTGGCTGGAGTCGATGCGGATGGCGGCGGTGTTCGAGGAGGACCTGCTGCGGGACGCCTCCACTGAGGAGCGCGCGGTGCTCGCCGGCCAGCTCGGACGGATGCTGCGCCGGGTCGAGGAGCACCAGCCGGACGCCCTGGGCCGCTGCGACGACCTGGACGCCTGAACCGGACATCAAAAAGGGCCGCCCACCGCATCGCGCGGTGGGCGGCCCTTCGTCGTGCTTCGGACCCGGACGGGTCCGGACGGGTCAGCCCAGGCCGACCGACTGCAGCCAGGCGGTGGCCGCCGCGGCCGGGTCGGTGCCGTTGCCGATCTTGGTGTCCAGGTCCAGCAGGGTCGGCGTGTCCAGCTTGGCCGAGACCGCGTTGAGCGCGTCGATGCCGGCCTGGGACAGGGCGCCCTTCTGGGCCACCGGGATCACGTTCTGGTAGCCGAAGAGGCCCTTGTCGTCCTGCAGGGTGATCCACTTCTTGGCGCTGATGGTGCTGTCGGTGGTGAAGATGTCGCCCACCTGGATGCTGTTCTTGCCCAGCGCGCCCTCGGTGAGCGGGCCGCCCGCGTCCAGCGCCTTGAAGCTCTTGAAGGTCAGGCCGTAGACGGACTTCAGCCCGACCAGGCCCTCCTTGCGGGTCTGGAACTCGGGGGCCGCACCGAGCACCAGGTCACCGGCGATCTTCGACAGGTCGGAGATCTTCGAGGACGCGGTCAGGTTGTACTTGGCCGCCGTCTCCGCGTTGACCGTCAGCGAGTCCTTGTCCTCGGCCGGGGACGGGTTGAGCAGGGTCAGGTTGCTGGCCAGCTTGGCGGACAGCTGGGTGTCGGTGTCGTCCGTGGAGGTCGGCACCGCGGCCTGGTCCAGGAACGCCAGCAGGGCGCCGTTGTACTCCGGCATCACCGTGATGGTGCCGTTCTTCAGCAGGCCGTAGCTGATCTCGCGGCTGCCGATCTGGTACTTGTAGCTGACCGTGACGCCCTTGGCCTTGAGGGCCCCGCCGTAGATGTCGGCGAGCAGGGTGCTCTCGGGGAAGTTGTTGCCGCCAATGACCACCGGGCCACCGGCCGTGGCCGAGGCCTTGGGGGCGGCGGCGAGGGGGTTGCTGCCGCTGGTCTTCGTGGAGGAAGAGCAGGCGGCCATCGAGACAGCCGCAGCAGAGGCGATGAGGGCGGCGGCTATGCGACGGCCGTTGGTACCGGTGGAGGTCATGTTCCATTCCGAAGGTGAGAAGGAGCGTGGTGCGGTGCGCGGGCTTGACGGCGTAGCTGGCAGAACTCAGGGGCGATCAAATCCGCTCGCCTCATGGCCAGTCAACCGGCATCCGACCGGTGGTCGGCTCCGGCTGCGGCCCCGCCCCTGGCCTGACCTGCGCCCTCAGCACGCGTAAGGCAGTGATACTGCGCCGCGAACTGCTCATCGGGGAAGCATATTGATGACTTCGTATCACAATGTTCACAACCCCCACTGACGATCTTGGCATGAGAGCCGGTAGTCTCCGCGAGGTCGGATTTTCGATACCGGCGTTCCGGTTCGAGCAGACGTACCGTCAGTCTTCAGGCTCCCGAGCCGATCGAGGAGATTCACTTGTCCTGGCAGGACGCGCGCCCGGCCACGCCGGACGCACCCTCGACCCCCCTCCCTCCCGAGTCGTCACGACCCGCCGGGGCGGCGCAGCCGCGCGGCTTCCGGGCCGGGTTCGGGCTGGCCATCGAACGGGTCCCGTTCCGGCAGAAGCTCAACCTGCTGGTGGTGATCCCGGTCGTGGTGATCGCCATCCTGTTCGCGGTGATCGTCAACAGCGAGATCCAGACGGCCGGCTCGGCCGGCAACCAGGCCGACCTGTTCCGCGCCAGCGAGCAGGTGGTGCAGCTGGTCGACGACGTCCAGGCCGAGCACCAGCAGGCGAACATCCTGGCCGCGCGCTTCGACCTGGCCGAGCTCAAGCGGGGCAGCAAGCGCCCGGACGCCGGCGCCTACAAGCAGGCGGTGGCGGTCACCCAGGCCCAGGCCGCCGCGGTCCGCCAGGCCTTCGGCTCCTCGCTGCCCGCCGCCGAGGCGGTCGCGCTGCAGCAGGTCGACGCGCTGGACCAGGTCCGCGGCCCGGTCGGCTCCGGCCAGATGGTCGCCAACATCATCGACAGCGGCTACGAGCTGGCCGCCGACAGCCTGGTCGACGGCCTCGGCCTGGACACCAGCCACAGCGGCGACCAACTGCTGAGCCAGCGTCTCGACGCGCTGCTGCGGGCCGACAGCACCCACTCCGCCTTCGAGAGCAGCCTGCTGTCCGCGCAGACCACCGGCAGCAACGCGATGATCGAGTTCATGGCCGCCGTGGGCTTCCAGGCCCAGTACACCGAGCAGAAGGCGCGCTTCAACCGGCTGGCCACCCCGGCCCAGGCCGAGGCGCTGAACGGGATCGACTACAACAGCAGCGAGAAGTTCCTGGACATGCAGTCCTCGCAGCTCCAGGTCGACCCCTCGCCGCTGACCGGCCCGGTCACCGCCGCCTCGCTGCAGGAGGCCCAGCGGGACGCGGTCGAGCCGACCTTCCAGCAGGTGGTCAAGGAGTCGGCGACCCGGCTGGCCATCACCCGCTCGCTGACCGAGCAGATCGCCAACACCGCTGACAGCACGTCGAGCACCGCCTGGTGGCGGGCCATCCTGCTGCTGCTGCTCGCCCTGCTGATCTCGGTGACCTGGGTGACCCTCTCGGTGCTGATCCGGCACTCGGTGGTCCGCCCGGTGCAGCGGCTCACCGCCGCCGCGCGCAAGGTCGCGAGCGTCTCCGAGGCCGAGCTCTCCCGGGTGGCCGACGACGACGCGGTGGACGAGAGCCCGGCCCGGCTGGAGGCGCTCCCGGTCGTCGCCAGGGACGAACTCGGCTCGCTGGCCGAGGCGTTCAACCTGGTCCAGGTCACCGCGGCCGGTCTGCTGGAACGCCAGGTCACCAGTCGCCGCAACATCGCCGAGATGTTCGGCAACATCGGCCGCCGGGTCAGCAACCTGACCTCCCGTCAACTCGCGCTGATCGACGCGGTGGAGCGCGGTGAGACCGACCCGGGGCTGCTGGAGCAGCTGTACCGGATCGACCACATCGCGGTCCGGATGCAGCGCAACGCCGACAGCCTGATGCTGCTGGCCGGCATCCGCGAGTCCGAGCTGGACGGCCGTCCGGCCGCGGTCACCCATGTGGTCCGGGCCGCCCTCGGCCAGATCGAGGGCTACCAGCGGGTGGCGCTGCGCACCCAGACCGACGCGACGGTGTCCCCCGACATCGTCGGCGACCTGGTGCTGATGCTGGCCGAACTGCTGGAGAACGCCGCCGCCTTCTCCCCCGCGCACAGCAATGTCGAGGTCACCGTGCGGTCGGCGGCGGGCGGCCAGGCCGCGATCGAGATCGTGGACCACGGCCTCGGCATGGGCTCGGAGCGGCTGGCCGAGGAGAACGCCCGGCTGGTCCGGCGCGAGCGGCTCGACCTGGTGCCGACCAAGGTGCTCGGCCTCTTCGTGGTCGGCACCCTGGCCCGGCGCTGGGGGATCACGGTCACCCTGGCCAGGACCCCCGGCGGCGGCGTGACCAGCCTGGTCACCGTCCCGGCGGAGCTGCTGGCGGCGGCACCGGCGGCCCCCGCCGCTCCGCTGGCCCCTCCGCCCCCGACCGCGCTGGCCACCCCGGCGCCCGCCGAGCCGGCCGGCTTCCCGGCGGCCCGGTCGGGACCGGCCCTGTCGGCCCCGGTCTCGGTCCCGCTGGCGCCCGCCACCGAGGGCGGCCTGCCCCGGCGCGCGGTCCGGCGGACGGCGGAGGAGCCGGTGCACACCCACGCACCCGAGCCGGCCCCCGCGGCAGCCGAGGCGAGCCGGCCCGAGGGCCTGCGCCGGCGGGTCCGCGGAGCGACGCTCAGCACGTCCGCGCCGAGCGCCGGAGCGGCGTCCGTGATCCCGTCCGCACCCCTGCCGGAGCAGGACGCCGAGCAGGTCCGCTCCTCGCTGGAGGAGTTCGAGGCAGCCGTGGCACTCGCCGAGCGCGAGGCCACGCTGAACCTCCACACCGTTGATGTCCGCACCACCGAGCACACCGCACCGCAGGAACTTCCGGAAGGAGTGGGACCGTGACCACGCCCACACATGGCGCAGGCTCCCCCTACGCAGGATCGTCGGATCCCGCGGCGCCGGCGGACCTCCGCAGCGCCGCCGCCGACTTCACCTGGCTGCTGAACCGATTCGCCACCGAGACGGCAGGGGTGGTGGACGCCATCGCGGTGTCCTCCGACGGCCTGCTGATCGCCGTGTCCCGGCTCCGGGACCCGGCCGACTCGGAGCGGCTGGCCGCGATCGTCTCCGGCATCACCAGCCTCGCCGCCGGGGCCTCGGGCAACTACGGCCTGGGCGCGCTCAACAAGGTCATCATCGACCTGGAGGGCGGCCACCTGCTGGTCTCCTCCATCGGCAACGGCTCGGTCCTGGGCGTGGTGGCCTCCAAGGAGGCCAAGCTCGGCAACGTCGCCTATGAGATGACCCTGTTCGCGAACCGGGCCGGGGCGGCGCTCAGCCCGCAGCTGATCATCGAGCTCAAGAACGGGGTCGGCGCACCGATCGGTGGCTGACCAGCAGTGACCAACATCCGCACGGGGGCACGGACCTAGGGGAGGACGACCATGGTGGGCAGCGCGACAACCACCGGCGGCGGGTACGACGCGCCCTCGCCCGGGGTCGTACGTCCCCTGCGCCCGTACGTCATGGCGGACGAGGAGCCGGAGCCGGCCCCGCGTCCGCAGCCGCCGGTCGCGCCGCCCCCCGCGCCGTCGCCACCGCCTCCCCCGCCACCTCCTCCGCCACCTCCTCCGCCGCAGCCGGAGCCCGCACCGGCGCCGGCGCCGGTGGTGGCCCCGGTGGAGGCCACCCGCAGCAGCCTCGCCGTACGCCCGTTCCTGCTCACCGCGGGCCGGGTGGCCGGTGCGGGCTTCGCCGCGGGCGGGGGCACCGGCGGGCCGCTGCCGCTGGAGACCCAGGTGGTCTCCACCTCCCAGGGCCTCTCCGCGCTGGAGCGGCTCACCTTCGAGCACCATGCCATCGTCGACGCCTGCCGCGTCCCGCAGTCACTGGCCGAGCTGGCCGCCAGGCTGCGACTGCACCTCAACGTGGTCCGGGTGATCGCCGACGACCTGCGCAGCGCGGGCCAGTTGACCGTCTACGTACCGCAGGCCAGCACCGCCCAGGACGTCTCCGTACTGCGAAGGGTTATCGATGGTCTCCGCGCCGTCCCCGACTCCCGAGGGCTCCCGCGTGACAACCGCCCTGCCTAGGGGGTGTCTGACGGATCTCCGCGGCGTCGCGGTGCCCGGCACGCACGCTCGCCGCGTTGCCGAACCGCCCTGGTAGCTCCGCTACAAGGGCGCTCCGCCGCCTTGCGACCGCACGCACCGGACCCCGCTCCTTCATCCGCGGATATCCGTCAGACACCCCCTAGCCCGATCGGTGGAAGCACCATGAGCACCGCGACCGCCCGCCCGCCGCTGCCCGTGAAGATGGTGATCGCGGGCGGCTTCGGGGTGGGAAAGACCACGACCGTCGCCGCGATCTCCGAGATCGAGCCGCTGACGACCGAGGCCAGCATCACCGAGGTCGCCGCAGGCGTGGACGACCTCACCCACACCCCGCACAAGACCACGACCACCGTGGCCATGGACTTCGGCTGCATCACCCTGGACCCCACGCTCAAGCTGTACCTCTTCGGCACGCCCGGGCAGGACCGCTTCGGCTTCATGTGGGACGACCTGGTGGAGGGCGCGCTCGGGGGCCTGGTCATCGTGGACACCCGGCGGCTGGACGACTGCTTCGCCGCCGTCGACTACTTCGAGAACAAGGGCCTGCCGTTCGCGGTCGGGGTGAACGTCTTCGACGGCAGCCTCGGCCACGACCTGGACGAGGTGCGCTGGGCACTGGACATCGGCGAGAACGTGCCGCTGGTGCTGTTCGACGCCCGCGAGCGCGGCTCGGTCAGGGACGCGCTGCTGGTGGTGCTGGAACTGGCACTGGCCCGCGCCGAGCGCTGACCCGTCGTCAACAACATTCGTCAGAAACGAAGGGGGCCACCGATGGTGGCCCCCTCCGCTGTTGCCAGCGACTACCGCTGCCGCCGCACCCCGGGCGAGACGAACAGCCGCCCGGCGAGCCAGAACAGCAGCAGCGTGACCACCGCGAGCCCGGCGACCAGCACCGCGCCACCCACCACCTGGTAGTAGTCCACCTGGTAGAGGCCGTCCACGATGTAGCGGCCGAGCCCGCCGAAGGAGACATACGCGGCGATGGTGGCCGTGGAGACGATCTGGATGGCCGAGGAGCGGATCCCGCTCAGCACCAGCGGCAGCGCCACCGGCA
Organism: Streptacidiphilus alkalitolerans; assembly: GCF_042511045.1. Classification (NCBI taxonomy): domain Bacteria; kingdom Bacillati; phylum Actinomycetota; class Actinomycetes; order Kitasatosporales; family Streptomycetaceae; genus Streptacidiphilus; species Streptacidiphilus alkalitolerans. The sequence continues at coordinate 30,891 of NZ_JBHEZX010000005.1, forward strand.
GCTCCACCTGGAACAGCACCCGGGCCGGGCCCATCCCCATCCCGCGCGCCGCGTCCACCAGCGAGCGGTCCACCGTGCGGATCGCCTCGTAGGTGGTGACCAGCATCGGCGGGACGGCGAGGGCGACCAGCGGCACCATCACCGGGGTCAGCCCGAGCCCCATCAGAATGGTGAGCAGCACCAGCAGGCCGAAGCTCGGCAGCGCCCTGGCCGCGGTGGCGATCATCGCCAGGACGTTGCCGCCGCGCCCGGTGTGCCCGGTGACCAGGCCGACCGGCAGCCCGATCGCCCCGGCGATGCCGAGGGCCATCAGCGTGTACTGGACGTGCTCCCAGAGCCGGGTGGGGATGCCGCCGGGACCGTGCCAGTGGGCGCGGTCGCTGAAGAAGACATTGGCGAAGTGGAAGATGTTCACCGCACCGCCCAGGGAGTGAGGAGCCGGCGCAGCAGCACCAGCAGGCCGTCGATGAGGATCGCCAGGACGGCCGTGGTGAGCACGGAGTTCCACGCCAGGATCGGGCGGTGGTACTGGCTGGCGTCGGCCAGCAGGTTGCCCAGCGCGCCCTGGTTGCCGATCAGCGCGCCGACGCTGACCAGGCTGATGCTGGACACGGTGGCCACCCGCAGTCCGGCGAAGATCGCCGGGACCGCGATCGGCAGCTCCACCTGGAGGTAGCGGCGGATCGGCCCGAAGCCCATCGCGGTCGCCGCCGCATGGGTCTCGTCCGACACCGAGCGGACCCCGTCCACAATCGCCGGGATCAGCACCACCAGGCTGTAGACCGTGAGCGGGATCTCCACGGTGGTGTCGCTCTGGCCGGTCCAGTCGATCAGGACCACGAAGAAGGCCAGCGAGGGCAGCGAGTAGAGGACGGTGCTGACGCTGAGCATCGGCCCGTAGAGCCAGCGGTAGCGGGCGCAGAGCTGGCCCACCGGCAGTGCGATCAGCAGCCCGAACACGACCGGTATCAGCGCGAGTTGGAGGTGCCACAGGATCAGCCCGCCCCAGCTGTGCTGCAGGTCGCTGGGGAGGTCGAAGAAGCCCCCCATCAGGCGTCCGCCTGCCTCTCGGCGTGCGCGGCCCGGATCGCGGCGGCGATGGTCTCCTGGGAGGCGACGCCGACCGCGCGTCCGTTCTCGTCCACCGCGACCGCCCACCCTGTGGGCGAGATCACAGCGGAGTCGAGCGCGGCCCGCAGCGAGTCCCGTCCGGCGGTGAAGCTGTGGCCGTAGGGGATGAGAGTCTCGTCACCCGACATCCGCTTCTTCCCCTCGGCCCAGCCCAGCGGCCGGCCCTCGGTGTCGGTGACCAGCAGGTACGGCATCTGCGGGATCATCCGCTCGGCGATCTGCCCGGCGCCGCTGTCGACGGCGACCACCGGCACGGAGTTGAGCTCGACCCCGGCGGCGGTGAAGAAGGACAGCCGGCGCACCCCGCGGTCGACCCCGAGGAAGTCCTCGACGAAGGGGTCGGCGGGCGCGGACAGCAGCTCGGACGGGGGCGCGTACTGGGCCAGCTTCCCGCCCTCGCGCAGCACCGCGACCATGTCGCCCAGCTTGATGGCCTCGTCGATGTCGTGGGTGACGAAGACGATGGTCTTGCCGAGCTCGGACTGGATCCGCAGCAGTTCGTCCTGGAGCCCCTTGCGGACCACCGGGTCGACCGCGGAGAAGGGCTCGTCCATCAGCATCACCGGCGGGTCCGCGGCGAGCGCGCGGGCCACCCCGACGCGCTGCTGCTGGCCGCCGGAGAGCTGGTACGGGTAGCGCTTGGCCAGCGAGACGTCCAGGCCGACCCGCTCCATCAGCTCCAGCGCACGGGTCTTGGCCTGCCTGCGGTCCCAGCCGAGCAGCCGGGGCACGGTGGCGATGTTGTCCGCGATGGTGCGGTGCGGGAAGAGCCCCGCGTTCTGGATCACATAGCCCATGGACCGGCGCAGCGCGTTGACGGGTTGATCGCGGATGTCCGCGCCGTCGAGGGTGATCCGGCCCTCGGTGAGGTCGATCATCCTGTTGATCATGCGGAGGGTAGTGGTCTTGCCGCACCCCGAGGGGCCGACCAGCACCGTGATGGAACCGTCGGGTATCTCAAGAGTGAGACGGTCCACCGCGGTGGTGCCGTCCGGATACCGCTTCGTCACAGCATCGATCAGTATCAAAGCAGTACATAACCCTTCAGATACGCCTGAATAACGGACCTTCATTTTCCGGGCCGCTGCATACGCAGTCAACGATCAAAAGTTCGGTCCCACCAGGCTCTGTACGATCGAAAAGGCCGGACGACCGACCCCCGCACACCCGTCCGAAGATGGCGCGTGGCAAAGTAGACCCTTACACCTGCGAGGTACGATCCGGCGAACCGTCCTCACGCAGTACCCAGGAACACTTGCTAGATTGCCCAGCCGTGGAACCGGAGACCGGGAGCGGACAGTCCTCCCTCCTGCACCGTTCTGAACAAAGGATGTGACCATGACCGACGCCAGGACCGGCGGCAGGGCTGCCGCCCGACGCGGCGGAGGCACATCCTCGCAGACCCCGTCCGCATCGGGCGGCGACGTCCAGTACGGGGGACGGGCCGCGGCGCGGAAGAGCCGCAAGCGCGGCAAGGGCGGCCGGAAGAAGGTCGTCCTGATCGTCGCCCTGGTGCTGCTGACCCCGCTGGTCGCGGGCGGTGGCTACCTCGGCTACACCGCCTGGAAGCTCGACCACAACATCAAGAGCGACAACCTCTTCAACGGCACCACCGGCAACGCCGGTGTGGAGAAGGCCGACGCCTTCGGCCGCACCCCGATCAACCTGCTGGTGATCGGCTCGGACGGGCGCGACAACAAGGCCGACTGCAAGATCGGCGGCGACTGCGGCCCGGGCGCGAACGCCGACGTCGAGATGGTGGTCCACATCTCCGCCGACCGCTCCAACGCCACGGTGATGAGCATCCCGCGCGACCTGGAGACCGAACTCCCGGCCTGCACCGACGCCAAGACCGGCGCCCACCGCGACGCGGGCACCGGGATGATCAACAGCGTGCTGACCTACGGCCCCGGTTGCAGCGTGGCGGCCATCCACCAGCTCACCGGCATCCCGATCGACCACTTCGCGATGATCGACTTCAGCGGCGTGGTCAATATGTCCGACGCCGTCGGCGGGGTGAGCGTCTGCGTCGACAACAACGTCTACGACCCCTACTCGCACCTGAAGCTCAAGAAGGGGACGCACGTCCTCAAGGGCCTCGCCGCGCTGGAGTTCGTCCGCACCCGCCACGGCTTCGGCAACGGCGGCGACCTGGGCCGGGCGGACGCCCAGCACATATTCCTGACCCAGACCATCAACGCGATGAAGAGCTCCAAGACCTTCACCAACCCCGGTCGGATGCTCAGCCTCGCCACCGCCGCGACCAAGGCGCTGACCGTCGACAGCAAGCTGAAGAGCATCACCAGCCTGCTCGGCCTGGCCGACGACCTCAACAAGGTCCCGACCGACCGGATGACCTTCACCACCATGCAGACCGGCGCCGACCCCGCGGACCCCAACCGGCTGGTGATAGCAGCCGGCGCGCAGACCCTGTTCAACAGCATCAGCAACGACCAGTCGCTGACCACCGCCACCGGCAAGGCCACCGCGGCCGGCGCCTCGGCGACCGCGAGCGCCGCGGCCTCGGCCGCCCCGACCTACAAGTCGGTGCCGTCCAGCCAGATCGCGGTCCGGGTGGAGAACGGCAGCACCACCCCCGGGCGGGCCACCGCCCTGCACGACGCGCTGGTGCAGCAGGGCTACAGCAGCAACAGCACCATAGGCAACGCGCCCAGCAACACGGTGAAGACCACCTCGATCGAGTACGGCACCGGCCGCCTGGACAACGCCAAGCAGGTCGCCGCCAGCCTCGGCCTCCCGGCCAGCGCGCTCAAGCAGACCACCGGCACGAAGGTCACCCTGGTGATCGGTGCGGACTGGCCGTCCGGCCTGGTCTTCCCCGGCGGCACCGCGAAGGCCCCGGCCGTGAACACCAAGGTCGCCCTGAACAACGCCAGCGCGAAGACCGGCAACCAGGTCAACACCTGCGCCCACGTGGGCACCCAGGACACGGTGTCGCTGCCCGGCTACGGCGGGATGACCCCGATAAGGGCCTACGCGCTGAGCCCCAAGGTCAAGGACTCCGCGCCCTAGCCCGCCGCGCTCGGTTCAGTCCGGGTCGGGCAGTGCGAAGGCCCGTGCCGGGTTGCCGACGAACAGCAGCTCGGCCGCCTCCTCGCCGAGTTCCCGGCGCAGCCGCGGGCGCAGCCCGGTCAGCAGGAAGGGCATCCCCGGCCCCGCCCCGCCCGCGCCGAAGGATCGCGCCCGGGCGGTCGTGGTGTCGCCGCCCAGCAGCAACTGCCGGACGTGGCCCGCGTCTACCAGTTCCTTCAGCGCGTCCAGCAGCCGCCAGTCGGTGGCGTGATGGGCGGCTGACGGACCGTCAAAGCAGAGGTAGGCTCCGCGTTCCGCCGCCTCCCGGTGCAGCCGCAGGTCGGGGAAGCGGTTGAGGTGGCCGAGGACCACCCGCTCCGGCGGCACCGCCAGCCGGTCGCAGAGCAGCGCCAGCACCTCCGCTGCGGCCGTCCCCTGCTCCAGGTGCACAGCGATCGGCGCGCCGGTGGCCCGGTGCGCCTCGGCCGCGGCGGCCAGCACGGTGCGGGCGTGGGCGTCCAGACCGTGGTAGCTCCCGGCCACCTTGACCAGCGACGCCCGCACCGGCAGCGGCGCGCCGTCGTCCGCCCGCAGCCCCTCGGTCAGCTCCTGGACGAACAGCCGCGCCAGGTCGCCCGCCCGCTCGACCGCCCCGGGCGGATAGTGCCGGGCCTGGTGCAACCCGGTCGCGGCGAGGACGTGCACCCCGGTCGCCCGGGAGAGCTCCGCCAGCCGCTCCGCCCGGCGGCCGAGACCGTACGGCGTCCACTGGACCACCGTGCCGCCGCCGGCCGCCCGGAAGGCCCCCAACTCGGCCGCGGCGGCGGCCTGGTCGTCCAGTTCCTGGCCGGGCAGTTGCGCGCTGCGCAGATGGAGGTGGTCATGGGAGTCCACCGCGCCCAACTCCCGGGCGGGCACGTCCCCGAGCACGGTCCGGACCAGGGCCGTCATCGTTCCCCGTCCTGCTCAGCGTCCTGGTCCCCGTCCTGGTCCGCCAGGACCGCTGCCACCACCCGCAGTCCGGCCAGCGCCCTCGGCACACCGACGTAGGGGGCGAGGTGGGTCATCACCTCCACGATCTCCTCCCTGGCCATACCCACCCGCAGGCTCACCCGGACATGCGTCGCCAACTGCGGCTCCACGCCGCCCATCGCGGTGAGCGCGGCCAGGTTGGCGACCTGCCGGTCCCGGAGCGCCAGGCCCTCGCGCTGGTAGGTGCCGCCGAAGAGGGCGGTGACGATCCAGTCCGGGAAACCGGGCGCGAGTTCGTCCAACCGGCCGAGGACGGCCAACTGCTCCTGCTCGTCCTGGATTTCGCCGACCAGGCGGTAACCGGCGGCCCGGTCGAGGACGGCGGGGGTCAAAGGCTTCACGACAGCTCCAGTTCGCTCGGACGTTCTTCACCCAGGCCGGGCGCGGACAGGTGCAGCAGTTGGAAGCGGTCGCCGAGGACCCCCTCGGGGATCTCCCGTTCCCAGAGCGTCGCGTGGACGAGCTCCCAGCGGTCCGGATCCAGGGCGACGGCGGTGGTGTGCACACCGGCCGTACCGGCCCGGGCGGCGAGGTCCGCGGCGGCCTCGGCCATAGCCCCGGCCGGGTCGGCGCCGTCCGGCAGGACCGTCCGGTGCAGGGTCGCCGCACGCGGCGTGAGCCGCGCGGACGGTCCCGCCGCCAGGCCCGCGCCGATCCAGTGCCGGACGGTCGGGCGGCCGAAGTCGGTGACGATCCCGCCGAAGCCCCGGCCGCCCCAGAGGAAGCTGCCGAGCCCCGCGGAGTCGCCCCAGAGGTAGAACGGGGCATAGGCGTTGACCGGGGAGCCGTCCACCCCGCGCTCCCTGACCAGGTACGCCTTGAGCACCAGGCCGGGGAAGTCGTCGGTGAGCGGGCCCCGGTCCCGCACCCGCCTGCGGATGACCGCCATGTCGTAGTCGGCGGGCAGGGTGATCGTGTACTGCATCGCGTGCGTCAGCACGGGAGCACCAACCTCCTTGCTGCTCAAGTGAGCTGACGGGCCGCCAGCAAGGCGATGGCGCCCTCCGCGGCCTGCTGGAACGGCTCGGTCGACCCGGCCGCCCGGGCCAGCACATAGCCGCCCTGCAGCACCGCGACGACCATCGCGGCCGTGTTGACGACATCGAGGGTGGGGTCCAACTCCCCCAGCGCCTGGCCCTCGGTGAGCACCGCGACCAGGCGTCCGCGCAGGTGCTCGAAGGTCTCGGCGACGGGCTGCCGCAGCACCGGGTCGGCGACGACCTCGGGATCCTGGGTCAGCCGGCCGATCGGGCAGCCGCGCAGGATGTCGCGCTCCCGGCGCAGGTAGTCGGCGATCCGCTCGACCGCCGTGCCGGGGGCGGAGAACTGCTCCTCGGCGAGGGCGGTCCGCTGCTCGGCGCTGCGGCGGATGGCGGCCAGCGCCAGTTCGGGCTTGCCCTTGAAGTGGTGGTACATGCTGCCCTGGCCGGCCCCGGCCCGCTGCTGGATCGCCTTGGGGCTGGTGCCGACGTAGCCGCGCTCCCAGAGGAGTTCCTGGGTGCTCTCGATCAGTCGCTCAGGAGTGCTCATGCGACGACTGTACCTACTAGTATGTACAGTCGGCAACCAGCAGCACCAAAGCCGAAGGCGGGCGGGCCCCGCAAGGCCCGCCCGCCTCTCCCACCCCCCGGCCCGACGACCTCAGGTCGCGGCGAACGGCAGTAGCACCACCGGCGCGCTCGTCGGCCTCGCCGAGCCGCCCGCGGGCTCCACCGTCATCCCGACCGCCACTGCCCCGTCGGGCGTGCCGGTCAGCATCGTCGCTCCGTCGGCCGTCGACGGCACCAGCCCGGCCGGGACCATCTGCCCGTCCTTGCTGTACCAGAGCTCATACACCTTCGCCGAGGGCAGTGGCGCCAGCCCGTGGAACACGAAGGCCGTCTGCCGCAGCGAGGCCGAGGTGACGACCGTGCTGCTGCCGCCGCCCTTCACCGCGTCGGTGCTGAAGCGCGCGTCCGGCGCGGCGAGCAGCGCGCTCAGCGCCGCCGCCTGCGACTGGGCCTGCACCACCTGGGTCCGCTGCTGCTGCACCTGGTGTTCCGCGCTGATCGCGAACCCGCCGGCCACCATCGCCACCACCAGGCAGGCGGCCAGGGCGAGCTGCGGCATCCGGTGCCGCCAGCGGCGCCACCGCTGCGCCGGGGACAGGGCCGGGCCGTCCGACGCGGGCACTCTCGGCGGTAGCTGCCGCACCTCCGGAATCGCCGCCATCACCCGGGCCCGGAACTCGCCGGACGGTGTCTCCGCCGCGGCCAGCGCCAGCCGGGCCGCGGTCTCCTGCAGCTCACGCACCTCCTGTAGGCAGGCGGCGCAGGCGGTGAGGTGCCGGGCGAACTCCTCCGATTCGCGATCGGAGAGCGCGTGCAGGGCGTAGGCACCGGTCAGCGTGTGCAGATCGGCACTGGTCACGAGGTCACCCCCAGGCAGTCGCGGAGCCGGATGAGTCCGTCCCGGAGTCGGGTCTTCACGGTCCCCAGGGCGGCACCGAGCAGATCGGCGGTCTCCTGGTAGGTGCAGCCGCGGTAGTAGGCCAGCAGGACCGACTCGCGCTGCAGTTCGGTCAGCGAGCTGAGGCAGCGGCGCACCTGCTCGCGTTCGAGCCGGCGTTCCACCTGCTCACTGACCTCGTCGAAGGCGGGGGTGTGGTCCCGTACCGCGGCCCGGTGCTCGCGGTCGGTGGACGCCTGCGCGGAGCGCACCCGGTCCACCGCCCGCCGGTGCGCCATGGTCATCACCCAGGACATGGCACTGCCCTTCTCGGGGTCGAACCTGGCGGCGCAGCGCCAGACCTCGATCAGTACCTCCTGCGCCACCTCCTCCGACTGCGCCGGATCCCGGAGCAGTCGGCGGACGAGGCCGAGGACGGGCCCGGCGACCGCCGAGTAGACGGTCTCGAAGGCCTTCTGGTCGCCTCTGGAGACGCGGTCGAGCAGCGTCTCCAGTGCGCCGGGGCCGGTGGCGGAGCCAGGGGCCGCGGGCTGGTCGCCGCGTGCTGCCGCGTGCATGCGTACCTCCGGAGGTGTGGGTCTGCACCCGGCATTCGAGGCTGTCGCTCGAACGGATTGGTCCGGACGAAAACATCTTCGCCCGGACCGATCCCGGAAGCGGCGACTACGACGGCGGCATCAGGACCGTGTCGATGATCTCGACATTGGCGTTCGCCGTCTGGACATTGCCGCAGACGATGTTCGCCGTGCTGTTGACCTTGTACGCGTCACCGCTGCCCGCGGTGGCCAGCGACTGCTTCTCCAGCGTCGGGTAGGTGCCGCTCGCCAGCTGCGCCGGGGTGAGCTTCTGGCCCACCACGTGGTACGTCAGGATCTTGGTGAGCATCGCCTTGTCGGCCAGCACCTTGGCCAGGGTCGCCTTCGGGATCTTGGCGAAGGCCGCGTTGTCGGGCGCGAACACGGTGATGTTCTGGGCGCTGTTCAGGGTGTCCACCAGGCCGGCCGCCTTCACCGCCGCCACCAGGGTGGACAGCGCCGGGTTGTTGGACGCGGCCGTGGCGACCGGGTCCTTCGACATGCCGTCGAAGCTGCCCGCGCCGGACGCCGGAACCGTGGCGCAGGCCGGGCCGAAGGGCTGGTCCGCCATCGCACTCGCCGAGGCGGGCGCCGACGGCGCATCCGAGGTGGCGACAGGTGCGGGACTGCTGCTGCCCGCGCTGGTGCTGCCGCTGCCGCTGGAACAGGCGGCGGCACCGATGGCGAGTCCGGCCGCGGTGGCCGAGGCGATGGCGATACGGGAGATGCGGCTGGTGATCATGAGTAAGTCTCCTTTGTCTTGTCTGTCATTCGGTGCCCACTGGGCCATGGATTGGTGCTTTTCTCATACTTTTTGTTGAATCGTCAGTTTTTCTTCCCTCAGCTGACATTGACCACCACCGAATGCCAACCGGTCGCCCCGTCCGGCACCGTGCCGACCCGTGCGTCGGTCTGCGTGTAGCCGGTACGGTCGGTCGCGCGCACCTCGATCCGGTGCGAACCCGGTGCGGCCGGCCACTGCCAGACCCACTGCCGCCAGGTGTCCACGGTGTCCTCGGCGGCCAGGTCGGCGATCTGCCAGGCGCCGCCGTCCACCCGCACCTCGACCCGCTCAATGCCCTTGCGCTGCGCCCAGGCCACCCCGGCGACAGCCACCTTTCCGGCGCTGAGCTGCGCGAACGGCTTGGGAGTGTCGACTCTTGACTCGGTCTTGATCGGCGCCCGCTGCGACCAGCCACGCCGTACCCAGTAGGCGTCGAAGGCGTCGAAGGTGGTCAACTCCAGGTCCTTCAGCCACTTGCAGGCCGAGACGTACCCGTAGAGGCCGGGGACCAGCATCCGCACCGGGAAGCCGTGCGCGAAGGGCAGCGGCTCGCCGTTCATGCCGACGGCGAGCATGGCGTCCCTGCCGTCCATCACCGTGTCGACCGGACTGCCGATCATCATGCCGTCGACCGAGCGCGCCACCAGCTGGTCCGCGGGCCCGCCCCGGGACGGCGGCCGTACCCCGGCCTCCTGCAGCAGCGCGGCCAACGGCACGCCGATCCAACGGGCGTTGCTCAGATACGGGCCGCCGACCTCGTTGGAGACACAGGTCAGAGTGATGTCACGCTCGATCAGGTCACGTGCCAGCAGATCGCGGTAGCTGAGGTTCAACTCCTTGGCCACGCCCTTGCCGTGGATCCGCAGCCGCCATGTCGAGGCGTCGATCGCGGGGACGACCAGGGCGGTGTCGACCCGGTAGAACTTCGGGTTGGGGGTGGTGAAGGCGCTCAGCCCGGGGATGCCCAGGTCCACCCCGCGCGGCAGCGTGGCCGCCCGGGAGCCCGGCCGCGGAATGGTGACCGCGGCCCGCTCGGCGGTGGCCTGCTCCGAGTCGGCGGCGTTGAGCTTCCGCCCGAGCAGGCCGGCCCCGGCCGAGGCGGCGGAGGCCGCCAACGCCAGCACCACGAACCCGCGCCGGTCGAACGCCCCCTTCGCCTGCTGCGGCCCCGGCGCGTCCTTCGCGTCCTTCGCGTCCTTCGCGTCCTGCGGCTGCTGCTGATCAGGCGCCGCCGCGGCCACCCGCAGCCTCCCCGCCAGGAGGTACAGCACCGCGGCCCCGACCAGCGCACCGACCGCCGAGGGGATCCAGTCCCACCTGCTCGCGTCCGGACGGGACGCCGCGGCGACCGCGCCGAGCAGCCCGAAGAGCAGCACCCCGGCCGCCCCCGTCCGCCGCCAACGTAGTGCGACCAGACCGATGGCCAGGGCGAACACGGCCAGCAGGGCGAGGATGCCCAACTGCAGGAACAGCTTGTCGTTGGTCCCGAAGTGCCGGACCGCGAAGTCCTTCACCTGCCCGGGGGTCCGGTCGATCACCGCCCCGCCGACCGCCGGAACCGGACCGGCCTGCGGTCGCACCGCCGCCGCCACCAGCTCCGCCACCGCCAGTGCGGCGAACGCGGCCACCAGCCCGCTCAGCGCGGCGAGCGCCGCCCGCAGCCAGGGAACAGCGGCCAGACGACGACGCACGGTATTACCGGATTGCCCTGCTGTGTCTCGGTTTCCACTCACCACCCTGATTCGGAACTGCGTGCCCCCCGGATTGGCCCATCCCTCCTACGGTCACTTTGTCCGACTACTTAGCCGACCGCTTCAGCGGCTGTTCCTTCGGCCGGGCTCGCCGCCGGGCGACTGCCGCCGCGACCCCCACCCACACCGCCACCGCGACGACGACCAGCCCGAGCAGCAGCAGCCAGTTCCGCAGATACGGCAGCGGCAGCAGCGTCGGATTCCCGTTGTGCTGGTCCTCCCGGAGCACCGCCGGAAACCCCACCGCGGTCAGCCCCGCCGCGGTGATCAGTCCGACCAGCACCGGCCCGCGCACCAGCGCCGGCACCACCCGTACCAGCACCGCGCCGGCCAGCAGCAGCACCGGGGCCCACACCCCGTCGTGCAGCACGATGGCGCCCGCGGCCCACAGCAGCACCTGCAGCCGGTGCCCGTTCAGATACGGCTCCCCCAGGAACCCGGCCACCCCGAAGCCGACCAGCGCCAGCCCGCCGGCCAGCACCAGGCCCCGCGCCACGTCCTGCCCCCGCAGGCGCACCCTCGGCTGGGCCCTCATGCGATCACCTCCAGCCGGGCGACCCACTTGGTCTGCAGCACACCGGGCCGGTTCGGCGCGATGATCCGCGCCGGGTACCCGTGGTCGGCCGCCAGCACGTCCCCGTTGACCCGCAGCGCCAGCAGGGTCAGCGGGTCCCGCGCGTAGGACGCCTCCATCTCGGTCACCCCGTACGCCCCGTCCCGGTCCAGCGAGACGATCCGCAGCCGCGCCGTACCGTCGCCGCCGACACGTTCCACCAGGTCACGGACCCGGACGCCGGTCCAGTGGGCCGAGGCGCTCCACCCCTCCACGCAGGAGATCGGCAGCTGCGCGGTGTACTGCGGCAGCGCGCCCAACTCGTCCAGCGACAGCGTGTACGGGTGCGGACCGGTGACGGCGAGCCGCCAGTCGGCCCCGGAGACGTCCACCGTCCCGGCGGCCTGCGCGGTGCGGTTCACCGGCAGGCCCTGCGGGCCGAGGTCCGGACGCCGCGGCGCGAGCAGGTCGAGCCGTCGCAGCCAGGGCACCGACTGCCCGGCGGTGACCAGCGTGACGGTCAGCACCGACAGCGCCACCCCGCCGAGGAACGCCCGCCGCCCCGGCACCGCGTCCGCGTCCTCCCGGTCCGCCCTGACCCTCCGCCAGTTCGCGGCGATCTCGGGCCACTTGGCCGCGATGTGGAGCAGCAGTCCGCCGATCGCGATCCAGGCCAGCCAGAAGTGGGTCTGCCGGAACGGGAACGGCCAGGGGTACCACTGCAGGGTGTTCAGCAGCCCGGTGAAGACCTCGAGCAGCGCCGAGCCGACCAGCAGCACGATCCCGAGCCGCTCCAGCGCCTGCAGCACACTCTTCGCGGGCGGCCAGGCGAACAGCTTGGGGTAGACCGTCCACAGCTTCGCGCCCAGCAGCGGGATCGCGGCGATACCGCTGATGACGTGCAGGCCCTGGGTGACCCGGTAGCCGTCCACCGGGCGGCTGGGCAGGTGGCCGCGCAGCCAGCCGGGCGGATCCTGCAGCCCGTGGCTGATCAGGCCGGTCGCGAAGCAGATCAGGAAGGTCGCACCGAGCCACCGCCCGAGCACCACGGCCGTACGCGGCTCGTGCAGCTTGGAGCTGAAGGCCGACTGCAGTTCCGCCGGTTTCGGGGGAAAGGACAAAAGTGGATGTCTGGACACAGTTCCATGAGACAGCCGGGACACCCGCCGAACCCTGTTCGACGTGCTTACGAAAGTCCTACGCCGGGGAACTGGGGTCGGTCCGGTCCACCAGCACCCGGGCGACGGCGGCCGGGACGGCCGGCATCCGGGCTTCGCCGTTCCCGATGCTCCACGACGCGGTCTGGAGCACCCGGCCCAGCGTCCACTTCGCGGCGCGCTGCCGGTCCAGGCCGACCACCTCGGTCATCAGGTCGAAGCGGCGGAGGAGCGAGCGCTCGACGTTCCCCGACCGCTCCACGTCGGCCCACCGGTTCCACAGCGCCGGGTAGAGGTCGAAGCCGGGGTCGCCGACGAGGGGCTTGGGGTCGATCGCCAGCCATGCCCCCTCCGGTCCGGTTTCCCGTCCCGAAGACGGCAGCCCGGCGAGCACATTGTCGTAGTGCAGGTCCCAGTGCAGCAGCCGATCGACCGGCTCCGGCCCCCGTTCCCGTTCCTGCTCCCGCTCCTGGAGCACCTCGCGCAGCGAGCCCGCACAGGCGTCGAGCAGCCGCCGGTCCGCCGGGTCGCTCAGCCGCTGCCGGGCGGCAGCGGCCGTGACCAGGACGGCGGCGGCGAGATCGTCCAGGCGGCGCAACCCGTCCGGGGGCGGAACGGCGACCAGGCCGGACAGGATCTCGGACAGGGTCTGCAGCGCGGCCAGGTCGTCCTCGACGGTGCCGAGCGAGCGCTCAGCGTCCAACCGCTCCAGCAGCATCGCACCGGTGCGCGGATCCGCCTCCAGCAGCGCGACCGCGCCGTGTCCGGCCCAGGCCCGCAGGGCGGCCGGCTCACCGGCGGTCTCCTCGTCCACGGGCTGGAGCTTGAGCGCGGCCGGCGTCCCGTCCGCCCGGACGACCGGCAGCACCAGCGCGACGGCGCCGTGGCGGGGTGTGCCGTCCAGCCGCAGCTGCCACCGGTCCAGGCAGTCCTCGGCCAGCGCCGGCAGCGCGGTGATCCAGGCCCGCCCGGCCTCGCCGAAGTAGGTGCGGTGGGACGCGGCGAGGGACTCGGGAACGCGGATGCGGCGATGGATCACCCGGCTCATGCTCGCAGCGGAAGTCGGGCCGCACCAGCGAGAATTCACCGGCCCGCCGGGCAGCGATGTCCGTGTCCGTCGGCGGGGAGGCTCCACTGCCGGTACCGTTCTCCTCAGTAGCAGTCGTGGCTCCCGAGTTCGTCTCGCCCGTGATCGCGATCACGGGCGTTTTTGCTGCCCGGGATCCGCCGCAGGCAGACCCACCGAGGACATGGTGCCCGCACACCGCGGACGCTGGTGCGACTGCCCTCGCGAGGAGATCCAGTATGGCCAGTGGCACCGTGAAGTGGTTCAACGCCGAAAAGGGCTTCGGTTTCATCGAGCAGGACGGCGGCGGCCCGGACGTCTTCGCCCACTACTCCAACATCGCCGCCCAGGGCTTCCGTGAGCTCCAGGAAGGCCAGAAGGTCAACTACGACGTGACCCAGGGCCAGAAGGGCCCGCAGGCGGAGAACATCGTTCCGGCCTGATCCCCTTCTCGCACGAACCGGGCCCCGGCCCCGGCCACCCGGCCGGGACCGGGGCCCGTCCGTTCCCCGCGCCGCGCCGCCGCAGGCCGACAGCGCGGAGGGGCGACGGGCAGGCAGGTGGGTGGGTGGGTGCGTTGACCTGGACCGGAGGGGTGCGTGGGCCCGCTGCCGGTCGGTCGAGGCCCGTCGGTCCGTCAGGTCTCGTCGGTGCGGCGCGGGAAACGGCCGCCCGTTACGGCGGCGACGCTCCGCTCCGAGGGCCCCGGCGGGTTAGGGAACGAGCACGATCTTGCCGCGGGTATGACGCCGCTCAAGCTCGGCGAACGCGTCGCCGACACGGTCGAGCGGGTAAGTGGCGGCGATCGGGATCTCGATCCGGCCGGAGGCGACCAGCTCGGCCATCTCCGTGAGCACCTTGCGGTTGGAAGCCTCCACGCTGCCCACGGCCTTGGTGCCGAACTCCTTCGCCTTCTCGAACGAGATGATCGTCTCGATCCGGTCCCGCGGGATGCCGAGGTCAACGGCGAGTTGCAGGTAGTCGGGGCCGAAAAGGTCGATAAAAGCATCGATCCCCTCGGGTGCCGCCGCGGCGAGGTCCTCGGCGAGCCGCTCACCGTAGGGCACCGGGGTCGCACCGTGATCGCGCAGCCAGCCCGCGTTGGCGGCCGAGGCGATACCGAGCACGTGCACGCCCCGCAGCGCGAGAAGCTGGACGGTGATGGTGCCCACCCCGCCGGCGGCGGCCGAGACGGCGACGGTCTCACCGGGCCGGGGGTCCACCGCGTCCACCGCCGCCCACGCCGAGCAGGCGGCGACGTAGAGGGCGCCGGCCACCGCCCAACTGAGCCCGCCCGGCTTGTGGATCAGCTGCTCCGCCGGTACCACGACATGGGTGGCGTGGCTCGAACGCCGCCAGGAGTAGCCGAGCACCTCGTCGCCGACCTGGAGGTCGGTGACGTCCTCGCCGACGGCCGTGACGACGCCGGCCAGGTCACTGCCCTGCCCGGACGGAAACGTCCCGGGATACCGCTCGTGCATCGCACCGGTTCGGATGCCGATCTCACCGGGATTGATGCCCGCCGCCCGGACCTCGACCAGGACCTCTCCGGCCGCCGGGCGCGGGATCGGCACCTCGGCGATGTAGAGAACGTCCCGGCCGCCGTAGCGGTCGAAGCGCACTGCCCGCGCCTGCTCGGTGTGCAGCATGGGGAACTCCTTCGGTTGCCAGCGGGTGTCGGACCCGATCAGGGCCCTTCGGAAGAGTCGGCCGTGTCGGCCGCAGCGGGCGTGTCGACCGAGACCGACGCACGGGACGTCCCGGCCCGCAGCGATGCGAGCGCGGCGCCGAACCGGCCGAGCGCCGCATCCGTGAGCGGACCCCGCAACCAGGCCTCGAGCTCCTGGTCGAAGACCGGACCGGCCGTGTTCACAAGATCCTGGCCGGCGCCCGTCAGCTCGACGATCGAGGACCGCCGGTCGGTCGGATGGGGCCGCCGCACGCAGAGCCCACGCTTCTCCAGCCGGTCGACCGCCTGACTCGCACCGCCGACCGTGATCGAGAGCGCCGCAACGATGTCATTGACCCGGCACGACGGCGTGGCCTCGATGACCAGCAGCGTGTTGAAGCTGCCCAGAGGCACCCCGCAGTCACGCTGCAGCCGCGCGTCGATCCCGTTCCACAGCTCGGTCTCGAAGCGCACCAGATCGTCGAACACCCGCCGCAACTCCATGCACCCAGACTACATTAGCGCCAATCAAGTTTCCACTAATTAGCTTAGCTCTAATCAATCTCGACGCAGCAGGACCCGCGCGCGGCCCGTCCACAGACCGCAGCATGCCGGGCGGGGCCGGAGCCATGCCCTGACCCCGCCCGGACGACACCGCAGAAGCCCGACCGGGCTTCGCTCAAGCCGCCAGCGGCACCGGCGAACCCGGCGCCACCCCCCGATGGGCCTCGGCCACCAGGTTGAGCTGACTCTGCATGTACCAGGTGTTCAGCCCGAAGACGAACACCAGCCAGCAGCTCGCCCCAGGGCTGCACGTCACCGGCAGCCCCGCGGCACGCTGCGCGTTCGCGATGGCCTTCCCGGTGTTGAGGTACGAGACCAGCGGGGCGATGAGCGTCCAGCCAAGGAAGATCAGCACCAGCGTGCTGCCCCCGGGGCTGAGGTGCAGTCGCCGGTCGTACTCCTGGAGCTCCCGGTGGATCTTGTAGTACCAAACAAGGTGGTAGATCCCCAGGGTGATGAGCGGCAGACCGAGCCAGACGGCAACGGTGCCCCGTCGCTTCATCGCCAGCCCGCCGGCCGGCGGAGTCGAGTAGGGGGCGGGATCAGTCACGGTTACTCCTGGCATCCGAGTGGATTGGGGGAGCCAGGTTCGCAGCAGTGTGTAGATGATGTGAGCAATGTTTCTCTTTTGTGATTGACCGTCAGCAGCCCGAAGGAAGTTCTCCACAGTGTGGATAACCCCTGTGGACAAGTGTTCGATTAGCCGCCTCGCCTGCAGCGTCGAGCGCCCGTACCCGCTGCCTGAACGGGAGTTACCCCACCGAGACGATTGCCACGCACTCCACGTGGCAGAAGGCCTACAGCCAGCGCATCACAGGCCCCCACAGATGCGCAGCACCTCACCTTCAAGGAGCAGGAACATGGGCAAGATCTTCGGCAGAGAACCCGTTCTCTGGCTCGCGCTCATAGCCGTGATCGTCAAGTTCGTGTCGGCGTTCTGGATCCACGTATCGGCGGACCAGCAGGCCGGCATCAACGCCGCCGCGGCGGCAGTCCTCGGCCTGCTGATCGCCCTGAGCACCCACGACGGAGTCAATGCCGCGATCCTCGGGTTCGTCCAGGCCATCGTCGCCCTCGGCGTCGGCTTCGGCCTGCACCTCGACGCCGACCACCAGGCCCTGCTGATGTCCCTGGCCACCGCCGTCCTCGCGATGTTCACCCGCACCCAGGTCACCGCGCCGGTATCCGCAGCACAGGCGGCAAAGCCCCTGATAAAGGCCCACGCCCAAGCCTGATCCACCAGCAGGCACCCGGGGCGCCCCTGGATCCCAGGAGCGCCCCACCGTCATGAAGCCGCCTGCGGCATGCATCGCCGCTGCGGTCGACGGAAAGCGCGCGCCCCGGAGCCCGGCCCGCACCCGAGGACTAGGCTCCGGCTGTGACCAGTCCCCCTGACGACAACACTCCGGAAACGGGCTGGGCCGGGCCGTACTTCTCCGTTCGGTTCGACGCCTTCGACGTACGGTTCCGCCCCCATCCCAACGAGAAGCTCGCCGACGTCAGCAACGTGGACGCCGAGGTCCGACTTCCGGACGGCTCCCGCTGGAGCGCGACGATCGTCACCTCCGCAGAGGTCGAGCGGCTCATGGACCACTGGACCGACACCGGAGAAGCCACCGGCGGCCGATACTTCTGGTCTTCCGACGCCCTGATCGTCCAGGACCCCGGCGTCGTGCCGATGGCCAAGGTCATCGCCGGGCTGGTCGACACCGGGGAACTCCGGCAGATCTTCAAGCAACTCGACCCGCCTGATCGATAGACCCAGGAACAGCGCCTCCTCCGAGACCGGCACCCACCCACCGGCCTGCGAGAGGCAGTTGGCCGGTCGTCGGCGCGAGAACTCCATTCGCCGCACGTGGGGGCCTTTCGTTCCGTCCCTGCGGGGTACCACCCCGACATGCTCACCCTCGCGACCGGCACCGACGACGGCACCGGCGACGAACCGGCCTTGGGCGGCGTCCTCCTCATGGCCGTCTCAGTGGCGGCGATCGGGGTCGGAATCACCCTCGCCACCACCGGCGGCTCCGACGCGTACTACGGCTACGCCCTGCGCCGCTACGAAGAGCGCAGCTACTCCGGCGGCCGTCTTCCGCCGCCGCACTGGGTCATCCGCACCATCGGCGTGACCCTCGCCCTGGCCGGCTGCACCGGCATACCGTTCGGTTTCCTGCTCCTCGTCAACCCCATGACCCCAGGCTGACGGAAATCCCCCTCGGCCCTGCCCTCAACGGCTCAACGGGTCTCGCTACGGCCCACGATCATGTAGGCCGCGCAGCCCAGCAACGTCCCCAGCACGCAGGCCACCACCCACGCCTGCGCGGACATCAGTCGAGTGTCCGGGTGCTCCCGTACGTCACGCACGCAGAAGACCACCACATAGACAGCGAAGGCCACCAGAAGCAACGGGGCCAGAGCGGAAGTCATGCCGCCACTGTAGAACCGCCACCCCCGACCGAACAGACGCACCGCCCGACAGCCACAGCAAGGGACCGACCGCCCAGACCGACTACCTCGGGGCTTCGATGTTTCCGAGTTCTCCGATGACCACCAGCCGAGGATCCGGGCCTTCTGCTGTGCGAAATCTGGCGTCGGAGGGGTTCACCGGCGGAGCCACGTACGTAGGCTGCCGTCCCCCTGGCGTTGACAGCGGCCGCCGACCGTGGATAGATCATCCGCAACACACCAGGGGGGAATCCGTGGACAACTACACCGCTCACGCCCAGGCGGCCATCAGCGCCCTGCAAGCAGCCGGCCTGTCCGACCACAGGCGCACCGACCCGACGATGCTCATCGCAGCGGCCCAGGTGGAGACGATCCTCGCTCTGGCAGCGGCCGTCGCAAGCCTGGCCCCCGTTCCCGGCAGTCGTCCCGCTTGACCTTCCGCGGACGCCCACAAGGCCCTAAAAGCCTCGCCCGGGGCCAACTCGGCAAGAGGGGTCAGGCACGTCAACCTTGACTGGGACACGTAGCAGAACCACGGCCCCGCCCGGTCGCAACAGGTCATCGGCGATTCCAGGGTCCACCTGGCTTTCGTCCCAGAAGGGCCCGGTTTTGACCCCTCGTAGGCAGCAATAAAGCCCAGGTCATATGTTCTGACCTGGGCTCTCGCACGTGGGCCGTGTGGATTCCAGTGCCCTGGGTGAAATCTGGTTCGCCGACGTCATCCCTGACCCGCTACCCACGCCATCTGGAGCCTGGACCCTCATCCCCTCGGAAACAGTCAAAGAAGTCCTGCGGCTCCCTCTTCTGGAGAAAGGCGAGCAGGTCAGGGTAGTCAAGTGGCTCAAGGCGGTGGGCGACTTTGTTTGGGAGAAAGAACCACTGCTGAAGGTCACCCTCGACAATGTCAACATCACCGATATTCGCAGCCCATGGACGGGTGTACTGCACGCCACCCTCGCGGGGACAGACAGGCCCGCGGAGGTCAACGATCCTCTCGCGGTGATCACGCCAGTCCCTGATCTGGCCCAGTCGGGCCTGCACGGTCCGTGGGATGCCTCCCAGGTGACCTGCTCAGTCTTCGATGAGCTGCAACATCCCTTCTGGTCCCATCTGGACTACGGATACCTGTTGATCCCCTCCCTGCCAGGTTTCACAGTGCACTTGAGAGAGGACAAGCCGGGAACCGGGGTAAAGATCGTGGGGGTGGACGGCAGCACAATGAGTCTTCAGGCTTTCGGTGCACCCCCGGAGATGGCCTCCTGGGGTGAATTCCTGAACGGTGTCGCCGAACGCGCTATCGCCAATGGCGGAATCGTCCAGGACGAGGCAGGTCCTCTGGGCAAGGGTCTGCGGATGGAAATGCCGTCGAGGGCGGGCCAGACCATTGAGCACATACGAATAGTGGGTCATGAGGGCCCGAACTGGCAGCTGCGAGGTCAGATTGCTGGAAAGGCTGCTCTGGGGACGCTGGGCTCCGACGCCATGCGTCCCATGACCCACCTATTTCGGAACACGATCATCGTTCCGAGCCCCGCCCCTCGACTCCCCTTCTCACTACCCCAAACACCCGCAAAGATGATCTGCGCCACTAAGCCAGAACCTCTTGAAACCAACCGGATTAGCAAGCCTTTCTGGTTCGCTGTGCCGGCTGTACGCACGTTGCGCAGCGCCAGTGGTGGGGCATGCGGTGAACTCACACCAGGGACGTGGTATCTCGCGCTGGAGGAGACTGCCAGCGGGATCCTCACCCAGACCCAAGAGGGGGTAAGCGGCATGCTCGCCGATACCTCCGGCATCCAACGAGGCTGACCAGCAGTGCCTGCGCGCAAGGTCTCGCCGACCGGACGGCTGGCGAGACCCCATCAGCCCGCAGGTCAGCGCGGTGAGTCTGACCGACTAGTCGTCAGGATCGTGCGTGCGCTGGCGGTGTGGGCGCGCACGAGCTGGATGGAGCGTTGGGTGCCCCCGGGCAGGAACGGAAGGATCACCAAGGCCGGGATGGACGCAACGACGGCGATCAGGACCACCGGAGTGAGCAGCGCGACCAGTAGCACGCGCTGCAGGGCGCCAAGAGCGCGGGGGTTCAGGGGCACGGGCAGCATGGGTCTCTCCAACTCGCACACCCCCAGCGGGTGCTGGGCGGTGACGCATACCTTCCGGGGTTGTTGAATAGTCCCCCAGCGCCAGGAGGATCGACGCAGGTAAGGTCCGGACAAGCATGCTTTTGTCCCGGACGGCCCGGACAACGGCCAGGACAGGGGGACCTGACATGGCGAATCCGCGACGCGGCAGGCCTTGGTCAGCGGTGCGGGCAGAGTCGCCCGAGGCGGAGGCCCTCGCCAATTTCCTACGGCATGAGATCGACGTGAGCGGCAAGACCTTGGCACAACTGGCAGGCGAGATCCCCTGGGCTCGCTCACAGATAGGTTTCTACGTCGGCGGCGCCGTGCCCGATGCGGCGTTCGTCAAGGCGCTGATCGGGGCAACCGTGCGCGCGGACCTACGTGAGCGCCGCACCAGCGAGGCGATACGGCTGCTCGGTCTTGCCCAGCGCCCGGCCACCGCCCCTGCCGGGACCGGGCACGGGGGAGCCCAGCTGGACGTGATCACACTGCAGACGCAGCAGGTGGAGACCTACGACCGACTCACCCGCTCGCTGGAGAAGCAGGCGGACCTGGAGCACGCTGCCAACAACTCGGCCAAGATCGTCATGGTCATGCTCGGGGTGATCCACCACCTCAGTCAGCGTGTCCACGACCTGGGCCAGGAACGCGACCAGCTGAGCGCCCGCCACGGGGATCCCGCCGCGCTGGAGATGGCCCAGGACCAGCTGGCACGCGCCCGCGAGCAGGAGCAGCGGGCGCGCTCCGAGCTGCGGCGGGCCGAGGAGAAGAAGGAGCAGGCCGAAAGGCTGGCCGCGCGAGTCCAGGAGCAGGTCCGCCAGCTCACCGCCGAACTCGATCTGCTGCGCACCCGAACACGTATGCCGGGGCACGCGGAGGTGGTGGTCGAGGCCGCGCCGGCTCTGGTGGATCCGGATCCGCTGGGGGCCGGTGACCCTGTCGCGGACGAAATCGACCAGGCTCTGGAACGTGCTGCCGAGATCAACGATGCAGACGCCCACCTACTGCGCCGCATCACCGACGAACTGAACACCGAGGTCACACCGTTAGGCGTCTCCGTTGTCCCGGACAACCTCCCGGACAACGCCGAGACCAGCGCTCCTGCGCCGGACAACATCGCACCCGTGTTCACGGCGCCCGTCAGGGACAGGTCACCGGGCAGGGACTGGCTGGGGCCGCCGCGTCCGGCAGTGGATCCGATGAGGTCGGACGGGGCAATGGCAGGCGTAAGTGTCGATGCAGGTGCTGTGGAGGGTGCGCGATCGCGCGTGGCGGGGGCTCCAGCTGTATTGAGGGACACCCACGGCGCCATCCTGGCGATGGTGTTCTCGCCTGACGGCACCTCGCTGTTGACCGGCGGCTTGGACGCGAAGGTACGAAAGTGGGACCTGGCCACCCGCAAGCTCGTCGGCAAGGCGATGGGCACGAGCTGGATCCGCGACCGAAGGATTACAAATTCGGTCAACGCTCTGGCGGTTTCTCGCGCCGGAGACCTGCTGGCTGTCGGTCGGGGCTTTGAAGTGCGGTTGTGGAATCCGATCACCGGCCAGCTCGTAGGCGAACGCATGAAGGGGGACCTCGAGTACGACCTGGACCTCAACGCGGATGGTTCCCTGCTGGCCATCGGCTTCAGCAACGGCAAAGTGCAGCTGTGGGACCTGGAATCAGGCCAGCGGAGCGCACCCGTCGTGTTCAGGCACACAGGTGCTGTGCGGGCGGTGGCGTTCTCGCCGGACGGCACGCTGCTGGCCACCGCCGGCGACGACTCCCTCGTACGGCTATGGGATCCGGTTACCCACCAACTCGTCGGTGGCGCACCTCTGGTCGGGCATACGGCCCCGGTGTGGGCGGTGGTGTTCTCGCCGGACGGCACCCTGCTGGCCACCGCATGCGATGGCGCCGAGGTACGACTGTGGGACACCGCGACCCACCAGCTGCGTGGACAGTCCCTGGTCGGGCACACTGGCGCTGTGCGGGCAGTGGCGTTCTCGCCAGATGGGACCCTGCTGGCCACCGCCGGCGACGACGCCGAGGTACGGCTGTGGGATCCGGTCACCCATGCGCCCGTCAACCAGCCCCTGAAAGGCCTCAGGTCCCCAATCGCGTCGGTGGCGTTCTCCCCGGACGGCACCCTGCTGGCAGCCATGGACCCCCACCAGGTGCTGCTGTGGAGGGTCGAGGCGGCTGGGTTCCTGGAGCGTATGGCTGAGGCTGAGCGGATCGGAAAGGCTGGCGACGCCGCCCGAGCGGGGCAGCTGTTCGGGGAACTGGCGCTTGAACTGCGGCAGGCCAAGGGCCCTGGGCATCGTGAGGCACTACGTGCCCGAAGGGACCATGGTCTGTGGATCGGTCGTGCACGGGACCCGATCGCAGCCGTCCCGATCTACACCGACCTCATCCCGGACCTGCAGCGTATCCTTGGCCCCGACCACCACACCACCCTGGAAGCCCGCAGGGAACTCGCCCTGTGGACCGGCCGCGCCGGAAACCCAGCCGAAGCCGTACGCCTGTACAACGAGACCATCCCGGACCTGCAGCGTGTCCTTGGCCCCAACCACCACGACACCCTGGATGCTCTCAAGGAACGGGCTCTGTTCAACGAGGGGTGACGAGCCTCGCCCCGGCGCAGGCAGGGGTTGGGCCGCCGTCAGGTGCGGGTGGACGGCGGATCGGTGCCGTCTGGCTCCTGGTACGTTGCCTTACCGGGAGCCAGAATCGCGGCCCCGGCGGACTCACTCGGACGGGGTAGCGGCCTGGTCGCAGCCGGGTGGGAGCCGGTCGGACCGGTATTCGTGCGGATCGACCGCCACGGCGTCATCAAACCGACCGATGTTCCGCGGCAAGCCGATCGGCGCCCCCTCGGGACGGATCACCGGGGAGGCGATCGGGGACCTGGTCGCCCGCGCCGCGCAGCGGGCCGGGCTGACCGAGCCGCCGGAGGACCTGCTGCCCGAAAGCTCAGCCGCCGACTCTCAAGGATCTACACCGCCCTGGGCACCCAAGACTCCCTCTTCCAACGCCTCTGCGACCCGCAGGCCGACCGCCGCGGCAGCCAACACGCTGGGCATGACACGCCCTCATGAGTCGTCACTGAGCGGAAACATGGCACTCAATCGCGGCAGTCTGCGAGCCGCTTCGACTTCATCCCGGACATTCCAACGTTCCCCGGCCAGCCCTCGGCTGACCACCTGCTCGCCCCGCTGAGCCTGCACAGCGGCATAGAAGTCCTCGCCGCACTCGTCTGCATCCCCGGTCATCAGCCCAAAGGCTTCCGACGCCACATAGTCCAGCAATTCCCACCCAGGCCAGTCCTCGCCCCAGGCCCTCCAAGGCCTCCCCACCAACGCCAGGACCTCAGGAGCATCGGCCAGGGCATCCGGGTCGAGCACCGCTCGCCCGAAGACCTCTCCTCCCAGCCCGACCATCCACAGGCCGAAGTAGTCGAAATCGTCATCCGAGCACCGACCACCGAAGATCCGCTCCGCCGCGGCCACCAACTCCCAGGTGAACGCCTGGCGGGTCAGCTGGTCGAGGCACAGCTGGAACTCAACGATCTCCTCCTGCGTCCTTCGCGACAAATCGGTCCGCAACCAGGCAAGCCGAGCGTCCCTGCCCTCCGACTGCCGACGGCACAGCTCGATCAGTTCCCAGAAGGTTTCAATGTTCACGAGCACACCCTGTCAGGCACCACCGACAAGCACCGTCAACGCTTCAGCGAAAGCCAGATCATTTGAGAACGCCATCAGCTCCAAGCCCTCGGCCATCTGGCAACCATGCAGGTCAGCGTCACGTCAGCTGCCACCTACTCTGCGACAGGACAAACAAGCCAGCCCGAAGCCGGACACCGATGGCAGGCACCCCCACGAACGTCGGTACGCTGCCCCGCAACCCTTTGCCGCCAAGGCCCTGCCCAACCCGGGCGGGGCCTTCGCCATGTTGCACCGGCGCAGTCAGTCTCCCGGCGCGATGGGCGTGCCCCGAGCCGCTGGCGCGAAAATCGGTGCGCGCGGACCCGGGCTGCTCCGATACTGCTGGTGACCAAAGTGAGGTCCCATGCCGCAGATCGAGCCGAGCGTGGTGAGCGCGCTCATGAAGGCAGCGGGTGACGCCGTCTCCAACGCAGCCGCTGCGATCTCCTTCTCCCGCGCAGCTTTGGAGACCGGTTCGAGTTCGGCCGTCGAGCAGCGGGATGCACTGGTCGCGGCCTTGTACCGCAGTCCGTCCGAGGTGCTGAAGGCCCGGAGGGAGGAAACGCCGGTTCCACCAGCGACGCCAGCCCAGTTGGCGCGGGCTGCGATGGCTTCGAGGAGCCTGGCGCGGTCCACGACCATGACGCCGGACTTGCGGGGCTCGGCGCCAGCGCCGGTCAGGAACGCGGTCAGGTCCGCGAACGTCCACTCCTCGTACTCGCCGAGGACCAGGGCGATGTTCGCAAGGTGGTCGACGTGCTCGCCCTCCTCAACCACCGACCTGGTGGCGAGACGCGCCTCCGCATCCCCTCGCGTCCTCTGGGATGCCTACGGCCGCGCGCCTGAACGCCTGGACACGGACCGCACTGCGCTACTGCTGGAGCACGTCCGCGCGGATGTACGGGAGCACAGCGACGAGCAGGATCTCGCCGACCTCCACCAGGCCGAGCAGTAGCTCGTGGAGCGCCGCGCACGCAAGAGCGGCCGGCCCCGGCGCGCGACCTGACCGACTGTGGCGGATTCCATGATCACTTAGCACTCGGGCCAGCAGCGGGCCAGCAGACCCCTTTGCGGATCTTCATCTGGGCATGAAGAAAGCCCCGGGTCAGGCGAGTTGCCTGGTCGGGGGCCTGATCATTGCGTGGGCCGTGTGGGACTCGAACCCACAACCTATGGATTAAAAGTCCACAGCTCTGCCAATTGAGCTAACGGCCCGTCAGCAGGGCGAACCCCCGTGGGGGCGCGTCACCGGCCACCGTGATCCTACCCGGTGATGCGGGGGCCTTGGCCACTGGCTTTCCGTGGCTTCGCTCGCGCGGGCTACATGGACTTGAACACCTGTGCGTCGTGCCAGGCGATGTGCTCGGGGGCGACTCCGGACGGGAGGGTGCGCGGGACGGCGAGGGGGGCACCGTCCAGGGCGGTGACGGCGGCGCCGGCCGGGGTGGCGGCGGCGTAGCGGCGGGAGACGCGGATGGTGCGCTCGGGGGTGAGGCCGAGGGCGCCGAGGTCCAGCAGGGTGTGGTGCAGCGCGCACAGCGCCAGGGCGTTGCTCACCTCGTCCGGCCCCTGGTGGCTGTGCCAGCGGACGTGGGCGGCCTCGATCCCGGCCGGGGCGCCGCGCAGCGTGCCGTCGTAGCCGCACATCGCGCAGGCATGGCCGTAGGCGCTGAGGACCCGGCCGGAGAAGGCCGCGTCGCGGATCCGGATCCGTCGCCGCAGGATCCGGTACCTGGCCTCGCCGTTCGGGCCGGCTTCGGCCTCGGCCTCGGCTTCGGCTTCGGATGCCGCGCCGGTCGCCGGGCCGGCCAGGGTGCCGCGGAGGGCGGCTTCCAGCAGGGAGTGTTCGAGGCCGGGCAGGTCGAGGCCGGCCCGGGCGCAGATCGCCTCCTCCAGGGTGCTGGTGAAGTGCTGCTCCAGCAGCAGCCTGACCGCCGCCAGCAGCGTCGCCGGGTCGCGCAGCAGTTGCTCGGCCTCGGGACGCAACCGTCCGATCGCCTCGAGTTCGAGCAGGCGCCGGTGGCTCTCCCGCAGGTCGGACGGGATCGGACGGCCCGCGCCGTCGCGCAGGTCCCACAGCGTGCGCTCCAGGTGCACGAACGGCATCACCGCCCGGTGCCGGACGCTGGGCGCCCATGGCCCGTAGTCCTCGATCAGGCTGCCGACCGGACCGGCGGCCTCCCGGTACGACGCGACCGTGCTGCCGGTCGCCTCCAGCCGTCCGAGCAGCCAGAGCAGCAGTAGCGGCTTGTGCGGCGCCCGGGCCCCACCGGGCGTCGGGGCCTTGCGCAACCCGGCCAGGGTGGAGAGCAGTTGTTCCCTCGTCACAGCTGTCACAGCGCACACTGTGCCAGCAGACGCCGAAGGGCCGCTGCCCGTCCGAGGCTTCTCGGACGGGCAGCGGCCCTCAGGTCACTCAGTCAAGCAGGTCACGCGGGTCACTCAGTCAAGCAGGTCACTCGGTCACGCAGGACCGGCTGGTCAGTTCTTCCAGCGCGGCTTGTTGTCGCGGTCACCGAACGAACGGCTCGCGCCACCGGCGGCGGGGCCGCGGTCGTCGCGACGCTGGAAGCCGCCGGAGGAGCGGTTGTCCCGGTCGCCGAACGAACGGCCGCCGGCCGAGGCCGGACGGTGGTCGTCGCGGCGGCCGAAGGACGGACGGCTGCTGCCGGACGCCGGACGGTCGCCGTAGGAGCGGCCGGCACCGGAGGACGGACGGTCGTCGCGGCTCTGGTACGGGGTGGACGGGCGCCCGCTGCGCTCGCCGTAGCTGCCGCCGCCACCGGCGCTGCTGCGACCGCCCTGGTAGCCGCCGGAGGATCGGTTGTCGCGGTCACCGAAGGAGCGGCTGCCGCCACCGGAGGACGGACGGTCGTCGCGACGCTGGAAACCACCGGAGGAACGGTTGTCCCGGTCACCGAAGGAACGGCTGGGGCCACCCGTGGACGGGCGGTCGTCACGGCGCTGGAAGCCACCGGAGCGGCTGCCGCCGGCGGCCGGACGGTCGTCGCGACGCTGGTAGCCGCCACGGTCGCCACCGCGGTCGTCCCGACGGTCACCACCGCGGTCGTCACGGCGCTGGAACCCGCCGCGGTCACCGCGGTCGTCCCGGCGGTCGCTGCCGCGGTCGTCACGGCGCGGGTAGTTGCCGCGCTCGTCACGGCCGCTGCTGCGCTCGTCGCGCGAGTAGTTGCTGCGGGCCGGACGGGTGTCCTCGGTGTCGGCAGCGGAGCCCTGCGCCGGGACGGTCGCCGCGACGGTGCTGCCCGCACCCTCTGCGGACGCCGACCCGGACCCGGACTCGCCGTCGGCCTCGGCCACGTCGTCCTCGATGCCCAGCTCGGCCCGCTCGCGGGCGGCGCGGGCCGCCAGGCGGTCGGCGTCGGCGCGGAGGTCGGCGGCGTGCTTGGTGGCACGCTCCAGCTCGCGGGTCAGGTCCTGGACGTCACGCTCGGCTTGCTTGGCCTGCGTGGCGACCGACTCGGCCTGGACGTCGCTGAGCGAACGGGCGCCGGTGATCTTGATCAGGTCGGCGTCGAAGGCGCCGCCGACGATGTGCCGGGTGGCCTCGACCCCGGCGTCCTCCAGCAGGCGGAACACGCCGCGGCGCTGGTGCGGAAGGATCAGGGTGACCACCGTGCCGGAACGACCCGCACGAGCGGTACGACCGGAGCGGTGCAGGTAGTCCTTGTGGTCCCCGGCCGGGTCCACGTTCAGCACCAGGTCGACGTCGTCGACGTGGATGCCTCGGGCCGCGACGTCCGTCGCGACCAGGACGTTGACGTAGCCGTCCTTGAAGTCGCCCAGCGTCGCGGTGCGCGCTCCCTGGGTCATGCCGCCGTGCAGGGCGTCGGCCTTCACCCCGGCGTCGCGCAGCTGCTCGGCGACGCGGTCGCAGCCCATCTGGGTGCGGACGAAGATGATCGTCCGGCCCTTGCGGGCGGCGATGGCGTTGGTGATCGGGGCCTTGTCCTTGGGCTTCACGACCAGGACGTGGTGGCTCATGGTGGTGACCGCGCCGGCCGACGGGTCGACCTCGTGCGTCACCGGGTTCTTGAGGTAGCGCTTGACCAGGGTGTCGATCTCGTTCTCCAGCGTGGCGGAGAACAGCATCCGCTGGCCGCCGGCCGGAACCTGGTCGAGGATCTCGGTGACCTCGGGCATGAAGCCCATGTCGGCCATCTGGTCGGCCTCGTCCAGGACGATGACCTCGGTCTCGTCCAGCTTGCAGGCGCCGCGGTTGAGCAGGTCGCGCAGACGGCCGGGGGTGGCGACGAGGACGTCGACACCGCGCTCCAGCGCGTAGATCTGGTTGGACATCGAGGTACCGCCGCAGACGACCTTGAGCTTGAGGCCGAGCACCGAGCCGTAGGGCTCCAGGGCGTCGGCGACCTGCATGGCCAGCTCGCGGGTCGGGACCAGGATCAGGCCGCGCGGGTGCTTGGCCGTGCTGCGGGTGCCGCCCAGGCGGGTGAGCAGCGGCAGGCCGAAGCTCAGGGTCTTGCCGGAGCCGGTACGGCCGCGGCCGAGGACGTCCTTGCCGGCCAGCGCGTCCGGGATGGTCGCGGCCTGGATCGGGAACGGCTCGGTGACGCCGCGCTTGGCGAGCGTGCGGACGATGTCCTGGTGCAGGCCCAGGTCGCCGAAGGTGACCTTCGGCTCGGCGAGCTCGGCCGGCGCGGCGGACTCGGTGGTGGCGTTGGTGTCGGTTGCGGTGTCGACGGCCTCGGTGGAGTCCGTGATGACGGTGGCGGCGGGAGCCTCGATGCCGTTTTCGGGCATGGCGAAGCGGTCGTCGTCAACGAGAGACATGAAGAACCTTCCGGATGTTGGCACGCGCCAAGTCCGCGGGGTTCACCTACAACCGCCTCAATGCGGTCAGCCACGGAGTGCACGGTACGCGCCAGGGCGCCTGTTGGGAGTAAATAGCGGCGCCGGGCAAATGAAACAAACTAACGATCTACCAAGATAGCTTACGGCCCCGCACAGCTGCAAATTCCCCCCAGCGGGGCTCTGCGGACCTGTGGACCCGAGACCTTCACCCCCTGTACAGCAAGCAGCAGACCCCAGTTGTTCCCGTTCCCGCGATCCGGTTCGGGCGGCCGAGGGCCTCAGCGGGCCCAGGAGGCCCAGGAGGCCCAGGAGGCCCAGGAGGCCCAGGAGGCTCAAGGGGACGTGCTGGCGGGGGCGGACGCGGGCGGATCGGGCGACACCGGGGGCGGGTCGCTGGGTCCGGTGGAGGCGGGCGGTGAGTCGGAGGGGCTCGCGGACGCACTCGGCGCGCCGGTCGCGCCACCCCCGGAGGCTCCAGCGCCGCCCGCACCGCCGCCCGCCGCGCTGCCCTGGGTGGGCACCCCGCCGTCCGACCCGCCGGCCGGCGGCTGCATCCCCGTGCCCGCCACCACACCGGCCGGAAGCGGCTTGGCCGAACCGTCCGCGCCGCTGGCACCCGCGCTGGGCAACGCAGTTGACGAGGCGCCGGGAGACTCCCGGTGCTCGCCGCCGGCCTTGGAGCGCACCGTGCCGCCCTGCCGCTCGGCGGTCGCGGACGGGCCGCCCACCACCGGGGTCCCGGCTGATCCGGGGGTGCCGGACCCGCCCACGTCCATGCACCCCGACAGCGTCCCCGCCGCGAGGACGCCCAGTACGGCGGCCGTCACCGCAGCCCGGCTGACACCGACATCGAACTTGCCCACCGTGCGCGGCCCCGCTTCCCGATCGGTCCGGCGACCGCCGTCAGCAGTCCCCTTTCCGATCCAACGGCGGCACCGGGTGAAAGGACACGGCCGTTCGGGGCAATACGGCTCCCGAACACACCTAACTGAAGGCACCCCGATCACACCTCCGGCGACGGCCGTGCTCAGCCGTAGCCGAGGGCGTGCAGGCGTTCGTCGTCGATACCGAAGTGGTGACCGATCTCATGCACCACGGTCACCCCCACCTCCGCGACGACCTCCTCGCTGGTGGCGCACATCCGCAGGGTGGGATTGCGGTAGATGGTGATCCGGTCCGGCAGCACCCCGGCGTACCAGTCGCCGCGCTCGGTCAGCGGCGTCCCCTCGTACAGGCCCAGCAGTTCCGGGGCGCCGGGCTCGGGCTCGTCCTCCACGAAGATCACGACGTTGTCCATCAGCCGGGCCAGCTCCGGCGGTATCCGGTCGAGAGCCTCGCCGACGAGCTCCTCGAACCGCTCTCGGGACATCTCAAGCACGCTGCTCCTCAGGGGACGGTCCACGGCCGCTTCGAGGTCAGGACCCCGCCGACCGGGTGGACGCTTGGAAACCATTTTGGCGATACCCGCTCCCATCCCATATGCTTCTGAACGTCCCCGACGGCCGCAAGGAAGCCGGGAGGGCCAGCGCCCTCATCGTCTAGTGGCCCAGGACGCCGCCCTTTCAAGGCGGTAGCACGGGTTCGAATCCCGTTGGGGGTACGCATTAACACCGCGTGCAGGTTCGCCTGTACGAGGCCTCGTGGAGCAGTTGGTTAGCTCGCCACCCTGTCAAGGTGGAGGTCGCGGGTTCAAGTCCCGTCGAGGTCGCAGTGGCCCTCCTTTCGAGGGGGTTCACGGCCAGGTAGCTCAGTTGGTACGAGCGACCGCCTGAAAAGCGGTAGGTCGGCGGTTCGACCCCGCCCCTGGCCACAGCGCGGAAAGCATTCCGAGAAGTCCCCCGGCAGGGTTCACCGGCCGGGGGACTTCTTGCGTCCCGCCGACGCTACGGCCGGCGCACCCGGGGCAGACCGGTCACGGCCATCACCAGGGAGTACAGGGTGGTGGTCGCGGTGATGAACAGGCGGTTGTTCTTGGGGCCGCCGAAGGCGATGTTGGAGACCGGTTCCGGGACGTTGATCCGGCCGATCAGCGTGCCGTCCGGGTCGTAGCAGTGCACCCCGCCCTCCATCGCTGCCGCCCAGAGGCGACCGCCGTCGTCGAAGCGGATGTTGTCGAACCGGCAGGCGTGGTCCTTGCCCTGGACGAAGACCTCGCCGTCCGAGAGCGTGCCGTCCTCCCGCACGTCGAAGACGCGGATTTGGTTGGCTCGGGTGTCGGACACGTACAACTGCTGCTCGTCGGCGGAGAAGACCAGGCCGTTCGGGCCGCCGAAGCCGTCCGCCACCAGCCGCACCGCCCCGCTGCGGGGGTCCACCCGGTAGACGTTGCAGGCCTTGATCTCGCTCTCGGCGCGGTGTCCCTCGTAGTCACTGTTGATGCCGAAGTCGGGGTCGGAGAACCAGATCGAGCCGTCCGACCGGACGACGGAGTCATTGGGGCTGTTGAGCCGCTTGCCCTCGAAGCGGTCGGCGACGACCGTGATCGAACCGTCGTGCTCGGTCCTGGTGACCCGGCGGTTGCCCTGTTCGCAGCTGATCAGCCGGCCCTCGCGGTCGAGGGTGTTGCCGTTGCTGTGGCCGGCCGGGGAGCGGAAGACGCCGACGGCGCCGGTGGCCTCGTCCCAGCGCAGCATCCGGTCGTTGGGGATGTCGCTCCAGATGACCTGCCGCCAGGCCGGGAGGTAGAGCGGCCCCTCCGCCCAGCGGCAGTCCTGGTGCAGCCGCTCCAGGCGCATGTCGCCGTTGGCACAGCGGCCGGTGCGGAAGCGGTCGTCCAGGATCTCGTAGAGACCCGGGTCAATAGAAGAAGACATGGTTACCCCTATCACCACAGCTACCGAATCTGATTCGGCTCAACGGGAATCTAGCAGGATGCGGTACTGTCCTCGCAAGTGGATAGGGTGGCCGGGCCCCGGCAGAAAGCCCGGGGAGAAGGAGAGCCGACGCGTGGACGACATCGACCGCAGGCTGGTGGAACTGCTGCAGCAGGACGCCACGCAGGCGTACGCCGTGCTGGGCAAGGCAGTTGAGCTGTCGGCGGGCGCCGCCCACGAGCGGGTGCGCAAGCTGCGTGAGCGCGGCGTGATCCGCCGTACCACCGTGGAGGTGGATCCGGCGGCGCTGGGCCAGGGGGTGCTGGCCTTTGTGATGGTCGACTCCTCGGCCTGGATGGGCGACTCGGCCGACGCCTTCGCCGCGATCCCCGAGATCGTCGAGGCACATGTCATCGCAGGCTCGGCCTCCGTGCTGGTGAAGGTGCGCACGGCGACGACCGAGCAGCTCCAGGACGTGCTGCGGCGGCTCTACGCCATCGAGGGCGTGAGCGGCACCCAGGCCACCGTGGCGCTGGAGACCTTCTTCGAACGCCCGGTCTCCCCGCGCGCCTGAGCCGACCGCGCCTACGCGCCGACCGGCCTAGACCCGGGCCGCGAGCAGCCGCGAGTCCGCCTCCAGGGTGACCGAGTCGGGTCCGGCGTCGCGGATCGGCCAGCCCAGGACGTGGTCCGGCGAGGGCCGCGGGCCCAGCCGGAGGCCCAGGACCAGGGTCCATCCCAGCAGCAGCACCGGCCGCAGCGGTGCCGGGGCGCCCTCGAAGGCGCCCCTGGCCCACTGCGCGGGGGTCAGCGCCCGCGCGTCCGGGGTGGTCAGCTCGAACGCCGAGGCGTAGTCGGCGTCCGGGAGGCCCCCGCCGGGGATCTCACCGGGGACCTCGATACGACGTGCGCGCGGGGCTTTCGGCGGGGTGGCCATGGGGGCAGCAACTCCATCTCCGGATCGGCCGGCGGCCGGATCAGTCGGCGGCCGGATCAGTCGGCGGCCAGGTTGTCGGTGGCGGTGCGGCCGGCGTTGACGGTGCGGCGGAGGAACTCGGCCAGGAACTCCAACTCGGCGTCCGAGTAGTCCTCGCAGATCGTGTCCAGGGAGTCCGTCATGCCCGAGTAGAGGTGGAACAACTCGCCGATGCGGTCGCGGAGCGGGCGGACCAGGACCGCCCGGCGGTCGGTGAGGTCGCGGTCACGGGCGATCCAGCCGCCGCGCTCCAGCCGGTCGAGGATGCCGGTCATGGTGGCGGGGTGGAGTCCGGCGCGGCGGGCCAGCGCGCTGGGGCTCAGCGGACCGTGACGGCTGATCAGGTCCAGGCAGTCCACGTCGACCTCCTTGAGCTTCAGCCGGGCGCCCACCTGGTTGTTGAGCAGGGAGAGCTGGACGCTCAGCTCGCGCAGCGACTCCTTCACCGAGGTGCTCAGCCGCCGGTGCCGGCGTGCGTCGCCCTCGTCTCCAGGTCCTACGGAACTCATATGATATTCTCCTCGTAACTTATGGCCTACGTGGTCAGAGTACTCCCGACGGGGATACCCGGAGAGGACACGCCATGATCTTGATAACCGGTGCGACCGGGACGGTGGGGCGCGAGGCGCTGGCCCTGCTGCTTGAGGGCGGTCACAAGGCGGCGGCGGTCACCAGGACCCCCGACCGGGCCGCGCTGCCGGCCGGCGTCCAGCTGGTGGCCGGCGACCCGTCCGACCCGGGGACGCTGGCGGCGGCGCTGCCCGGGGTCGAGGCGATCCTGCTCAGTCCGCGCGCCGTCGGGGAGTCCACCGCCGAACTGCTGGCGCTGGCCGCCGAGCACGGGGTGCGGCGGGTGGTGGTGCTGTCGGCCGTGACCGTCGAGTACGGCGGCGGGTACCAGCGCTTCGCCGCCGGGTTCCAGCGGGTCGAGGACGCGGCCAGGGCTTCGGGGCTGGAGTGGACCTTCCTGCGCTGCAGCGACTTCAGCGCCAACGCCCTGGCCTGGGCCCCGCAGATCCGCGCGGCCGGGACCGTCCGCGGCGCCTACGGGGGCGCCGCCACCTCGGCGATCCATGAGCGGGACATCGCGGCGGTGGCCGTCCGGGCGCTGACCGACCCGGCGGCGCACGCCGGGCGGGCCTACGCGCTGACCGGCCCGCAGTCGCTGAACCAGCGGGACAAGGTCCGGATCATCGGCGAGGCCGTCGGCAGCGAGGTGCACTGGCAGGAGGTCGCCCCGGAGCAGGTCCGGCAGGCGATGCTCGCCCAGGGCCTCGGCGAGGACGTCCCCGACAGGCTGCTCGGCTACCTCGCCGAGTGCCTCCAGCGACCGGGGCCGACCACCGGCACCGTCGAGCAGATCCTCGGCCGCCCCGCGCTGACCTTCGCGGACTGGGCCGCCGACCACGCCAACGCCTTCCGGAAGTAGGGGAACCATGACCGACACCATCGACTTCACCATGATGTACGTGACCCACAACGCCTTCCGGCGCGACCTCGGCCGGCTCACGGCCGCCGCGGCCGAGGAGCGGCCGGACACCGGCCGGATCCGGGGCGGCTGGGAGAACTTCAAGCAGCAGCTCCACATCCACCACACGGTCGAGGACACCGACCTGTGGCCCCGGCTGCACCGTGCGGTCACCAGCGCCGACGACCTGGCGCTGCTGGAGCAGATGGAGGCCGAGCACGCCCTGATCGACCCGCTGCTGGCGGCCGTCGACAAGGCCATGGACAAAGCCATGGACAAGGCCAAGGACGGCAGGCGGGCCGACCTCGCCGACTGCCTGGACCAGCTCTCGGAGGCCCTGGTGCACCACCTGGAGCACGAGGAGGCGCAGGCCCTGCCGCTGATCCAGGCCGTGCTGACGCCCGCCGACTGGCGTGCCTTCGCGAACGCGATGCGCAGCCGGCAGGGTGTCCGGGGCGCGGCGGTCTACGTCCCGTGGATCCTGGACGGGGCCGCTCCGGCCGAGCAGCGCCGGTTCCTTGGCGCCCTGCCCGCGCCGGTCACCGTCCTCAACCGGCTGCTGTGGCAGCACAGTTACCGGCGGCGCCAGCTCTGGGGCAGCGCGTCGGCGACCGGACCGGCACCGGGCCGGGCCCGGGCGGCGTCCACCGGCCCCGGCGGCGACCAGCGGTAGCGCCCACCAGCAGCGCCCACCAGCAGCAGAGACTCGGCCAGGGGGGCAGACGAGCGGCCGGGAGCGGCCGGGGCGAGGATGGAAGCCCCCAGCGAGGAGATGCCCATGACCGACGTCGAGCCGTCGAGCCGTCACACCGCCCTTCGGGCGTCCGCCGCCGCCCTGCAGCCCGAACTGGCCGCCCTGCGCCGCGCGCTGCACCAGGAGCCGGAGATCGGCCTGGAGCTGCCGCTGACCCAGGCCAAGGTGCTGGCGGCACTGGACGGTCTGCCGCTGACGCTGACCCTCGGCAAGCAGCTCAGCTCGGTCACCGCGGTGCTGCGGGGCGCGCTGCCCGGCCCGGTGGTGCTGCTCCGCGGCGACATGGACGCCCTGCCGGTGCAGGAGACCTCGGGCCTCCCCTACAGCTCGACCGTGCCCGGGGTGATGCATGCCTGCGGGCACGACCTGCACACGGCCGGGCTGGTCGGCGCGGCCCGGCTGCTCAGCGAGCGGCGCGAGACGCTGGCCGGGAGCGTGGTGTTCATGTTCCAGCCCGGCGAGGAGGGCCAGGGCGGCGCCAGGGTGATGATCGAGGAGGGGGTGCTGGACGCCGCCGGGAGCGCCCCGGTGGCCGCGTACGCACTGCATGTCGCCGCCTCGGTGCTGCCCAACGGCTGGGTCGCCACCCGTCCCGGGCCGATCATGGCCGCGGCCGACGTGCTGACCGTGACCATGCGCGGACGCGGCGGCCACGGCTCCACCCCGCACCTGGCGCTGGACCCGGTCCCGGCCGCCTGCGAGGCCGTCACCGCGCTGCAGACCATGGTCACCCGCCGCTTCGACGCCTTCGACCCGGTCGTGGTCACCGTCGGCAGCTTCCACGCCGGGACCACCGACAACGTCATCCCGGACGAGGCGGTCTTCGCCGCGACCGTCCGCTCCTTCTCGCCGGAGGCGCGGACCCGGGTGCTGGAGGAGGCCCCGCGGCTGGTCCGGGGCATCGGCGAGGCGCACGGGCTGACCGTCGAGGCAGTGGTCACCGAGGGCTACCCGGTCACGGTCAACGACGCGGGTGAGGCCGGCTACGCGGCCGAGACGGCCAGGCAACTGCTCGGCACGGACCGGTACATCGAGATGCCGCGCCCGGTGGCCGGCTCCGAGGACTTCGCCGTCGTCGGCGAGCGGATCCCGTCCGCCTACCTGATGCTCGGCGCCTGCCCCGCGGACCGGGACCCGGGCACCGCCCCCTACAACCACTCCCCCGAGGCCGCCTTCGACGACTCGGTGCTCGGGGACGCGGCGGCGCTGCTGGCGGAACTGGCGCTGGGACGGCTCGACCGCGGCTGAGCACCGGGCCGAACCCCGGGCCGAGTGGCCGGGAGCGGGGTACGGGCGCAGCATCGAATTGATCGGCCCGTTGTCCGTGCTTCGTCCGTGCTTCGTCCGTGTTCCGTCCTGGAGGTGCCAGCCATGGCTGTCGGACCTGTGGAGTACCTGGTGGTCGCATTCCCGGGGTCCCGGTTCCGCGGCGACCTGCTGCCGGAGCTGAAGAAGTTGGTCGACGGCGGGATCGTCCGGATCCTCGACCTGACCTTCGTCAAGCGCGACGACGAGGGCGCGGTGCGCTTCCTCGAACTCGACTCGCTGGACGCGGACGAGGCCGCGATGTTCGCCGACATCGACGGCGAGGTCGGCGGCCTGCTCAGCGAGGAGGACCTGGCGCTGGTGGCCGAGGAGATCCCGGCCGGCTCCTCGGCCGCCCTGCTGGTCTGGGAGAACACCTGGGCCGCCCCGATCACCGGCGCGATCCGCGCGGCGGGCGGGGTGCTGGTGGCCCATGAGCGGGTTCCCGAGGTGCTGGTGGAGCTGGACCTGCAGGCGATCGCCCGGGAAGGGGCGCTGTCATGATCGGCCGACGGATGAGCCGGGGCGGACGCCCCGGACTGATCGGGGTGGCCGCCCGTACCGCGGTGGTCGCCGGGACCGCCTCCGCGGTCAGCGGACGGGTGTCCGCACGCCAGCAGCAGCAGGCGGCCGACCGGGAGGCGGCCCAGCAGGCCGCCTCCGCTCCGGTGGCGCCCGCGCCCGTGGTGCCGGAAGCGCCGGCGTCCGGGTTGGACGACCACGCGCTGTCCACCCTGGAGCGGCTGGGCAGCCTGTATGCGCAGGGGCTGCTGTCCGAGGCCGAGTTCACCGCCGCCAAACAGCGGGTGCTGGCCCCTTGACCTCCGCTCCGGACGGCATCGAAGGCATCGAAGGCATCGACGTCGTCAGCGAGGCCCTGGCGGACCTGCACCGGCGACTGCTGGCCCTGGACGGTGGCGCGGTGGCCGACTACATCCCGCAGCTGGCGCTGGCCGATCCGGACTGCTTCGGCCTGGCGCTGGTGAGCCTGGACGGGCACCGCTACCGGGCGGGCCGGTGCGACGAGGCGTTCACCCTGCAGTCGGTGACCAAGCCGTTCGTGCTCGCGCTGGCGCTGGCCGAACTCGGCGCCGAGGAAGTGGGCCGCACGGTCGGCGCGGAGCCCAGCGGCGAGGCGTTCAACGCGATCAGCCTGGACCCGGTGACCGGACGGCCGGCCAACCCCATGATCAACGCCGGTGCCATCGCGGTCACCGCCCTGGTCCCGGGCGGCGACCCGGCCGAGCGCTTCGCCCGGATCCTGGACTGCCTGGGCCGGTTCGCCGGCCGTCCGCTGGACGTGGACGAGGAGGTCTACCGCTCGGAGGCGGAGACCGGTGACCGCAACCGGGCGCTGGCCCATCTGATGCGCGGCACCGGCGCGCTGCGCGGCGATCCGGCCGAGGCGGTGGAGACCTACTTCCGGCAGTGCGCGGTGCGGGCCACCGTCGCCGACCTGGCGGTGATGGCGGCCACCCTGGCCAACGGCGGGGTGAACCCGGTGACCGGCGAGGCGGTGGTGCCCGAGCCGGTGGCGGTCGCGGTGCTGGCGGTGATGGCCACCTGCGGGATGTACGACGCGGCCGGTGAGTGGATGCTGCGGGTCGGCCTGCCGGCGAAGAGCGGGGTGTCCGGCGGGCTGGTCGCGGTCAGTCCGGCCCGCTTCGGCGTCGCCGTGCACAGCCCGCCGCTGGACTCCTTCGGCAATCCGGTGCGCGGGGTGGCGGCGCTGCGGGAGCTGTCCGAGCGGTTCGGGCTGCACCTGATGCGCAACCCCGCGCCGGGCGCCCCCACGGTGACCCGGGCGGACACCGCCGAGGACGGCGGCACCGCGCTGGTCGCCGCCCAGGGCGCGCTGGACTTCACCGCGGCCGAGCGGGTGCTGTTCGCGCTGGGCCAGCAGGCCCCCGGCCCGGGCGGCCGGGTGCTGCTCGACCTGGAACGGGTGACCGCGATCGACGCCGCCGCCCGGGCCATGCTCGACCGCGCGCTGACGCTGCTGGCCGAGCGCGGCCACCGGGTGACGGTCACCGGGGACGCCCTGCTCAGGGCAGATGCACCGGGGCCCCTGGGCCGAGCGGGATCCCGAGCAGGTACCAGGCGATGAAGAAGAGCAGCCAGGTGCCCGCGACGATCAGGGTGTAGGGCAGCATCATCGACACCACCGTGCCGACCCCGGCCTCCTTCTTGTACTTCTGGGTGAGCAGCACGATGAAGGGGATGTAGACCATCAGCGGGGTGACGATATTCATCGGCCCGTCGCCGACCCGGTAGGCGGCCAGCACGGTCTGCGGGGCCACCCCGAGCCGGATGAACAGCGGGATGAAGATCGGCGCGAAGATCGCCCACTTGGGGATCACCCCGGGGATGATGATGTCCAGCACCAGGGTGACCAGGACGAATCCGATCAGCAGCCAGACCGCCCCGACATTGGCCCGTTCCAGGGCGTCGGCCAGCTTCACCGCGATCACCGTGGCCATGTTGGTGTAGTTGAAGTAGGCGATGAACTGGGCGATGATCAACAGCAGGAAGATCAGCCCGCCCAGCCCGGCGAAGGTCTTGGTGATCGCGGCCATCGCGGCGGCGCTGCCCTTGAGCGTCTTCGCGCCGGCGCCGTAGCAGAGGCCGGTGACCAGGAAGAGCAGCATGATGATGAAGATCAGGCTGTCCATGAACGGGGAGTCGTCGAACAGGCTGCCGGTGTCCTGGTTCCGCAGCGGTGCGCTCGGGAACACCGAGAGCAGCACCAGCACCAGCAGCACGCCCAGCAGGCCGTAGAGGGCCCAGCGCAGTCCGCGGGCCTCGCCCTCGGGGCTGCCCTCGGCCGCCTCCTCGGTGTCCTCGGCCGCCTGGTGCGGAATGTAGCGGCCCAGGCTGGGTTCGACGAACTTCTCGGTGACGAAGGTGATCACGATCGCCAGGAAGAACGTCGAGGCGATGCCGAAGTAGAGGTTGGAGGTGAGGTCGATGGTGAGGCCCGGGTCGGCCAGCCGGACCGCCTCATTGGTGACCTCGGTGATGATGCCGTCCACCGGGGTGATCAGGACGTTCACCCCGAAGGTGGCGCCGACCGCGGCGAACGCGGCGGCCAGCCCGGCCAGCGGATGCCGTCCCACGCTCTTGAAGGCGACCGCGCCCAGCGGGATCAGCACCAGGTAGCCGGCGTCCGAGGCGATGCTGGACAGGATGCCCAGCAGCACGATGATGAAGGTCAGCGTCGCCGGTGGGGACACCGCGACGAGTTTTCGGATCAGTGCCCCGATCAGCCCGGCCTCCTCGGCCAGGCCGACCCCGACCATGGCCACCAGGATCACCCCGACCACGCCGAAGCTGGTGAAGTTGTCCACCGCCGAGGTGAAGATGAAGCGGACCCCGTCGGCCGTCAGCAGGCTCTCGATCTTGGTGGTCTCATGGGTCACCTCGACGGCGGGGTGGTGCAGCGCCTCGGGCGGGTAGCTGACCGAGGGCTCGGTGGTGCCCTGCGGGTAGTAGAGCTCCCCGGCCACCGGGGCCGGGGCCACCGACTCGTAGGTCGCCTTGACGCCGACCGCGGACAGGATCGCGGAGAGCACGATGACCAGCACGATCAGCAGCAGGAAGATCACCGCCGGGTGCGGGACCTTGTTGCCCGCCTTCTCGATCCCGTCCAGCATCCGCTGGGTGAACGACCTCTTCTCGCCGTCGTCGGCGGCGGCAACGGCGGTGCTCATACGGAGACTCCTCGGGGAGGGGTGAAGCCGAGCGCGAGTTCGGTCAGCAGGCGGGCGCCGAAGCCGGTGCAGCCGCGCGGGTGCCAGGAGCCGGCCGCGTCGTTCTGCGCCGGCCCGGCGATGTCGATGTGGGCCCAGGCGCGTCCGGCGACGAACTCGTCCAGGAACAGCGCCGCGTGGATCGCGCCGCCGTTGGGGCCGCCCATGTTCTTGATGTCGGCGATGTCGGAGTCCAGCTCCCGGCGGTAGCGCCGGGCCAGCGGCAGCTGCCAGGCGGGCTCGTCGGTGAGCGCCGCGGCGGCCAGCACCTGGTCCACCAGCGGCTGGGCGTTGCCGAACACCCCGGCGATCTCCGCGCCCAGGGCGCGCAGGCTGGCGCCGGTGAGGGTGGCGATGTCCACGATCGCGTCGCCGGGCTCCTCGGTGGCCAGGACCAGGGCGTCGGCCATCACCAGCCGTCCCTCGGCGTCGGTGTTGAGGACCTCGACGGTGGTGCCGCCGCGGATCGTCAGCACGTCGCCGAGCTTGGTGGCGCTGCCCGAGGGCATGTTGTCGGTGCACATCAGCCAGCCGGTCACCGCGGTGCGGCAGTCCAGCGCCCGCAGCGCGGTCATCGCCGCCAGGATCGCCCCGGCGCCCGACATGTCGTTCTTCATGGTGGCGTGCACGGCGTCGGCGGGCTTGAGGCTGATGCCGCCCGAGTCGTACATGATGCCCTTGCCGACCAGGGCGAGCTTGGCGGTGCCGGCGCCGGTACCGGCGTCCGCGCCGGACGGCCGGTGCACCAGCTTGACCATCCGCGGCTCGTCGGTGCTGCCCGCGTTCACCCCGAGCAGGCCGCCGCAGCCGAGCTCCTTGAGCGCCGCCCGGTCGAACACCTCGACCTCGAAGCCGCACTCGTCGGCCAGCCGCACCGCGCAGTCCGCCATCACCGCGGCGGTCATCAGGCTCGGCGGGCAGTTCGCCAGGTCCCGTGCCACGGCCTGGGTCCTGGCCAGGATCCGGCCCCGCTCGGCGCCGCGGGCCACCTCGTCCAGCCGGTCCGCGGGCGCCAGCAGGACCAGTTCCTCCAGCTCCTGGCCGCCGGCCGGCTCCCGCTTGAGCACCGGGTAGCGGTAGCGGGCCAGCAGCACCCCCTCCACCAGCGCCTGCGCGGCCAGCTCCGGCGGCACCGCGGTGTCCCTCGGGACGGCCAGGGCGAGCCGGCCGTGCCGGGACGCCGCCGAGGCGAAGGCCGCCGCGGCGTCGCGCAGGGCGTGGGCGTCCGCGCTCCCCGGGGCACCGACGCCGTAGAGGACGAAGGTGCCGTCGCCCGGCACCGGGTAGACCAGGGTCCCGCCGACCGTGCCGTCGACCCCCGCTGTGAGCAGGCCCTCCGCGCTGATGCCGAGTCCGGCCGGGAGGTCCAGGTCGGTGGTGACCGGGAGCCCCTGCACGCCCTGGGCGTCCGGCACCCCGTCCCGGCCGTCCGGCAGCGGTGACACCGACACCCGGATCAGCCGGCGCCAGGAGGGAAGCAGGTCGATTACGTCGTCGGCGGCCGTCACAGGCGGGCTCCTCAGCGGTGCGTCACCGGGCGCCGGTCTGACGCGCCCTCACAAGTCCTCCCAGATATCCCATATGAGTCATTTATCAGGTACGTGGACGCGCCGAGCCGGGGCCAGGTCGGCGTGGAGACAAACCGTTCGGCCGCACCGGTCGGTGCCGCCGGTCAGTAGCGCTGGGCCTGGGCGAGCTTGGGGACCAGGGCGAGCTCGGCGGGCTTGGTGCTGAAGGCGACCGGCTGGGCCTTCTGGCCCGCGGCCAGGTCCTCGGCCCCCACCACGGCGGTGTCGACCACCTTGCCGGTGCTGTCCACGAAATTGATCTTCACCGCGTAGGAGGCGGTCCCGCCGCTGCGGTTGGTGATGTTGACGACCACCGCGTTCAGCCCGCCGATCCGGTCCCGGTTCAGCCCGGTCAGCCCGACCTCCGCGGTGGCGTTGCCGGCCCCGGACACCTTCGCCAGCTCGGCCTTCGCCGCCGTCGTGGCCCGTCCGGACTCCGCCGACACCGAGGCTTCGAACGCCGAGGCGACGGCCGAGGCGGAGGCCGCGGAGGCCGAGACGGCCGCCTTGGCCGAGGCGGCCAGCGACTCCAGCGCCGTGGGCGGCGCTCCGGAGAAGGACTGCGGATCGGGCGAGAACGAGGGGGTGGACCCGCCGCCCGCGCTCGTCGACGAGCTGCTGCACGCCGCCAGGCCGAGCACTCCGGCCGTACCGCCGACCAGCAGGCCGCCCGCCAGCAGCAGCCGCCCGATCCGCCCGCCCACCTGAGAAGTTCCCACCGTGCCACCTCATCGCCGTCGTCCAGGGCCGGGCTCCGGATCCCGCACCTGTGCACCAGCCTCACCCACCCCCGCCGGGGCCGCGACCTGCAGTGAGCCATCCAGTGCAGCCCTGGTCCCGGCTACTCCGGGCGCATGATCAGGCAGCTGCTGGTGGCGGTGGCGCAGACCTTGCCCGCCGCGTCCAGGATCCGGCTCTCGGCGAGCGCGGTGCGGCGGCCGAGGTGGACCACGGAGCCCACCGCGGTGATCGGCCCGGTGGCGACCGACACCGGGCGCAGGAACTTCACCGAGAGGTCGAGGCTGGTGTAGAAGACGCCGACCGGGAGCCTGGTGTGCACGGCGCAGCCGCAGGCCGAGTCCAGCAGGGTGGCGAACACCCCGCCGTGCACCGAGCCGATCGGGTTGTAGTGGAACTCCCTGGGGGTCAGCCGGAACTCGACCCGCCCCTCCTCGAAGGTGATGCCGTCGAAGTCGAGGGTGTTCAGGATGGGCGGCGGCGGGACCTTGCCCGCGGCCATCGCGGCGAAGAAGTCCATCCCGCTCAGCCCGGCCGCGACACCGGCCGTCTCCAGCGGGTCGGACCAGCTGTAGGTTCGCTCGCGGATCGCCGCCGACGGGTCGCCGACCTCGTCGAACTGCTTGGTCCCGGTCATCGGTCGCCCCTCGTGCCGCTCGTCGGACAGGCTGTGCGGCCACGCTAGGGCAGCTGAGTTCTTATTTGCAACTCAGCTCGCTAGAATCCCGGCATGAGCCCTGCCCCGTTCAGCGTGTACGACAGCGAGACCTGCTCGATCGCGCGCACCCTGGCCCTGGTCGGCGACCGCTGGAGCCTGCTGGTGCTGCGCGACCTGGCCAACGGGGTGCGCCGGTTCGACGAGCTGACCTCCCACCTCGGCATCGCCCGCAATGTGCTGACCGGACGGCTGGCCGCGCTGACCGGGGCCGGTCTTGTGGTCCGCTCCGGCTACCGGGCCGAGGGCGCCAGGGAGCGCCACGAGTACCGGCTCAGCCCGGCCGGGCGGGAGCTGATGCCGATCCTGCTGGCCTTCATGGGCTGGGGCGACCGGCACCTGGCCGGCCCCGAGGGCCCGCCCGCCGTACCGGTGCACGCGGACTGCGGTGCGCCGGTACGGGTGTCGGTGACCTGCGAGCAGGGGCACGAGCTGGGCGAACGCCCCCGGCTGCTGCTGCGGCCGGGCCCCGGCAGCCGCACCCGGGGCTGACCCGGGCGCGCGGCTGCCCGGCCGGCTACTGCTGCGGGTGCGGGTACTCCGCCGCACGGTGCTGGAACGCCAGCACCGCCGGATTGCGGACCACCCCGGCCCGGATCTCGATGGCCCGGCGGATGGTCTCATCCGCCTCCCAGGCGTCGGGGCCGTCCAGCACCGAGCGCAGGTAGGGCATCAGCGCCTCGCTGTTCTCCCAGGTGGCGGAGTTCCACAGGTAGGAGGGGCTGTGGTCGACGCCGTAGTAGTGCACCTGGTCGCCGACCGTGAACATCGGCTCGGCGAAGGTGGTGGGACGCGCCCAGCTGAAGCCCATGCCCTCGTCGCAGGAGACGTCGACGACCAGGGTCCCGGGCGCCAGCGTGGCCAGGTCCTCGTCTATCAGGAAGGTCAGCGGCGCGCTGGTGTCCTGGAGCACGCAGTTGACGATGATGTCGTGGCCCGCGAGGAACTCCGCCAGCGGCTGCCGGCCGTCCTCGGTGAGGGCGTGGCTGCGGCGCGGGTCGGCGGTGTCGTCCGCCTCGTCGTGGTCGAACTGGACCATCCTGGCCGAGTGGATCGGCGAGCTCACCGCGGTGACGCCACGCGCGGTGAGCACGTCGACGTCGTGCACGCCGAGGGCGCTGAGCGCGGTCACCGCGCCTCGGGCGGTGGCGCCGAAGCCGATCACCACCGCGCGCAGCCGGCGGCCGTAGTCCCCGGTCGAGCCGGTCAGCTGCATCGCGTGCAGCACCGAGGAGTACCCGGCCAGTTCGTTGTTCTTGTGGAACACATGCAGGTTGAACGAGCCGTCGCTGGTCCAGTGGTTCATCGCCTCGAAGGCGATCAGGGTCAGCCGGCGGTCGATCGCGGTCTGGGTGACCTTCTCGTCCTGCACGCAGTGCGGCCAGCCCCAGAGGACCTGCCCCTCGCGCAGTTCGGCGACGTCCTCCAGCATCGGCTTGCCGAGCAGGATGACGTCGCAGTCCGCGATCAGTTCGGCCCTCGGGCGGAGCCCGGCGACGAGGGGGGCCAGTTGCTCGTCGGAGACCCCGAAGCGCTCGCCGTACCCCTGCTCCAGGTGGATCCGCCCCCGGAGGTCGGTGTCGATCCGCTCGAAGTGCGCGGGGTGGATCGGCAGTCGCTGCT
The DNA here is from genome assembly GCF_042511045.1 of Streptacidiphilus alkalitolerans. Taxonomy (NCBI): domain Bacteria; kingdom Bacillati; phylum Actinomycetota; class Actinomycetes; order Kitasatosporales; family Streptomycetaceae; genus Streptacidiphilus; species Streptacidiphilus alkalitolerans. The sequence goes on from NZ_JBHEZX010000005.1 coordinate 75,450, forward strand.
CGTTCTCCTTGCGTGACTGCGCCATGATGCCGAGCTTGAGTTGGTGCAAAATGCCCCTTTGATTACTCCCTGTGTACCACACGGGTCCACTTCGGGCGGGGCTCGCGCGCGTAGGATGGCGGGCGACTCGGGGAGGGGTAAGGACCGGATGACGCTGCTGATCGCCCATCGCGGGGATCCGCTGGTACTGCGGGAGAACACCCTGCCCTCGGTCCGGTCGGCGATGACCGAGGGCGCGGACTGGGTCGAGGTCGATGTGAAGCTGACCCGGGACGGTGTCGCCGTGCTGCTGCACGACGACACACTGACCCGGCTCTGGGGCCACGACCGGCGGGTGGACGCGCTGTCGTTCACCGAGCTGGGCGAGCTGACCCGGGGCGACCGCTGCCGGATCCCGACCCTGCGGGAGGCGCTCGACCTGGCCCGCGACACCGGCGTCCCGCTGATGATCGACGTGCCCAGGCTGCCCGAGGCGCTGGCCGCGGCGGCGCTGGTCCGCGCGGACGGCCGCTTCGCCCAGGCGGTGTTCACCGGCCCGGCCGCCGCCCTGGCCGGGCTGCGGGCGGTCGCGGACGAGGCCTGCGTCGCGATGAGCTGGGAGTCGCCGCTGCTCCCCCGGCCGACGCTGCTGCGCCGGGTGCGCCCGGACTACTTCAACCCGCACCACCGCTGGCTCACCGCCGGCCGGATCGCGCGGCTGCAGCGCCGGGGGCTGAAGGTGAGCACCTGGACCGTGGACTGCCCGCGCCGGATGGCGGATCTGGCCTCGGCCGGGATCGACGCGATCATCTCCAACGACCTGCGGTCGCTGCGGCACGTCCTGGCCCTGCATTCCACGGAGCAGTAAATACTTCTATTGCCACGTATGCCGCGGGCATGTGCGTTCTTCAATTATTAACCTGTATGTTTCCCCCATAACGTACTCATTGCAATCACGGGGACAACACATGGGCAGCGGCTCCACCGCGCTCGCGGAGCGCCTGCGGGCATGGGATTTACGGCAGGCGGGTTGGGGCGGTCCGATCTACCGGGGACGAACTGCGCCCGGGCCCGGCGACCTGGTGCTGATGTCCAATGACTACCTCTGCCTCGGCGCTGCGGCCGATGTGGTCGAAGCGCAGGTCGAATCGCTTCTGCAGCACGGCAGTGGACTGCTGATGTCCGGCGCCTTCACCGGCGACGCCGATCCGCGGCGGGATCTCGAAAAGCAACTGGCTGCCTTTCTGCGGGCCCCCGCGACCATGCTCTGCCAATCCGGCTGGGCGGCGAACACCGGACTTCTCCAGGCCATTGCCGGAGCCGGATCATCGGTTTATGTGGACGCCACCGCACATATGTCCCTATGGGCCGGAATCCAGGCCGCCGAGGCGGTCGCGCGTCCTTTTCCGCACAATGACCTGGACTATCTCGAACGGCTGATCGGACGGCACGGCCCCGGCCTGATCGCCGTGGACGCCCTCTACAGCGTCACCGGCGACCTCTGCCCGCTGGCCGAACTGGTCGCGGTGGCCGAGCGCACCGGCTGCGAGGTGGTCGCGGACGAGTCGCACACCCTGGGCGTGCTGGGTCCGCAGGGCTCCGGGCTGACCGTGGCGCTGGGACTGGCCGACCGGGTCGGCTACCGGACCGCCAGCCTGGCCAAGGCCTTCGCCGGACGGGCCGGCCTGGTCGCCTGCTCCCGGCGGACCGCCGAGTTCCTGCCGTTCCACTCCCACGGGGCGATCTTCAGCTCCACCCTGCTGCCCCACGATCTGGCCGGTCTCGCCGCGGTGCTGAAACGTATCCTCACCGCTGACGACCGGCGCGAGCGGCTGGCCCTGAAGTCCTCCGCGCTGCGCGAGGGACTGACCGCGCTGGGCTACAACATCGCGCCGAGCGAGAGCCAGATCATCCCGCTGCAGCCGGGCACCGAGCAGCGCATCTCGCTGCTGCAGCACCTGATGGACGGCGAGGGCGTGTTCGGCGCCCCGTTCATCCCGCCCGCCGTGGGTCGCAACCGCTGCGTGCACCGGCTCTCGGTGCACTCCGAGGTCACCGACGCCGAGCTGGAACGGGTCCTGGACGCCTGCGCCCTGCTCCGGGACAAGGCCGGGGTGCGGCATTGGAAGTCGACCCGCCGCCTCGGCGCAGCCGTCTGAAGAAACGTTCCCACCACGCACGTTCCCACCAGCAAGGAGCAACCATGGACACCCTCGCCCAGTCCGGCGACCGGATCACCAGGATCACCAGGATCGTCAGCGACCACCTGGAGATCGAGCCGGACGAGATCGCCCCCACCGACCGCTTCGTCGAGGACCACGGCGCCGACTCGCTCGCCCTGATCGGCGTACTGGCGGCGCTGGAGGCCGAGTTCAAGGTCGGCATCGACCAGTCCGAGCTGCGGCGGATGACCGACATCAGCAGCGTGGAGCAGGTCATCGCCGAGATCGGCGCGAGGTAGCCGGTGTCCCGTCACCTCCGCCGCCGGGTCGTCGTCACCGGCCTCGGCGCGGTCTCCAGCATCGGCATCGGCCAGGCGGAGTTCGCCGCCGGGCTGCGGGCCGGACGCAGCGGGGTCAGCCCGATCACCGCCTTCGACACCACCGGGTACGCCCACGCCAACGGCTGCCAGGTGCTCGGCTTCCGGCCGGAGGAGTGGATCCACCGGATCCCGGTCGCCGACCTCGGCCGGGCCGGGCGGTTCTCCGCCGCGGCCGGGCGGATGGCCGTGCGCGACTCCGGACTGACCGAGCAGGACCTGCGCGCGGTGCGCTGCCAGATCTCCATCGGCACCACCGACGGCGAGTCCTTCGACCTGGACCGGCTCACCGCCGCCGCACTGGCGGGCGGCCCGGAGTCGATGAGCCGGCGGCTGACCCGGCGGATCGCCTCGACCCGGCTCTCGGTCGCGGTGGCCCGCGAACTTGGCCTGACCGACGCCGAGGTGCTGACCGTGGGCACCGCCTGCTCGGCCGGCAACTACGCGATCGGCAACGGCCTGGACGCGATCCGGGCCGGCGAGGCCGACATCGCGCTGTGCGGCGGCGCGGACGCGGTCTGCCGGAAGACCTTCACCGCGTTCTACCGGCTCGGCACCATCGCCCCCGACTGCTGCCGCCCGTTCGACGCGGACCGGCAGGGCATCCTGACCGGCGAGGGCGCCGGGGTGCTGCTACTGGAGAGCCTGGACTCGGCGCTGGCCCGCGGCGCCCGGATCTACGCCGAGGTGCTCGGGTACGGGCTGAACTGCGATGCCTCGCACCCGGTCGCGCCGAACCAGGCCAGCGTGGCCCGCTGCATGGACCTGGCGCTGGCCGACTCCGGGGTGAAACCGGAGGAGGTGGACCTGATCTCCGCGCACGGCACCGGCACCAGGGCCAATGACATCACCGAGGCGCGGGCGATCCGCGACGTCTACGGCGACCGACCGCCGCGCACGGTCTCGCTGAAGTCGATGCTGGGCCACTCCATGGGCGCGGCGAGCGCGCTGGGCGCGATCGCCTGCTCGCTGGCGATCACCCACGGCTTCATCCCGCCGACCATCAACCACCGCAGCACCGACCCGGAGTGCGCGATCGACTGCGTGCCCAACCACGCGGTGCCGGCCGACCTGCGGATCGTGCAGAACAACGGCCTGGCCTTCGGCGGCAACAACGCCGTGGTCGTCCTCGGCAGGCACGAGCAACTCCCATGACCACAGCGATGAAGGGCACCATGCGCAGCGATGTGCTGACCGTCACCGGCTGGTCCGCGGTCTCCCCGTACGGGCTGGGCCGCGCGGCCTACACCGCGGGGGTGCGCGACCGCCGCCGCACCGACACCGCACTGGACCCGGCCCGCTGGCAGGGGCCGGACGCCCGGGCCTGCCTGGTGCCCGGCTTCGACGTGCGGGAGGTACTGGGCCGCAAGGGCACCCGGGCGATGAACCGGGTCACCGGGCTGGCGGTGACCGCCGTCGGCGCGCTCGCCGACCTGGGCGGGGAGGGGGCCGACACCGCGCTGGTGCTGGGCACCACCACCGGCAGCCTGCAGTCGATGATGGACTTCACCCGGGACTCGCTCACCGGCGACCGGCCCTTCGACGTGGACCCGACCGCCATCCCCAACAGCGTGATGAACTGCGCCGCGGCCCAGTGCGCCATCTGGCACCGGATCGAGGGCCCCAACACCACCCTGGCCTGCGGACGTCCCAGCGGGCTGCTGGCGCTGGCCTACGCCCGGCGGCTGCTCGTCAACGGCCGGGCCTCGGCCGCCCTGTGCGGGGCGGCCGAGGAGTACACCGGGGCCAGGGCCTGGATCGAGCACCACAACCGGGACGCCGCCCCCGCGCTGCTGGGCGAGGGCGCCGCGGTGCTGCGGGTGGAGCTCGGCCCGGCCGAGGACGGCGGCCGGGACAGCGCGGTGCTGGCGCTGCGGTCGCTGCTGCGGCTGCCGGGGGCCTCGACCGCCGAGCTGGTCGGGACGGTGGTCCGACGGGCGCTGGAGCAGGCCGGGGTGACGCCGGGTGAGGTCTGGGCGGCGGTGCCGTCCGGGCTCTGCGCGGAGGAGACCTGGGCGCTGACGGAGGTGTGCGGCGACGAGGCGCTGGAGCAGGTGCCGCTGACCTCGGAGCTGCTCGGCGACACCGGTGCGGCCTCGGCCTCGTTCCAACTGGCCAGCGCCCTGGCGCTGGCCGACCGGGCCCCGGGACGGATCGCCGTGGTCACCTCGGTCGACGGCGACGGCCTGGTCGCGGCAGCGGTGCTGCGGCTGGCCAAGGAGCAGCAGGAGGCAACGGTATGACGGGAGATCAGCCGACGGTGGCTCGGACAGCCGGGACCGCCCTGGTCAGCGGCGGTTCGCGGGGCATCGGCGCGGCCACCGTGCTGCGGCTGGCCGAGGACGGCTGGGACGTGGGCTTCTGCTACCGCGCGGACGGCGAGTCGGCCCGCCGGGTCGAGAAGGCCGCGGGCGAGCTGGGGGTCCGGGTGCTCGCGGTGCGGGCGGACGTGTCCGACGCCGTCGAGGCCAAGGAGTTCACGGCCCGGGTCGAGGGCGAACTCGGCCCGGTCAGCGCGGCGGTGAGCTGCGCCGGGATCACCAGGGACCGCCCGCTGGCGCTGATGGACGACGCCGACTGGCACCAGGTGATCGACACCAACCTGGACGGGGTGTTCCACCTCTGCCGGGCCGCGGTGTTCTCGATGATGAAGCGCCGCACCGGCGCGGTGGTCACCCTCTCCTCGGTCTCCGGGGTCTACGGCAACGCCTCGCAGGTCAACTACGCGGCCTCCAAGGCCGGGATCATCGGCTTCACCAAGTCGCTGGCCCAGGAGGTCGGCCGCTACGGGATCCGGGCCAACGCGGTGGCCCCCGGCTTGATCGACACCGATATGACCGCGGAGCTGCCGGAGCGGATCCGCGGCAGGCTGCTGGACTCGGTGGCGCTGCGCCGCTTCGGCACCGCCGGGGAGGTGGCGGAGCTGGTGGCCTTCCTGGTCTCCGACCGCGCGTCCTACGTCACCGGCAGCGTGCTGGAGGTGCACGGTGGCATCTCCCTCTGAGCGCCGCTACGACGCGGTGGTGGTCGGCGGCGGCATGGGCGGCCTGGTCTGCGCCGCCTACCTGGCCGTGGCCGGACGCAGGGTCCTGCTGGCCGAGCAGCACGACGTGGTGGGCGGCAACAGCCAGGTGTTCCGGCGCCGCCGCCGCTACGAGTTCGACGTCGGCGTGCACTACCTGGGCGACTGCGGCCCGGACGGGATCATCCCGGCGATCCTGTCCGGCCTCGGCGCGGCCGGGCGGATCGGCTTCCGCCCGATGGACCAGGACGGCTTCGACCGGCTGCTGCTGCCCGGCCTGAGCGTGGACGTGCCCGCCGACTGGGACCGCTACACCCGGCGGCTGACCGCCGCGCTGCCCGCCGAGGCCGCCGGGATCGCCCGGTGCGCCGCGGTGCTCCGGGCCGCGGCCGAGGACCTGAGGAGCCGTCTCACCGGCCGCAGGGGCCCGGGCCCGGGCCGGGACGTCGGCGGCGCGGACCCGGAGCTGCTGCGGCAGGGCGCCGGCACCCTGGGGCAGCTGTTCGCCCGCTGCGGACTGTCCCCGCGCGCGGCGACCCTGCTCGCCGCCCAGTCCGGGAACTACGGCGGCCCGCCGTCCAGCACCCCGGTCAGCGTGCACGCGGCGATGCTGGACCACTATCTGCGCGGCGCCTACTACCCGGTCGGCGGCGGGCAGATGCTGCCGGCCACCCTGGTCGAGGTGATCGAGGCCCACGGCGGGACGGTGCGCACCCGCTGCCCGGTGCGGCGGATCGCGGTCGGGGACGACCACCGGGTCCGCGGCGTGCTGCTGGCGGACGGGGAGAGCGTCCGGGCCCCGGTGGTGGTCTCCAACGCCGACTACCGGGAAACCGTGCTGGCGCTCTGTCAACCCGGGGTGTTCCCGGCCTCGGTGGCGGCCAGGACCGCGGCGGCCGGCTCCCGGGCCGCGGTCGCCGTGGTCTATCTGGCCCTGGACCGGCCGCTCGACCTGCCCAACGCCAATCTGTGGTGCTGGAACGGCGACGACATCGAGCGCTCCTACGCCCGGGCGCTGGCCCCCGGTCTGCCGCGGCAGAGAATGGCCGAAACCGATCGGGTGCCGTTCGCCTTTCTCTCCTTCGCCTCGCTCAAGGACCCCGGCAGCCGCACCGTCTGCCCGCCCGGGCACAGCAACTTCCAGGTGATGACCCTGGTTCCGCCGGATGCCGGCCAGGCGCTGGCCGGTTACCGGCGCGGGGCCGAGTACCTGGCCGGCAAGGCCCGGCTCACCGAGGCGCTGCTGGACACCGCCGAGCGGGCGATCGGCCCGTTCCGGGACCGGATCACCCATCAGGAGTCGGCGACGGCGCTGACCAACCGGCGCTACATCGGCGGCCGTTCCGGCAGCCCCTACGGCTTCGCCCACTGGGGCGGGACCGGCCGCCGCCCGGACGTCAGGACCAGCGTCGAGGGGCTGTACGTGACCGGGGCGAACACCCGGCACCAGGCCGGCATCGCGGGCACGGCCGTCAGCGGCATCACCGCGGCCGGGCACATCCTGGGCCGCCCCGGACTGCTGCCGGAGGTCTGTGCGGGCGCGGTGCTGGGCGACCCCGACCTGCTGCCGACGCGGGGCGCGGACTTCGACCCGCTCCGGGTCTCCCGGGGGCTGGACCGCCGGAACGCCAGGGGGCTGGCCCTGATCGACCGCTGAGCGCCCGGGGCAGCCCGTGGTGTCGCTGGGACCAGGGCTGCCACCCGCGCGGAGCCGAGCCTTGTCGCCCCCCGGCGACAAGACCTGACTCCCTATAGACACCCTGGGACCTTTGGAATGTTGCATCCCAATTTCTGCGGCCTGGTCCAGGCGGCCCGCCACGCCCTCCGACCGGCCGTCCCGCCGCCGTCAGCCGCCCGCCAGCACGCAGTCGCCGCAGAGGCCCGAGCGGGCCGAGCGGGCCGCCGCCGCGGGCGCGGCCCGGTAGATCAGGCAGCAGCTGCGGCGCCGGAAGCCCCGGCCGGCGCCGGGCCCGGTGCTCGCGCCGCGCAGCGCCGGCTGCCGCTGCAGCGCCGCGGCCAGCACCCGGGCCCGCTCGGCCACCGGCCCCGGCGCGGTGGCCGCCAGGGCCGCGGCGGCGCCGTTGACGGCGGAGGCGACATTGCCCCACAGCACCTGCCGGGAGACCGAGAGGCCGGCCGCCGCTTCGACCAGGGCCCGTACCGGGCCGTCCAGCAGCCCCGCGCCGAGCAGCCGGGCGGTGGACTCCGGGTCGGTCTCCGGGCCCGCCAGGGCCGCCTGCAGGGCCTGCTGCGGCAGTGCCAGCGGGAAGCCGCCGCCGAGCACCGGCTGCCAGCGCAGCGCGTCCAGGCCGACCGCCAGCGGCCGTCCGTAGAGGGCCGCGAAGCCCAGGGCGGGCGACAGCAGCCGGGCCACCAGGCCCAACTGGGCCACCGAGGCGCCGATCCGCAGCTCCAGCTCCTCGGGGGACCGCCCGCCGCCGGCCGCCAGGTAGGCCCGTACCGCCTCCGCCCGGTGCCGCAGCACGGCCGGTTCCTGGACCAGTTCGGCCATCGGCCGCCAGGGCTCGGCCGGGGGTTCCTGCGGCGGGTAGGTCTCGAAGGCGAAGAACGGCCCCAGCGCCGCGACCCGCTGCCGGGCCTGGTCCGGTGGGGCTCCCCGCTGCTGGGCTCCCACGCCGCGCCTCCCGTTCAGCCGTCCGGTCCCGCGACCGAGCGTACGGGGTGTCAGCCCGCGCCCGCCGCACCGGACCGGCAGACTCCGGGGGTGACCGCAGACGGGACCGCAGGGGACGCACCGGCCGAACCGCACCACGAGGGCCTCGGCAGCAGGCTCAACTGGCTCCGTGCCGGGGTGCTCGGCGCCAACGACGGCGTGGTGTCCACGGCCGGCCTGGTGCTGGGCGTCGCCGGGGCGACCGACGACGCCACCGCGCTGCTCACCGCGGGCCTGGCCGGGCTGCTGGCGGGGTCGCTGTCGATGGCGGCCGGGGAGTACGTCTCGGTCAGCACCCAGCGCGACTCCGAGCGGGCCGCCCTGGCCCTGGAGCAGGAGGAGCTCACCCGGACCCCGGAGGCCGAACTGGAGGAACTGGCCGGGCTCTACCGGGACAAGGGCCTCAGCCCCGCGCTGGCCCTGGAGGTCGCCACCCAGCTCACCGCGCACGACGCCCTGGGCGCCCATGCGGAGACCGAACTGGGGATCGACCCGGACGAGCTCACCAACCCCTGGCAGGCCGCCTGGGCCAGCTTCCTGTCCTTCACCGTGGGCGCGCTGCTGCCGCTGCTCGCCATGGTGCTGCCCCCGGCCTGGATCCGGCTCTACGTCACGGTGGGCGCGGTGCTGGCGGCGCTGGCGCTGTGCGGCTGGGTCAGCGCCAGGCTGGGCCGGGCGCCGGTCCCCGCCGCGGTGCTGCGCAATGTGGCGGGCGGCGCGGTGGCGATGGGGGTCACCTACCTGGCCGGCGCCCTGCTCGGCGCGGCCGGCGGCTGAGACGCCCCATCCGGCCCGCCCCACCTGCGGTTAGACCTCCGCCCCGGAAATGCAGTACAGTCTGACGAGTCAGCACAGCCTGGCCTCGTGGAGCAGTTGGTTAGCTCGCCACCCTGTCAAGGTGGAGGTCGCGGGTTCAAGTCCCGTCGAGGTCGCCGTTGATCAGCCCGAATCCTTCCGGATTCGGGCTGATCTGTTTTCCTGACGCCGCCTCAGCCCCGGTTGCCCACCCTGTGACACGCGTCACTCGTCGCTTCCTGAGACGGGCTTACCTTGGCGCCGCTCCGTCAGGCATCCATTTTATATATACCATTGCACCGTCAGTCATCACTTTGCGGAACACTGCTCCCACAACGCAGAAAACCGCACCGAACCCGGCGGAGTTCGGTGCGGTCCACTGCTTTTCAAGATCCTTTATTTCTGCGTGCCGATGCAGAGACAAAAGGCCGTGCTTGGGTTCTACGAAACCGTCAGGCTTCGCTGCGCTGCTGAGGGATGCCTGCAAGCAGGGCACGTACCTCGGCCTCGCGGTAACGTCGGTGCCCACCAAGCGTCCGGATCGACGTGAGCTTGCCGGCCTTGGCCCAACGAGTGACCGTCTTAGGGTCAACGCGGAACATGGTGGCGACCTCAGCCGGTGTCAGCAAGGGTTCGGCATCAGGTGTACGAGCGGTCATGAGCGGCCTCCTCGGGAGAACCGAACCAACGCGGTTCTTTCCTTCAAATTCTGCACCTTGGTCTGCGATGCCCGAAATGGCGCACGCCGACCAAGTCGGTAATAGGACGAACGGCTTGTCCTCGGCACTACAACTACACCATCCGTCCAGCCCCAACGACCAAATCGTCGGATTCAGCCCCTCCGGGCTCAAGCTCGACGGATGGCCATGGACCATGCCATAGCGGACAGTCACAGGCTCGTGACGATCAGTCATGACATGAACCAGACCCCCCGCATCCCCCGCGAAGTCTCTCGATCTCCCGTAGGCCGCTTGCTGTCTGCAGCGGACCTACGGTGAGGCTGGTTGTCCTATTTTGACACCCTGAGGGCACTTCGCGTCAACGGTGAGTCACGTCACGTTCGTGCGGTATTGACCCGATCCAGGACTTTGGTCCCATGTGGGTGGGAGATAAGCCCTGGTGCGACGTATGAGGGAAGGATGCCATGCGGGTTCACCACTGGTCTGGTCCAGTGCTGGCGTGATCCGTCGTGGCGGAAGTCCGCCACGGTTCCCGGAGGCGTCAGTTGGCGTACTGCAGCTCCTGCACCAGCCGCCAGCGCTCGGTGACCGCGCGGTAGGAACGGCCGGCCCGGGCGCCGTCGCCCTCGCGCAGCGCCGCGATCCCGTCCGCCACGTCCTGCACCGAATTGTCCCCGGCGAGAGTGCCCTCCGGGATCGCGTGGACCAGGCCGCCGTAGTCCAGCTCCACCAGCGAGCGCGGGTGGAACTCCTCCAGCCAGCGGCCGACCTCCTCGACGCCGGCCACCATCGGACCCTCGTCCAGCGCCTCCCGCAGCACCCGGTAGCCCCGGGCGACCCTGCGGCGGGCTTGTGCCATCGGGGTGCGGTAGCGCAGCACCGGCGCGACCCGGCGCTTCACGCCCCCCGCCGGCCCCTCGGCGTCCGCCGCCTCCCCTGACTCCGGGCCCTGCGGGTCCCCGTGCTCCCAGTGGGACGGCGCGAACTCCCGCTCCTCCGGGCCGAACAGCAGGAACCAGCGCATCGGCACATTCCAGGTGGTGGTCAGGATCCACGGCCGCCCGTCCGGGTTCTGCGCGCGCCAGCGGTCCCAGTCCGCCTCCGCCTGCTCCCGCACCACCGGCGGCACCACGGCGTCCAGCAGCGTCGGCGGCAGCAGCTCCTCCAACTGCTCCAGCGCCATCCAGCTGCGCAGCCGGGTGCGCCACGGGCAGAGGTAGGTCACCCCCGCGGCCTGGTGCACGAAGGCGTCCCTGCTCTCCTGCTCGGGCACGGCCACCGGGGGGACCGCGATCAGGTCCGCCAGCCGCTGCCTGGCCTCCTCCAGGGCCGTCACGCCCGCCACCGAGCCGGGCCCCAGGCGCTCGGCGGCATAGCCCTGCCAGTACGACCGCTCGGGCTCCCGGAAGGCAGCCAGCGGCTCGTACACACGCAAGTAGGCGGCGTAGGGAGGACGCACCGAGGTCCGCAAGGTAGGCACGTCTCGCATCGTCGCACGGAGGACCCCCCGCGCGGCCCGGAAGCTGCGGCTCCGCACCCCGGGTACGGGCAGGTTCTAGGCTTCAGGCACAACGCCCGCACCACAGCAGCGGGCGCGAGTCGACAATGGAGTCACCACCGTGACCGATGTCAGTGAGCGCTCCGGCGTACTGCGCCGGATCTTTGCCTCGGAGTCAGCAGCGGCCCCGGGCGACAGCCACGAGCAGGTCGTCCTCTGCCACGACCGCGACAGCGGCCTGAAGGCCGTCATCGCCATCCACTCCACCGCCCTGGGCCCGGCCCTGGGCGGCACCCGCTTCCACCCGTACGCCTCCGAGGAGGACGCGGTGCAGGACGCGCTGAACCTGGCGCGCGGGATGTCCTACAAGAACGCCCTGGCCGGGCTCGACCTCGGCGGCGGCAAGGCCGTGATCATCGGCGATCCGACCACCGTCAAGACCGAGGCGCTGCTCCGCGCCTACGGCCGCTTCGTCCAGTCGCTGGGCGGGCGCTACGTCACGGCCTGCGACGTCGGCACCTATGTCGCCGACATGGACGTGATCGCCCGCGAGTGCGACTACGTCACCGGCCGCTCCCCCGAGAACGGCGGCGCCGGGGACTCCTCGGTGCTGACCGCCTTCGGCGTGTTCCAGGGCATGCTGGCCTCCGCCCAGCACCAGTGGGGCGCCCCCAGCCTGGCCGGCCGCCGGGTCGGCGTGGCCGGGATCGGCAAGGTCGGCCACTACCTGGTGGACCACCTGGTCGAGGAGGGCGCCCGGGTGGTCGTCACCGACGTCCGCGAGGAGGCCGTCGACCGGGTCCGCGCCGCCCACCACGGGGTGGAGATCGAGGTGGTCGCCGACGCCGACGCGCTGATCCGCGCCGACCTGGACGTCTACGCCCCCTGCGCGCTCGGCGGCGCGCTGAACGAGCTCACCGTCCCGGCCCTGACCGCCACCGTCGTCTGCGGCGCCGCCAACAACCAGCTGGCGCACCTCGGTGTGGAGAAGGACCTCGCCGACCGCGGGATCCTCTACGCGCCCGACTACGTGGTGAACGCCGGCGGGGTGATCCAGGTCGCCGACGAGATCGACGGCTTCGTCTTCGAGCGGGCCAAGGCCAAGGCCGCGAAGATCTTCGACACCACCCTGGAGATCTTCGCCCGGGCCCAGGCCGACGGGGTGCCCCCGGCCGTCGCCGCCGACCGGCTCGCCGAGCGCCGGATGGCCGACGTCGGCCGGCTCCGCTCGATCCTGCTGCCCGGTGGCCGCCGCCCGTAGCCGGGCGACAAGAACGGCATTCTCACCTGATGCACCCATCCGGGGGATACCGGGCCCTCGGAAGGGGGACAATGGTCCCGGAGCGGCCTCGTCCGGCGCTCCGGGACGACTCCTGCGAAAGCCGCTCATAACCCCTGTGACCTGCATCGTTATGGTTACAACCGGGGTCAGCGTGCAGCATCTCGTACGGGCGGCGTACCGTACGGCGCTGTAAGCAGGTACCGTTATTGCTCTAAGGACCGACCCTCTCACTCCGGCGAGGGGTCGTTCCTCATCATGAACGCGTGTCAAGACTCGGGGCCATGAGCCCCGTCGTTGAGGGGGTCGAGCCATGGGGCGCGGCCGGGCCAAGGCCAAGCAGACAAAGGTCGCCCGCCAGCTGAAGTACGGCGACGTGGGTTTCGACCCGTCACGCCTGGCCAACGAGCTGGGCGCATCGCCATCGAGGGAACCGGTGAATCCGGAGCCCGTCGAGGACGATGAGGATGACGACGACGATCCGTACGCCTTGTACGCACAGCTGTACAACGGCGAGGACGACGACGAAGAGGACGAGCGCAAACACGCTTGACCTCTTCTGTGCCAGCCGATAGCCGATCCGGGTCCACCCGGGTCGGCCATTCGGCGTTCCCGTCCGCCGCCGCGGGGAGGTGCGGCACTGGACGGGGGCACCGCCGTCCTCGGCCGCGCCCCCGTACCGGATACTGTCCTACTCGGCGTACGTTCCGTACAGAGCTGCGCCGCCGTTGTTCCAGTCCCCCGCGCGGTCGACGATGTCGCCGAGCAGCCAGGCCTCCACGTCGCGGTCCTCCAGGATCGCCAGGACCGTGTCGACGGACTCCGGCGGGACCACGGCGACCATGCCGATGCCCATGTTCAGGGTCTTCTCGATCTCCAGCGTCTGCATCCGGCCGACCTGCGCCACCGTCTGGAACACCGGCAGCGGGGTCCAGGTGCCGCGGTCAAGACGGGCGTGCAGGCCCTCCGGGATGACCCGGGCCAGGTTGGCCGCCAGACCGCCGCCGGTGACGTGGGAGAAGGCGTGGACCTCGGTGGCCCGGGTCAGCGCCAGGCAGTCCAGCGAGTAGATCCGGGTCGGCTCCAGCAGCTCCTCGCCGAGGGTCCGGCCGAACTCCTCGACCTGGCGGTCCAGCTTCCAGCCGGCCTCGTTCAGCAGCACGTGGCGGACCAGCGAGTAGCCGTTGGAGTGCAGCCCGGAGGCGGCCATGGCGATCACCACGTCACCGGCCCGGACCCGGTCCGCGCCGAGCAGCGCGTCCGCCTCGACCACGCCGGTGCCCGCGCCGGCCACGTCGTACTCGTCCGGGCCGAGCAGCCCGGGGTGCTCGGCGGTCTCGCCGCCGACCAGGGCGCAGCCGGCCAGCACACAGCCCTCGGCGATGCCCTTGACGATCTGGGCCACCCGCTCCGGGTGGACCTTGCCGACGCAGATGTAGTCGGTCATGAACAGCGGCTCGGCGCCGCAGACCACCAGGTCGTCCACCACCATGCCGACCAGGTCGTGGCCGATGGTGTCGTGCTTGTCCATGGCCGCGGCCAGGGCCACCTTGGTGCCCACGCCGTCGGTGGCCGAGGCCAGCAGCGGCCGGTCGTAGCGCTTCAGCGCGCTGGCGTCGAACAGCCCGGCGAAGCCGCCGAGGCCGCCGACCACCTCGGGCCGGGTGGCCTTGCCGACCCACTGCTTCATCAGCTCGACGGCGAGGTCGCCCGCCTCGATCGAGACGCCGGCCGCGGCGTAGGTGGCGCCGGTGGGGCCGTTGGTCGGACTGGTCTGGTCGCTCACGGGAACGGCCCTTTCAGGATGTGGTGGTGCCCACCGGGGCCCGCAGCGGGCCCCGGGGCGGCACAGGGGGCCTCAGGGGCGGCGCAGGGCGTCGGAGGCGCCGATGCCGCCGACCATGGACTGCACGCCGTCGGCGTCGGTGCGGTGCTTGGCCGCGTTGGTACGGGTCGCCGGGGGCTTCCCGGCCGAGGCGAGCTCCGCCTCCAGCAGGTGCTTGCCGAGCAGCTCCGGGTCGGGCAGCTCCATCGGGTACTCGCCGGTGAAGCAGGCGGTGCAGAGCCGCTCCTGGGGCTGGTCGGTCGCCTCGACCATGCCCTCGGTGCTGATGAAGGCCAGCGAGTCCGCGCCCAGGGAGGCGCCGATCTCCTCGACCGACAGGCCGTTCGCTATCAGTTCGGCCCGGGTGGCGAAGTCGATCCCGAAGAAGCAGGGCCACTTGATCGGCGGCGAGGAGATCCGGATGTGGACCTCGGCCGCGCCGGCCTCGCGGAGCATCCGGACCAGGGCGCGCTGGGTGTTGCCGCGGACGATCGAGTCGTCCACCACCACCAGCCGCTTGCCCCGGATGACGTCCTTGAGCGGGTTCAGCTTCAGCCGGATGCCCAGCTGCCGGATGGTCTGGTTGGGCTGGATGAAGGTGCGCCCGACATAGGCGTTCTTCACCAGGCCCGAGCCGTAGGGGATGCCGCTGGCCTCGGCGTAGCCGATGGCGGCCGGGGTGCCCGACTCCGGAGTCGCTATCACCAGGTCGGCCTCCGCGGGGGCCTCCTTGGCGAGCCGGCGGCCCATCTCCACCCGGGACAGGTGGACGTTCCGCCCGGCGATGGTGGTGTCCGGGCGGGCCAGGTACACGTACTCGAAGACGCAGCCCTTGGGCTTGGCCTCGGCGAAGCGGGAGGTGCGCAGGCCGTTCTCGTCCACGGCGATCAGCTCGCCCGGCTCGACCTCGCGGATGAAGGAGGCGCCGACGATGTCCAGCGCCGCCGTCTCCGAGGCGACCACCCAGCCGCGCTCCAGGCGGCCCAGCACCAGCGGGCGGATGCCCTGCGGGTCGCGGGCGGCGTAGAGGGTCTGCTCGTCCATGAAGACCAGTGAGAAGGCGCCCTTGACCCGGGGCAGGATCTGCCGCGCGGTCTCCTCGATCGACAGGTCCGGGTGGCCGGCCAGCAGGGCCGTCACCAGGTCGGTGTCATTGGTGACCGCGGAGCGCCCGGAGCGGGAGACGTGCTGCTCGCCCGGCAGCTCGGCGACCATCTCGGCCAGCTCGGCCGTGTTCACCAGGTTGCCGTTGTGGCCGAGCGCCAGCGAACCGCGGCTGGTGGCCCGGAAGGTCGGCTGGGCGTTCTCCCAGACCGAGGAGCCGGTGGTCGAGTAGCGGCAGTGCCCGACGGCGATGTGGCCGAGCAGGGAGCCGAGCGAGGTCTCGTCGAAGACCTGGGAGACCAGGCCCATGTCCTTGTAGACCAGGATCTGCGAACCGTTGCTCACTGCGATGCCCGCGGACTCCTGTCCGCGGTGCTGCAAGGCATACAGCCCGAAATAGGTGAGTTTGGCGACCTCTTCACCGGGGGCCCAGACACCGAAGACACCGCAGGCGTCCTGGGGGCCCTTCTCGCCGGGAAGGAGGTCATGGCTGAGTCGTCCGTCACCGCGTGGCACGGTACCGAGTCTAGGGCAGTCCGGGGCCGTCAACCGAACGGAGCACATTCAGCAGGTCACCGGCACCGCGCCGGACGCGCGTAGACCGGGGCGGAATCCGCTCAGCCCATCACGGGGAGTAGTCGGGACAGGTCGCTGCGCTCACCACTGGCCGTGAGTTCCGCCACGTCCAGCGCCTCGGCCCAGCTCCGGCGGCCGGTCGCCAGCCGGATCCAGACGGCCGGGGAGGTCTCCACCACATTGGGCGGGGTGCCCCTGGTGTGCCGGGGCCCGGCCACGCACTGGACCACGGCGAACGGCGGGATCCGCAGCTCCACCGCGCCGCCGGGGGCCTGCGCGGCCAGGGCGTCGGCGAGCAGCCGGGTGGTCGCGGCCAGCGCCTGCCGGTCCGGCGGCAGCCCGGTCCCCAGCGCGGCGGCCAGGTCGTCGCCGTGCACCACCGTCTCCAGCACCCGGGTGACCAGGTAGTCGGTGAACAGCATCGGGCCGAAGCGGGTGGGGGTGCGCAGCCCCGGGGCGAAGCCGGGGGCGTCGGCCAGGGTCTTCAGCATCCGCTCGACGGAGGCGGCGACCGCCGCGTCCACCTCGGCCGGGGTGCCGCCGTAGCGCTGCTCGGCCGCGGCCTGCTCCTGGGCCACGGCGGCGATGGCCGGGGCCTCGGTGCGGGTGGCGGCCACCCAGCCGGTGAGCGACAGCGGCTCGCCCGGGCCGCCGTCGAGGCCGGCCTTGCGGGACACCGCGTCGAAGACCGTGCCGAGGTGCGCCACCAGCTCCCGTACCCGCCAGTCCCCGAGCCGGGTCGGTCCGGCCAGCCGGGCCTCCGGCTCCGGGCCGGTGCAGAGCTCGTGGACGGCGCCGCGCAGCACCTCGGCCTGCGCGGCGAGGGCGGTCCTGATCCTGGTCGGGTCGTAGCTGCGGGCCCTGGGCGTACGGGTACCGGCGTTCTTCGGCGGGGTCCTCGGCGCGGAGGCGGCTGGCGGCATGTGAGCGAGGGTAGGCACGAATCCCGCTTGCCGCCAGGACACAACCACGGCGACGCTGCTGTCATGCGCACCGAACCCGTTCTCGCCCCGTCCGCCCCCGCCGCCGCTCCACCCCGTCCGAAGCCGCTGCTGGCCTCGCTCGCGGCCGGGGTCACCGTGGTGCTGTGGGCCTCGGCCTTCGTCGGCATCCGCTCGGCCGGGCACGCGCTGCAGCCGGGACCGCTGGCGCTGGCGCGGCTGCTGGTCGGCAGCGCGGTGCTCGGCGGGTTCGTCGCCTACCGGCGCGAGCCGTTCCCGGCCCGCCGGGACCTGCCGAAGATCGCGGCCTGCGGGGTGCTCTGGTTCGGGATCTACAACGTCGGGCTGAACGCCGCCGAGCGGCTGGTGGACGCGGGGACGGCGTCGATGCTGATCGGGGTCGGCCCGGTGCTGATGGCGCTGATCGCCGGGGTGGTGCTGCGGGAGGGCTTCCCGAGGCCGCTGATGGCGGGAATCGTCTTCTCGCTGGCCGGCCTGGTGGTGATCGGGCTCTCCTCGCCCAGGAGCGGCGGCTCCTCGTCGATGGGCTGGGCCGCGCTGCTGTGCTTCGCCGCGGCGCTGGCCTACGCCTGTGCGGTGGTGATCCAGAAGCCGCTGCTGGCCCGGGTGTCCGCGCTCCAGGTCACCTGGCTGGCCTGTACCGTCGGCGCGGTCTCCTGCCTGCCGTTCGCCCCGGCCCTGGTCCACGAGACCGCGCACGCCTCCGCGTCGCCGCTGCTCTGGGCGCTCTACCTGGGCGTGCTGCCGACCGCCGTCGCCTTCACCACCTGGGCCTACGCCCTGGCCCGGACCAGCGCCGGACGGCTGGGCGTGACCACGTACCTGGTGCCGCCGATCTCCATCCTGCTGGGCTGGCTGATCCTGGGCGAGGTCCCGCCCGCGGTGGCCCTGGCCGGCGGCGCCCTGTGCCTGGCCGGGGTGGCGGTCTCCCGCTTCCGGCCGAGGCGGCAGGTCAGTCCTTCGGAACGGTGATGCGGCGGAGCTTGTCGGGGTTGCGGACCAGCCGGATGGCGGTGATCCCGGTCTGGTCCAGCTCCACCACCATCACGCTGTCGACCGCCGCGCCCGAGCTGAACAGCAGGCCGGGCTGGCCGTTGATGTCGACCCGGTGCACCGCCAGGTCCGGGACCGGCCGGTTGAGCAGGATACCGAGGATCCAGCGGGCCGCCTTGTCCGCCCCGGTGATCGGCCGCAGCGCCGCCTTGACCTTGCCGCCGCCGTCGGACCACAGGGTCACCTCCGGCGCGAGCATCTCCATCATCCGGTTCAGGTCGCCGCCGACGCAGGCGGCGAGGAACTCCTCGGTGACCCGGCGGCGCAGCTCCGGCGGGGCCTCGTAGCGGGGCCGCCCGGCCTGGACGTGGGCCTTGGCCCGGCTGCCGACCTGGCGTACCGCCGCCTCGGTGCGCTCCAGCATCGCGGCGATCTCGGCGTGGGCGAAGCCGAAGACCTCCTTGAGCACGAACACCGCGCGTTCCAGCGGTGAGAGGGACTCCAGCACCACCATCATCGCCAGTGAGACCGTCTCCGCCCGCTCCACCTCGCCGCCGGCGTCCGGGACGGTCACCAGCGGCTCCGGCAGCCAGGTGCCGACATAGGTCTCGCGCCGGACGGCGGCCGAGCCGAGCCGGTTCAGCGAGAGGTTGGTGACCGTACGGGCCAGGTAGGCGCGGGGCTCGGCGACGCCGGCGGTGTCGACCCTGCTCCAGCTCAGCCAGGCGTCCTGCAGGATGTCCTCGGCGTCCGAGGCGCTGCCGAGCATCCGGTAGGCGATGCCGAAGAGCACCGGCCGGTGCTGCTGGAACAGGTCGAGGGCGTCGTCGGTCATGCCTCGGAAGCTACCGCAAGCGACGCTGCCCCCGACCGGCCGGGGAGGCCTTCGGGGGCAGCGGTACCGCGGGATGACGTTCCGTCAGGCGAGCAGGGCCTCGATGACCCCGGTGTGGGCCTCGCGGAGCTCGTCGAGCGACAGCGTGAACTGGCCCTGGACCTCCAGCACGTCGCCGTCCACCACGCCGATCCGGGTGGCGGGCAGGCCGCGCACGCCGCACATCTCGGTGAAGCGGAGCTCCTCGCTGCGCGGCACGGCCACGACGGCGCGTCCGGCCGACTCCGAGAACAGGAACACGAACGGGTCGAGGTCGGCCGGGACCACGATCCGGGCGCCCCTGCCGCCGCGCAGGCAGCTCTCGGTCAGCGCCTGGACCAGGCCGCCGTCGGAGAGGTCGTGCGCCGCGTCGACCATGCCGTCGCGGGAGCCGGAGATCAGGATCTCGGCGAGCAGCCGCTCCCGCTCCAGGTCCAGCTTGGGCGGCAGGCCGCCGAGGTGGTCGTGCGCGACCTGGGTCCAGGCCGAGCCGCCCAGCTCGTCGGCGGTGTCGCCGAGCAGGTAGACCAGCTGGCCCTCCTCCTCGAAGGCGATCGGGGTCCGCCGGTTGACGTCGTCGATCACGCCGAGCACCGCGACCACCGGGGTCGGGTGGATGGCGACCTCGCCGGTCTGGTTGTAGAGCGAGACATTGCCGCCGGTCACCGGGGTGCCCAGGACCAGGCAGGCGTCGGCCAGGCCGCGGGTGGCCTCGGCGAACTGCCACATCACGTCCGGGTCCTCGGGGGAGCCGAAGTTGAGGCAGTCGGAGACCGCCAGCGGCTTGGCGCCGGTCGCGGCGACATTGCGGTACGCCTCGGCCAGGGCCAGCTGCGCGCCGGTGTACGGGTCGAGCTTGGCGAACCGGCCGTTGCCGTCGGTGGCGAGGGCGACGCCGAGGTTGGTCTCCTCGTCGATCCGGATCATGCCCGAGTCCTCCGGGGTGGAGAGAACCGTGTTGCCGAGCACGAAGCGGTCGTACTGCGAGGTGATCCAGGACTTGTCGGCCTGGTTCGGCGAGCCGACCAGCTGCAGCACGGCCGCGCGCAGCTCGTCGCCGCTCGCGGGCCGCTTCAGCCGCTCCGCGGTGGGGGCGTCGGCCTGCAGCGCGTCCTGCCAGGACGGGCGGGCGTAGGGGCGGTGGTAGGTCGGGCCGTCGTGGGCGACGCTGCGCGGGGGCACGTCCACGATCTGCTCGCCGTGCCAGAAGATCTCCAGCCGCTCGCCCTCGGTGACCTCACCGATGACGGTGGCGATCACGTCCCACTTCTCGCAGATCTCCAGGAAGCGCTCGACCTTGCCGGGCTCGACGATCGCGCACATGCGCTCCTGCGACTCGCTCATGAGGATCTCCTCGGGCGAGAGCGTCGCGTCGCGCAGCGGGACGGTGTCCAGCTCCACCCGCATGCCGCCGGAGCCGGCCGAGGCCAGCTCGCTGGTGGCGCAGGAGAGGCCGGCGCCGCCGAGGTCCTGGATGCCCAGGACCAGCTTCTCCTTGAAGATCTCCAGGGTGCACTCGATCAGCAGCTTCTCCTGGAACGGGTCGCCGACCTGCACCGCGGGGCGCTTGGTCGGACCGCCGTCGGCGAAGGTCTCGGACGCCAGCACCGAGACGCCGCCGATGCCGTCGCCGCCGGTGCGGGCCCCGTAGAGGATGACCTTGTTGCCGGCCCCGGACGCCTGCGCGAGGTGGATGTCCTCGTGCTTCATCACGCCCACGCAGAGCGCGTTGACCAGCGGGTTGCCCTGGTAGCAGGGGTCGAAGACGACCTCGCCGCCGATGTTGGGCAGGCCCAGGCAGTTGCCGTAGCTGCCGATGCCGGAGACGATCCCGGGCAGCACCCGCCGGGTGTCCGCGTGGTCCGGGGCGCCGAAGCGCAGCGGGTCCATGACCGCGACCGGACGGGCGCCCATGGCCAGGATGTCGCGGACGATGCCGCCGATCCCGGTGGCCGCGCCCTGGTGCGGCTCGATGTAGGACGGGTGGTTGTGCGACTCGATCTTGAAGGTGACCGCGTAGCCCTGGCCGACGTCGACCACACCCGCGTTCTCGCCGATGCCGACCAGCATGGCGTCCGTATCGGGCTTCTTCTCGCCGAACTGCTTGAGGTGGACCTTGCTCGACTTGTAGGAGCAGTGCTCCGACCACATCACCGAGTACATGGCCAGCTCGGCCCCGGTGGGGCGGCGGTCCAGGATCTCGCGGATCCGGGTGTACTCGTCGGCCTTGAGGCCCAGCTCGACCCAGGGCTGCTGGGCGTCGGGGGTCTGTGCGGCGTTCTTGACGGTGTCCAGGGTCATCAGATGCCCACCAGCTGCTTCAGGATCGAGGTGAAGAAACCGAGCCCCTCGGTGCCGGGGCCGGTCAGCGGCTCGACCGCGTGCTCGGGGTGCGGCATCAGGCCGACGACGTTCCCCGCGGCGTTGCTGATGCCCGCGATGTCGCGGTAGGAGCCGTTGGGGTTGACGTCCAGGTAGCGGGCGACCACGCGGCCCTCCGCCTCCAGGGCGTCCAGGGTGCGCTCGTCGGCGACGAAGCGGCCCTCGCCGTTCTTCAGCGGAACGGTGATCTCCTGGCCCTGCTCGTAGGAGCTGGTCCAGACGGTGCCCGCGTTCTCGATCCGGAGCTTCTGCTCGCGGCAGACGAAGTGCAGGCTGTCGTTGCGGGTCAGCGCGCCGGGCAGCAGGTGCGACTCGCAGAGCACCTGGAAGCCGTTGCAGATGCCGAGGACCGGGAAGCCGGCCTTCGCCTGCTCGATGATCGTGTCCATCACCGGCGAGAAGCGCGAGATGGCGCCGCAGCGCAGGTAGTCGCCGTAGGAGAAGCCGCCGGGCAGCACCACCGCGTCGACCTGGTGCAGATCCTTGTCGCGGTGCCACAGGGCGACCGGCTCGGCGCCGGCCAGGCGCACGGCGCGCTGGGCGTCGCGGTCGTCCAGGGAGCCGGGGAAAGTGACAACGCCGATGCGTGCGGTCACTTCTCCTCCTCCACGTACACGGTGAAGTCCTCGATCACGGTGTTGGCGAGGAAGGTCTCGGCGGCTTCGCGGATGCGGGCGAGGGCGGCGTCGTCGACGGGCCCCTCCAGCTCCAGCTCGAAGCGCTTGCCCTGGCGGACGTCCGCGATCCCGGCGAAGCCGAGGCGCGGCAGCGCACGCTGCACCGCCTGGCCCTGGGGGTCGAGGATCTCCGGCTTGAGCATGACGTCGACAACGACGCGTGCCACGGGTACTCCCGGTGAAGTGTGGTGCGGGGGGAGCCCCCACTCTACTGGGGGAACGGCGGGCCCTTGGATGATCCGCCGGTGCGACGCGCGTAGAACGGGGGTGACGTGCGGAGGTTCACACAACGGGCTACTGCGGAGTACGGCTGTAAATCATGTCGGAAATTGCCCCATTCTCCGCATTATGCAGGTTTCCCTCAGGTGTCGACGAGGTCTCGAACCGACACGGAATAGCAGACAGAAAAACTTGCCTCTTCGATTTTGGGGCACTTTAGGGGCAGAATGGCGGGCACGGGTCGCGGCTACGGCTAGCATCCGGAAGACAAGCGGCGTCCGCAGTCTCGTGGACGTCCAAAATGTACCTGCGACCTGCGGGTTTCAGCTGCTGCTACGGCCTCGGCGAAATCCGAGAGGATTGGCTTCCATGGCTCAGCGCGTAGTGGTAACTCTCTCTGACGACATCGACGGCGGAGCAGCCGAGGAAACGGTTCACTTCGCTGTGGACGGGAAGTCGTACGAGATCGACCTGTCTGCCCGAAACGCGGGAAAGCTGCGCGATGCGCTCGCCCCGTATGTGGCGGCCGGTCGCAAGCAGAGCCGTGGCGGCAAGGCGCTGCGCCGGACCGAGATCGCGCCGGACCCGGCGACGGTCCGCGCCTGGGCGCAGTCCCGCGGGATCGACCTGCCCGCGCGGGGCCGGCTGCCCAAGCACGTGTACGAGGCGTTCGCCGAGGCGAGCTGACGCCGCGTCGGCTGACGCTGCGTCGCTTTACAAAAGGGACTTTCGGGGGCATTGCTCTCAAATCACCCACCCTCGTGGATCAGCCCCGATCCATGGGCTAGTGTTCTCTTCAGCGGAGCACGCCGGAGACGGAAGCCGAAAGGCCCAGGTCAACGGGGTGGGCTCGCAGGTGTAGCTCAGTAGTAGAGCGCTCCCCTTCCAGGGGAGAGGCACAGTGTGCAATCCCTGTCACCTGCTCGACTCGTACCAGCCGAAAACCTGGCGCTGGCCAGGTTGCGGATCAGGTAGAGTGGTTCACGCCGGAAGACGGCGAACGCCATGCGGATGTGGCTCAGTGGTAGAGCATCACCTTGCCAAGGTGAGGGTCGCGGGTTCGAATCCCGTCATCCGCTCCATCCCTCAGGGGCGAACTCGAAAGAGTTCGCCCCTGAGGTGTTTTCAGACAGTTGTCCGCGGCCCCGGCCCCGCCGCTGTCCCCCGCGGCGGGGCCGGTCGGCCGGGATCAGACCCAGTTCTGTCCGGTGAGGCGCTCGTACGCCTCGACGTACTTGGCGCGGCTCTGGGCGATGATCTCCTCGGGCAGGGCCGGCGGCGGCTCCTCCGAGCGGGGGTTCCAGCCGGAGGCGGGCGAGGCCAGCCAGTCGCGGATGAACTGCTTGTCGAAGGAGCGCTGGGCCCGGCCCGGCTCCCACTCGTCGGCCGGCCAGAAGCGGGACGAGTCCGGCGTCAGCACCTCGTCGCCGATGACCAGCTCACCGCCGGCCAGGCCGAACTCGAACTTGGTGTCGGCCAGGATGATCCCCCGGTCCCTGGCGATGTCGCGGGCCCGCCCGTACACGGCCAGGGTGGTCTGCCGCAGCTGGGTCGCGGTCTCGGCGCCGATCCGGCGGGCGATCTCCTCGTAGGGGACGTTCTCGTCGTGGTCGCCGACCTCGGCCTTGAGCGCCGGGGTGAAGATCGGGGCGGGCAGCTCGGAGCCGTCGACCAGGCCCTCCGGCAGGGCGATGCCGCAGACCGTCCGGAACCGGTCGTACTCCACCAGGCCCGAGCCGGTGAGGTAGCCGCGGGCCACGCACTCGACCGGGAGCATCTCCAGGCTGCGGCAGACCAGGGTGCGGCCGGCCCAGCCCTCCGGGGCCCCGGCCGGCACCTCGGTCGAGAGGACGTGGTTCGGGACCAGGTCGGCCAGCTTGTCGAACCACCAGAGCGACAGCTGGGTGAGGATCCGGCCCTTGTCCGGGATCTCGGTGGGCAGCACCCAGTCGAAGGCGGACGTGCGGTCGCTGGCGACCATGACCAGCTCACCGGCCTCGTTCCGGTACAGGTCACGCACCTTGCCGGTGTGCAGATGGACCAGACCGGGCACCTGGACCGGCTGGGGCTTCTCGACGAATCCGCTCACGACATGTCCCTCGGTGGAAGTTCTCGGGTGGGGGTGGCCGACCCGAGTCTTTCACAGAGGATTCGAGGGCCTCCGGCTCAGTGCACCTTGCAGATACGGTCCAGCAGGTTGGCGGTGGCCCGCTGGACCCGCTCGTCGGTGTGCCCGGGACGGTCCAGCGCGGGCGACCAGGCGAAGGTGCCGCTGGCGAAGACGTAACCGCCGCCGGGGGCCCGGTAGAGCGAGGTCTCCTGGTGCTGCAGCGCGCCCTTGGCGTCCCGGTAGGGGGAGTGCGCCAGCAGCGTGCGCTCGGTGTGCACCGGCAGCGCCACCCGGGGGAAGTAGCGGTCGGACTCCCCCGCGACCAGGCCGGGGACCCGGTCGCCGTCCCGCAGTCCGGTGCCCTCCCAGAGCCAGTGGTCGGTGTTGTGGACCACCATCGGGACCGGCTCGGGGACCCGGCCCGCGTACTGGATGCCCATCAGGTGCTGTTCGGGGCGGCCCAGGTCGCGCCAGAGCACCGACCCGGAGCCGCCGCTGCCGCCCGCCGGGTGCTGGCGCTTGCGGCAGGTCAGCAGCCGGTCCGGCTCCCCGGTGATCCCCGGGTCCAGCTCCACCTGCCAGTACATGGTGTTGGCGCTGAGGAAGACCAGCGAGGTGCCGCTGTCCCTGGCGGCCTCGACCGCGTCCCGCATCGGGGCGGACCAGTACTCGTCGTGGCCGGGGAAGACCAGGCCGCGGTAGCACTGCGGGTCGATCCGACCGGTGTGCAGGTCGGTGGCGTTGGCGTAGGCCAGGTCGTAGCCGTAGCGCTCGGCCCAGCGGATGAAGTCGTAGGCGTGGCCGATGTGCAGCGGCAGCCCGGCCCCGGCGTACGGGCGGTCGAAGGAGACCGTGGTCGCGGCCTCCTCCTCGCCCAGCAGCTCGCCCTTCTCGTTCCAGGCATGGTAGAGGCTGGCGCCGGTCCTGCCGTCCTCCGGGTAGAGGTTGTACGCCTGCCAGGTCACGTCGGGGAGCAGCAGCAGCAGGTCGGCCGCCTTGTTGGCCCTGACCGTGAACGGGATGTGGCCGCGGTGCCGGTGGTCAGCGGTGGTGAGCACCGCGACATAGGCGCCGGGGCTCCAGTGCGCCGGGATCTGCAGCCGCCAGGACATCCACCAGTGGTGGCAGGAGACGGTCCGGCCGGCCACCAGCGGGGCCGGCTGGATCAGCCCGGAGACCCGGGGGCTCGCGGCGACGTGGCAGGCGCCGGCGCCGCCGTAGTGGCCGATCCGGTAGACGTCGACGGTGAACTCCTGGGCGGTGCCGACGCTGACCCTCAGGTCCAGCGCGCCGCCCAGGTCGACCGCCGCCGCGGCGAAGCCCTTGATCTGGCTGCCGACGTCGTCGGAGGTGCGCGGGCCGCCCAGGGCAGGGCGCTGGTCGGCCTCGGGCGCGGTCCTGGCCCGGGGCAGCTGGCCCTGGGTCTGGCCGAGGTCGACGTACCAGGGGACCATCAGGCCGGTGTCGTCGAAGTACCGGTCCGTCCCGCGGAGCCAGGGCAGCGGGCCCTGGCCGAACGGGTCGGTGACGCCGTGGGCGAGCGCTCCCGACTCCCAGCGGCGGATCTGCTCCGCGCTCACGCTCCGCTCCCCCTGACTGCATGCCCTGTGCGATGCCCTGTGCTCCTGCGGCGGTGGTTCATGGGCGCTGCGGCGCCCGCCCGGTGACGGAACGTCACTTTACGCGTCCGCCCGCTCACCACGTGTGCACTCATCGTACGTGCTGACGAGCTGTCAACGTCAGGGCAGGCGCACGGGCTTCTCCACCCGGATGCCGATCTCGTCCAGCCAGGCGCGCAGCGGGCGGTCGTCGCCGTGCTCCACGGCGAGGGCGACCGGGGCGGCCAGATCGGTCCGCCGCACCCCGCCGACCAGCAGCACCGGGCCGTCGAGCCAGTCCAGCCCTGGCTCGGCCGCGCCGCTGTCCACGGCGGCGCAGCAGACCAGCGCGGTGAGGTGCTCGCCGAGCAGGTCGCGTCCGGTGCGCGGGGGCTGCAGCTGGAACTCCGGCTGCGGCGGCGGGGCGGCCCGCAGCCGACGGCTCGTCAGCGCGCCGGCCAGCTCCTCTGCGGCGCCGTCGTGGAGCCGGTGCAGCAGCCGGTCGATGGCGCGGTCGGTGCCGTCCGGTTCCAGCAGGCCGACCAGTTCGGCAGACTGCGCCCGCCAGATCCGCTCGACCACGGCGACCGGGTAGTCGGCCCAGTCGACCGGGGCCCACCGGGCGGTGGCCGCGCCGCCGTCGGCCCCGCCGTCGCCGTGGAACAGCCGGGCGGCCAGCAGCGAGACGGCCTCGTCGATCCGGCCGGGCTCCTCCAGCAGGTCGCAGGCGGGGCGTTCGCCGAGCCGGGTCTCGAAGCCCTCGGCGAGGCGGTCGCGGCGGGAGAGCTCGGTCAGCGCGGCCACCACGCCGGCGTCCAGGCGTCCGGGCCAGCGGCCGATCCGCCAGGCCGGGAGGGCGACCCGGGTCAGCAGCCGGTCCCAGCCCGCGTAGGCCAGGCCGACCTGCTCCTGGGCGGCGATCCGCAGCCCGTAGTCGACCTGCCTGGCCTGCTCGGAGGCCCAGCTGGCGACGGCGCGCTCCATCTCGGCGGCATGGGCCCGGCAGCGGTGCAGCAGCAGCCCGGACACCCGGCCCAGCAGGGCCGCCGCCGGGCGCAGCCAGGCGGAGCGGTCGGCCAGGTCGGCGGCGAGGCCCAGGGTGGCGTCCAGCGCCCGTACGAAGCGGCGGGCCGCCGCTATGTCCGGGTCGGCGGAGCAGGCGGTGCCGGCCACCACCGGGGCCAGCAGGGCCCGCAGCTCGGCGACCCGCATCCACCACATGAACGGGGAGCCGATGACCAGGGTCGGCGCGGGCGGTGCGGCGGTCTCCCGGCCCAGCGCGTCCGAGTGCGGCCGGGCCGCGGACGAGGGCGCGGCCTCGCACGGGGCGCCGGGCAGGGGGTCCTCCAGCCAGCTGTCGCAGTCCGGGGTGAGCGCCACCCGGGCCGGGGCCGGTACGTCCATCCGCTCCGCGAGGTCACGGACCAGGCGGTACAGCTCGGGCGCCTCGGTCTCGGCGATCTGCACCGCGGGGACCTGCGGCAGGGCCACCCGGCGCAGCACGACCGCGAAGGCCAGGGCCGAGAGCAGGACCAGCAGGGCTATCGCGCCGACCACCCACCGCGCGACGTCCCACCCGGCGGCGTCCGGAGCCCCGGCCGCGCCGAGCCGTCCGGTGACCCCGCCCGCGATCAGCACCGCGGCGGCGGCCGTCGGCAGCGCGGCGACCGCGAGGGCCGCGCCGCGGACGCGCAGCACCGCCTGGGCGCGGTCGCGTGCTGCTTCGACTCCGGCCATTGTTCGGTCACCCCCAACCACCGACTCGACTGACTCCACTGGAGCCGGGTCCGCCTGTCCACTGTGACGACGAGCGACCCGGCCGTGGTGTTCCAGGAACGGTCCGGAACCACTCGGATAAGTGATTCCCACTGACCGCAGCCTCCCCCCTCGGCGCGGGGGCGGCACCCCCAGGGAGCACCCGAGTCGCTTCGGTCCTGCGCACCATACGGCCCGATGCGGCCGGACGTCAGCCGGATGAGATTCCCTTCACCCGAACGGTTGGGTCCTTGCGCCTCTTGCCTCCGACGGGGTCATCGGTAGGCCATGGGCGGGGGTTGGGCCTGGCGGGTGGCGGGTCCTCAGAGCTTGGCGGCGATGTCGCCGCGGTGGTGCGAGCCCTTCAGCCCGATCCGGGCGGTGGCGGCGTAGGCGCGCTCGCGGGCCTGCGGGATGTCCTTACCGGTGGCGGTGACCGAGAGCACCCTGCCGCCGGCGCTGAGCACCGTCCCGTCCGCGTCGGCCCTGGTGCCGGCGTGCAGGACGTAGGCGGTGCCGTCCTCGGCCTCCGCCTCGGCCAGGCCGGTGACCGGGTCGCCGCCGCGCGGGGACTCCGGGTAGCCCTCGGCGGCGATCACCACGGTCACCGCCGCGCCCTCGCGCCAGCGCAGGCCGGGGAAGTCGGCGAGGCAGCCGGTGGCCGCGGCGTACAGGAAGCCGTTCAGCGGGGTCTTCAGCCGGGCCAGCACGACCTGGGTCTCCGGGTCGCCGAAGCGGGCGTTGAACTCGATCACCCGGACCCCGCGGGCAGTGATCGCCAGGCCCGCGTAGAGCAGCCCGGAGAAGGGGGTGCCGCGGCGGCGCAGCTCGTCCACGGTGGGCTGGAGCACGGTCTCCAGGACCTCGTCCACCAGCTTGGGGTCGGCCCAGGGCAGCGGGGAGTACGCGCCCATGCCGCCGGTGTTGGGGCCCTCGTCGCCGTCGTAGGCGCGCTTGAAGTCCTGGGCGGGCTGCAGCGGGACCACGGTGACGCCGTCGGTGACGGCGAAGAGGGAGACCTCGGGGCCGTCCAGGTACTCCTCGATGACCACCCGGTCGCAGGAGGCGGCGTGGTCCAGCGCGACCTGGAGGTCGGCGGTGACCACCACGCCCTTGCCCGCGGCCAGGCCGTCGTCCTTGACCACGTAGGGGGCGCCGAAGGCGTCCAGCGCCTCGGCGGCCTCGGCCACGTCGGTGCACAGGTAGGAGCGCGCGGTGGGCACGCCGGCGGCGGCCATCACGTCCTTGGCGAAGGCCTTGGAGCCCTCCAGCCGCGCGGCCTCGCCGCTCGGGCCGAACACCGGGATGCCCCGGCCGCGGACGGCGTCGGACACCCCCGCCACCAGCGGGGCCTCCGGGCCGACGATGACGAACTCCGCCCCGAGGGCGACCGCGAGGTCGGCCACGGCGGTGCCGTCCAGCGGGTCGACCGGGTGGGTCCGGGCGATCTGGGCGATCCCGGCGTTGCCGGGGGCGCAGAAGAGCTCGGTGACGTCGGGGTCGAGCGAGAGCGCGCGGCACAGGGCGTGTTCGCGGGCGCCGCCGCCGATTACAAGGACCTTCACAGGAGTGAGCTTAGTGCCTGGCGGAGCGGCGGCTTCCGAGAGCCCCGGGACACCCGGGTCAGGTACGCTCCTGCGGGCCACCCACCCGTAAGGGTGAGAAGGGGCCGCCCGGAGCAGGGGTGCCTGTCAGCGGTTTCGTTGACGATTTCAGGCCCTAATCCGAGCGGAACGACCCCATGCTCAGCCATTTGGCGGTAAGAAGTGGCTTGGAACCAGGAGGGCTGAGGGCA
The DNA here is from genome assembly GCF_042511045.1 of Streptacidiphilus alkalitolerans. NCBI lineage: Bacteria > Bacillati > Actinomycetota > Actinomycetes > Kitasatosporales > Streptomycetaceae > Streptacidiphilus > Streptacidiphilus alkalitolerans. The sequence continues at coordinate 104,786 of NZ_JBHEZX010000005.1, forward strand.
GTGCTGTGTCAGTGGCACCTGGGACGATCGGGTCCGATGGGCCGGAAGGACAGGGAGTTCCCACGGTGAGCCAGCCTGAAATGCAGCCCGAAGAGAGTCCGTGGGGCGCGGACTCCGGTATCGACGAGCAGGTCGGCGCCGCCCCGGCGCAGCCGCAGAAGGTGGCGACCGGCAATGGACGCGACCTCAGTATCCGCCAGTTCCCGCTGGGTGACTGGGGCGAGCCCGCCGAGCGCCTCGAGGAGCTCTACCGCTGGTCCGAGGAGCGCGCGGTCGAGGCCATCGACTGGTACGCCCGCGACCGCCGCTGGAAACGCTTCGGCGCCCGCACCCTGCGCTACCTGGCCGCGCTGTTCGGCGTGGCCGGCGCGGTGCTGCCGCTGATCGACCTCACCCATGTCTGGCACGGCGCTGCGGCCTGGGGCTACGTCCTGCTGCTGCTGGCCGGCGCCTGCCTGGGCGCGGACCGGGGCTTCGGCCTGACCAGCGGCTGGATGCGCGACGTCAGCACCGGGCAGGCGCTGCAGCGCCGTCTTGAGGCCTTCCAGTTCGACTGGGCCTCGGAGTGCGTGCGCGAGGTGCTCGGCCCGACCGAGGGCACCGCGAGCGAGGCGGCCGAGCGCTGCCTCGGCGTGCTGCGCCGGTTCTGCGAGGACGTCTCGGACATGGTCAGGACCGAGACCTCGGAGTGGATGCTGGAGTTCCGGGCCCAGATGTCCCAGCTGCCGACGCAGACCCCGGGCGCCTGGGGCGGCCGGGCCGAGGGCTCGGGCGCGCAGGTACGGGTGCTGCCGCCGCTGGGCGGACGTCCGACCATGCCGCGGCAGCGCCCGCCGGAGGGCCCGCTGCGCTAGCCGTACCGACAGCAGGGGGGCCGCCGACGGCGGCCCCCCTTTCTGTGCTCGGTCGGGCCCGGCTCAGGCGAAGACGACCATGGAGCCCTGGCCGAGGGCGCGGATCGCGGCGGCGTGCAGGCCGGTCCAGGCGTGGCGTTCGCGGGAGAACGGGCCGTCGTTGCCGGCCGGCGGGTGGGCCGGCCCTTCCAGCGTGGTCGGGGCGACCGGGCGGACCGGGACCGGCGGCGACTGGTGGTCGATGCCGATCCAGGGGGCCACCGCCTCCAGCTCGCGCAGCAGCCCGTGCAGCGATCCCAGCGGGCCGCCGCTCGCCAGCAGCGCGTCGTCCACGATCGGCCGTTCGAACTCGATCGGGACATAGGCCCCGGCGTGGTCGAAGTGCCAGACCAGGTGGGACTGCTCGGCGGTCTCCTCGAACATCTCCAGCAGCTGCTCGTAGTCGCCGCCCAGCCCGTCGACCGGGGTCACCGGGAGGTTGGTGAGCTGCAGCAGGTAGGCGCGGCGGAGGTAGTGCAGCGACTCGTAGTCGAACGCGGCGATCGGCTCGACGTCGCCGCTCAGCCCCGGCATGTACCGGAACACCGGCACCGGAGGCAGGTCGTGGGCGGCGAGCGAGGCGTTGTAGATCGCCAGGTCCTCGGCGAAGGGGTTCTCCGGACTGTGCACGAGCACGTCGACGAGCGGGACCAGCCAGATGTCACAGGCCACGGGCACTCCTGGGTGCGGCTGCACCGGTTAGGGGCATGGTCCCCACACGATATCGCCCGGCGCCACGGCCGTCAGGAGGTCTCGCAGGGGGCCGCGCGCTGGGCCGGCACGGCGGGCAGGTCCTCGTAGCCGGCCAGACAGTCCTCGGCGCTCTCGCCGCAGAGCTCGGCCATGTGCCGCAGCGACTCCCGGCTGTGGTCGACCAGCATCCGGTGCACCGCCGAGCGGTCCCGGGCGACCAGCCGCTCGGTCAGCTCCACATGCCCGGACCAGCAGTGCGCGGCCAGGTCGGCCCGGCCGCGCAGATGGGGGGCGGAGAAGATCCAGTACTGCACCCGGAGCCAGTCCAGGTAGCCGGTGAGCTTGCGGTTGCCGACGAGTTCGGCCAGCTCGGCCCAGAACCGGCGGTCGCAGCCGACCAGCACGTCCAGCTGCCCCGCGCGGGCGGCCCGCACGGCCGCGTCGGCCCGGCGCTGGAGCGAGGGGATCCGCTCCCGGTCGATGACCGCGAGGCGGCTGCCGAGACGCCGGAACATCCCGTCCGCGACCAGGGTCCTGGCCTCGACGATGTCGACGAAGTCGGCCCAGGCCAGCTTGGGCACGGTGAAGCCGCGGTTGTGCTCCATCCACAGCAGGTCCTGGGCGGCGAGGTCGACCAGCGCCTCCCGGACCGGGGTCGCGGAGACCCCGTACAGCTCGGCGATCTCCTTGACCGTGAAGTGGGTGCCGGCGGGGAGGCGCCCGGCCATCATCTCGTCCCGCAGCGCCCCGGCGACCTGCTCGCGCAGGCTGCTGCGCTTGAGCGCCGCGCGGGCGGCGAAGGGAGGCGTGAGGGCACTGGGTGGCGGCACTGCGCTTCCTTCCCGTGATGACGGCGTGGCCGGTGACGGCCTATGGCCCGAGGCCCAAGAGTAAGGCCCCGCATCCACGGGGAGCCGTGAATTACGGGGCCGGTAGCACTCTGGGTGAGCTGGGAGGGGGTTTGCGTCACACCGTGTGCGCGTCGGCGAGGGCCAGCACCTCGTCCAGGATCGCCAGGCCCTCCTTGACCTCGGCCCCGCTGCTGTTGCACGGCGGCACCACATGCAGCCGGTTCATGTTGACGAAGGGCCACAGACCCCGCCGCTTGCAGGCCGCGGCCAGCTCGGCCATCGGCGCGGCGGCCGGGCCGGCCGCGTTGTACGGGGTCAGCGGCTCACGGGTGGCGCGGTCCTTGACCAGCTCCAGCGCCCAGAACACGCCCAGGCCGCGGACCTCGCCGATGGACGGGTGACGGTCCGCCAGTTCCCGCAGGCCGGGGCCGATCACGGTCTCGCCGAGGTGCCTGGCGTGCTCGACGATGCCCTCCTCGGCCATGGCGTTGATGGTCGCCACGGCGGAGGCGCAGGCCAGCGGGTGGCCCGAGTAGGTGAGCCCGCCGGGGAACGGCCGCTCGGCGAAGGTCTCGGCGATCGCCCCGCTGATGGCCACCCCGCCCAGCGGGACGTAACCGGAGTTGACGCCCTTGGCGAAGGTCAGCAGGTCCGGGACGACCTCCCAGTGGTCGGCGGCGAACCAGGCGCCGGTACGGCCGAATCCGGCCATGACCTCGTCCAGGATGAGGACGATGCCGAAGCGGTCGCAGATCTCGCGGACCCCGGCCAGGTAGCCGGCCGGCGGGATCAGGATGCCGGCCGTGCCGACCACGGTCTCCAGGATGATCGCGGCCACCGTCTGCGGGCCCTCGAAGGCGATGGTCGCCTCCAGGTGCGCCAGCGCCCGCTCGCACTCCTGCGCCTCGTTCTCGGCGTGGAACTGGGAGCGGTAGGCGTACGGGCCCCAGAAGTGCACGATGCCGGACACGCCGGTCTCGTTGGCCCAGCGGCGCGGGTCGCCGGTCAGCGCGATCGCGTTGGCGGTGGCGCCGTGGTACGAGCGGTAGGTCGACATGACCTTCTGTCGACCCGTGTGCAGCCGGGCCATCCGGATGGCGTTCTCGTTTGCCTCGGCGCCGCCGTTGGTGAAGAAGATCTTGTCCAGGTCACCGGGGGTGCGCTCGGCGATCAGCCGGGCCGCCTCGCTGCGCACGTCCACCGCGAAGGCCGGGGCGAAGGTGCAGAGCTTGCCGGCCTGCTCCTGGATCGCCGCGACCACCTTGGGGTGCTGGTGGCCGATATTGGTGTTCACCAGCTGCGAGGAGAAGTCGAGGAAGCGGTTGCCCTCGTAGTCCCAGAAGTACGAGCCCTCCGCGCCGGCGACGGCGAGGGGGTCGATCAGGGCCTGCGCGGACCACGAGTGGAAGACGTGGGCACGGTCGGCGGCCTTGACGGCCTGCCCCGCTGCGGAGTCGACAGAGATGCTCATGGCCGAAGCCTACGGAGCGGTTTCCGCCGTCGGCAGCGACAGCCTGTTCGCTGATGGGGCGGGAGGGCTACAGAGTGTCGGCCGCCATCGCGTAGGTCAGGAAGACCGTCTTCTCGGCGTGGCGGTCGTAGACCGACCGGGCCCGGTAGTTGTTCTCCGCCGTGTTCCAGCGGACCGTCCCCCAGCCCTCCTCGGCGGCGATCCGCGCCAGCGCGGCGAGCAGCGCGTCCGCGCCGCCGCCGCCCCGGCGGGCCGGATCCACGAACAGGTCGTCGAGGAAGCCGGCGGTGCCGCGCAGCGGCGAGTCGTAGGCCCGGTAGTGGGCCAGGCCGAACGGCGGGCCGTCCGGCGCGTCCCGGACCACCAGGCAGTGGGTCCCCCGGGCCGGGTCCTGGATCCAGGACCACACCCGGTCGTAGTCGGCCCCGGTCAGCGGGACGGAGTAGAAGGCGGCGTAGCCCTCGAACAGCTCGCGCCAGCGCGGGCGGTCCTCCGGGCGGACCTGGTCGACGGTCAGATCCGACACGGTGTCAGCCCTTCGCGAGACGGTCGGTGAGCCGGGCCTTGGCCTCGGGCCACTCGGCCGCGAGCATCGAGAAGTACACACTGTCGCGCCAGGAGCCGTCCGGGCGCAGCCGGTGCCGGCGCAGCACGCCCTCGCGCTGCGCGCCCAGCCGGGCGATGGCGTTCTGCGAGCGGGTGTTCAGGTGGTCGGTCTTCCACTGCACCCGGCCCATGCCGAGGTCCTCGAAGGCGTGCGTCAGCAGCAGCAGCTTCGCCTCGCTGTTCGCCGCCGTGCGCCAGACGGCGCGGCCGTACCAGGTCCAGCCGATCTCCAGCCGCTCGTCGACCGGGGCGATGTCCAGGTACGTGGTCCAGCCGACCGCCCTGCCGGAGGCCAGGTCGACCACGGCGAAGGCGATCTGCTCGGCCGGACCGGCGGCGAGCAGGCCGTCCACCACGGCGCGCAGCTCGGCCTCGGTGCGCGGGGTGCTGACGGGCAGCCAGCGCCACACCTCCTCGTCCCCGCCGCCGGCGGCGAAGAGGCCGGGGACGTGCAGCGGGGTGAGCGGCTCCAGGCGGATGTGACGGCCCTGGAGGACGGTGGGCGCGGGAGTCTTTGCAGGCATGGCTCCGACTCTAGGGAAGCTTTGAACTAAGCGCAATTGTATTCTGCATTAGTACAATTAAGCGCCGGGGCAGGCAAACGGCCCCACCGCGGTGTGCGCGGTGGGGCCGTCGGCGGAACGCCGTCGCTGCTACGACAGGAACGAGCGGATCTGGATGGTCTCGGTGCGGCCGGGGCCGACCCCGATCGCGGAGATCGGCGCGCCGGACATCTCCTCCAGCGCCTTGACGTACGCCTGGGCGTTCTTCGGCAGGTCCTCGAAGGTCTGCGCCTTGGTGATGTCCTCGGACCAGCCCGGCAGGTTCTCGTAGATCGGCTTCGCGTGGTGGAAGTCGGTCTGCGAGTACGGGAGGTCCTCCACCCGCTTGCCGTCGATCTCGTACGCCACGCAGACCGGGATCTGCTCCCAGCCGGTGAGCACGTCCAGCTTGGTGAGGAAGAAGTCGGTCAGGCCGTTGACCCGGGTCGCGTAGCGGGCGATCGGGGCGTCGAACCAGCCGCAGCGGCGGTCGCGGCCCGTGGTGACCCCCCGCTCGCCGCCGATCCGGCGCAGCGCGTCGCCGTCCTCGTCCAGCAGCTCGGTCGGGAACGGGCCCGAGCCGACCCGGGTGGTGTAGGCCTTGAGGATGCCGATCACCCGGTCGATCTTCGTCGGGCCGATGCCGGAGCCGGTGCAGGCGCCGCCGGCGGTCGGGTTGGACGAGGTGACGAAGGGGTACGTGCCGTGGTCCACGTCCAGCAGGGTGCCCTGGCCGCCCTCCATCAGCACGACCTTGTTCTGCTCCAGCGCCTTGTTCAGCACCAGGACGGTGTCCGCCACGTAGGGGCGCAGCTTCTCGGCGTAGCCGAGGTACTCCTCGACCACCAGCTCGACCGGGACCGCGCGGCGGTTGTAGAGCTTGACCAGGATCTGGTTCTTGTCGTGCAGGGCCGCTTCGACCTTCTGCAGCAGGATGCTCTCGTCGAACAGGTCCTGGACCCGGATGCCGACCCGGTTGATCTTGTCGGCATAGGTCGGGCCGATGCCGCGACCGGTGGTGCCGATCTTGCGCTTGCCCAGGAACCGCTCGGAGACCTTGTCCAGGGTCCGGTGGTACGGGGTGATCAGATGCGCGTTTCCGGAGACCAGGAGCTTGGAGGTGTCCACGCCGCGGTCCTGCAGGCCCACCAGTTCGGAGAACAGGACGCCGGGGTCGATGACCACGCCGTTGCCGATCACCGGTGTGCATGTCGGGCTGAGAATGCCCGAGGGAAGCAGGTGCAGTGCGTACTTCTGATCGCCTACCACCACCGTGTGACCGGCATTGTTGCCGCCTTGGAAGCGGACTACGTAGTCGACCGAGCCACCGAGGAGGTCGGTGGCCTTCCCCTTGCCCTCGTCGCCCCACTGAGCGCCGACCAGCACGAGTGCGGGCACAGGCGTACACCCCTTTCGGGCGGGGCACAACAGACGGCGGAAGGCCGCCGTTCTGGCCCCGGATAGACCAAGCCCCTGGCGCAACAGCGCAAGGGGCTCTTACACCGAGAGATTACCCGAGGAAGGAGCGCGGTGTCGGCTGCGCGATCGGCGGGAGAGCCCGTCCTGGTGGTGGTCTCCCCCGCGGCCCTGGCCCTGGACGGGGAATCGGTGAGGGTGGCCAGGGACGTCCTCGGGGCCGCCTTCGAGGTGAAGCTGGTGGTCCCGCGCAGCCTCGATGAACTGGAGCGAACGCTTTCGCGAAGGGGCGGAAGACGACTGGTTCTGATCGGTGACGACCATGCCCTGCATCAGGTGGTGCAGCTGTTGCATGAGCAGTCGGGACTGTCCTCGGGACCGGTCGGGATCATCCCGGTCGGAAAGGGAGAAAAAGTAGTCCTGGCCAGGTCACTGGGGGCGGCCGGACGTCCGGTGGACGCGGCCAGGGCGGTCGTCAGCGGCTGTGTGCGCAGCCTGGGGCTGCTGGTGGACGAGAGCGGCGGGGTGGTTCTCGGCGGGCTCCGGATCCCCGGCAGGGGCGGACCGGGACAGGGCCTCGGAGCAGCGGCGGAGCCCGGCCGCGGCGGCGCGCCGGGAGCCCGGCCGACCGCCGGAACGGGACGTTCCGGCGTGCCGCCGCAGCTCCGCGGCCCGGCCGCGGAGCGTTCGCTCAGGGCGAACAAAGCTGCGGCCGGGCGAGGCGTCCCGCTGCCCTCCGCCTGCCGGGAATGGGGCACCCAGCTGGGCCGCGCCGCCCGTACCGTCGCCGCACAGCTGCTGCCGGCCCGCAGCGGCCCGGGACAGGCCCTGCTGGTCGAGGCGGACGGACGGCTGCTGGCCGACCTGGAGCACCCGATCCAGCTGGTCGCCGCCTGGAACGCGGGCACCAGGGGCGGCGCCGGCGGCTGCGCTGCGGACGGGGACAGCGGGCTGATGGAGATCCTGGTCAGCGCGGCCTCGCTGTCGGGCGGCCCGCAACGGCTGCGGGCCCGGCGGATCACCGTCACCGGCGGCCCGTCCACCAGCTTCACCTACGAGGCCGACGACAGCCCCGGCGGCCCGGTCCAGCAGCGCACCTGGACGGTCGAGCCCGCCGCCTGGGGGCTGACCGTGCCCCCGGCGGCGTAGGGGGTGCCTGACGGGTCTCCGCGGCGTCGCGGCGCCCGGCACGCACGCTCGCCGCGTTGCCGAAACGCCCTGGTAGCTCCGCTACAAGGGCGCTCCGGCGCCTTGCGATCGCACGCACCGGACACCGCTCCTTCACCCACGGAGACCCGTCAGACACCCCCAGGGGTGGCTCTGGCGCGGGCTACTCCGCCAGACGCAGCTGGTCGCCGGAGCGGGTGACGCCGATCCGGGCCAGCGCCCTGGTGGCGGGGCCCTGCAGGACGGCGCCGGTGGCCGCGTCGAAGCAGGAGTTGTGGCAGGGGCAGACGAACTTTCCGTCCTTGGGCGGCTTCACCGTGCAGCCGGAGTGGGTGCAGACGCCGGAGAAGGCGGCGTACGTCCCGGCCTCGGGCTGGACCACGTACACCGGGTCGCCGCTGCCGGGCGCGGTGGTGCGGACCCCGCCGCCGACCGGGACCGAGGCGGCCGGGACGCTCGGCCCGGCGGCACCGGCGGCGCCGCCGCCGGGGACGGCGGCCTTGACCGGGACGGCGTCGGAGCCCGGAGCGGCGGCCGGGGCGGCCTCGGCGCGGGACCGGGCCACGGCCGTGCCGGCGAGCAGGCCGGTGCCGGCCACCGCCAGCGCGGCGATGGCGCTGTCCACCAGCACCTGGCGGCGGCCACTGCCGCCGCCACCGCCGCCGTTGGTACCGGCCGGGGCCGCGACTGCCCGGCGGGAGATCAGCGCGTCCAGCGAGAAGGCGGGCGTCCCGGCCAGCACCAGCGGCAGCCAGGCCATCAGATAGACCAGGTCGTTGCCCAGGTAGTACGGGTGCACCCCCCAGCTGACACCGAGGAACAGCGAGAGGCTGATCAGCGCCCCGCCGACCGCGGCGATCCGTCCCCACAGCCCGACCAGGACGCCGAGCCCGACCGCCAGTTCGCCGAAGGCCATCACCAGGCCGGTCGGCGTGGGCGCCCGCACCGCGAGGTCGAGCAGCGCGCCGATCGGGCTCTGCCGAGCGGCGGCGTGCGCCTGGGCGGCGAAGGAGCCGGGGTCGGCCAGGCCGCCCAGGTAGTGCGGGTCGGCGAGCTTGTCCAACCCGGCGTAGACGAAGGTGACGCCGAGGAACAGCCGCAGCGGCAGCAGGGCGTGGCGGACGGCCGGTGTGCTGGCCTCGGCGTACAACGGGTACTCACTTTCCTTTCGAATGACGGTGGGTGACGGTGCATCAGTCCGCAGAACTGCTGCCGCCGGTGGCGAGGGAGCAGATCTGCCGGGCGTCGCCGCTCAACTGCGGGCAGAGCTTCGAACCGGCCGACCCGTCGTGGTAGTTGACGTTCCAGTAGCTGACCATCCCGCTGACGCAGTCGGACAGCTGCCCGGACGAGCCCTTCTCGCACTGCGCCGCGGTCCAGGCCGGGCGGTCGATGTTGTACTTCATCAGCCGCGATCCGGTGCCCCGGGTGCAGTCCGCGCGGCCGGCCCTGCTCGGGGCCTTGAGGCACCAGGCCAGGGCCTGGACGAAGGCGCCGGGGTGGGCGGTGTAGTCGTGCGTCTGCAGGAAGTAGGAGGGCGCGTAGAAGTAGCAGGCGCTCTGGTAGCCGGTCGGCTGCTCGGGGCAGGGGTAGAGCGGCTCGGCCGCGAGCTTGTCCGCCGGGAGCTTCGCCAGGGCTTTGGGGTCGGTCTCGTCCGGCTCGAACAGCTGCATGAACACGCCTTCGGAGCAGGCCACCTCCTGGTAGACCTGCGGAAAGCGGTCGCACAGCTGCTCGGCGCCGCCGACGTCCAGGTTGCTGACGAACATCGCTCCGTGCCCGATGCCGTGGATGCAGGACGCGGTCTGCTCCGGCGCGCAGAGGGTGGTGACGGCCGTGGTCGGGTTGGGGCTCTCGGAGAGCTTCTCCTCCACCACCCCGTGCAGGAAGCCGGACCCGCAGACGTCATTGCGGTAGGAGACCGCCTTGGCGAAGTTCCCCTGGTACTTGGCCAGGGCGGCATGCCCGATCTCGTGCGCCACCGGGTGGCAGAAGCCGTCCACGTAGGGGGAGCTGCGGGTGATCCGCTCGAGGTCGGCGAGGGCGACGCCCGGGTCCTTGGTATCGGTCACGCCGACCAGGTAGTTGCGCAGGGTGCTCAGGGTCCAGGCGGCCGGGGTGCCGCTCGGCGAGGCACCCGGCGTGGGCGTGGGCTTCGGGGCGGGCGCGGAGGTGGTGCTGACCGGCGCGGCGTCCGACCCGTGCGCGACGGTCCCGGCCGCCGCCGGCGCCCACTCCGTGGTGGCGACGGCCCAGACCCCGGCCACATACAGGCAGAAGGCGATGAGCAGTGCCAATGGTCGGTACATCCGGGTCCCCCACTCCGAACAGGTATCTCACAGGCATGTGATCGGTACACGCTGGGTCGGGGCCGGACGGTTCCAGGTGGCAGACTGCAAGGCATGAGCATCCACAAGAACCTTCTCGGCGGCCCCGAGCCGACCCTGCTTCCGGAGGACGAGCAGCCCTACCGCATGCTCGCGGAGGAGTCCGCCTCCCCGGTCCAGGTCGCGGCGCAGTTCCCGACGTTCTCGCTGGCCTGGGCCATGCTCGCCGACGACGCCTTCGCCGCCGGACACGTCGTCGAGTCGTACGCCTACGCCCGCACCGGCTACCACCGCGGTCTCGACTCGCTGCGCCGGAGCGGCTGGAAGGGCCACGGCCCGGTGCCGTGGGAGCACCGCGCCAACCGCGGCTTCCTGCGCTGCCTGGCCGCGCTGGCCCGCGCCGCCGGGGCGATCGACGAGACCGAGGAGTCGGTCCGCTGCTGGGAGTTCCTCAAGGACAGCAGCCCCGAGGGTTACGCGGAGTTGAAGCAGTAGTAACAACACGTAACCACACATACACGACAAAAGGGCCCGAATGCGTGTGCGACGCGCATCGGGCCCTTTTTCGTGCGTCCTTCGTAGTGCGGGTGCCTACTTCAGGCGGGTACCGGCCGAGCGCAGGCTCTGCGCGGCCTCGGTGACCCGGGCGGCCATCCCGGCCTCGGCCAGCTTGCCCCAGGTGCGCGGGTCGTAGGTGCTCTTGGTGCCGACCTCGCCGTCGACCTTCAGCACACCGTCGTAGTTGCGGAAGACGTGGTCCACGATCGGGCGGGTGAAGGCGTACTGGGTGTCGGTGTCGAGGTTCATCTTCACGACGCCGTTCTCCAGCGCGGTGGCGATCTCCTCGGCCGAGGAGCCCGAGCCGCCGTGGAAGACGAAGTCGAACGGGTCGGTCTTGCCGTACTGCTTGCCGATCGCGTCCTGCAGCTCACGCAGCAGCTCCGGCTTCAGCACGACGTTGCCCGGCTTGTAGACGCCGTGGACGTTGCCGAAGGACGCGGCCAGCAGGTAGCGGCCCTTCTCGCCCAGGCCCAGCGCCTCGGCGGTGCGGACCACGTCGTTGACCGTGGTGTAGAGGTTGTCGTTGATCTCGTGCGAGACGCCGTCCTCCTCACCGCCGGTCGGGGTGATCTCGACCTCAAGGATGATCTTCGCGGCGGCGGCCTGGGCCAGCAGCTCCTGCGCGATCGCCAGGTTGTCGTTGAGGTTCTCGGCCGAGCCGTCCCACATGTGCGACTGGAACAGCGGGTTCTCGCCGCGGGCCACGCGCTCGGCGGAGATCGCCAGCAGCGGGCGGACGTAGCCGTCCAGCTTGTCCTTGGGGCAGTGGTCGGTGTGCAGCGCGACGGTGGTGTCGTACTTGGCCGCGACGATGTGCGCGAACTCGGCCAGGGCGACCGCGCCGGTCACCATGTCCTTGCTGTACTGGCCGCCCAGGAACTCCGCACCGCCGGTGGAGATCTGGATGATGCCGTCGCTCTCGGCCTCGGCGAAGCCGCGGAGGGCGGCGTGCAGGGTCTGGGTCGAGGTGACATTGATGGCCGGGTAGGCGAACTTGCCTGCCTTCGCCCGGTCCAGCATCTCGGCGTAGACCTCGGGAGTTGCGATAGCCACGGGTAATCCGCTCCTGTCGGTGATGCATCTTCGGAAACTGCGACCCCGACCAGGAGTCGGGCACCTGCGTCATTCTCCCATCCCACGCCCCCGGGTTCACCCCCGCGGGGGACACGCATGCCCTTCTGCACTCGTAGCGGCTCTGAATGGATTAAAAAGGATCATCAGGGTGAAAGCCTCCTCGACGGATGGGAAGCGTCACCCTTTGTCATGCTTTGCCGTGGTGATGAGATGAATGTCGGTGGCATGTGATGGCGGTACGTAGCGGAATGTTCGGCGCGGTGGTGGCGGCAGCCGCGGCGATGGTGCTGGCCTGCGCCGGGGCCGGGAGCGCGGCACCGCGGTCGGCGACGGTCGGTTCCGTGCAGGCCGGGCAGGACGCCTGCGGGGCGTACGCCTCCGAGCTGGTGGCCGCCACCAAGGCCGCCGAGCCGGGCCCGGCCCCGGCCGACCTCAGGGCCTTCGGGGCCTCGACGCAGTCCGTCGCGTACCACCAGCCGAAACAACTGCCGATCGGGCTGTGGTCCATGGCCTCGGTCACCCTCCGCGCGCCCGCGACCCACGGCACCGTCCGGCTCGCGCTGACCAGCAAGGGGTTCAGCACCGACTCCATGGAGATCCAGCGCTGGATCGCGGCCCAGCACCGCTGGGTCGACCTGACGGCCAGCAGCAGCGACGACTCCTTCCCCACCCGCGGGACCTTCAGCTTCTCCTTCGCCACCGCGGCCTCCCCCGGCCACCCGCAGACCGTCGCGCTGCGGATGCAGGACCTGGACCGGCCCGGCAGCCTCTCCGTCGCCGCCTCCTACGCCGACGGCCACGGCCACACCTACCGCGACCCGGCGGTCGGCGCAGCGGTCACCCGTCCGCGGAGCAGCCTCACCGGCTGGCCCGCGCACACCACGCTGGTCCGGGGCGGCGCGGCGCAGAGCTTCACCCTGACCGTGAAGAACACCACCGACCGCACCTACCCGGCGATCAGCACCCTCTTCTACGCCTACGGCATGGGCGGCAGCCAGGTGCTCACCCCGCGCGACCTGGTGCTGGAGCAGTACCAGGCCGGGCACGGCTGGACCGCGCTGCCGCTGGTCGCCAGCGGCTGCGACCCGGGCATGAGCGTGGTCCCGCGTCCGACCGCCGGGGTCCGGCTCGCCCCGGGGGCGTCCGCGACCGTGCGGCTGCGGCTGGCCGTGGCCGGCACCGCGCCGCGTGCGGTGACCCGGGCCGAGGCCGGGCTCGCGGTGCAGAGCGGGGACACCTCGCTGGCGTCGAGCAGCCTGCCCTTCAGGGTCGGCGGATAGACACGGGCGTTACTCTGCCCTGGTGACCACGACTCTCGCGTTGAACGTCTCGAACATGCTCGACGCCAAAGCCCTGATCTCCCAGGTCGGCACGATCGGTCTGCTGGCGATCATCTTCGCCGAGACCGGTCTGCTGATCGGGTTCTTCTTCCCCGGCGATTCGCTGCTGATCCTCGGCGGGGTGGCCGCGTCCAGCGCCGGGCTCAAGGTGATCGGCACTCAGATGCCGATCGGGGTGCTGCTGGTCGGCGCCCCGCTCTGCGCCATCGCGGGGGCGCAGCTCGGCCATCTGATCGGCGCCAAGGCCGGCCCGAAGCTGTTCAACCGGCCGAACTCACGGCTGTTCCGCAGGGAGCACGTGGACAAGGCCGAGCAGTACTTCGTGAAGTTCGGCCCGGCGAAGGCCGTGCTGATGGCCCGTTTCATCCCGGTGGTGCGGACCTTCCTCAACCCGGTCGCCGGGACGCTGGAGATGCCCGCGCGGTCGTTCTTCCTGTGGAACGTCGTCGGCGGGGTGCTCTGGACCGAGGTGATGCTGCTGATCGGCTACGAGTTCGGCGCGTCGCTGGCACCGGTGATCGACACCTATCTGATCCCGGCGATGGCGGTGATCGTGCTGCTGTCGGTGGCGCCGATCGTGGTCGAGATGCTGCGGGAGCGGCGCCGCAGGGCGGCCGGCGGCGGCCTGCCCGAGGGCTCCGGGCCGGACGGCGGGTCCGCGCCGCTGCGGGAGGACGCGGCCGTGGCGGCCGGCGGCACCGGCGGCGGGCGTCACCGCAAGCGCTGACGCCCGTGCCGGCTCAGGGACCTTGCTCAGGGGCCTTCCGGGCTGGTCAGAGCCCGAGGTCGGTCAGCTGGTAGGCGGCCAGGTAGGGCAGGCCCTGGGCCTCGACGGCCGGGGCCGCGCCGCGCTCCACGATCACCGCGACCGCGACCACCTCGCCGCCGGCCTCCCGTACCGCCTCGACCGCGGTCAGCGGCGAGCCGCCGGTGGTGGAGGTGTCCTCGACCACCAGCACCCGGCGGCCCTTGACCTCGGTGCCCTCGATCCGGCGCTGCATCCCGTGCGCCTTCTGCGCCTTGCGGACCACGAAGGCGTCCAGCCGCTGACCGCGCGCGGCGGAGGCGTGCAGCATCGAGGTCGCCACCGGGTCCGCGCCGAGGGTGAGCCCGCCCACCGCGTCGAACTCCAGATCGGCGGTCAGGTCCAGCATCACCTGGCCGACGAGCGGCGCGGCCTGCCCGTCCAGGGTGATCCGGCGGAGGTCGATGTAGTAGTCGGACTCCAGGCCCGAGGACAGGGTCACCTTGCCGTGGACCACGGCCTTGGTCTTGATCTGGTCGAGAAGCGCGTCGCGGTGGTTGCTCATGAGGCCCCAGCTTAGAGGGAGCCGCAGTCCCGCTCAGAGCGCCCGGTGCCAGGTCCAGGTGGTGCGGGCCTCCAGCGGGTCGATCATGGTGACCAGGCGGGGGGCGGTGTTGAGCCCGTTCGGCGGTCCGGTCTGCGGCTCGACGCAGATGGCGTCGGCCTGCTCGTCGAAGACCACCATCCAGTCGCAGTCGGCGGTGATCTCCAGGCTCAGCTCGCCCTCCCAGACCAGCGTGGCGGCGACGCCGTCCGGCAGGCCGAAGCAGTCGTCGCGCGGGCCGGGCACGGGGGCGATCCGGCGGCCGGTGGGGAGGTGGTCCGCGCCGCGCTCCTCCTGCCAGGCCGGGTCGAAGTCCAGCCGGGCCTGCGCCCCGCCGTCGCTGAGCCGCTTGCGGAACCAGGGGTGCCAGCCGACCTGGGCCGGGAAGGAGTCGGCGGCGGTCTCCACCGAAAGGGTGGTCCGCAGCGACTCCGCGGTCAGCTCGAACAGCTGGGTGACCCGGCCCCGGTACGGCCAGGGCTCGGCCAGGTCGTAGTAGAAGGCGGCGGACACCCTCCCGTCCTCGCTGGTCACCGGCCCGGCCGGGCGCCAGGCGGTGCGGACGCCGGTGCCGTGGATGGCGTGCGGCGGCATGTCGACGGGCAGCTGGTGCCGGACCTGGCCGTTGCTCCAGCGGCCGAGCTCCACCCGGCCGGCCCAGGGCACCATCGGGAACGACCCGTAGGCGAAGACGCCCTGGCCCTGCGCGGACGGCTGCTCCGCGGTACGGAGCAGCTCGGTGCCGCCGATCCGGAGGCTGCCGACCCGGCAGCCGTCGCCGGGGAGGACGGTCAGCTCGACGTCACCGGCCCCGAGGCGGACCGGTGCGCCACCCTCCGCGACCGGAGCCCCCTCGGCGGCCGGGGTGGGCGACATCGGGGCGGGGCGTGGCACGGGGGCCTCCAGGAGCGCGATCGGTCGGTACGGGGCGGAACGGTGGGTCGGGGTGGGTCGGGGTGCGGCGTCAGCCGCGTCTGCGCAGGCTGCGGGCCAGGAGGACGGCGCCGCCGAGCAGCACCGCGCCTCCGCCGACCACCCAGGGCAGCACGCTGTGCTCGGCCTCGGCGGTCGGCGGCTCGCCCATCCGGCGCTCCGGCGAGCCCCAGCGCGCCGCCGCCCGGGAACGGGCGCTCCGCGGCGGGAGGGTGGGGCCGTACCTGCCGCTGGGCGGGGCGTGGTCGACCTCCTCGGCGGAACGGCCGACGATGCTGCGGCGGTTGGCGGGAGCGTCCGGCCAGGGCTCGTTGAGGGCGGCGGCGGCGTTGAAGGAGGAGGCGGGCTCCTCCAGCATGAAGAGGCCGGCGTCCTCGGCGTCCCCGAGCTCGCTGAGGTCCGCCAGATCGGCGAGATCCGCCAGGTCGGAGAGATCGGTGAGGTCGGCGAGATCCGCCAGGTCGGTCCGGTCGCCGGCCTCGTCCGGGGCGTCGGCCGTGACCTCGGGGTCGGCCGTGACCTCGGGATCGACGGCCAGCGCGGCACAGAAACGATCCAGCAGCCGCCGGGCGGCGAGCAGCAGCGCCTGCGGCTGGATCTCCTCTATCCGCCCCTTGCCGCCGAGGTCGGTGCGGAACACCACGCGGGTACCGTGCGCGCCCTCGGGGACGGTGGTGACCCGCAGGGTTCCGGACACCTCGCCGTTGCCCACGGACTGCACCGCGCTGACGCCGAACACCGGGTCCCCGGGGTCCCCGAGGCCCGCGGGGCCCGCGCTCGCGGCGCCGCCCTCGTCCAGCACCCGCAGCTCACTGCGGTAGGTGATGGAGCTGCTGCCGACCCGGAGTTTCAGTCGGCCGACCAGCAGCGGAAGGTCGTGCCCGGCCTGGCCGCCCGGCTCCTGCGCGGTGAACCCCGGCAGGCAGCGGGCCAGCACGTCGGGACGGCGCAGCGACCGGCGGACGGTGTGCGGCGGCAGCGGGACCAGAACCTCATGCTCCATGTCTCGGAAGCGTACAGACCGCCCGGTGGGTTGCGCCGAATATCGGAGCGGCCCCGACCGGCCCCGGGCGGCGCCGAACAGCCCCCGGGGGGATCCGGCCCCGGTCTGGGCACCGCGTCAGCGGGGGTGCAGCAGGGTGGAGGGCGCCTCGTTGCGGACCGGGCGGCGGGTGTCGGCCAGGGTGGCGGCCAGCCGCAGCGCGGCGGCGTCCAGGCTGCCGGGCGTGGGTGCGCCGTCGCTGGACGGGCGCAGCACCGGCGTCGCGGCGGAGGCGAGGATGAAGCCCCAGTCGGACGGGCCGTCGCAGACCGGGTCGGCCGGGACCGAGTAGTCGACGGTGCGTAGGCCGGTGGAGCGAACGGTCTCGTCCGCGTCCCAGAAGGTGCTGTCGGCGACGGAGCCCGCGTGCACCGCGAGCCGGCCGCCGGGGGCGAGCATCCGCCGGACCAGTCCGTAGAACTCCTGGGTGTAGAGCTTGCGGCCCGCGTCCAGGTCCGGATCGGGCAGATCGGCGACGATCACGTCGTAGGGCTGCTGCTGGCGCGGTGCGGTGCGCAGCCAGGCGAAGGCGTCGGCGGTGACCGTCCGCACCCGGCGGTCGGCCAGCGCCCGCTGGTTCAGCCGGGTCAGCGCCGGGTCGGTCCTGGCCAGCCGCAGCACCTCGGGATCGATCTCGACGATGGTCACGTCCTGCACGTCGGGGTGGCGCAGCGCCTCGGCGGCGGCCAGGCCGTCGCCGCCGCCGAGGATCAGCACCCGGGCGTGCGGGCCCACCAGGGCGGGCTGCACCAGGGCGGCGTGGTAGCGGGACTCGTCCGCGCCGCAGACGGCGAGCCTGCCGCCGAGGTACATCCGCAGCGTCGGCGCGGGCAGCGGGTAGGGCAGCGGATAGCCGTCGGCCGCGGTCCGGGGCGGCGGAACCCGGGCCGCGCCGAGGCCGGAGCCGAGGTGGGCGGCCCCGGCCGCGGCTCCCGCGCCCAGGCCGGCGGCGGCGCGGGGGGCGGGCGGGGTCGGCGGGGGCGGTCCTCCGGCCGGTCCGGTCAGCACGATCTCCTGGAACCGGCTCTGCGCCACAAAGCGGATCGGCGCCCCGTACAGGGCGTGCCGGGCCGCGCGTTCGAACGCCCCGGTGAGCGCCGCGGCGACGGCGAGCACCACCAGCACCGTCCCGCACACCCCCCAGAGCAGGGCCCGCAGCCGGCGGGTGGGCTCCCTGGGGAAGAGCCAGAGCACCACGACCGCCCCGGCGACGGCGTTGACCGCGCCGGTGACCAGCGCCCCGGTGGCCTGTCCCAGCAGCGGGAGCAGCAGGAACGGGAAGGCGAGACCGCCCACCAGCGCGCCCACGTAGTCGGCCGCGAAGAGGTCGGCGACGGCGCGTCCCGCCTCCTGCCGGCGGATCCGCTGGATCAGCGTCATCAGCAGCGGGATCTCAGCGCCGATCAGCATCCCGATCACCAGCGCCACCGCGACCAGGGCCGCCCGGTAGTGGCCGAACCAGACGAAGCAGCCGTACAGGGCCAGCACGGAGAGCCCGCCGACCAGCGCGAGGGCGCACTCCACCAGCGCGAACGAGGTCGCCGGGCGCCGGGTGAAGCGTTTGGCCAGCAGCGATCCCACCCCCATCGCGAAGACCATGACCGAGAGCACCACGGACGCCTGGGTCACCGAGTCGCCGAGCAGATAGCTGCCGAGGGCCACCAGCTCCAGCTCGTACACAAGACCGCAGGCGGCGCAGACGAACGCCGCGAGCAGCACCAGCAGCCGGGCGGCGCGGGAGCCGACGGGCGAGGGCTGCGAGGATCCTGCGGAATGGTTGATCACGAACAAACGCTAGGCGACACCGGGGTGCGCCCACTTCCCCCGGAAGAGTGATAGGCATGTTCACGGCATTGACGACTCGATCGAGTGGGCGTATTTACCGAGAATCGTTCCGGCGCGGGTTCGGCCGGACGGACGCTCAGTCCCGCACCTTCAGCGATGACCTGGTGCACACCAGCCGTCCTTCCTGCGGATAGGCGTGCCAGGTACGCCAGTAGATCTCCCGTTCGTCGCCCCCGGCGAGCAATGCGGTGAAGGCCGTGGGATCCCCCGGGAACACTCCGGCGAGACCGTGCGGATGGTTCTCGACGAGCGCAAGCAACTCCTGGGCGCGGCCGGCGAAGCTCTGCTCCGGAAGGCTTTCCACACGTGCGGCGAATTCGTACTCCCAGCCCTGGACCCGCTCGGCGACCCGGGCCGGGAGCGGCGTCCGGCGGCCGGGAAGGCAGGCCACCGTCTCCGAGCAGCGGCCCGAGGCAGCCCCCAGAACCACCTGATGGGAGGCCCCGAGCAGGCGGAGTTGCAGGTCGACGGGGCCGATCCGCAGATCCAGCACCGCGAGCGCGGGCAGCTCCGCGCTGCCCAGGCACCAGGCCAGGTCACCGGCACGGGTGTCGGTATAAGAGGTGTGAAGGGTGGTGAGCATTCTTGGCTCCGCGTACTCGGGTCACTCAAGGGCACCGGGATCGGAACAGCCGCCCTGGGCATAGTCGCCCTTCAACGGCAGGTCATTCAGGGGGACTACGAAGCAGGGAAGCACGAATGCGCCGCGTTGGTAGAACATTTACCCAACTTCAGTCGGCTGACATCAATGACCGATGGATTCGTTCTGGTTGTGACTGCGCCGGTGACCGAGTCTGGGCGTTGACGTGGGCAAACCGGTCCCAAGAGCGGGGCGGGGAAGGGAAGTCACATGCCTGCGGCAATCAACTGCGGCACAATCGAGCACAGTTCATCACTCCAACGAGGGTCACTCGGACGGCACAGCTGCCCGTCAACCGATGGCCTCTAGTTCACTCGGGCGAGTGACACGGCCATGTCGTCCGCGGCGCGCTTGTCCTGGTGCGGGGCCCGGCACCAGGATGAGCCGCACCGCACCACCGCACAGGTCGTTGAGGAGCTTGGATGAGCACGAGGCCGCTGCTGAACCGCCGGCTGAACGGAATGGGCAGCACGATCTTCGCGGAAATGTCCGCCCTGGCCACCGCGACCGGCGCGATCAACCTGGGCCAGGGCTTCCCGGACACCGACGGGCCCGCCGAGATCGCCGAGGCCGCGGTCCGGGCGATCCGCGAAGGACGGGGAAACCAGTACCCGCCCGGTCCCGGCATCCCCGAGCTGCGCACCGCGATCGCCGAACACCAGCAGCGCTTCTACGGCCTCGGCTACGACCCGGACGGCGAGGTGCTGGTCACCGCAGGGGCGACGGAGGCCATTGCCGCCGCCATGCTGGCGCTGCTGGAGCCGGGCGACGAGGTCATCGCGTTCGAGCCGTTCTACGACTCCTACGCGGCCTGCATCGCCATGGCCGGGGCCACCCGCGTCCCGCTGACCCTGCGCGCGCCGGACTTCCGGCCCGACCTGGACCTGCTCCGCGCCAAGGTCACCCCGCGCACCCGGCTGCTGCTGCTCAACTCCCCGCACAACCCCACCGGCATGGTGCTCACCCCGGACGAACTGACCGCCATCGCCGAACTCGCCTGCGAGCGCGACCTCCTGGTCGTCACCGACGAGGTCTACGAGCACCTGGTGTTCGACGGCACGCACCACCCCATCGCCGCCCTGCCCGGCATGCGCGAACGCACCGTCAGCATCTCCTCCGCCGGCAAGACCTTCTCCTTCACCGGGTGGAAGGTCGGCTGGGTGACCGCCTCCCGTGAACTCGTCGCCGCCGTGCGGACCGCGAAGCAGTACCTGACGTATGTCAGCGCCGGCCCGTTCCAGTACGCCATCGCCGAAGCCCTGCGGCTGCCGGACGACTACTACGCGGACTTCTGCGCCGACCTGCTGCGCAAGCGCGACCTGCTGGACACCGGACTGCGCGCCGCCGGCTTCGAGGTCTACGAGCCCCAGGGCACCTACTTCATCACCACCGACATCACCCCCTTCGGCGAGAAGGACGCCTACGCCTTCTGCCGCGCCCTCCCCGAACGCTGCGGCGTCGTCGCCATCCCCAACTCCGTCTTCTACGACGACCCCGACGCCGGCCGCAGCCAAGTCCGCTTCACCTTCTGCAAGCAGGACGCCGTGCTCGCCGACGCGGTCGCGCGGTTGGAGCGGCTGGGCGGGTGAATCGCGGGGGCGGGGGCGGGGGCGGGGGCGGTCGTTCCGGTCAGTGGAGGACGGCGTTGATGTTCCGCACCGTGGTCTGCAGTTGACGGCCGAGGGTGGCGAAGTCCTGGGCGTGCTTGCGGATGTCCTGCTGCTGGAGCGCAGACTCGACCGAGGACCAGACGGCGACCAGGTTCGTCCGCGACTTGCAGGCCACGTCCGCGCGGGCGACGGCGACCTGCCGTGCTGACGGGGCGGTCCGCGGGGCGGCGTCGCTGGAGCCACCCCGCGGTTGTGTGGCCCCCGGCGTGCTCGTGTGAGTTGCGGGCGCGGTGGGTGCGGTGAACAGGGAGTTGTCCTTCATCGGGTCCAGGGGGGTCGGGTACCGGTAGCCCTGGGCGGCCATGCAGGAGGACCACGCCCTGAACACGGCGACGACTCGCGGAGAGGTCAGCGAGTCCGTGTAGCTGGCCTGGTCGATCTCCTGGACCAGGCCGGCGTCACCGTAGGTTCCGCCGCCGGCGGTGATCCTGCGCTTCATCTCGCCGACGCATCCGCCCGCCGGGACAGGCTTCCCGGAGACCCTCGCCGGGCCCCGGCCCGTCAGGACGGCGGTCTCGGCGCCCGGCATGGCCTGCTCGGCCTGGGACAGCTGCGCCTCCGCCAGGTCCGTCGAGCCGTGGTCGACCATCCACAGGTAGCCGTCGGACGCCTGATCAGCCGTCACCGGCCCGTAGCGGAAGGCATTTTCCGGCACCTGGGCGGCCTGGTCCGCGGCAGGCACCGGGAGGGAGTATCCGAATCGCGCCATGCACGACGTGAGCAGCAGATTCGTCGCCCTGAGCTGGGCGGTGCGCTGCGGCTCGGAGAGCTGATAGGCGTCGATCGGAAGGTCGAAGCCCGACGCCGCGCTGCCCGCTGCTGCCGAGGTGGCGGCGGGCGGGGCGCCGATGGAGCCGAGCGGCTGGCTCGCGACCGCGGCCGAACAGCCGGCGGTCGACAGGATCAGGAGAGCAACGGCTGCTCTGTGTGCGGGGCGCATGGTCGGCCTCTGTCTCGTGGCTCGTGTCGGGGGGTGCGGGTGCCGCGCCCGGGGTCACCGGGCGCGGCACCCGCACCGTTGGCGATCAGTCCGCGATCAGCAGTTCCAGCCGAGCGAACCGAGGTAGCCCGAGCCGACGTCGGGGCTCGAGGTGTACGCGTACTGGTGGTGGACCGAACCGGTGCCGTAGTACCCGGTGTAGAGGTCGGCCTGGCAGTTGACCTCGTTGTCGGCCGACCGCACGTGCCCCTGGACCGAGTCGCCGTTGATGTAGAACGTGGCGGGCCGGTCCGAGTAGTAGCCGTTCATCGCATGCCAGGTGCCGGTGAACCGGACGCAGGCACCGCTGTAGCTGGTCCCCTCGGTGAAGCTGATCTGGCCCGCCCCGCCCGAGCTGTAGGGGCACTGGATGAACGACGCGTTGCCGTTCCACGGGTCGTTGGCCTGGGCCGGCGCGGCGACGGCCACGCCTCCGGCCAGAACGGCACCCACTGCTGCGATTCCTGCGAGCTTCCTGCGGAGGTTCAATGCTGCTCCTTGGACGAGGCACTGAGGTGGGATCCGCCCTGCGGGACCCCTCCTGAACAGGCACCATCCTTGGCCTGAGCAGCCGCGCGCTCCATGACGTTGAGTTGGCGTTCACCTGTCACTTCCGCCCGGTGTCAGGGCAGGGCAGGCGCGGAGGCTGCAGCCGTCAGGCGGGGAGGCGGCGGGTCTTGCCCTGCCGGCTCTTCACGGCCGCGGTCTGGTACTCCAGGTAGTACGCGAGCCTGTCGTCGTCGATCGGGACGGCAGCCGCGGCGCCCAGTTCACGTGCCTGGGCGGCTGTGAGCGGGATCAGCTCCGCTGCCTGCGCCGACGGTGCCGGGAACCAAGGCAACTCCGTTGCCTCGTCGCCGAGTTCATGCAGGCGGGTGAGGTAGCGGGCGGTCCGGTGGAAGGCCAGCAGGGTCCAGCCGTCCTGGTACGGCGGGCGCAGCCGCTCGGCCTCGAACAGCCGGTTGACCTGCATGAAGTTCAGCTTGGACAGGTCGGCCCCAGCCGGGTCCGCGGGGGTCGGCGGCGCCGCGTGCAGGTGCTTGCTGTCGGCGACGATCCAGACGTCGTACTCCTCGGTGGTCACCCCGCAGGTGACGCTGCCGTCGCGGGCGAGGGTGACGAACTCGCCCTGCCCGGGCCGCGCGTTCTCGCCGACCAGGTGCTCGGCGAGCCGGACCCGGTCGCCGAGGCGCACCTCGGTCCACGGCTCGTGGCGGCTGAGCGCGATCAGGAAGGTCCCGTCCCGGTCGGGGACGCCGGGGGCGAGCACCCCCCACTCCCTGGCCGCCCGGAGCCAGCCGGCGTCGACCGCGGCGGCGAGGTCCTCGGTGGCGAGCGGGACCGCGGCGGTCGGCCGGTGCACCCCGGCGACGGCGTGCCAGGCCCGGTCGGTCGACGGCAGGCCCTGGTCGGCGACGGTGCCCAGCAGCACCAGCCCGCTGCGGCGCAGCAGTTCCTCCGTCCCCGGGTCGGTTACCCCTCGCATGACGTGCCCTTCTCGTAGAACAGGTGGTGGTCGCCGCCCGGTTTGTCGATCTTCTGGTAGCGCTCGAAGCCGTCCTTGTCCGGGTCCAGGCCGCCCCAGCCGAAGTTGACGCCGCTGCGGAGGGCGTCCTCGCCCCGGCCCTTGGGCATCCCGGCGTGGAAGTGCGGCCCGGCGGGGTCGCCGGTGTGCTCGACGATCACCCGGGAGCCCTGGGGTGTCTCGTACTGTCGCATATTGCCCCAGTGGGTGGGCTCGGTGTCGTACATGTAGCCGTCCTGGCCGCGCCGGGTCACGTCGTCGCCGATCTCCCAGCTCAGGTCGTGCGGGCTCCCGTACGGCACACCGGCCAGGTGGAAGGCCGCGCGTTCGGCGTCGCCGCGGTTCGGGAACGGGTTGGAGTGCTCACCCAGCGGCGGCGGGTCGGCCGGGGCCAGGCCCAGCGGGTCGGCGCCGCGCAGCGGGTTGCTGACGTAGGCGTGCGGGTTGGGCGAGGGGAGCAGCCCGAGCGGGTCGGGGCTGAGGTAGCCGGCCGTGGCGGGGTCGTAGTAGCGGTGGACGTTGTAGTGGAGCCGGGTCTCCGGGTCGTAGTACTGGCCGGGGAAGCGCAGCGGGGTGGAGGTGTCGCCGGTGCCGGCGCCGCTGCCCACTCCCCAGAGCGTGGCCCGGGACTGCCAGGCGGCGCTGCCGTCGGGGTTGAGCAGCCGGATCGGGGCGCCGACGAGATCGGTGACGACGGCGAAGAACCGCCGGTCCACCGCCGCCTGCGCGGCCCCCTCCCCCGACGCGGGGGCCGAGGCCGACGCGGGGGCCGCCGCCGGGGCGAGGCTCTCGGTCTGGGCGATCGGCTGCAGGCCCTGGTGGTCCCAGCTGAGGGTGTACGGGCCGGGCAGCCGCGGTCCGTACGAGGTCTGCTCGGCCAGGGTGGTGGCGTCCCAGGTGAAGTCGGTCCACTCGGTGACGGTCCAGGAGTCGCCGTCGGCGACCAGGCGCTGCTTGGCGATGCGGCGGCCGAAGGGGTCGTAGAGGTAGCGCCAGTGGTCCCCGGCCGGGGTGGTGACGTCGGTCAGCCGGTCCTCGGCGTCCCAGCCGAAGGTCCAGACGTCGGTGCGGCCGGACAGCGTGGTGCGGCGGCGGGCGGTGACCCGGCCCTGCGCGTCGTGCTCGAAGCGCAGCCGTCCGGCGGACCGGACCAGGGTCCCGCTGTACGAGCGTGCGCCCTGCGCGTCCTGCCCGCCGGCGCCGGGCCAGCCGGCGTCGAGCAGGTTTCCGGCACCGTCGTAGGCGTAGCGCTCGGTCTGCGAGGGATCCTCGGTGTGCACGGCGGTGACCCGGCCGAGCGGGTCCAGATTGAAGCGGCGGGTGCCGTCGTGGAGGTCGGCGACCTGCAGCAACTGTCCGTCCGGACGGTAGGTGTAGGTCCGTCCGTGCACGGCGGCGGCCCCTCGGCCCGGGCCGACAACGGCGCTCACATCCGTGTCCGGGTTCGTGTGGAACAGGGACTGGCCGGTGAGGCGGTGCCGCTCGTCCCAGTCCGAGTACAGGGCCAGTTCGCCGGGGAGGTGGCGCGCGGTCTCACGGCCCATCAGGTCGCGGTCGAAGCCGACGGTGTGCCCGGCGGCGGCCAGCGACAGCGGCCGGCCCGCCTCGTCGTAGGTCCAGGCGCTGCTGTGGCCGGACGGCGTGGTCCGGGCGGTGCGCTGCCCCAGCGCGTTGTAGGCATGGCTGACGGTGCGTCCGTTGACGGTCTCCCGGATCAGCCGCCCGGACCCGTCGTAGACCCTGGTGACCTCGGCGCTGGGGCTGGATAGCCGCACCAGCCGGTCCGCCGCGTCGTGCTCGTAGCTGGTGGTCGCGCCGTCCGCGGTCTTGGTCAGCAGATTGCCGGCGTCGTCGTAGCGGTAGGCCACGACCTGGCCCGCGCCGTTGGTCCGGGACAGCAGCCGGCCCACCGCGTCCCGGGCGTAGCTGACGGAGCGACCGTTGAAGTCGTGCTCGATGAGCACCCGGCCGATCGGATCACGGTCGTAACGCCAGGTCAGGCCGTCGGGATTGGTGACCGAGGCGAGCCGCAGCTCGGTGTCGTAGACGAAGCTGTGGCGGGTGCCGTCCGCGTCGACGAGGGCGGTGAGCCGGTTGAACGGGCCGTACTCCCGGTGGGTGGCCGCGCCGATCTGGTCGGCCTGGCCGGTCGGGTTGCCCTCGGCGTCGTAGGTCCAGCTCTGGACCGAGCCGTCCGCCGCGGTGCGGGCGCTGAGCAGTCCCTCGGGGGTCCAGCTGAAGCGGGTGGTGCCGTCCAGCGCGTCGGTGACCGCGACCGGGCGGCCGAAGGCGTCGCGCCGGTAGCGGGTCCGGGCGCCGAGCGGGTTCTCCGTCTCCAGGGTCAGACCGGCCTGGTTGCAGCGGATCCGGGTGGTCCGGCCCAGGGCGTCGGTGACCGCGGTGGGACGGCCGCCCTCGTCGTACGCGTAGCGGGTGGAGCCTCCGGCCGGGCCGCTGGTCTCGGTGCGGTTGCCGCGCTCGTCGTAGCTGTGCCGCCAGACCGCGCCGTCAGGGGAGCGGACCTCGACCGGCAGCGACCAGGCGTTGTACCGGGCGGTCCAGGTCCGGCCGTCGGGGCGGACCACCCGGACCGGGTTGCCCTCCTGGTCCAGGGTGAACCGGGTGACCTGTCCCAGCGCGTCCTGGTGCGACAGCAGCCGGCCGTAACGGTCCTGCTCGGTGCGGACGGTGTGGCCGAGCGGGTCGGTGGCGGCGCTGACGTGGCCGTGCTCGTCGTAGTGGTACGTGGTGGTGTGGCCGAGGCTGTCGGTCACGGTGGTGGTCCGGCGCGCGGGGTCGTAGCCGAAGTCGGCGGCGAGCACGCCGTCGGAGCCGTGGCCGCGGGCGACCCGCCCGTCCGGCCCGTAGACGTACGTGTACCAGTGGCCGTTGCGGTCGGTCCAGGAGGTGATCCGGTCCCGCTCGTCGTAGTCGAAGGCGAACGGGATGCCGGTGGAGTCGACCAGCTCGGTCAACCGGCCCGCGTCGTCGTAGCCGTACTCGAGGACGGTGCTGCCCAGGCCGCCGTCGCTGCCGTCGAGCAGCCGCAGCGCGGTCACCCGCGGGCCCGCGGCCGTGGGCGAGGTGTCGACGGCGACGCGGTAGCCGCCGCTGTGCACCAGTTGGGCGGGCAGGCCGTCCGGGCCCTGGGTGAAGCTGATCCGGTGGCCGTTGCGGTCGGTGAGCGCGGTGATCGGCCGAGTGCGACTGGCCGGCGTTGAGGCGGGCTGCTCGACCGGGCCGAAGTGGCGGGTCCAGCCGGTGCCCGGGTCCAGGATCCGGATGGTGTCGCTGTCGGCGTCCCAGGTCAGCGGCAGCCGGGCGCCGTGCTCCGGCAGGACGACCGGCTGGTCGGCGCTGGGCCGGGGGTAGCTGAGGACCTCGGCGTCCGCACCGGCGTAGTGGATGCCGGTGGTGCCCAGCTCGACCCGCTGGTCCAGGGTCGACGACCAGCCCGGCCCGAAACAGCGCCCGCCCGCGTACCCGGAGGCGTAGGCCCGGCGCAGCAGCAGCGGCAGCAGGCCCGGCAGCCGGAGGTCGGTGGCCGAGGTGATCATCTGTCCGGAGACCACGTCGACCGGGTCACCCCCGGTGCGGCAGCTGCCGTTGCCCTCGGAGGGCTGACCGGGTCCGCCCCGGCCGGCCACCGACGGTTCGCCGCCCTCGCCGCCCGGCCCGCGTCCCGATCCGGGCAGACCGCCGGGCTCCCGCGGGGTGTCGTTCCTGCCGTCCCGGAGCAGCTGCTTCAACTCGCCCGCGTGCTTGGCGTCGGCCTCCGCGGTGTTCTTGGCGACCTGCTCCAGGTTACTGCCGGTGGAGTGGTAGAGGTCCTTGACCGCCTTGCCCGCGTCCTCGCCCAGCGTCGTGCCGAGCTTCCTGGCGCCGTCCTCAAGCGCCTGAACGATCCTGTTCGTCACGCGACACTCCCCCGTACCGACCCCATTCGGACATGAGTGTACGAACACGCGGCGGGCCCGCACCCCGGGGCGAAGACGTGTGACGCGGATGTGACTTACCGGAAGGGAAAGCTGTCGGAGTGGTGCGGTAGTTTTGGTACAGCACTGTTTGGGATGACCGGTACATGGAGTGCATGGGGGCGGGAGACCGTGGGAGAAACCGCGAACGTTACGGTTGAGCTGGAAACGCTCAAGACCTTCCGTGACAGGGTGGATACGCTGCTCGAGTCGCTGGACGGCAGCCCCGCGGCGCCGAACCAGATCGCGCACCAGACGCTGGAGGCACAGCACCTGGGCACCGAGGTCAATGGCGCGTTCAGCGAGATCACCGATCTGTCCACCACCTACCAGACAGTGCACGAGCAGCTGCAGAGCCTGTCGAAGACGCTGAGCGACCAGATCAACGCGATGAGCATCACCGTCCAGGTGTCCCAGGTCGGCTACCAGCACGTCGAGGCCGACCAGGTGGACGCGCTGTGGGCGATCCAGACCCGGACCCAGGCGACCGCGCTGCCGCCCGGGCAGGACGGACTGACGGTGCAGCAGCAGCTCGACGCGGCCAAGAGGGCCGCCGCAGGCTCGCCCAACCCGGTGGTCCCCGTCGGTACCACCTCCCACGCGGAATGACTTCTGACGGCGTGACATCCGAAGGCAGGGGGCCGAGAGATGCTAAGTGACGACAGTGGCGACGGCTGGGCCGCGAAGACCGACTTCGAGAAGCACACGCACGCCGATCTGCTGAAGATGGTGGCCGGTGCCGACCCGACGACCGTGCTCGGGGTCGGCCAGTCGCTCGAGGACGCAAGCACGCACATCCAGACCCTGGCCGACGACCTCGCGCAGCACGTCAACGGGTTGAAGTGGGACAGCGAGTCCGGCGACACCTTCAAGACCTGGGCCCGCCAGGTCGTCTCGGCGACGGACACCCTCGCGATCTACACCAGCAACACCAGCGTGGCGATCAAGATGGCCGGTGAGACCCTCAGCTCCACCAAGCTGCCGGAGATCCCGGAGGGCCCGCACGCCACGGTGCAGAAGTACCTGAGCCAGTTCGGCGCGCAGTCGGTGATCGGCGCGGACGGGACACCGAAGGTCGCCAAGCCGCTCTTCACCACCACCTCCCTGGTCACGCCCACCGGCACGCTGCCGAACCCCAACCTGGTCACCCAGCAGGACGCCTACAAGGCGCAGACCCAGCTCGACTCGGCGCACCAGGAGGCCATCGGCCAGATGGAGAAGCTGGGCGGCTCGTACGTCGGGGCGTACCAGACCCTGGGCGTGAGCACGGTCCCCGACTTCCCGGCGACGCCGACCACGCTGATGCCGCCGCAGGGCAGCGGCGTGCAGGCGCACTCCAGCAATGTCTCGGTGGGCGGGGGTTCCGGCGGCGGCACCGGCGGCGGCAGCGGAACCGTGAAGACCGTGAAGGGCAGCGGCAGCGTCAAGTCCTCCACCGGGGACGGCAGCACGGGCGGGACGACCGTCACCACGGTGAAGCCTCCGGGGACGGGCGGCGATACGGGCGGCGGAACCACCACGATCCAGGGGACCACCCAGCCGACCTCCGGGGTGGACCCCAACAACCCGATCCCAGGCGGCGGAAACGGCAACGGCGGCGGAACCGGCGGCGGCACCGGCAACGGCGGCGGAACAGTGATCACCCCCATCGCGGGCGGTGGCCCGGGCGGTACCGGCGGCGAGGGCGGCCCCGGCGGCACCGGCAAGGTCGGCGGCGGCGGCAGCGGCGAGGGCAGCGGCCCTCGACCGGGCGGCGGCGGCGAGTCGGGGATCCACGGCGGCCTGCCCGGAGCGGCCGGTGGCCGCAATGGCGCGGGCCGGGTCAACGCCATCGGCGCGGAGGGTGAGGGCGCGGCAGGTCTCGGACGCGGTGGCGGCATCGGCGGAGCCGGCAGCACAGCCTCGCTGCGCGCGGGATCGAGCCGTCTCGGCGGCGGGGCCGGCGCCGAGGCGATGGCCGAGTCCTCCGCGGGTTCCAGCACGGCCCGCTCGGGTCTGGGGGCCACCGCGGAGCGCGGCGCCGCCGGATCCAGTGAGGCCGGCCACAGCGGTATGACGCCCATGGGCGGCGGCGGTATGGGCGGCGCCGGCAGCCGGGGCGGTGGGGGGCGCAGGAAGGGCCGCGCCGCCTACCTGGTCGAGGACGAGGACACCTGGGCTCCTGGCGACGCCGATGCCAACCCAGCGGTGATCCAGTAGTTTCTGGACGGACGATCGAGCGCGACGGCGAGGAGAGCACGATGACCCGGTTCGGTGGACGAGCGCTGCCGCGCGCCATGGCGGCGCTCTGCGGGGCAGCGGCGCTGCTGGTCGGCGCCGCGGTCACCCCGGCCTCCGCCGAGACCGTCTCCTCGATCCGGGCGCAGGAGTGGTGGCTCGACGCCATGCACGCGCCGGACACCATCTGGAAGGTCTCCACCGGCAAGGGGATCACCGTGGCGGTGATCGACAGCGGGGTGAAGGCGAGCCACCCGGACCTGGTCGGGCAGGTGCTGCCGGGCCAGAACTTCTCCGGGCTCCCCGGCGGCGCGACCACGGACGTGGACAAGGAGGGCCACGGCACCGCCATGGCCAGCCTGATCGCCGGTACCGGCAAGGGCCTGAACGGCAAGGGCCTGTACGGGCTCGCCCCCGGCGTGAAGATCCTGCCGCTGCGGGTGGTCGGGAAGGGCGACAACGAGGCGGCGTTCGCGACCAGCCTCGCGGGGCAGTTGTCCGCCGCCATCCGCGCCGCCGCGGACAGTGACGCCAAGATCCTCAATATCTCGCAGGCCCAGCGGGAGAACGAGCCCAATGTCCGCAGTGCGATCGACTACGCACTCGGCAAGGGAAAACTGGTCGTCGCGGGTGTGGGCAACGACGGTCAGATCGGCAATGAACTCGAATACCCGGCGGCCTTTCCGGGAGTGGTCGGCGTCGGTGCCATCGACGCCAAGGGCAATGTCCCGAAGTACTCCGAATACGGGCCGGAAGTGGCCCTCACCGCACCCGGTGAGGGGATGTACAACGCCTGCCTCGGCCCGTCCGGCTACTGCTCCTCCGGCGGTACCAGCAACGCCACTGCGATCGTCTCCGCCTCGGCGGCGCTGCTCTGGTCGGTGCACCCCGACTGGACCGCGAACCAGGTCATCCGGGTGCTGAAGAACACCGCCAACCAGGGCAGCACGCCCGGCCAGCAGGATCCCCACTTCGGCTACGGCAACATCCGTCCCCGGATCGCGCTGACCGCTCCCGGCGACCCCGGTCCTGCCGATGTGAACCCGCTGGTGGCGACCGCCTCGGCCGGTGCCTCCGCGTCGGCGTCCGCTCCGGCCGCACCGAGCGCAAGCGCCGGCAGCAGCGCCACCGGGTCCGCGCCCTCGGCCGGGGCCACCGCGCCGGCCCAGGCCGCGAAGAAGTCGAGCAGTTCCTCCGGGCTGTTCATCGGGATCGGCGTGGCCGCGGTGGTCGTCATCGGCGTGATCGTCGCCCTGGTGCTGCGCCGCCGCCGGAACCGTCCGGGCCCGCCGCCGCCCCCGGCGCCGCAGAACCCCTACGCGCACCTCCCTGATCCCTACCGCCAGTAGGATCGGCAGCGCACCGGGCCAGGGCGGCCCGGTGGCTGGGGGGAGGGACACCCGTGGGCCTGGTGGACCGCATTCGCGGTGAGTTCATCGACATTGTCGAATGGACGGACGACAGCCGAGACACCATCGTCTGGCGCTTCCCGCGCTACGAGAACGAGATCAAGATGGGCGCCCGGCTGGTGGTCCGGGAGTCGCAGACCGCCGTCTTCGTGAACGAGGGCCGGATCGCGGACGTGTTCGCCCCGGGCACCTACACCCTGGAGACGCAGAACCTGCCGCTGCTGGCGACCCTGAAGGGCTGGAAGTACGGCTTCCACTCGCCGTTCAAGGCCGAGGTGTACTTCGTCAACACCCGTCAGTTCACCGACATGAAGTGGGGCACGCAGAGCCCGGTGATCCTCCGGGACGCCGAGTTCGGCATGGTCCGGGTGCGGGCCTTCGGCGCGTTCGCGCTGCGGGTGGTCGACCCGGCCGCGCTGCTGCGCGAACTCGCGGGCACCGACCCGCAGTTCCGCACCGAGGAGGTGCAGGAGTACCTGCGCCAGCTGATCGTCGGACGGCTCGGCAACGCGCTGGCCACGGCCCAGGTGCCGCTGCTTGACCTGGCGGCCCGTCAGGACGGGATCGGCGCCCAGCTCGCGACGGTACTGACCGGGGAGCTGGCCTCCACCGGCATCGCCATCCCCAAGTTCGTGATCGAGAACATCTCGGTGCCGCCGGAGGTCGAGCAGGCCATCGACACCCGCTCCCGGATGGGCATCGCGGGCAACCTGGACGACTTCACCCGGTTCCAGGCCGCCAACGCGATCCAGACCGCGGCGGCCAACCCCGGCGGGGCGGGCGAGGGGCTCGGCCTCGGCGTCGGCATGGCGATGGGCCAGCGGATCGCGGCGAGCCTCGCCCCGCAGGCGGCCCCCGCGGACGCGCCCGTCGCGGCGGCGGCACCGGCGGCGGCACCGGCCGGTCCTCCCCCACTGCCTGGCCAGGCGGCCGAGTGGTTCCTCGGCGCGGGCGGACAGCAGCAGGGCCCGTTCGACCTGTCGGGGCTTTCCGCCCAGGTCAGCGGCGGTGTGCTGAACCGCGGCACGCTGGTCTGGAAGAGCGGCATGGGTGCCTGGCTGCCCGCCGAGCAGGTGCCCGAGCTGGCGCAGCTGCTGGCCCGCACGCCACCGCCACTGCCGCCGCAGGCCTGAGAGGACCGGGACGATGAGCGACTACAACTACTCGGCGAACCAGGGCAACCAGGGCAATCCGACCGACCAGGCCGCCCCGGACGCCGCCTGGTCCTGCGAGTCCTGCGGCGCCAAGGTGGAGTTCGCCGCCGGCACCGCCGCGCTGGGCTGCCCGTACTGCGGGCACCAGCAGAGCATCGCCGCGGTGCCGCGGCAGGTGCGCGAGCATGCCTTCGCCGAGCTGGCGCAGCTCCCGGCGAAGCCGATGGCCGTGCCGGGCGGGGTGCGGACCTTCGTCTGCCCCGGCTGCCGCGCGGTGACCGAGAGCGACGCGCTGTCCGACCGCTGCCAGTTCTGCGCGACCGCGCTGGTCGCCGACGCCTCGCTGACCGAGCGGGTGGTGCCGGAGGCCGTGGTGCCGTTCGAGCTGGACCGCAACGCGGCCAGGGACGCGCTGCGGAAGTGGACCTCCTCGCGCTGGTTCGCGCCGTCCAGCCTGAAGAAGGTGAGCGAGGCGGAGACCTTCAAGGGCACCTACCTCCCGCACTGGACCTATGACACCAACACCCGCTCCGACTACCGGGGCGAGCGCGGCGAGCACTACTACGAGACCGAGACCTACACCGAGACCGTCGACGGGCAGACCCAGACCCGTACCCGCCAGGTGCAGAAGACCAGGTGGTGGCCGGCCAGTGGGACCGTGCAGCGGTTCTTCGACGACGTGCTGGTGGCGGGCACCACGACCGTGGCGGAGAAGCAGCTGGACAAGCTGACGCCGTGGCCGCTGGAGCAGGCCGTCCCCTACCAGGAGGAGTACCTGGCGGGCTTCCAGACGCTGCGCTACGACGTCGAGCCCGAACCGGGCCTGGAGACGGCGAAGCAGCGGATGGCCTCGGTCATCGAGCAGGACTGCCGCCAGGACATCGGCGGCGACGAGCAGCGGGTGCACCGGATCGAGACCGACTACCTGGACATCACCTTCAAGCTGCTGCTGCTCCCGGTGTGGTTCCTGACCTACCTGCACGCGGGGAAGCCGCTGCAGGTGATGGTGAACGCCCGCACCGGCGAGGTGATCGGCGAGCGCCCCTACAGCGCGGCGAAGATCGCCGCCGCCGTCCTCGCGGCACTCGCCGTGATCGCGGTCGTCGTCGTCCTGCTGGTGGCGAGGTCGCACCACTGAGTCGGCTGCGTACCCGGCCGTCGGTGCGGCGACCGGGTACGCCTACTGTTGTGGCGCGTGACCACCGCACTCGTCCCTCCTCGGCGCATACCCGACCCGGCCGAGCGCGGTATCCGCGCCGGCGCCACGCGCACGGCCGTCCGGCGCACCGCCGTGGCCGTGGGCGGCTACCTCGCGGTCCGGGCGGTCGGCCTGCTGGCGCTGCTGGCCTACGGATCCGCCCGGCACCTGCCGGTGCTGGCCCGGCTGGGCGGCAGCTGGGACGCGGGCTGGTACGTACGGATCGTCAGGACCGGCTACGGGGTCTCCAACGGGCTGATCGGCCACCACGGGATCCCCTACTCGCCACGGGCCTTCTTCCCGCTCTACCCCGGGCTGGCCGAACCCCTCTACCGGCTGCTGCCGTTCGGCGCGGCAACCGACCTGGCCCTCGTCTCCGCCGTCGCCGGGGCCGCCGCCGCGGCCGGGATCCACAGCTGCGCCGCGCACTGCCACGGCCACCGGACCGGTGTCGTCGCGGCCGTGCTGTGGGGGGTGCTGCCGCTGGCGGCGGTCGAGAACATGGGCTACTCCGAGTCGCTCTTCACCGCGTTCGCCGCCTGGACCCTGTACGCCGTGCTGACCCGCCGCTGGCTCGCGGCCGGGGTGCTGTCCGTGCTCGCCGGGCTGACCCGGCCGACCGCGATGGCGGTCACCGCGGCGGTCGCCGCAGCCGCCCTGGTCGAACTGCACCGGCTGTACCGACAGCACCGGCTGCACCGGCAGCCGCGCGGCGAGGGCTGGCAACGGCCGCTGGCCGCAGCGCTGTTGGCCCCCCTGGGCTGGCTCGGCTACATGCTGTGGACCGGACGGGCGGTCGGTTCCTGGAGCGGCTACTTCCACATCCAGGACGCCTGGGGGTCCAGCTTCGACGGCGGCCTCTCCGCCGTCCGCCGCCTGCTGCACCTGCTCGCCGGGAGCCAGCACCGGGCGGCCGGTTCGGGGTCGGCGGCGGCAGCCGGACCGGCCGCGCACACCCCTCACATCAGCACCGCGGTGACCGTGCTCACCGTGCTGGTGATGGCGGCGACGGTGCTGGCGGGCCTCGGCCTGTTCGTCCTCGCGCTGATCCGCCGTCAGCCGCTGCCGCTGCTGGTCTACAGCGCCGCGCTGCTGGTCATGGACCTGGGGAACTCCTCGTCCAGCCCGCCGCTGGCCCGCTTCCTGCTGCCTGCCTTCGCCCTGCTGTTCCCGGCGGCCGAGTGGCTGGCCGGGTTGCGCCGGGGGACGACGGTCGCCCTGCTCGGCTCCTGCGCGCTGCTCTCCGGGCTGTACGGGATCGTCGTGGTGTTCCTGGCCGGAGCGCCCGCCTAAACCGCTACACCTTCAAGTACTTGCGCAGGGTGAGGAAGGCGGCGATGGCGGCCATGCCCACGCCCAGCACCAGCATCAGCGGCATGACCTGGAACACCGGGTTCCAGCCGATGAAGTTGATCAGCTTGATCTGCGACCGCAGGAAGCGGTCGATCAGCAGGTACTTGCCGAGCGCCAGCATCCCCGACGCCAGGATCGCGCCCACCAGCGCCGCGAACGCCGCCTCGGCGATGAACGGCAGCTGCACGTAGTAGTTGGACGCGCCCACCAGGCGCATGATCCCGGTCTCCCGTTTGCGGCTGAACGCCGAGACCCGGACCGTGTTGACGATCAGCAGCAGCGTCACCGACAGCATGATGGCCATCACCACCAGGGCCACCACCTGGGCCCCGTTGAGCAGTTTGAACAGCGGCTTCAGCAGCTCGCTCTGGTCCTCGGCGTAGGCCACCCCCGGCTGCCCGTTGACCAGTTCGGTGACCGCCACGTACTGCCGGGGGTCCTTCAGCTTGAGCCGCAGCGCACCGCCGAAGGCGTCAAGGTTCACATAGGAGGCGAGGCTGGACTTCCCGTACTCCTGTTTGTACTCGGTGAGCTGCTGGTCAGGGGTCTGCGGGTAGATGTGCTGGATCAGCCCGGTCTTCTCCAACTGCGCGCTGACCGCGTCCATCTGACTCTGCGTGGCAGGACCCGAGGCACAGTTCGGGTACTGCTTGTTGGTCATGTCGTCCTTGGCGCAGAAGAAGACGGACACCTCCACCCGGCCGTCCCAGTACTTCTGCATGCTGTCGACCTGGTCGCGCAGCAGCAGCGCGGCACCGGCCAGGGAGAGCGAGAGGGCGACGCTGATGACGACTGCGATGGTCATGGTCAGGTTCCGGCGCAGGCCGATGCCTATCTCCGATATGACGAACTGTGCTCGCATGACGTCCTTGTCGGGTCGGCCAGGGGTTTACGGTCGCTCAGTGTAGGCGGAAGGGCCGGCGCGCTGTCCGCGCACCGGCCCTTCCGGGGGTCCTGCCTGGTCGTACCGCCTGGGTCAGTCCTCGGTGGAGTCACCCTCGGTGCTGTCATCCCCGTCGGTGTCGACGGCCTGGGCCAGGCCGAGCCGCTCGGCGAGCCAGGCGTCGAAGCTGACCGCGGCCTGGGTCCAGTTGGCCGTCATCGCGACGAAGTAGTTGACGTTGACACCCATGCCGACGATCATCTGCGACTCGCCGATGACCCGGACCACGCCGTCGTCGTGGGTGTGGGTGTAGACCTTCGGCCAGAGGGTCTCCCGGTTCCACTCGTCCAGGGCCTCCAGCAGCTCGGCCTTGGAGTCGATCGAGTGCGGGCGGTCGTAGAAGGCGCGGACCGCGAAGAGCTCCTTCTGCTCGCCGCGGAACATGTAGTAGACGCGGAAGCCCTCCCAGGGGGCGAGCAGGTCGCCCTCCTCGTCCACGGCGTGCTTGAGCTCCATCTGGTGCAGCAGCTGGGTGACCAGCTCCTGGTCAGGGATGATCACCGGCGGCGGGCCTTCGTCGCCCGTCGGCTGCGGCTGCTGCTGCGGCGCCCCGAAGAAAGGGATGGAAGACGGGTCGATGCTCATGTTGGCCGAGTTTCCCTTCGAATGGACTTACCAGGACCATCCTGCCTCATGCCCGTGTCCAGGCGAAGCGGTCACCCCTTCTTGTCGGAGGTCTTCTCGGAGGTCTTCTCGAAGGTCGTGGCGACCGGTGCGGCCGGGCCCACGCTGAGGTGGTCCGCCCCGGGTTCGGCGTCGACCTCGACGGTGTCCCCGTCGCGGACGGTGCCGCCCAGGATCTCCCTGGCCAGCTGGTCGCCGATGGCCGACTGGACCAGCCGGCGCAGCGGACGGGCGCCGTACGCCGGGTCGTAGCCGGTGAGCGCGAGCCAGTCACGGGCGGCCGGGGTGACCGTGAGGGTCAGCCGCCGGTCGGCCAGCCGCGCGGCCAGCGAGGCGACCTGGAGGTCGACGATGCGGGCCAGCTCGTCCATGCCCAGCGGGTCGAACACCACGATGTCGTCCAGCCGGTTCAGGAACTCGGGCTTGAAGGCGCTGCGGACGGTCTCCATCACCCGGTCCCTCTTGGCCCGGTCGTCCAGGGCCGGGTCGGCCAGCCACTGCGAGCCGAGGTTTGAGGTCAGGATCAGGATGGTGTTGCGGAAGTCCACCGTCCGGCCCTGGCCGTCGGTGAGCCGGCCGTCGTCCAGCACCTGCAGCAGGATGTCGAACACCTCCGGGTGCGCCTTCTCCACCTCGTCCAGCAGCACCACCCCGTACGGGCGGCGGCGGACGGCCTCGGTGAGCTGGCCGCCCTCCTCGTAGCCGACGTAGCCGGGGGGCGCGCCGACCAGGCGGGCCACCGAGTGCTTCTCGCCGTACTCGCTCATGTCGATCCGGACCATGGCCCGCTCGTCGTCGAAGAGGAAGTCCGCCAGGGCCTTGGCCAGCTCGGTCTTGCCGACCCCGGTCGGGCCGAGGAACAGGAAGGAGCCGGTCGGCCGGTCCGGGTCGGAGATGCCGGAACGGGAGCGGCGCACCGCGTCGGACACCACCTGGACCGCGGCGGTCTGGCCGACCAGCCGGCGGCCGAGCTCCTGCTCCATCCGCAGCAGCTTGGCGGTCTCGCCCTCCAGCAGCCGCCCGGCCGGGATGCCGGTCCAGGAGGCCACCACATCGGCCACGTCGTCCGGGCCGACCTCCTCCTTCACCATGGACGCGCTGGTGGCCTCGCTGCGGGCATCGTCCTGGGCCTCGGCGAGCTCCTGCTCGGCGGCCGGGATGTCCGCGTACATCAGCCGGGAGGCGGTGGTGAAGTCGCCGTCGCGCTGGGCCCGCTCGGCGGTGCCGCGCAGGTCGTCCAGGCGTTCCTTGAGCTCGCCGACCTTGTTCAGGGTGGCCTTCTCGGCCTGCCAGCGGGCGGTCAGCCCGGCCAGCTGCTCCTGCCGGTCGGCCAGGTCGCGGCGCAGCCGCTCCAGCCGGTCGACCGAGGCCGCGTCGGACTCCTTGGCGAGCGCCATCTCCTCCATCCGCAGCCGGTCGACGGCGCGCTGCAGCTCGTCGATCTCCACCGGGGAGGAGTCGATCTCCATCCGCAGCCGGGACGCGGCCTCGTCCACCAGGTCGATGGCCTTGTCCGGCAGGAACCGGGAGGTGATGTAGCGGTTGGACAGGGTGGCCGCGGCGACCAGCGCGGCGTCCGCGATCTGCACCTTGTGGTGCGCCTCGTAGCGGGACTTCAGCCCGCGCAGGATGGCGACGGTGTCCTCGACCGACGGCTCGCCGACCATGACCTGCTGGAACCGGCGCTCCAGCGCGGCGTCCTTCTCGATCCGCTCGCGGTACTCGTCCAGGGTGGTCGCGCCGACCATCCGCAGCTCGCCGCGGGCCAGCATCGGCTTGAGCATATTGCCGGCGTCCATCGCCGAATCGCCGCCCGCGCCCGCGCCGACGAGCGTGTGCAGCTCGTCGATGAAGGTGATGACCTGGCCCTCGGACTGCTTGATGTCGGCGAGCACGGCCTTCAGCCGCTCCTCGAACTCGCCCCGGTACTTCGCCCCGGCGACCATGGCGCTGAGGTCCAGCGAGACCAGCCGCTTGCCGCGCAGCGACTCGGGCACGTCGCCCGCGACGATGCGCTGGGCCAGGCCCTCGACCACGGCGGTCTTGCCGACGCCGGGCTCGCCGATCAGCACCGGGTTGTTCTTGGTGCGCCGGGACAGCACCTGGACCACCCGGCGGATCTCCTGGTCCCGGCCGATGACCGGGTCCAGCTTGCCGTCGCGGGCGGCCTGGGTCAGGTCGGCGCCGTACTTCTCCAGCGCCTTGTAGGTGCTCTCCGGGTCGGCCGAGGTGACCCGGGCACTGCCCCTGACCTCCTTGAACGCGGCCAGCAGGGCCTTGGGCGTGGCGCCCTCGGCCTTGAGCGCGTCGGCCACCGAACCGCCCTCGGCGGCCAGGCCGACCAGCAGGTGCTCGGTGGAGACGAAGGCGTCGTCCAGGTCGGTGGCGCGGGCGCCGGCCTCGTTCAGGGTGTTCACGATCTGCCGGGACAGCTGCGGCGCGGACACCGTCGACCCCTGCGCCGAGGGCAGCGCCGCCGCCTGCCGCTGGACCGCGGTGCGGAGCCGGACCGGATCCGCACCGACCGCCTCCAGCAGCGGGCCGGCGATGCCCTCGGGCTGCTCCAGCAGTGCGAGCAGCAGGTGCACCGGGGTGACATCGGGGTTGCCCGCGCTCGACGCCTGTCGGATCGCCGCCGACAGGGCTTCCTGTGCCTTGGTGGTGAGCTTGCTCGCGTCCACGCTGATGCGTCCTCCTGTGCTCGACCGTGCCTGCCTTGTCCTGCCTCTGTCAGCATGACGTAAGTTGAGTCTATTCCACTCAAGGCAGAGAACGCGCCGAAGCGACCGAAGGAACCGGAGGAACCGAAGGAACCGGAGGATCAGTCCTCGTGGTGCTCGATCCGCTGCAGGTGGTCCACGCAGACGGCGACGCAGAGCAACAGCGGGATGTCCTGGCCGTCCTCGATGTCGATCCCGTAGGTGTCGCGGAAGGAGAACCACTTCTTCGAGACCCGGGCGATCCGGTGCCCGCCCTCGTCGTCGATGTCGAACTCGTGGTCGAGGAAGTCCCCGTGCACCTCGTACTCGCGGCCGTCGGCCAGGTGCGCCTCGTACTTGTCCCGGAACGGGGTGAACAGCTTCTTCTTCACCGTGGCGAGGGTGTCCCCGTCCCGTTCGATCCGCATCGCGTCGCGGACGCTGACGATCTTCTTCTTGATCACCGCGACCTTGACGCCGGTGGGATCCTTCAGCTCGAAGGTGTCCGAGACCCGCAGTACCTTGCCGTCGACCAGGAACGCCTTGTCGCCGTGCTCGGTGGTGATCCAGTGGTCGTCGCCGATCGAGAACATCCGATCCCGCATCAGGAACTTCATGACGTCTTCGCCTCCGGGTTTCGTCCTACACCGGATAGGACGTTTCCCCCGCGGGGGGAGTTCCTACCGCGGGCGCCTCCGGAAGGACGAGTCTGTCAGCACCTCGGGCATACGGCCCGAGTCGCGGCCGGACAGGATGCGGCCGGGCAGGGTGCTGCCCGGCGGGGGCAACCCCGCCCACCCGCACCGGATCTGACACCCTTTCGCCCGCAAGGTAGCCGCTGCGGGTGGTGCATCGGCAGCGTGCCGAGGTCACCGGGCGCGCCGCACCGGCGTTCTGTCGACCCCTCCGAGCTGCTGCTTCAGCTGCGGACCTGTTCTTCCACGCGGTGGCGGATGTACGCGTCCGGGTGCGAGCGTGCGATGGCCACGGCCTCGTCCACGAGGTCGTGCAGTGCTTCCGGGTACGCCGACTTGCGCAGCGGCAGGCCGGGGAGGAGGCAGCGGCGAACGTCCAGGTGCTCGTTGCTGACGAACTCGCGCAGCGCCGGCCCGCTCCGGGTTGGTGCCCGTGCGCAGGTAGGCGAGCAGCGCCGAGCGGACGCGCAAGTATCCGAACGCGTTCAGGGCCGGCTCGACGAACCAGCGGTCGTAGCTCGGGTCAGGGTCAGTGACCGCAGCCTTGATGAGCGCATCGAAGGATGCCTCGGAAAGGATCAGACCCTGGCGGCAGGCATCACGAATCGCCGCCCGCACGTGCTGCCCCCACGTCCACCGACCGTAGGGATCAGGATCGGGACCGGGTTCAGGATCGACATCGAGTCCGAGGGCCCGCACCACGTCCCGCAGGCACAGCAGGAACTGCTGCTCCCCGTCCTCCGTGCGATCCGGCAGCGCCATGAGCCCCGGCAGAGCATCTGCCGTACCCTCCGCGTCCTGGTCGTCCACGTCCGCAGCCAACGCGTGCCTCCCTGGTCGTGGGCCTGAACTGCAGGGTAGTGGCGCAGTCCACGGTCGAGCGAGGAATGCCCGCGTCGTTCGATGGGGTTGGATACAGGTATGGCTTCTCGTGCACGGGTACGCGCCCCCGAACTTGTCGGCGCCGGTGGTTGGCTGAATACAGGCGGTAAGGAACTGACGCTCGGCGATCTTCGGGGGAAGATCGTCCTGCTGGACTTCTGGACCTTCTGCTGCATCAACTGCCTCCACGTCCTGGACGAGCTGCGGGAGCTGGAGGAGAAGCACCGGGACACCCTGGTGATCGTCGGGGTGCACTCGCCGAAGTTCGTGCACGAGGCCGAGCACCAGGCCGTGGTGGACGCGGTGGCCCGCTACGACGTGCAGCACCCGGTGCTGGACGACCCGGAGCTGGCGACCTGGAAGCAGTACGCGGTGCGGGCCTGGCCGACGCTGGTGGTGGTGGACCCCGAGGGCTACGTGGTCGCCCAGCACGCCGGCGAGGGGCATGCGCACGCCATCGCCGCACTGGTCGCCGAACTGGAGACGGCGCACGCCGCCAAGGGGACGCTGCGGCGCGGCGACAGCCCGTATGTGCCGCCGACGGCGGAGCCGGGGGCGCTGCGCTTCCCCGGGAAGGCGCTGCGGCTGCCGGACGGCGGCTACCTGGTCGCGGATTCGGGACACCACTCGCTGGTCGAGCTGGCCGAGGACGGGGAGACCGTGCTGCGCCGGATCGGCAGCGGGGACCGCGGGCTGGTCGACGGGGCAGCCGGCGACGCCCGGTTCAGCGAGCCGCAGGGGCTGGCGCTGCTGCCGGACGGTGCGGTGATCGTCGCGGACACGGTGAACCACGCGCTGCGCCGCTACGACCCGGCCACCGGCCAGGTCAGCACCGTCGCCGGGACCGGCCGGCAGTGGTGGCAGAACTCCCCCACCGCGGGCCCGGCCCGCGAGGTGGACCTGTCCTCGCCCTGGGACGTGGCCTGGTTCGACGGCCAGGTGTGGATCGCCATGGCCGGCACGCACCAGCTGTGGACCTACGACCCCGCCGCGGGCACCGTCGCCGTCGCGGCCGGGACGACCAACGAGGGTCTGGTGGACGGCGCGGCGCGGGAAGCCTGGTTCGCCCAGCCGTCCGGACTGGCCGCAACCGAGGACCGGCTCTGGGTGGCCGACTCCGAAACGTCAGCCATTCGCTATGTTTCACGTGAAACGCACCAGGTGAGCACCGCTGTCGGGACCGGTCTGTTCGACTTCGGCCACCGGGACGGGGACGCCGCGCAGGCGCTGCTGCAGCACCCGCTCGGGGTGACCGTGCTGCCCGACGGCTCGGTGGCGGTCGCGGACACCTACAACCACGCGCTGCGCCGCTACGACCCGGCCACCGGCCAGGTCACCACCCTGGCCACGGATCTGCGGGAGCCCAGCGGGGCGGTCGTCGTGGACGGGGACATCGTCGTGGTCGAGTCCGCCCGGCACCGGCTGACCCGGCTCCGGCTGCCCGAGGAGGCGGTCCAGGTCGAGGCCGCCGCGCACCGGACCCAGCGGCCGGCCACCGAGGTCGCCCC
Organism: Streptacidiphilus alkalitolerans; assembly: GCF_042511045.1. Lineage (NCBI taxonomy): Bacteria > Bacillati > Actinomycetota > Actinomycetes > Kitasatosporales > Streptomycetaceae > Streptacidiphilus > Streptacidiphilus alkalitolerans. The sequence goes on from NZ_JBHEZX010000005.1 coordinate 146,366, forward strand.
CGGGCTGCTCCGGCTCGACGTGATCTTCACGCCCCCGGCCGGGCAGAAGCTGGACGAGAGCTACGGCCCCGCCACCCGGCTGCTGGTCAGCTCCACCCCGCCGGAACTGCTGCTGGACGGCACCGGCGCCGACCCCGCGCTGAGCCGCGAGCTGCGGCTCGACCCGGCGGTCGGCGAGGGCGTGCTGCACATCAGCGCGATGGCTGCGAGCTGCGACGACGACCCGGCGATCGAGTACCCGACCTGCCATGTGCACCAGCAGGACTGGGGCGTCCCGGTGCGGCTGGTCCCCGGGGCGACGGACCGGCTGCCGCTGGTCCTGGCCGGGATGAGCGAGTAGCGGCGGCGCAGCAGCGGCAGACGAGCGGCCCGGCGCCGCCGCGCCCGCGGCTCGGCCTTCCTGGAGGCTCAGCTCTCCAGGAAGGCCTTGAGCACCGACGCCAGCAGGAACGGGTCGTCCGCGCCGCAGAGCTCCCGGGCCGAGTGCATCGACAGCGCGGCGATGCCGCAGTCGACCGTGGCGATACCCAGCCGGGCGGCGGTGATCGGGCCGATGGTGGTACCGCAGGGCATCGAGTTGTTGGACACGAAGACCTGCCACGGCACCCCGGCCCGCTCGCAGGCGGCGGTGAAGACAGCGCGGCCAAGCCCGTTGGTGGCGTAGCGGTTGTTGACGTTGACCTTGAGGATCGGGCCGCCGTTGGGCATCGGGCGGTGGCCCGGCTCGTGCCGTTCGCTGTAGTTGGGGTGCACCGCGTGGCCCATGTCCGAGGACAGGCAGACCGTCCCGGCCAGGGCCCGGGCCCGGTCCTCCAGGGTGCCGCCGCGGGCGAAGACCGAGCGCTCCAGCGTGCTGGCCAGCAGCGGCCCCTGCGCGCCGGTGTCAGACTGGCTGCCGTTCTCCTCGTGGTCGAATCCGACGATCACCGGGATGCAGCCGAGGTCGACGCCGCCACCCCCCGCGCCACTCCCCGTGCCGGCCACGCCGCTCACGCCGCCGTCCGCGGTGGCCACCGCGGCGAGGGCAGCGGTGGCGGCGTGCACCGACAGCAGGTTGTCCAGCCGGGGCGCGGCCAGCAGCTCACGGTCGCGGCCCAGGTAGGACGGCGGCTGGATGTCGTGCACCATCAGGTCCCAGCCGACGACCTGCGCCGGGTCGAGACCGGCGGCCTCGGCCACGTACTCGATCAGTGAGCCCTCGTCGACCCGGCCGAGGCCCCAGACCGGGGTGATGTGCTGCTGCCGGTCGAGCACCATGCCGTCGTTGACCGCGCGGTCCAGGTGGATCGCCAGCTGCGGCACCCGGAGCAGCGGCTCGTCCAGCTGGACCAGCCGGGTGCTGCCGTCGCGCAGCGACAGCCGTCCGGACAGGCCGAGGTCGCGGTCCAGCCAGGTGTTCAGCGGGACGCCGCCGTAGATCTCGACCGCGACCTGGCGCCAGCCGGCCCGGCCGGTGTCCGGGATCGGCTTGACCCGGAGGTTGGGCGAGTCGGTGTGGGTGCCGACGATCCGGAAGGGCGTGGCCGGGGTGGCGCCGGCCGGGACGTACCAGGCGATCAGCGCGCCGCCGCGGATCAGGTAGCGCCCGCCGGGGGTGCCCTCCCAGGCCGCGGTCTCCTCGACCTGGCGGAATCCAGCCTTCTCCAACCGCTCCGCGGCACTGGTCACCGCATGGAACGGTGACGGGCTGGCCTGCAGGAAGGCGATGAGGTCGTCGGTGTGGCTGCGGTCGAAAGCGACGCGGCCCGCGCCGGCTGCGCTGGTCAATGCTGCTCCAGGGGTGAGGGGGTTCCCGAGCGGAGCTGCGGCCGGTCGGACAGGTCGGCCCCGCATGGTGCCGCCCGAGCCTACGCCCCGCTCCATGGCCCAATTGTCGCCCGCCCGACCGTGCGGATGCCCCCGGATACGGGTCAGGGCCCCGAAGCGTGATGCTTCGGAGCCCCGACCGGTCGCTGTAACCGGTGCGAACAGCAGGTCAGAACCCTGCCTCCGGCAGGTCCATGATCAAATTATCGATGCCCTCGGCGATCAGCCGCTGGGCGTGGACGGTCGGCAGGACCGTCCGGTTGAAGAACCGCGCCGCGGCGACCTTGCCCTGGTAGAACGCGGTGTCCTTGGCGGAGGCGCCGCCCTCGGCCAGCTTGGCCTGGGCGACCGCGGCCTGGCGCAGCAGCAGCCAGCCGATGACCACGTCGCCGGAGACCAGCAGCAGCCGGGTGGTGTTCTGGCCCACCTTGTACATGTTGCGGGTGTCCTGCTCGACCGAGGCGAGCTGGTTCAGCATCGCGCCGACGATGGCCTCCAGGTCGCCGGCCGAGGCGGCAAGCTGCTCCCGCTCGGCGGCCAGGTCGTCGCCTCCGAGGCCGTTGGCGATGGACTTCTGGATCTGCTCGGAGAGCGAGGTCAGCGCCTGGCCCTGGTCCTTGACGATCTTCCGGAAGAAGAAGTCCTGGCCCTGGATCGCGGTGGTGCCCTCGTACAGGGTGTCGATCTTGGCGTCCCGGATGTACTGCTCGACCGGGTACTCCTGCAGGTAGCCGGAGCCACCGAAGGTCTGCAGCGACTGGGCCAGCTGCTCGTAGGACTTCTCCGAGCCGTAGCCCTTGACGATCGGCAGCAGCAGGTCGTTCAGCCGCTCGGCGGCGTCCGCGGACTCGCCGCGGGCCTTGAGCAGCTGGATCTCGTCCTGGATGCTGGCGGTGTAGAGCACCAGGGCGCGCATGCCCTCGGCGTACGCCTTCTGGGTGAGCAGCGAGCGGCGGACGTCGGGGTGGTGGGTGATGGTGACCCGGGGGGCGGCCTTGTCCAGGAACTCGGCGAGGTCCGGGCCCTGCACCCGCTCCTTGGCGTACTCCAGGGCGTTCAGGTAGCCGGTGGAGAGGGTGGCGATGGCCTTGGTGCCGACCATCATCCGGGCGAACTCGATGATCCGGAACATCTGCCGGATGCCGTCGTGCTTCTCGCCGAGCAGCCAGCCCCTGGCCGGGGCGTCGGCGCCGAAGGTCATCTCGCAGGTGTTGGAGGCCTTGAGGCCCATCTTGTGCTCGACGTTGGTGGCGTAGACGCCGTTGCGGTCGCCCAGCTCGCCGCTCTCCCAGTCGAAGTCGAACTTCGGCACGATGAAGAGGGACAGGCCCTTGGTGCCGGGGCCGTGGCCCTCGGGGCGGGCCAGCACCAGGTGGATGATGTTCTCGGACATGTCGTGCTCGCCCGAGGTGATGAAGCGCTTGACGCCCTCGATGTGCCAGCTGCCGTCGTCCTGCTTGACCGCCTTGGTACGGCCGGCGCCGACATCCGAGCCCGCGTCGGGCTCGGTCAGCACCATGGTGGAGCCCCAGCCCTTGTCGGCCATCAGCCGGGCGATCTTGAGCTGCTCCTCGGTGCCCTCGTCGGCGATCACTCCGGCGAAGGCCGGGCCGGACGAGTACATCCAGATCGCGGGGTTGGCGCCGAGCACCATCTCCGCGTACGCCCAGATCAGGCTGCTGGGGGTGGGCGTGCCGCCGATGGACTCCGGGATCCCAAGGCGCCACCACTCGGCGTCCATGTAGGCCTGGTAGCTCTTCTTGAAGGTTTCCGGCACCGGGGCGGTGTTGGTCGCCGGGTCGAAGACCGGGGGGTTGCGGTCGGCGTCGGCGAAGGACGCGGCCAGCTCGTTCTCGGCCAGTCGGGATATCTCGGCGAGGATGCTCTTCGCCGTCTCCACGTCCATGTCGGCGAAGGGGCCGCTGCCGTAGACCTCGTCACGGCCGAGCACCTCGAACAGGTTGAACTCAAGGTCTCGCAGGTTGGACTTGTAGTGACCCATGAACGTTCTCCGGTCATCGCGTCGGTAGGTGCCGGGATCTGCGTGGCGCAGCAGACTACGCCCCCTACCCAGCGGTAAGTACCATTATGCTACCCGTAAGTAACTTAATTCAACCCCATCGGGCCGTTCGGGTGGCGGCGAACTCGATAACCTTGGGGATGTGTACGGCTACGAGCAGACGACGAGCGGCGCCGGACCCGGCTACCAGGGCGGCCCCTACCAGCAGCAGACACCCCAGCCGGGCATGGGCCAGGGGATGGGCGGCCCCGACCTCGGCGCGGGCATGACCCCGGAGATGAACCTGGGCGGCTACGGGCAGCAGCCCCAGCAGCCGCTCTACCCGGAGCCGTCCCCGCCCTCGCTCAGCGACGCCGTGCGGGCCTTCACCACCGGCGGGCTCCCGGTCGAGGACTTCCAGTCGATCTTCATCACCTCCAAGGTGTACTGCCCGCGCGGCGAGCGCCCGGGCTTCCTGGCCCTGCACAACACCCCGCAGCCGGTGATCCCGATGTTCAGCTCGCTCAAGGAGCTGCGGCGCTACGCGGGCAAGGAGTCCAAGTACTTCACCGTCACCGGCGCCGAGGTGCTGGACCTGCTGCCGACCGGCTACGGCTTCGCGATGGACATGGAGGGCGAGCACCGGATGGTGTTCGACGCCAAGGCGGTCGAGCAGATGGTCGACTTCACGATGCGGAGGATGTACGGCTAGCGGGCGCCTCGGCAGCTAGTTGAAGGTTCAACTTGCTTTCGGTTGACGCATCAACTAATCTCGTTGATGTCGGCACCGCTGGCGCCGTACGCATCGAGGAGGCAACCATGCCCGCAGTGACAGTCGAGAACCCGCTGGTCCTGCCGCGGGTGGACGTTCCGGACCCGACCACCGCCGTGGCCCGCCCGGTGCTCCAGGTCGTGACCGCTCCCGAGGGCTACGAGGGCGAGGGCTTCCCGGTCCGCCGCGCCTTCGCGAAGATCAACACCAAGCACCTGGACCCGTTCATCATGATGGACCAGATGGGCGAGGTGGAGTACGCGCCGGGCGAGCCCAAGGGCACCCCCTGGCACCCGCACCGCGGCTTCGAGACGGTGACCTACCTGATCGACGGCAAGTTCATCCACCAGGACTCGACCGGCGGCGGCGGCTCCCTCGGCGACGGCGACACCCAGTGGATGACGGCCGGCGCGGGCATCCTGCACATCGAGACCCCGCCCGAGGACCTGGTGGTCTCGGGTGGCCTGTTCCACGGGCTGCAGCTCTGGGTGAACCTGCCGGCCTCCGACAAGATGATCAACCCCAAGTACCAGGACATCTCCGGCGCCAACGTCAAGCTGCTGACCACCCCGGACGGCGGCGCGATCCTGCGGCTGATCGCCGGTGAGATCGGCGGGGTCGAGGGCCCCGGGGTGACCCACACCCCGATCACGATGATCCACGCCACGGTCAGCCCCGGCGCCCGGATTACCCTGCCCTGGCGCCGGGACTTCAACGCCCTGGTGTACGCGCTGAACGGGCGCGGCACGGTGGGCGAGGAGAACCGTCCGCTGGGCATGGGCCAGGCCGTCCTCTTCGGCGAGGGCGACAGCATCACCGTCCAGGCCGACGCCACCCAGGAGTCGCGCTCGCCCAACCTGGACCTGGTCATCCTCGGCGGACAGCCGATCCGGGAGCCGGTGGCGCACTACGGCCCGTTCGTGATGAACAGCCACCGGGAGCTGCAGCAGGCGGTGGAGGACTTCCAGTCCGGCCGCTTCGGCCGCATCCCCGCCAAGTAGGCGGCAGGGAAGTACTGCGGTGCACAGGGGCAGGCCGGTTACGGCCTGCCCCTGACGGCTGCCAGGGCCGCGCGCAGCAGCTGGGCCCGGTGCTCGCGCTGGCCGCGGTGCTCGGGCCCGGCCAGGGCCCGGGTCGGGATCTCGACGTTCATCACCAGGTAGAGCCAGAGCCGGTAGAGCCGGACCCGCAGCAGCGACGCCTCGTCCCAGCGCCACGGCCCGCTGTCGTGATCGGCCGCGGCGTAGCCGCGGAGCAACGGGTGGTCCGGCTGCTCCTCGATCGCGCCGAAGAGCACCGGCGAGACCAGGTCCACCAGCGGATCCCCGTACAGGCAGCGCTCGCCGTCCACCAGGCCACTCAGCCGCAGCGCGCCAGCGCCGCCGCTTCCGCCGCCCGGGACGGCCAGCACATTGCCGTCCCACAGGTCGAAGTGCACCAGGGCCGGGCGCCGGACCAGGTCGAGGACCGGCGACGCCGCGGCGACGACCGCCCGGATCTCCGCCGCGGGCACCGGCAGCGGGGCGCCCAGCCGCTCGGCGTCCGCCAGCAGGTCGTCGATGATGCCGAGGAAGGCCTCGCGCCAGCTCGAAGACCGGCGGCGGCCCTCGCCCGGGTAGCCGAACTCGTCCCCACCCAGGGTGTGCAGCCGGGCCAGCGTCCGGCCCAGTTCCTCGCGCACCGGTGCGCCGGCCGGGCCCGCTCCCAGCTGGGACAGCGGCGTCCCCGGCAGCAGCGTCATCAGCAGCCAGCCGCCCTCGCACCAGGACGGATCCGTGCCGTGGTGCAGTACCTCGGGCACCGGCAGGCCGGGCAGCTCCCGTCCGATCCGGGCGAAGTACTCCGCCTCGACGGCGAGCAGCCCCCGCTCGTAGCCCAGCAGCTCCGCGCCCGGCGGCGGGGAGAGCTTCAGCACCACCGGCGCCGCCCCGTGCAGTTCCACCCGCCACACCGCCGCGAACCCGCCGCCGCCCAGTTCGGCCGCGCCGGCCACCCGGCAGGAGGAGCCCAGCGAGAAGCGCACCAGGTCGGCGACCTCGCCCGGCGACAGCTCCCGCTGCGTCCGGCTCCTGGTCGCCCTGGTGCTCCCGCTGGTGAACGCGCTGGTGCTCGCGCTGGTGAACGCCTCGCTGGTCATCGCATCCTCGCGAACAGCACCGTCGCGTCGTCGCGGATCTTGCCGCGGGGCCAGCGGGTGCAGGCGGCGTCGTCCGCCTCCACCGCGCGGACCCGGCGCAGCAGTTCGGCCGGGCCCTGGTCCTCCAGCAGGTTCAGCGCGTCCGGCCAACTGCCCAGGTCGAAGCGCTCGACATAGCGGGACGCCCCGTCGGTGAGCGCCGCGAGGGCGCGCAGCTCGGCCAGCGGCACCGAGCCGGTCTCGGCGTACTCGGCGGCCTTCGGCAGGGCCGCGGCGATCCACGGCCCGCGCCCGGTGTTCCTGGCGGCGCGGACGGCCAGGGCGTAGCGCATGTGCAGCACCGCGCGCTCCGGGGAGCCCGGCGGGGTGCCGTGCACCTCCCGGCGCAGCGCCTCCCCGGCCGGGAAGGGCTGGTTGTCGCCGACCACCCCGACCGTGCCGAAGCGGTCCAGCACCAGCAGCGAGTCGCCCAGCACCAGGTACTGCAGCGCCGGCCCGTGCAGCCGCACCGCCACCACCATCGCGGCGGGCGTATTGGGGTGCGCCAGATCGCAACGCGCCCCGTGCAGCGAGGCCGTCTCGGCGATCGCGTCGCTCAGGCACTGCGTCATCGTGCGGTCCGGCCGGTCCACCATTCGAGTGAGCAGATGTACGCCGAGCCGGCGCGCGTACCAGGCCGTGCCGTGTTCACAGCCGGACTCCATCGCCGCCGGCGAGCTCGAACCGTCCAGCAGCACCAAGGCCTCCGGCGTCGCCGCCGCGTAGTCCTCGCTCACCCGGTCGGGGCGCTGCGACTCCCCGGAAATCTCCACCCGCATGGCCTTCAGTGTGCGGGAGCGCTCCCTTCGAGGACAGGGCTTCGACCTCATCATCCCCCGCACTGATGGCCGCTGGCACGACTGTTCGGCCTTCTGTTCGGGCCTCGATCTCATCTCAACTCGGTGCCGGACCTGCCGGGCGCTCCTTATCGGGCGCATACTGCTGGTAATGACCAGAACCGCCGCGACCCGGCGCCACATGCCCACCAGTCCCTTCAAGGCACCTGCCGAACCCCCGACTCCCGAGAGCTTCGCTGTCGGGGATCTGGTGACGGACGACCAGCACGGGCTCGGACGGATCATCGGAGTCGAGGGGGAGACCGCGGTAATGGTCGACTTCGGCTCCCGTCAGCTCCGCATCCCGACCCCCTTCACCAAGCTCAGCAAGCTCTGACGCAGCACCCGGATCCACCCCGTCCCACTCCCGCACCGCGCGTTGGGCCCGGCCAGGCACCCCTGATGGCCGGGCTTACCGTGTTCACACACCCCGGCTGAGATACTCGCCGGCGTGGGTGGGACAGCGGGTGGCACGGTGGTGCTGAGGGTCGTACGCGCGGCGGTGTTCGCCGGCGTGTCCCTCTCGCTGTCCGCAGGCGGTCAACTCCTGGTCACCGGAGCGCCGTTGCCCGTCGCCACGGTGCTGTGGGCCGGTCTGGCGGTCTTCCTGCTGGCGCTGCTGCTCGCGGCGGGCGAACGCGGCTACCTCAGGATCGCGGCGGTACTGGCCCCGCTGGAACTGGTGCTCAACGCCACCTTCAACCTCGGCCAGGCGAGCTGCGGGCCCGGCGTCCCGCCCACGCCGTCGGGCCGGAGCCTGAACGGGCTGCCCGACCTGCTGCTCTGCGGCGGCGGGCAGCTGCACGGCCCCACCGCCGCCTGGGCCGGGCCGGGGCCGGGGCTGCCGCACCTGACCCTCCCGTCCGCGCCCTCAGCCTGGCAGTTCAGCCTGCTGCTGGCCGTGCACCTGCTGGCGGCGCTGCTGGCCGCGCTCTGGCTGCGCCGGGGCGAGGCCGCGGTGTTCCGTACCCTGCGGGCCGTCGCCGCCTTCGCGACGGCGCCGCTGCGGGTGCTGTTCGCGGTGCTGGTGCCGCTGGTGCAGACCGCCGGGGTCGGCCAACCACCCGCGCCCCGGAGGAGCCAGCCGGGACCGCAGCAGGTCCTGCTGCGCACCGCGCGGCGGCGTGGGCCGCCGCCGCTGCCTGCCATGTGCTGAGCAGCGCTCTTCTCCTCCCCCGCTGACGGCGGGGGCTCGCTGCTGCCTGCACATCACCGGATGCACGTGCGTTCCACCCCTCCGGAGCAGGAAGCGAACACCACCATGAACTCGAACACCACCATGCGCATGCGCTGCGCCGCCGCCCTCACCGCCCTCGCCGCCCTCACCGTCCTCGGGCTGGCCGGCTGCGGCAGCAGTACCGGTACCAGCGGCGGCGGTTCCGGGACGGCGGCCGGCCAGGCCGTGACCGTCCCGGCCAACACCTCGGGCCCCGGCGGCACCGTGATCGTCTACGGCAAGGCGGACGCCGCCAACACCCTGGACGTCTACGAGGACTTCCGCTGCCCGGTCTGCGACCGGCTGGAGCGCGCCGACGGCGCGACCATCCAGCAGCTCGCCGACAACGGCACCTACAAGATCCAGTACCACATGGGCACCTTCCTGGACGACAACCTCGGCGGCTCGGGGTCCGTGGCCGCACTGGCCGCCGCCGGGGCCGCGCTCAACGAGAGCCCGGCCAAGTACGAGCAGTTCCGCACCGTGCTCTACGCCAACCAGCCGGACGAGCAGAACGACGCCTTCGCGAGCGCGGACCACCTGCTGGAACTGGCCGCGAAGGTCCCCGGGCTGCGCAGCGCCGCCTTCGACCAGGCGGTCAGGAACGGGACGTACAAGCCCTGGGCGCAGCGGGTCGGCGCCGCGTTCGCCGGCAGCGGCGTCACCGGGACCCCGACGGTCCTGCTCAACGGCACCACGCTGACCCTGTTCGACAGCGGGACCGGGGAGCCGATCACTCCGGCGCAGTACCAGGCCCTGGTGCAGCAGACCATCGGCGCGAAGAAGTGAGCGCCGCACCCGCCGCGCCGGACGGGGCCCGTACGGCCGGCACGGCCCGTACGACCCGCACGGGCGCGGGAGTCGCCTACGCCTGGCTGCTGGTCGTCGCGGGCGGGGTCGGGCTGGCGGCGGCGGTCACCCTGACGCTGGAGAAGATCCGGCTGCTGGAGCACCCCGGATACATCCCCAGCTGCAACATCAACCCGATCATCAGCTGCGGCTCGGTGATGCGCACCGCCCAGGCGTCCGCCTTCGGCTTCCCCAACTCGCTGCTCGGCGTGGGCGCGTTCGCCGTGGTCGTCACCATCGGCGTCGTGGCCCTGACCGGGGCCCGACTCCCGCGCTGGTTCTGGCTGGGGCTGCAGGCCGGGGTGCTCTTCGCGGTCGGCTTCGTGCACTGGCTGATCTTCCAGACCCTCTACCGGATCGGCGCGGTCTGCCCTTACTGCATCGCGGTCTGGGCCGCCGTGATCCCGCTGTTCTGGTACACCACCCTGCACAACCTCCCCCCGCTGCGGAAGGCCCTCGGCCGCTACCACTGGGTGGTCCCGGCCTGCTGGTACCTCGGCATCCTGGCCCTGGTCCTGGAACGGTTCTGGTACTACTGGCAGACCCTGCTCTGACCTGCACGGATGCTGCTTCCGGTGGCCAGGAGGACACGTCGAGCGCACGGCGTCGAACGCTGCCCTCGGCGTGTCCTCGTCGTCCGGCCACAGATCCGTGCAGATACCAAGGGTCATGCACGGTCGCCGAATACGCTGCGCTGGTTCCCTCGCGTGCAGTACGTTCACAATCCTGTGAGCGCTGCCCGTGGCGCTCCCATGCTGCCCATCGTGTTCAAGGAGCCACCGTGGCGAGTCTGCGCTTCAACCCGCCCCCGAACTGGCCTCCCGCACCGGCTGGTTGGACTCCCCCGCCCGACTGGCGTCCTGACCCTTCCTGGTCTGCTCCACCGGAAGGCTGGCAGTTGTGGATCCCTGAGGACACTGGTGCACCGACAACCGGCTGGCCGGTTCCACCACCCGCTGTCGAGGATCGGAGTACCCGTAGCAAGCTCTTCTCCCGACGTCGCGGGCGGGAGGACGACGAACTGATCCAACTGCGCGAGTGGATTGCCCGCGCACAGGGCCCGGAGGCGTTGGAGGCAGCGCAGGCAGTGGCCCTCGCGCGCGCCGAGGCCGAGAGCATCCGGGCGGAGGCCGAGGAGGACGCGCGGGAGCTTCGCGTCGAGGCCCGCAACGCGGTCCGCCAGGAGACCGCCGAGATGCAGGCTGCCCTCAAGGAGGCAGGCAAGGCCCAGAAGGAACTGGAGAAGGGCCAGCGGGACCTTTTCGAGGTACAGAGCCGACTGGCTCAGGCCCAGGCGCAGATCGTGGTGACCGAGGAAGCAGCCATGCTGCAGCAGGTCGGGGTGTACAGCTACCAGCACCCGTTGCAGGACGCCGTTGCCTATCGCACCCGCCTGGACTCCCTGCAGGCAGAGATCAAGCAGTTGGTGCGCGCCGGGCAAGCGGTGCAGTCCATCTCGCAGTGGACCGTCAACGGATCGCAGCGCGAGGGCAAGAAGATGGTGCAGGACTTCTCCAAGTTGATGCTGCGCGCCTACAACGCCGAGGCCGACCAGGCTGTGCGCACCATGCGTCCGCACCGGGTCGGCCCACTGGTCGATCGGCTCTACAAGACCCGCGAGACCATCGCCAAGCTGGGCGCCACCATGCAGATCCGCATCGCGGACGGCTACCACGACGCCCGGGTACGTGAGTTGACGCTGACAGCCGATTATCTGCAGAAGAAGGACGAGGAGAAGGAGGCCCAACGCGAAGCACGCGCCATCGCGCGCGAGGAAGAGCGGGCGCAACGCGAATTCGAGCGCGAGCGCGAGAAGCTGGACAAGGAGCGCAATCACGTTCAGGCTGCCCTGCAGCGACTGCGCGAGCGCGGTGACACCCAGGGCGTCCTGGATCTGGAGAGCAAACTCGCCGATATCGAATCCGCCCTACGCAGCGTAGAAGCCCGGGCGGCGAACATCCGCACCGGCTATGTCTACGTCATCTCCAATGTGGGTGCCTTCGGCGAACGCATGGTCAAGATCGGCCTGACCCGCCGCCTCGAACCTCTGGACCGCATCTACGAGTTGAGCGGCGCGTCAGTGCCGTTCCGCTTCGACGTCCACGCCCTCATCTTCAGCGACGACGCCGTCGGACTGGAGACCAAGCTGCACCAGCACTTCGCGGACCGCAGGGTCAACCAGGTCAACACCCGACGCGAGTTCTTCTACGTCAGCCCCGCAGAAGTCCGTGATGCTCTGCAGGCCTACGTCGGACAGCATCTGGTCGAATTCACCGACGTACCCGAAGCACTTGAGTGGAGAGCCAGCGGCAGCAGGCCGGCCTGAGCAGACCACTGGCACTGCACCGTGTGTTTTGGACGCGGCTCGCCCACGTAGGGAGCGAATACCTCGTAAGGGGTTTGACCCGCTGCTACGGTCATTGACATGACGCTTTCGGTCTCAGGCGGCACTGCCGTTGATTTGCGGGTCGAGTCGGTCGAGGACGTCCTGGAGCATGTTGAGCAGGCCCTTCACGTGCACATGGACCGGGAGACGGTGGTGCGCAAGCGCCGTTCGGTGGGCGCGCGCACGGACCGGCAGAGCTGGGTCCGGATCGAACGTCGAGGGCTCGACCGGATCGGAACACAGGGCTGGAACGGCACGGAGTGCGCCGCAGTTCTGGACGGGATCGCCAAGCCCGCGTGGTGCGCGGCCGTCGCTTGGCGGGACCGGGCTGCGCCCGCAATGTGGCGGGCCGACGAGACGTCCCTCCTGCCGGGAGCGCCGATCGGGTCCAGCGTGCTTGCCGTTGATCCCCAACTGTCAGAAGCCTGGTGGCGGGCATTGAACGCGTCCCTGGATGCGCTGGCGGCCCAGCACACGTCGCGCGTGGCCACACCGGACACGGTGCTGATCACACAGCCCGTGGTCACCGAGGCTGTCCAGAACGCATTCGGCAGCGGGTTCGACACAGCCATCAGCACCTGGGTTCCCGCCCACGCGGATCTGAACTGGGCCAATGTGAGCGGTCCGGAATTCTGCCTGTTCGACTGGGAGGACTGGGGCAATGCGCCCCAAGGGTTGGACTCCGCGTCGCTGTGGGGAAGTTCGCTCGCCGTCCCGGCGCTGGCCGACCGCGTACGTCGGGAGCGGCGCGGCGATCTGGAGAGCCGGGACGGCATGCTGATGACGCTGTTCGCCTTCTCGAAGTTCGCCGGCCCGGACGCACACCCCGAGGATCCTCGCGTGGAGCCCGCACGGCTGGAGGCAGCTCGAATCGTCGCGGAGCTTCAGGCCCGTTGACGAAGCGCTCTGCCGCGCAGGAGTTCTCGGTACTGTTCTACGACCAGGTCGTCGACCTCGTGCCTCAGGGCGTTGAGCAGTTGGCGCAGGTGGGCGGGATTGTCAGAGCCGACAGCGAGGGTGCTCACTTGGGGTAGGCGGTAGGCGGTCCGGAAGGCTGCTTGGACGCGCGTCAGGCCGCCGGTCGGGTCTTGGAGGAATAGGCGCGGGTCGACGGCCTTCCATACCGGGTCGTGGATGCCGCCGCCGAAGGGGCTCATGCCCCACAGAGCCTCTTGCGGCAGATCCCACCGCGCAGCGAGTGCTTCGGCCGCGGTCAGAGTGTCGGATCCGACCAGCAAGCCGGCGCGGACCATGAGGACGGACGGTTGCGGTGCCCGCTGGAGGGCCAGGTCGGTCAAGGGGCGGGGGTTCCAGGAGGCGACGCCCCAGGCTCGGCACAAGCCCTGTGCTGTGGCATCGGCTAGGAGTGCGAACGCTCGTTTCAGTGCGTCGGCGGAGGCTTCCGTGGCGTCGGGCAAGGAGGCTTCTGGGTTGTGGAGGAAGACGAGGTCCGGGGGTCGTCCCAGGTCGCGATTGGTCTGCTCCAGTGCGGCCCGCAGTCGGGCCGGGTCCAGGGAGTGCTCGGAAGCGCTCGGTCCAGGGAAGTAGCCGACCTTTGTGGAGAGCGTGAGGTGCGGCAGGACATCGCCTGCGACCTGCGCCAGGGTGTTGTGGGCGGTGAAGTCGCGGTAGTTGAAGCTGGTGTCGATGGCGTCGATACCCAGCTCCAGCGCGTCGGTCAGGAGGCTTCGCTGGTAACGAGACCGGTGTAGCCCAAGGACAACTCGGGGATAAGCGGCGCGCATATCTGCTCCTCCACCAGGATCTCGGCGACCTCTGTCACCTCGGCACCGGCCACTGTCGCTGCATGGGCCAGGTGGACGGGCCTGCCGCTCAGCAGCAGCCGCAGAGCGGGAAGGGCCTTGGCCGCGAACGTGAGCTTCTTTCCCAGGGCCAGCACGACGACGTCCTCATCGTTCTCAATGATCTGCGGGGGGAAGTGGGATGCGCAGACCACCGAGTCGAGCGGGCCGAAGATGCCCAGGAAGGGCACGTGCCGGGTGGGCGTCGCTTCCTGTCCGTGCGCGTCCAGGAACTCGCCCGGGGGTCGCTCGCGCACCAGTCGGGCGGCTGCCTCGGTCAACGCCTCGCTGCCGGTTCCGTGCCAGCGGTCCAGGTCGTGTCGGAAGATCTCGTTCTCACGGCACCAGTCCCCCAGCCAGGCCAGCCAGCTCGCGCCGGTCCGCTTGGTGATCCCGAACGTGACGTGCAGGCTGTTCCCTGCTCCACGGCCGTCACGGGTCGCCTGGTGCCAGTGGCCCCGTGGGATGTGCATCACGTCGCCGGGTTGCATGACTCCGGCCCAGACGATGTCCTGGCTCGGGGTGTAGTTGGGGTCCGCGTCCCGGTACATGGGCACGGCCCGGGACGTGCCGCGGACCTCCCACTGCTTCTCGCCGGCCAGTTGGACGACGATGACGTCGTGGTCGTCCCAATGCAGCGGGAAGCCGGAGGCGTCGTTCGTCGTCAGGTAGGCGTTGACCTGGACGCGTTCGTGGGCCCACCACTGCAGTGCCCGGCACGCGACCTCCATCGTGGGGTCGAAGACGTTGGCCTGGTCGAGGATGAGGGTGGCGCCCTCGCGCAGGAGGCCCCCCAGGCGCCGCATGTCGACCATGGGAATGCTCTGACCCCGGGGGCTGACACTGTCGGTGAAGTAGACGGCGGGGTGCACCTCGTCGCCCCGTTGGAAAGCACGGAACTGCGGACGGTTCAGGCTCCTGCGCATAACGATGTCGAGCATGCGGTTCGGGGTCAGGACGCGGGTGAGCAGTTCCGGGTCGTCGATGGTTCCTCGCACGAAGCCGTTTCCGAGTTCCTGCGCGCCGTTCCAGCCGAGTGCTGTCTCGATGGCGCTGGTCAGCCGGTGTTCCATGGTTCCCTCCTGGTGGGTTCGCTGGTGTGGTGCCAGGGGCCGGCGGGGGTCCGCAGGTTGGAGCATGCGGACCCCCGCCGTCTGCCGCTACTCGGTGTCGTTCAGGTTGCCGTCGCCGCCAGGCCACGGCGCGTCGCCAGAACTGCCCGAGTTGTCGGACCGCAGACCGTCGTACCGGTCGTGGACGGAGGTCAGTTCCTCCACCGCCACCAGCAGACTGCTCTGCGGTGTCGTGTCTTCTGCCACTTCGTGCTCCTTCCTCTTTCGGTTCTCCCTCTGCGGGCGTGCAGCGGGAAGCAGGAGTGACTCGACCCGTTACTCGGGTGGGCGCGAGCTGTGCAAGGGAGTCATCGAAGGCCGGGCCGCTCTCGTCACGCGGGCTGCGCCCGGATCTCAGCTCTCCGGCGCTAGTGCGTCGGGCATCGAAGCCGGAACTGGCCGAGATGCTTGGCTTGGCCCGTTGGGAAGGGACTCGCGGACGCAGAGGCCAAGGCACACCAGGAGTGCGCTGCCGGCCGCGATCCAGGTGCCCGCCAGCATGATCGTCACGGGGTCGGGTCTGGCGTGGCGACCGCTCATCGCTGTCCCCCATCGCCGGGGCTGTCGCCCCACGTGCCGCGGCGCGCAACAAGGGTCAACGCAGCGGCGTCCTGGACAGGTCGCTCTCTGCCGCCGACGAGGGGACGAACGACCCTGGTTCCGCTTCGGATGTCGGTGACGACAAGCTCCTGGCCGCCCTCGTCGGTGACCAGGTCACCGATCTGTGGGGCATCGAACGGCGACGTGGTGGTAGAGGGTGACCTGGTCATGCGCTGGCCTGCAGTGCGGCGTGGGTGCCGATGCTGGAGGTCGCCGCTCTCACCAGGGCTGTCAGGCGCTTGTCGCTGCAGGTGGCGGCATCGTCGCCGACCTCGAACCACACACGCTTGCCACCAGGTTCGGGCTCGGCTCCCCACTCGGCGGCCAGGGCATCGACCAGAAGCAGACCTCGGTCCCGCGTGGAATCCCATCCGGCGTTGGCGACGTGGGGCATGTCCGTATCGGCGTCGGTCACTTCGACGGGGCTGGGCAGCACCCGGAAGCCGTAGGGACCCCGGGCGGAGGTGGGTGTGGTGGCAGGCATCGCAGGGAACCTTTCGCCAGGTGCTCGACGCCGCGACGCACCGTCGAGCGCGGCACGGCATCCCTCTTCGGTGCCCCCTCGGGAATCCCCGGGGGAGTCTCAGAATTGCCTGGCGTCCCGTTCGGGGATAAGGCCAGCATGTGTACCCACAATGGGTAAACTCGCGGTCAGTGATCTCGTGTGACGGTGAGCGACGATCGACAAAGGGGCGTCGGACATGACCGAACCCACGACACCACCGGGTCTGCCCCGGCGCCTTATCGCGGACCCGGAGATGGTCACCGCCTGTGCCGCCAGGGACTTCACGAGGATCTTCAGCCTGGCGAAGTCGAAGGCCGGCACCCACGCCTCCCGCATCGCCCGGCTGTGCGAACTCACCCCCAGCCGAGTGGGCGAAGTCCTCTCAGGACAGCGTCAGATCACGAACATGAACGTCATCGAGCGCATCGCCGACGGCTTACAGATCCCGGGGCACATGCTCGGACTGGCCGCACGCGCATGGGAGCAACCGAGGATACCCAGCCCATGCCGACCACAGACCCGCGCAGCAGAAGAAGTGTTTCGACCCCCGCACTCTGTCGAGTCGCGAACCAACGACTTGGACGACATCCTCGCCATCGCCGCGAACACCAAGGTCACCCCCGGCACACTGCGGTCCCTGCAGACATCGATCGAGGACTACTGGCGCAGGGACGACGAGCACGGCGGCGAGGCTCTGCGTCCAGCCGTCATCGGCCAGCTCAGATACGTCCTGGGCGTCCTGGACGACACCACGGATCCCCACTACCGGCGGGTCCTCCGCGGAATCGCAGCCGAGTTGGCGCGCCTGACCGGGTGGACGTACTTCGACGCCCGTCAGCACAGCACCGCCCGGACCTACTTCACCCAGTCACTACGCCTGGCTCGTGCCATCGAGGACCGGACGTTCACCGCCAACGTGCTCGCCTGCCTGAGCTTGCAGGCCACCTACCAGGACCGGGCCACCGAGGCCGTCACCCTGGTACGCGCCGCCCAGGATGCGGCCCGCAACGATGGAGGCACCCCGCGGCTGATGGCGATGCTCTCCATCCGCGAGGCGTTCGGCCACGCCAGCACACATGACCGGCAAGCCACCCACACTGCCATCCACGAAGCCCAACACCACTTCGGACGCATCGGCCCCACCGACGAAGACCCGGCCTGGGTGCACTACTTCGACCAGACCAAGCTCACCGTGGACACTGGTATCGCCCTGGGACAGCTCGGCGACGCGAACGCCGCCGAGCCGCTGATCCACCAAGCCCTCCGGAGCGAGCCGGAGACGAACCTGCGGGGCAGGGCCTTCCACTCGTTCTGGCTGGCCAAGACCCAGCTGCAACGCCGCCAGGTCGAGGCGGCATGCAGCACGGCAACCGAGGCCCTGGACCTGGCCCTTGCCGTCGACTCCCCCCGCGTCACAGGGCACCTGCACGAACTCCGTCCGTTGCTCGCGCCCTTCCACTCCTTCCGCCCAGTCATGGAACTGGAAGAACGGTTGAGAGAAGCGACGGGCTGACTACAGTCCCGCCTCATCCAGCAAGAGGTACAGCACGCCCACAAGGGATCCGCTGCTGACGATCTCCCGGCGATCGATCATGCCTCGCAGATCGGACAGCGCGATCCACTCCAGACGGTCGGACTCATTGCGTTCCGTCGGCGGCCCGGCGTACTCCAGAGCGTCCGCGCGAAAGACGAAGTGCTCGGAATCGGTGATGCCATTCGCGGGCTGAGCGTAGATCAGCGGCCTCATCTCACCAGTACGCCAGCCGGTCTCCTCCAGCACCTCCCGCGCTGCGGCCCCGGCCGCCGTCTCATCGGCCTCGATCAGTCCCATCGGAAGTTCCCACGCCCAGGAGTCGGTGATGAAGCGGTGCCGCCACATCATCAGCACCTGCCTCTGATCGTTCACCACAGCCGCCACTGCCAGGTGGCGCAGCTTCAGCACGTGGTGCTCCCAGCGGTGTCCGTCCGGCTGTTCGACATCGACCAACCACACGTTCACCCAAGGGTTCTCGTAGATCGGGCGTTCCCCATGGATCTTCCACTGCATCGCCGCGGCCCCTCTCGATGGACCTTCAGCATGTCAGACGCACCAGTTCCGCTCCGCCCCTCAGGCGGCCCACTGCGCCGACGCGGGGAGCCGTCCTGTCGGCCCAGGCCCAGGCCCGCCGGATGGACGGCCCTCCCCGGTCGCAACACCGCCTCCTGGCCTGCCCGATGGTGAACATGCGTCAATTTTCCTTCTGGCCGTCCTGCGGTGGATGCAACCCGCCGAGGGAGAGGTAGGCGTATGCCGTTGCTGCCATGGCGTGGCATCCCGCCCAACAGCGACAGTCCGGACGAAATCGGCTTAGTGGGCTCAGGGCCCGGGCCGCAGGTACCGGTGGACAGCAGCCTCGGGGGACGGTCCGACTACGTCGCTGGAGCAAGGCCGGTTCGGACTGACTACGCACAGCGGGATGAGGTTCCAGCGACGAACACCGTGTCGCGGAGAATGGCCGGCGCCGTGCACGAACGCGTCAACCGGATCGGCCAGGCGCTGGATTGGTTAGGCAGATGGCAGGACCGAATACAAGGCCGTATGCCCCGGCCAATTCGTACCCTGGATGACCGGACGGGCGAAAGCTTGGCGAAGTGGGCCCTTAAGAACGTGCTCTATGCGCGAAAACGGCCCGTTCCATCGTTCGGCTTCGGACTGGCACTCGTACTCACCCACAGCATCTCAGCTCGCCGACAACGCACGCTTCGCTCGCTGGCCCTGGTCGGAGCGCTGGTCTGGCTAGGAGCGCACCATCTTCGGGGACTGGCGGCAATCACTGTTCTCGTATTGCTCTGGCAGTTCTCTCGAGGGCCGCGGGGCAAGGTGGTCTTGCGGTGGGCCCGCCATTCTTTCGTGTCCCTGGTGTTGGTCGCGGTAGCAGCCTACGGCCTGTGGGTCGTCGGTCGACCGCACGAGGCAGTGCTCTACGCAGCGGTCAGAGACGGGGAACATGTCACGCTGGAGCTGTTGATCGCAGTGTCCGTCGTGTACCTGGTGGACCGCTTGACCACCCAGGCCTATGCACAATCCGTTCGACCCACGCGCGAACGCATTGCGATGCGACCACGCCTCTCGCCGCGGGCCGTAAGGAGAATCGACAACTGTGCGGTCACCGAGATGTGGCAGAGCATCGCCTACAGCACCGAGGGCGGGATCGACAGGTTCGTCGGTGCAGGACTCAACGCCTCGCGCCCGGGGGCTGCCCGTATTCAGCTGACGCCAGCCCGTACGGCGGACGAGCGCAGCGACGCAGACGACGACCTCAGAGATACCGGCCCCGACGGCTATCAGAAGTTCGAGGCCGACGAGTTGCTCGACAAGGTGCGTGACGAACTGGAAGACCTTCGCGGGGTCCTGGTCGAAACCCATGCGGTCCCCAACTGCGACGTGGCGGAATTCCTCAGCGTTCCCCCGGCGCGGTGGAAGGATCTGACCCGCGAGGCCACGGTGATCCCAAGGCTGCATGGCCGGAGAAAGCGGAGATGCGTGCCGAGGCCCGACAGCCACCGACCGGCCACTTCTCCCGCCGATATCTTGCCGCCCAGGTCGTCAGCTGGGACGGCCAGATAGTCGTGACGGTATTCGCGCATGCTGCGCTGGAGGGAAAGACGCTCCACTTCGTCACCAGGCCGCACATCCTGGCACCGCTGAGCGGGTGGGCAAACGGCCAGCCGACCAAAGGCTTCGAGCTGGTGGGGAGACTGGCGGCAACGCCGCTCCACGCCTGCGGCGACACCATCGCGCTCGCTGCACGGCTCTACAACCACATCGGTCGCGGCCTCGGACTGCTCAACGCGGCCGAACTGTCCCTCGCGGTTGTGATGGAGAAGGACGACGGGCTGCCGGTAAGCCTCCGCGAGCACTGTGGCCAGTTCGAACCCCCGGATATGCACCAGAGGGAGGACGTACAACGCTACGTGTCGATCCTGCAAGCCCGCATGTTCAGCACTGTGAGCGCATTCCTCGCCGATCACGGCCTTGCCACGGGGGAGTTCCAGCGCCAGGCAGTCGAGATCACCCAGAACTTCATCAGCGGTGACAACAACCAGGTCAACACCGGCAAGGTCGGCGGGGACATGACTAATCGAGTCGGCGGGCCAAACCCCGCTGACGGATCGAAGAAGGAAGACTAAATCATGCGATTCGGGCGAGGAAACGACCGATCGAGCGACGGCGTCGCCGTCTCTGGTCAAGGCAATCAAATCAACACAGGACGAGTCGGCCGCGACATGCGCAACACATACGTCGCCGGTGGCGGCAGCGACGACCCTCGCGTCGTGGCCGCCCAGGGGAGACTGGCGGAACTCCGGGCGGAGTTGGACGCCCATTCCAGCGACGTGCACAGCATCGACAACTGCCGTGAAGCTGTCTCCCGCATTGACGAAGAGCTGCGCAGTGCTGCTCCCGATCGCCGTCGAATCAGGGAGACCTTGGATCTTCTGAGTCTCTCCATCGGGTCAGTCGCCTCTGTTGTGACCAGCGCGGAGATCCTGAAGACGGCGCTGGACGCCTTCATCAACTGATGGCCGATGCCCGCAGCGGGTTTCGGGTCGGGTCAGTGGAACCAGGTGGTGTCGGTGAGCAGGAGCTTGCCGTGGGCGTCGTAGACCTTGATGGAGCGGTCGGACTGGCCGGGCTTGCGCGCCACGGAGAACCAGCGGACCGGGGAACCGCCGGCGGTGACGATGGCGGGGTGGGAGGTGCTGCCGTCCTGCCAGGTGACGACGACCTTCGCGGCGTCGCTGCCGACCGCTGCCAGCAGGACCGGGGTGGAGCCCATCTCACCGCCCTTGAAGCCGAGCAGGGTGCCTTCCAGGGAGTCGCCGCTGATCTGCCGGGTGCTGGTGAGCGTGGTGCTGCCGGGTGCGGGGCTGGTGTGCACGGAATCGTCCACCAGGCGCTTTCCGTCCAGCGTCAGGTAGAGGTCGACGGTGTCGGTGTCGGGCTGCCAGGAACGGTCGGCGTCGCTCTGGGTGGCCGACGGCAGTTGCGGGATCGCCGCGTGGCGGACCGTGTACATCGCTTGCAGCTGCTGCAGGGCGTGCTGCTGGTCGACGGCCGGCCAGAGGTCGGCCCAGGCCTTCCAGGTCTTGCCGCCGGACGTCCCCTGCGCCAGCAGGACGGTGACCGGCTTCATCGGGTCGCGGGCGGGCGGCGTCGAAGGGGTTCCGGCGGCCGTGCCGGCGCTGTGGCCGGCGGCGGGGGTGCTGGGGGCGGGGGCGCTGGGGGCGACCGCGACCGTGACTCCTCGGGCCGGGCCCGCGGACAGGTCCACGCCCAGGGTGCCGCCGAGGACGGCCGCGGCCGCCACCGTGCCGGCCGCGGCCAGCAGCACCCGCCGCTGCCTGCGCCGACGGCGTCCGCCGCGCAGCACGTCCTGGTACGGGGTGGGGCTGATCTCCATGCTGTAGGCCAGGTCGGACAGGTCCTGCGCGAGTCCGGCGCCGGACGGTCCCTCGGTGCTGCTGTCGGCGTTCATGCCGCTCCTCCCAGTCTGGTGACGCCGGCCGGCAGGAAGACGGCCCGCAGTTTGGCGACGCCCTTGGACGCCTGGCTCTTCACGGTCCCCACCGAGCAGCCCATCGCTGCGGCGACCTGGGACTCGCTGAGGTCCTCCCAGTACCGCAGCACCACCGCCTGCCGCTGCCGGGGCGGCAGCGCGGCGAGGGCGGCGAGCAGCGCCGCCCGGTCGTCGACCCGGCCGAAGCCGCCCTCGGCGGGGCGTTCGGGCACGGCGGTGACCAACTGCTCGCGCAGTCGGCGGCGGAACCGGCGGGCGTGCTCGTTCAGCAGGATCCGGCGGACGTACGCGTCGCGGTCGTCGGCCCGGCTGACCCGCCACCAGGCCACGTAGGACCGTTCCAGGGTGGCCTGGACCAGGTCCTCGGCCGTGTGCCGGTCCCCTGACAGCAGGAACGCCGTCCGCAGCAGTCGCGGCCAGGCGGCCGTGACGAACTGGTGGAACTCGTCGTCCCGTTCGTCGTTCTTCTGGACTCCCATGAGCACCTCCTCGTCCTTAGGGAGTCCATCCGGGCCCGAATCGTTGCCCGGAGGCGGAGACCGGGACGGAGGGTGCCGGTGCGAGGCCGGCTCACTGCAGCGGTTAACCTGGCGCGTCGGCTGGTGGGCTTGGGGGGAAAACGCGTGGTGTCCGCTGGATGGACCGAGGTGCTGGGCGAGGTCGCCGCGACCGGACGGCGGTTGCGGCGCGAGGAGTTGGAGCAGCTGCGGGAGGCCGGCGACCTGGCCGCCGCGACCGGCCAGGGCCTGGCCGAGCTGATAGACGAGCAGTTGGCCGCGACCGGCACGGTCTGGGTCGGACGGACCGTGGACGCCGCGTCGCTGGCCGCCCTGCGCGCCGCCGTGGCCGCGCTGGCCGCCGGGCACGGACGGGCCTACCGGCAGCGGCTGCACCAGGAGGAGGCGTCCCGGCGGGAGTTCCTGGCCGATCTGCTGAGCAGCCGCAGCGACCAGGGCCGACTGGCTGAGCACGCGGAGCGGTTCGGGCTCAATCTGGCCTGCGGGCATGTGGTCGCGGTCGCCGAGGGCGACGGCTACGACCTGGAGGACCCGCTGGTGCGCGGGGTGGAGCGGCAGTTGCTCGGCCGCTTCGGCGACCAGGAGGTGCTGCTCGCGGTGAAGCACGGGCGGCTGGTCTGCATCGTCCCCAGCGGTCCCGGCGAGGCCCCGGCGGTGCAGGCGTTCGCGGCGCTGACCGAGGGGCGCCGGGTGGTGGTCGGCCGGCCCCACAGCGGCCCCGGCGGGGTGGTCCGCTCGTACGAGGAGGCCAGGAACGCGCTGGAGCAGGCGAACCGGCTGAACCTGCCGGGGCGGCTGCTGCGGGCGGCGGACCTGCTGGTGCTGCCGGTGCTGCTGCGGGACCGGGAGGCGCTGGAGGACCTGGTGCACGGCGTGCTCGGCCCGCTGGTCACCGCCAGGGGCGGCGCGAAGCCGCTGCTGGAGACGCTGGCCGCGTACGCCGAGTCCCGCTATGTCGCGGCGGAGGCGGCCAGGCGGCTGGGGCTGAGCGTCCGGGCGCTGTCGTACCGGCTGGAGCGGATCGCCCAGCTGAGCGGGCTCGACCCGGACGACGCGCTGCAGCGCTACACCCTGGAGACGGCGGCGCTGGGCGCCCGGCTGATGGGCTGGCCAACGCCGTCACCGTCACCCACACCGACGTCAACGCCGTCACCGTCACCCACACCGACGCCCGCGCCGGGTCAGGGCGCGGCGTAGTCGGCGGTGAGGGCGGCCCAGCGTCGTTGCTGATCCGGCGTCATCCTCCCCCGCAACAGGGCGAGTTTGTGCAGGTTGGCCTCCGCCGCCGCGCCCAGGGTCTGCGCCTCGGCCAGGTAGTGGTCGTCCACCAGCGCCTCCAGTTCGGCGTCGTCGAGTATCGGGTCGACCCGGGCGGCGAGGGCGGCCATGGTCCGGTAGGAGCCCTGGAGCAGGAACGGCGGCTCGGTGCGGCTGCTGTCCTGCTGGGCGGCGGAGGCGATGTAGGCGCGGTTCACCGCGAGCACGGTCTGCTGGATCCGGCGCAGCCGGGTGAGCACGGCCAGGGTCCGGTCCAGGTCGGGCAGCGGACGGGAGAGCTGGTCGGCCTGGGCGGCGGGGTCGCCGGAGGCGATCCGGACCAGCAGCCTGAGGTCCGCCGGGTCGCCCCCGGCGAGCGGGGCCAGCACCGGGTTGGCGGCGAGCGCGTTCTCCAGGAAGCTCAGCGCGAACAGCTCCTCCCGGCCGGTGAGCACCTCGCCGAGGTTCCACACGTCGGCGCGGTTGGCCAGCATGTCCGGGATCTGGAACCGGCTGCCTGAGCCGGTGTAGGGGTTGCCGGACAGGCAGACGGCGAACCGGCGTCCGCGCAGGTCGAAGCTGCGGGCGACGCCGTCGCTGACGGCCTCGATCCGGCGCTGGGCGTCGCAGAGCGGGATGAACTTCTGCAGCAGTTCCGGCGAGAGGTGCTGGATGTCGTCGATGTGCAGCAGCACGTTGCTGCCGGCCTCCAGTGCGAAGACGATCTGCTCCAGCTCGCGGCTGGCGGCGGCGTCCGGGGCCCGGTCCGGGTCGAGCGAGGTGGTGCCGGTGCCGAGGGCCGGGCCGTCGACGTGCACCATCAGCAGTCCGAGCCGGTCGGCGACGTATTCGAGCAGGGTGGTCTTGCCGTAGCCGGGCGGGGAGAGCAGGAGCAGCAGGCCGCTGCGGTCGGGGGTGCGCGAGTCGGCGGCGCCGAGCTGCTTGGCCAGGTTGTCGCCGATCAGCGGCAGGTAGACCTCGTTGATCAGCTGGTTCCGGACGAATCCGGCCAGCGGACGGGGACGGTACTCGTCCAGGCGGAGCCGGGAGCGCTCGGCCTCCAGGGCCACCGCGCGCTGTCGCTGGAAGGCGCGGTGGGCCGGAACCCGGAGTTCCCGGAACTCCTGAGCCCGGAGCGGCAGTTCGTCGATGCGGACGGTGAGCCTGCCGTCCTGGATCCGGGGGTGGTGGCCGAGCAGGCCCTCGACCGTCTCGGCCAGCGGGGCGGTCAGCTCGTAGCGGGGCAGCTCGGGGGCGCAGAGCAGGGCGGTGGCCTCGGCCAGGTCGTCCGGGCCGGTGGTGGTGGCCTGGGCGTAGGAGCCGAGCCAGGCGGTGGCGAGCTGGTGCCGGGCGGCCAGGTCGGGGCCCAGGTCCCTTAGGTCGTCGGTGAGTTGGGAGCTGCCTAGGGTGTGCTGGAACTTGTCGACCAGGGTGCGGGCGGCGGCGCTGCCGGCGAAGCCCTGCGGTGCCGCGGCCAGCTCCTCCAGCAGGTAGGCCCCGGCACCGGGACGGGCGGGACAGGCCGGAAGCCCGCGCGACGCGGTGAACGCGCCGACCGCGTCCGACAGTTCGGCGGCGAGGTCGGCCAGCGCCGGGCTGGGACCGAAGGTGCTGCGGGCCAGCGCGAGCGAGCGGGCCCGGCGCTGCCAGCCGGCCCGGGCGGTCTCGTCGGCGCCGTAGGCCCAGAACAGCTGGGCCGCGGCGCGCTGGACGGCGGGGTAGCGCAGCAGCCCGGCCCCGGCGCGCAGCCGCAGCAGTGCGCCGAGGATCAGCGCCGCGTCCTGGTCGTGCACGCCCCGCTCGTAGCCCTCGTCGTACGCCCCCTCCGCGGCCCGGCGGACCAGCGGCAGCAGCGGTTCGCCGGGGGCGACGTCCAGCAGCGAGGAGTCCAACAGCGAGGAGTCCAGCGCCGAGGCGTCGAGCAGCGAGGCGGCCAGGTACTCGGAGCGGTAGAGCTCCGGGGACTCGCTGACCAGCGGCTGGTTCCAGAACGGTCGCCCGGCGAGCAGTCCGGGGCTGGTCGCGGCCCGGCGGTAGGCCGTGCCGGTGACGCTGAAGACCAAGCCCTCGCCGTCCCGGTCCGGGAGCAGGGCCAGTTCCAGCGGCTCCCGGCGCACGGCGAAGCGGTGCCGGCCGAGCCGTACGGTGGCGCCGCCGTCGGCGGAGAGGTCGGCCTGGTCGCGCAGGGCCCGGACCGCCGACTGCGCGGCGGCGGTGAGTCCGTCCTCCAGCTCGGCCGCTCGGACCGGGTCCGCGAGTTCGCGCAGTTCGGCGGCGGCGGCGCGGACCCGCAGCGCCATCGGGTCGGCGGCGAGGGCGGTGTGCACCTCCGCCGGGTCCCGCAGCCCGGCCAGCCGGCGGCCGAGGGCGGTGAGCGCCCTGGCGGCCGAGGCGGCGAGCCGGTCGGCGCGGGCGGCGGCCTGGTCCAGCAGGGTCTGCCGACGGGCGGCGAAGACCTGGTGCACCTCCTCCCGACGGACCGTCAACTGCTCGGCCAGGTCCTCGGCCTCGGCGAAGCGGGCGTCCAGGCCGTCCAGCCGGAGCAGCAGCCTGGCCAGCTGGTCGTCGGCCCCGGCGGGGGTGTCGGCGGCGGCCAGGGCGGCGGTCGTGGCCTGGGCCAGCAGCGCGGACTCGGCGGCGAACCCGGCCCGGTGCTCGCTGTCCAGCAGGGTGCGGCGGCGTCCGTCCAGGATCGCCCGGGCCCGGTTGACGGCGGCCAGCACCTCGCCGATGGCGAGCAGTACCGCGGTCGCCGCGGCGGCGGCCCCGGGGTCCGCCGGTTCGGTCAGGGTGCCGGTGACCAGGTCGGTGACCCCGGCCAGGGCGTCGGCCTGCTCGGCCAGCCGGTCGGCGAGCCGGGTGGCCGCGGCGGCGGTGTCCACGGCGGCGGCCTCGTCGGCGGCGGCCCTGGCGGCGGCGAGCGGTGCCGCGAAGGCGTCCGCGCCGGGGTCGGAGAGGTAGGCCAGGGCCCGAGTGGTGGCCGAACCGAGCTCCCCCGCGAGGGTGACCTCGACCGCCTCCAGCGCCACCGGGTCCAGCTGCGGCAGTTCGCGCAGCAGGCTGGTCCGGCCCTGGGCCCGGCGCAGCTCGGTGAGCAGTTCGGTCCAGCCGTCGGCGCTGCTGGGGGGCTCGCCCTGGGAGCGGCGGAGCAGCGCCGCGGCCTGCTCCCCGGCCTCGGCGACGGCTGCGGCGGCGCGGGCGGCGAGGGCGCCGATCCGGGCCTGTTCGGCGCCCATCTGCTCTGCGGCGGACCGGAGTTCGGCCAGCGGTTCGAGCAGTCCGGTGTCGGCCAGCCAGTGGTGCCGGTCGACGGCCTTGGCACAGACCTCCAGCAGCACCCCGTCCAGCACCGCCCCGCCGGCCGAGGCAGCCCCGGCGTCCGACGCGGCCCCGGCGGCAGCCTCGGCGGTGCGGACCACGTCCAGGCAGTCGGCGATGCCGCGCACCAGGTCGGCGTTGCCGATGCGTTCCAGCGGCCCGCTGCCGACCGGCTGGGCGGCGGCGTACTCGGCGGTGCTGAAGGGCGTGCGCCAGAGCTGCACGTCGTGGCTGCGCACCGGCTCCTGCGCGGGCTTGAGCAGCACCAGCGCGCCGTCCGCGAGCAGCGCGTGCCCCGCACCGTAGAGCGGTGCGGCGGCCTCCCGGCGCAGGGTGTTCCAGGGCAGCAGCAGTACCTGGGAGCGGCCGGGGCGGCGCAGTACGTAGAGCAGGTCCTCGCCGTTGGGCGAGGCGACCACGGCGTCGAAGCGCAGCCCGGAGGTCTCGGTGCGGAAGCCGCGGTGGGTGCCGTCGGCGAGTTCGTAGCCGCCGGGGAAGATCAGGCCCTGCTCGGCGGGCAGCAGCCGGCAGCCCTGGGCCAGCGTGTCCCGGCGGCGGACCGCGCCGGTGCGGGTGTTGACGACCAGGTAGCGGTCTTCCGCCTCGTTGTAGGGACGGACCCGGAGCAGCAGCAGCGGCGTCAGCGGCGCGTAGGCGATCTCGGCGTCGGCGAGGCTCTGCAGCGGCTCGTCCACCGGCTCCTGGTGCAGCAGCCGGCCGTCGGCGGCCTGGACCGTGAGCCGGCCCCCGGTGGTGGCCACCGTGATGCCCTCGGGGCCGGTCAGCACCCGGTTGTCGCGGTACTGCTCGCGGTCGGTCAGGGTCCAGTCGAGCTGTTCGAAGGCCGGCGGCCGGGGCAGGTCCCGCTCGCCGTAGTTGTCCAGGTAGCTGACCTGACCGTCCGTCACCTGCCAGCGCAGCACCCGGAGATCGGACCCGGCCGGGTCGGTGGCGAAGACCGCCAGCAGCCGCCCGGCGGCGGTCCGGCAGAGGTCCACCAGCCGGGCGTCCCGGTAGTAGCGCAGCAGCTCGGCCAGGTCGTGCTGGAACCGCTCGTCGTCCAGCAGGCCCGGGACGGCGGCCGGTTCGACCGGCTCGCCGTCCGGGGTGTGCAGCGAGAGCAGACCCTCGGCCAGGGTCGGCGCGGACGTCCCCAGCAGCAGGACGCCGGGCCGTACCACCACGATCCCGCAGGTCAGCGCCTCGCTTGCGGTACGCAGCCGGACGGATCCGGCCAGTTCCAGCGGGGCGGCGCCGAAGACCTGCTGCCGCCGGGCGTTCAGTGCGGCGACCCGCCGCCCCAACTCGGCGGCCCGGTCGGCGAGCCGGGCCCGCAGTACCTGGTAGGTGCCGTCCTCGACGCCCATGGCTGTTCCGACTCCTCGTTCAGTGCGGGTTCTGGTAACGCGTGTTGTGGCAGGGCTACTTGGAGGTGCCGTTGAGCAGCGGGGCGGCGATGTCCCCGGCGGGCGCGTCGGCTCCGCCGTGCAGCAGCCGCTGCAGTGCCAGCAGGTTCATCGGGCCGCCCTTGCCCAGCGCGGCCAGCACCTCGGTGGCGTCGGTGCCGAAGCTCCGCTCCCCGTTCAGCCACTCGGCGCCGAGCGCCTGCAGGGTGTCCGAGCTCTGGACTGCCCCGTCGATGCCCTTGCCGAAGGACACCGCGCCGACCAGCCGCTCCAGGAACATGCTGTCGCCGCCCACGATGTCGATGTCGGCGCTCTCGAGCCCGGCCGCGAGCACCGCGGCCTGCGCCTCGGCCACCTGGCGCTGGACGTCGAGACCGGCCAGCCGGATCTCCTTCTCCGCCGCCAGCCGCATCCGGAACTCCTCGTGGGTGCGGGAGGACTCGTCCAGCGCGGCCATCGCCGCCGCCTTCTCCTTGAGGCCCGCCGCCTCGCCGAGCAGCCGCTCCCTGATCCCGGCGGCGTCCGCGATCCCCTTCTGCTCGGCGACCGCGGCCTCGGCCATGCCGACCTTCTGGATGCCCTCGGCCTTCCGGCTCAACCCCTCGGCCTCGGCCTCCAACCGGGCCCGGATCCCGACCGCGTCGGCCAGCGCCTGACGCTCCGACACCTCGGCCGCCGCCAGTCCGGCCGCACCCGCGGTGGCCCGCGCGCCCTCGGCCAGCCGCACCGCGGCGTTCGCCTCCAGCTCGGCGCTCTGCTGCCCGGCCTCGGCCAGCACCAGCTGCTCCCTGGCCCGGAAGTGCGCGGACTGCTCCGCCGCCTCGGCCGCCTTGATGTCCTTGACCAGCGACTCCTGCGCCTCCGCCTCGGCGGCGATGACCACCGCCTGCCGGGTGCGCTCGGCCTCCTGGACCACCCGGACCCGCTTGATCTCCTCCTCCTGCTCGGCGACGGTGCGGTCCACGGCGACCCGCTCGCGGACCACCTCGGCGACGCCCCGGCGCTCCACCTCCAGCTGCTTGTCCTTGCCGGCCCGGGAGAGCTCGACCTCGCGTTCCCGGTTCACCACCTCGAGCAACCGGTCCTTCTCGATCCGCTCGGTCTCGATCGCGATCACCCGCTCGCGGTTCTTCTCGGCCACCGCGATCTCCCGCTGCTGGTTCTCCCGCTGCACACCGAGCAGTTCCTCGGTGCGCAGCAGCGCGCTGTGCGCCTTGAGCCGCTCCTCCTCCTGGACCTGGGAGGTGGTGGACTCCTCCTTGGCCCGCAGCGTGTCGACCTCGCGGCGCTGCCGGATCTCCGCCTCGGAGCGGCGGCGCTCCAGTTCCAGGACGGCCTCGCGGGCGTCCACGTTCTGCCGGGTGATCTCCTTCTCCTCGTTGCGCTGGAAGTCGTTGGTGCGGATGTGCTCCAGCGCGGTCAGCTCGGTGATCTTGCGGATGCCCTGGGCGTCCAGGATGTTCGCCGGGTCCAGCTGGACCAGCGGGGTCTGCTCCAGGTGGTCGATCGCCGCGTCCTCCAGGTGGTAGCCGTTGAGGTCGGTGCCGATGGCGCCGATGATCCGGTCCCGGAACTCCTCGCGCTTGGTGTAGAGCTCGACGAAGTCCAGCTGCTTGCCCACGGTCCGCAGCGCCTCGGCGAACTTGGCGGCGAACAGGGTCTGCATCGTCTCCTGGTGGCTGGCCCGGTCGGTGCCGATGGCCTGGGCGACCTTGATGACGTCCTCGGCGGTCTTGTTGACCCGGACGAAGAAGGTGATCTGGATGTCGGCCCTGATGTTGTCCTGGCAGATCAGGCCCTCGCGGCCGGTGCGGGTGATCTCGATCGTCTTCACCGAGATGTCCATCACCTCGGAACGGTGCAGCACCGGGATCACCAGCGCGCCGGTGAAGGTGACCTCGACGTGCTTGGGTTTGGAGACGATCAGGGCCTCGCCCTGGGTGACCTTGCGGAACAGGCGGCCGAAGAGCAGCAGCGTGCCCAGGCCGATGAGCAGGAGGACGGCGACGAGCACGCCGATTCCGATCGTGACAACAGACATGGCTGGTCCTTCTCCGGACTGGTGCGAGCGAGCGGTACGAGAATGTGAGGGTGTCTCAGAGCAGGGCAGGGAGGTCCGGGATGACCCGGAAGAACTCGCCCTCGGCGTCGTAGTCGTAGATCAGGGCGTACGCGCCCGAGGTCAGCACGCTGCCCGCGCCGGTGGCGTCGTCCGCGCTCTGCCTGACCTGCACCACGGCGGAGGACCCGTCCTCGGCGCGGACCTCGGCCTGGCCGAAGTCGGGGCCGACCCGGCCGGTGCGGATGACGCACCCCCGGCCGACGAAGTCCAGCCGGGACGGCGGCGGCGCGGGGGCCGGCATCAGCCGCCGAAGCGGCCAGGCCAGCACCCGTGCCCCCAGCCATCCCCCGACCAGTGCCGCCGGCAGCAGGACGCCCCCGTGCCTGCCGTCCAGCAGCACCGTTCCGGCCAGCGCGCTGAACCAGGCGAAGGCGATCAGCAGTGACACCGCCACTGTGACCGGGACTCCGCCGAGGCCCAGCGTGCGCTGCAGTCCCCCGTGACCGTGCCGGCCGCCGTGACGGGTACCTCCCCCGTGGCCCTGGTGTCCCCCACCGTGTCCCCCGCCGTGGAGGTGGACTCCCCCGATGAGCACCAGGCCCCAGTACCCGACGACCACCACGAGAGCGAAGCTGAAGACTGCGGTGGGAAAGCCCGTCACCACCCCGATGAAGCCGCCCACCGTGCCCCAACTCCGCCCCTGCAGTGACCGGTACGACCACCACGGCCGTACCTGGCCGAGGGACAGATTGACAGCGCGGGGCGGCGGGTCGCACTGCATGATCCCGGCAATCTTGACGGGTTCTTGACGTCCGGGATCACACCTCCGCCGGAACCGGTACCGGTCGGTTCCCGTCCACTTCAGCGCGTTGCTGTGTGACGATGCACGTCATGACCGACGATCAGGCCGAGTACGACGAGTGGGAGACCGGGACGCTCGATCTGGACGCGTATCTGCGCCGGATCGGCTGGACCGGCGGGCTCCGTCCGGACGGGGCCGTGCTCACCGCGCTGCACCGGGCGCACCTCGCCGCGATCCCGTTCGAGAACCTGGACCTGATGCTGGGTCGCGGGATCCGGGTGGACCTCGGCAGCGTGCAGGCGAAGCTGGTGGGGCAGCGCCGGGGCGGGTACTGCTTCGAGCACGGCACCCTGTTCGCGGCGGTGCTGACCCGCGCCGGGTTCCGGGTGCGGCGGCTGCTGGCCAGGACCGGGGACGATCCGCTGCGGCCAAGGGCCCGGTCGCACCTGGTGCTCAAGGTGGCCGGCGAGGGCGGGGAGCAGTGGCTCGCGGACGTCGGCTTCGGGTCGGGGCTGCTGGAGCCGCTGCCGTTCCGGGAGGACGCCCCGCGCAGCCAGGGCGGCTGGACCTACCGCCTGGTCCGGGACGCCGAACCCGACGGCTGGTGGCTGACCGAGCTGCAGAACGGGCAGTGGGCCCGCCTGTACCGGTTCACCGAGGAGCCGCAGCACGCGATCGACGTGGAGGTGGCCAACCACTACGTCGCCACCCACCCGGCCTCGCCCTTCCTCCGCCGCCCGGTGGTGATCCGCAAGGACGACCGGGCCACCCGGGAGTTGCTGGGCCGCCACTTCGCCGTCGTCCGCCCGGACCGGGCCGCCACCAAGCGGGACCTGCCCGACGGCGAAGTGGCCGCAGTGCTGCGGGAGGAGTTCGGCATCGAGCTCTCGCCGGAGGAGGCGGAGGCGGTGGTGCGGAGGATCCCGGCCTGAACGCCTTTGCCGGCTGCTCAGGACCCGCCGCTGCTCAGGACACCCCGCGCGGGCGGAACTGGATGCTGATCCGGGGCCCGACCGGCCGCGCGGTCTTGGGCACCGCGTGGTCCCAGGTCCGCTGGCAGGACCCGCCCATGACCAGCAGGTCGCCGTGCCCGAGCGACAGCCTGACCTGGGCCGGGCCGCCGCCCCTGGGCCGCAGCTGCAGCGCCCGGGGCTCGCCGACCGAGAGGATGGCGACCATGGTGTCGTGGGTCCGGCCCCGGCCGGACCGGTCGCCGTGCCAGGCGACGCTGTCGCGGCCGTCCCGGTAGTAGCAGAGCCCGGACGTCCGGAACGGCCCGCCCGACTCGGCGGCGTAGCGGACGTTCAACGCGGTGCGGGCCCGGGCCAGCAGCGGGTGCGGCAGTTCGGCCTGCTCGCCGTAGTGGGCCAGCAGCCGGGGGACGCCGACCACGCGCTCGTACATCTCGCGTTCCTCGGCGCGCCAGGGGACGGTCTCCGCCAGGTGTTCGAACAGTGCGTCCGGGTCGGGCAGCCAGCCCGGCAGCAGGTCGATCCAGGCGCCGTGGGCGAGGACGGTCCTGCGCACGCCGGAGAGCGCCGGGAGGCCGCCACCGGAGGCCTCCGGCGGCGATTCCGAGAACAGCGAACCCTGGAACACGACTGCCATGTGTTCCAGGGTACGCCTTGTTCGAATAAGTGTTCTATTAGCTGGAGAGCGTGTCGAAGAAGGTCCGGACGTCGGCCACGAAGGCTTCCGGCTGCTCCAGGGCGAGGAAGTTGCCGCCCCGCTCCAGCTCGGTCCAGTGGGTGACGTTGTGGTCCCGCTCGGCGAAACGCCTGATGGCGATGTCGGTGGTCAGGGCGACGGCGACGCCGGTGGGGACGGTGCCGCGCGGCTTGGGGGCCCAGGCAGCCCCGTCGTGGCCGGCCTCGTAGTAGAGGTTGGCCGAGGACCCTGCCGTGCCGGTGAACCAGTAGACGCTGATATTGGTCAGCAGCCGGTCCAGCCCCACCGCGTCCTCGGGCAGCTCGGCCGCGGCATCGGTCCACTCCTTGAACTTCTCCGCGATCCAGGCCGCCTGGCCGACCGGCGAGTCGTGCAGCCCGGCGGCCAGGGTGTGCGGGCGGGTGGACTGGATCGCGACGAAGCCCATGGCGTCCTGCTGGAAGGCCTCCAGCTTGGCCAGCCGCCCCTGCTCGGCCTCGGTCAGACCCTCGAACTCGGCCGGGTCGCCGGAGGGGAAGGTGACCAGGCCGTTGACGTGGACGCCGACCACCTTCTCCGGGGCCAGCCGGCCCATCTCGGCCGCGATCCAGGCCCCGCCGCCGGTGCCCTGCACCCCGTACCGGGCGTAGCCCAGCCGGGCCATCAGCTCGGTGAACGCTCCGGCGATCCGCCCGGTGGTCCAGCCCGCCTCGCCCAGTGGGCCGGAGAAGCCGGTGCCGGGGGTGGAGGTGACGATGACGTGGAAGTCCTGCGCCAGCGGCCCGATCACGTCGGCGAACTGGACGAAGGAGCAGGGCCAGTCGTGCATCAGCAGCAGCGGCAGCGCGTCCGGGTTCTGCGAGCGGACGTGCAGGAAGTGCACGTTCTGCCCGTCGATGGTGGTGGTGAACTGCGGGAACTCGTTCAGCTCGGCCTCGGCCTTGCGCCAGTCGAACCCGTCCGCCCAGTACCCCACCAGGCCCTTGAGGTACCCGGTCGGCACGCCCCGGCTCCACCCGGTGCCGGGGACCTCGCTGCCCCAGCGGGTGCGTGCCAGCCGGTCGTGCAGGTCGTCGAGCTCGGCCTGCGGGACATCGATGCGGAACGGGCGGATCTCGGTGCTCTCCGTGGTCTCCATGAGGAGAACAGTAGGATCGATATAGGCACGGCAGCTTCCTAATGAAGGCGCAGACTGCAGACCATGTTGGATACCTCGGCACGCCTGCTGCGGCTGCTGTCCCTGCTGCAGACCCCCCGCGAATGGCCCGGGTCCGAGCTCGCCGAACGCCTCGGCGTCAGCGGCCGGACCGTGCGCAAGGACATCGACCGGCTGCGCGAGCTCGGCTACCCGGTGGACGCCAGCCGCGGCGCCACCGGCGGCTACCGGCTGGGCGCCGGGGCGTCCATGCCGCCGCTGCTGCTGGACGACGAGGAGGCGGTGGCGGTGGTGATCGCCCTGCGCACCTCCGCCCAGGGGGCCGTCCCCGGCACCGAGGAGACCGGGCTGCGGGCGCTGGCCAAGCTGGAGCAGGTGCTGCCCTCGCGGCTGCGCCGCCGGGTCCGGGCGCTGCAGGCGTACACCGTGGCGGTGCCGGCCGACCGGCCCGGGCCGACCGTCACCGCGGAGCTGCTGACCACGCTCACCGCCGCCTGCCGGGACCGGGAGCGGCTGCGCTTCGACTACCGGAGCCACGACGGCACCGCGACCCGGCGGGTGGTGGAGCCGTACCGGGCGGTGAACTGGGGTCAGCGCTGGTACCTGGTCGGCTGGGACGTGGAACGCGAGGACTGGCGGACCTTCCGGGCCGACCGGATCACGCCCCGTCCGCCGGCCGGCCCCCGGTTCCCCCCGCGCGAGTTCCCCGGCGGGGACGTGGCGGTGTACGTCTCGCAGCGGGTGTCCGGCGCGGCCTGGCGCTACCGGGCCCGGGTGACCGTGCACGCCCCGGCGCAGCAGGTGGTCGAGCGGATCAACCCGGCCGTGGGCACGGTGGAACCGGTGGACCAGCACAGCTGCGTCCTGGACACCGGCGCGGACACGGTGGAGGTGCTGGGGGTGTACCTGGGCATGCTTGGCCTCGACTTCGACGTCACCGAACCACCGGAACTGGTGGCCCACCTGCGGGAACTGACGCTCCGTTACGGACGCTCCACCGCTTCCGAATGATCAGGGGTTGATCGCGAGGAAGACGAAGGCCGCGAGCAGCACCAGGTGCACCCCGCCCTGCAGCCGGGTGGCCCGGCCGGGGACGACGGTCAGGATGCTGACGCAGACGGTGATCGCCAGCAGCACCAGCTGGGTGGAGCCGAGCCCCAACAGCAGCGGGCCCTTCAGCCAGATCGAGGCGACCGCGATCGCCGGGATGGTCAGCCCGATGCTGGCCATCGCCGAGCCGTAGGCCAGGTTGAGGCTGATCTGCACCTGGCGCCGCCGGGAGGCGCGCCCCGCGGCCAGCGTCTCGGGCGCCAGTACCAGCAGGGCGATCACCACGCCGACGAAGGAGGGCGGGAAGCCGACCGCGTCGACGGCGGACTCGATGGTGTGCGACTCGACCTTGGCCAGGCCGACCACGCCGACCAGCGCGACCAGCAGCAGCCCGAGGCTGACCAGGGCGGCCCTGGTGGTGGCGGGCGGCGCGTGGCCGTCCGGGTCGGCCGACCCCCTGCTCTCCACCGGCAGGAAGAAGTCGCGGTGCCGCCCGGTCTGGGTGAACACGAACATCCCGTAGAGGGCCAGCGAGGCCAGTGCCGCGAAGGTCAGCTGGCTGCCGGAGAACTCCGGCCCGCGGGCGCTGGTGGTGAAGGTGGGCAGCACCAGCGCCAGCGCGCTCAGGGTGGCCACGGTCGCCAGCGCGGCGCCGCTGCCCTCCGGGTGGAACCGGGCGGTGCCGCTGCGGATCGCGCCGAGCAGCAGGGACAGTCCGACGATGCCGTTGGTGGTGATCATCACCGCGGCGAAGACGGTGTCCCTGGCCAGCGAGGCGGTCTCCGACTCCGACCCGCCGGAGATCATCAGCGTGACGATCAGCCCCACCTCGATCACCGTCACCGCGACCGCGAGCAGCAGCGACCCGTACGGCTCCCCCACCCGGTGCGCCACCACCTCGGCGTGGTGCACCGCCGCGAGCACCGCGCCGGCCAGCACCAGCGCGATCACCACGGCCAGCCAGGTGTCGATGTGGTGACCCCAGGTCAGCGCCAGGACCAGCAGGGCGACCGGCGGGGCGAGGACCGTCCAGGACAGCAGCGGGGAGCGGCGGCGGGCATCTGACATGGGATCACAGTGACACAGGAGAACGGACAAACAGCCCATTTCGATCAGTGCGAAAGACCTCGCCGACCCTGGACGGCCAGGACCGACACGGCCACCGCGGCCAGGGCGAAGCAGGCTCCGACGAGGAACGCCTCGTGGAACACGCTCGCCCTGGCCGCCAGCACCAGCGCCGGATCACCGTGGGCGGCCCGGGTCAGCGCGGGCACCCGACTGAAGGCGACGGTCGCGGCGACGGCCACCCCGAGCGCCCCGCCCGCCTCCTGACTGGTGCTGATCAGTCCGGCAGCGAGCCCCGACTCGGCCTTACCGACCCCGGCGAACGCCGCCACCTGCAGCGGGACGAAGGACAGCCCGAGCCCGAGGCCGCCGATCAGGAACGCGGGCAGCAGGTCCACCGGGTAGCTGCCGTGCGCCGGTACCCGCCAGAGCAGCAGCATCCCGACCGCGGTCAGCAGCAGGCCCGCCACCAGCACCGGCTTCGCCGCCAGCCTGGTGACCAGCTGGGAGGCGACGCCCGCGCCGACCGAGACGATGACCGCGAGCGGGACGTAGGCCAGTCCGGTCCTGATCGGCGAGTAGCCCAGCACCTGCTGCATGAACAGGCTGGCGAAGAAGAACAGCGTGACCAGCGTGCCGAACAGCAGCACCGCGGTGGCGTTGGCGGCGCGCAGCACCGGGAGCCGGACCACGGCGGACGGGATCAGCGGCGCCTCGGCCCGCCGCTCCACCAGCAGGAAGGCCGCCAGCAGCGCGGCAGCGAGGGCGAAGCCGCCCAGGGTCGGCACCGAGCCCCAGCCCGCTTCGGCGGTCCGGCCCAGGGTGAAGATGGTCAGCACCAGCCCCGCGGTGAGCAGCACGGCCCCGGCCGTGTCGAAGGACCGGCGCCGCTCGGCGGCCCGGCTCTCCGGCACCACGAACGGGGCGAGCAGCGCCGCGGCCACCCCGATCGGCACATTGACGAAGAAGATCCAGCGCCAGCCCGGCCCCTCGGTGAACAGACCGCCCAGCACCACCCCGGCGACCGAGGCGACGCCGCCGACCGCGCCCCACACCCCGAGCGCCCTGGTGCGCTCCGGGCCCTCGGCGAAGGTGTTGGTCAGCAGGCTGAGCGCGGACGGGGCGATGAACGCCGCGCCGAGCCCCTGCAGCCCGCGGGCGGCGACCAGCAGGACCGGGCCCTCGGCCAGGCCGGCCAGCAGCGAGGCCGCCGCGAACAGCAGCAGGCCGGTCCGCAGCATCCGGCGGCGTCCGAAGGTGTCGGCCAGCCGTCCGCCGAGCAGCAGGAAGCCGCCGAGGACGGTGCCGTAGGTGGTGACGACGTACTGCAGGTAGCTCTCGGAGATGCCGAGGCTCTGCTCGATGCTCGGCAGCGCCACGTTCACGATGGACACATCGAGGAAGGTCATGAACCCGGCGACGCAGAGGAAGACCAGGACGAGCCCGGGACGGGCCGCCCCGGCGCCGGGCGCCGGGGCCTTGGACACAGCTGAAGTGGTGGTCATGCGGCCACTCTGGAAGGTTAACTGTCCACCTTCTGGCCAGTTTCCGGAGGAGGATTCCAGGCATGGGAGCCGAGCATGGGAGGTGAGCCGTGAGAGCCGACCGGCTGGTGGCCGCGCTGCTGTTCCTGCAGACCCGCGGCCGGGTGACGGTGGCCGAGGTGGCGGCGGAGCTGGAGGTGTCCGAGCGCACCGCCAGGCGCGACCTGGAGGCGCTGGCCACGGCCGGCATCCCGGTCTACTCGCAGCGCGGGCGGGGCGGTGGCTGGTCGCTGGTGGGCGGGGCCAGGACCGACCTCACCGGGCTGACCGCCGGTGAGATCCGGGCGCTGTTCCTGGTCACCGGCCCTTCCTCGGCCACCACCCCGGAGCTGCGGGTGGCGCTGCGCAAGCTGGTCCGGGCGCTTCCGGCGACACTGCGCTCCGGTGCCGAGGCCGCGTCCAGGGCGGGGGTCGCCGACGGCACCGACTGGTCCGGCTCGCCGGACGCCTCGGCGTCCCCGTACCTCGACGCGCTGCGGCGGGCGGTGCTGGAGCAGACCCAGGTCCGGCTGGGCTACACCCGTCCGGGCCGGCCGCCGAGCGAGCGTACGGTGCACCCGCTCGGCCTCGCCGCCAAGGCGGGCGCCTGGTACCTGGTCGCCGGTACCGCGGACGGCCTGCGGCCGTTCCGGCTGGACCGGGTCACCGCCGTGGCGCCGACCGGGGAGCCGGTGGTCCGCCCGGACGGGTTCGACCTCTCCACCGCCTGGCGCGCCCTGGCCGGCCGGATGGAGGACCGGATGCTCGCGGCCACCGTCCGCGGACGCGTCGAGGTCAGCGCCGAAGCCGTCCTCGAAGGGCTGTTCGGCAGTCGGCTGCGGCTCGGCCGGACGCTCGCCGACGGCTGGGTCGAGATCGAGGTGGACGGCCCGTCGGCGGAGGTGCTGGCGGCGCAGCTGGCCGGCCTCGGCGCCCGGGTCGAGATCCTGGAGCCCCCGGCGGCCCGGGCCCGGCTGGCCGCCCTGGCCGCCGAACTCGCCGCGCTCTACGGGCCGACGCGGGTTCTCCCGGGCGGCGTTAGGGAGTCGCTAAGATCCGAGACGATTCCTTAACGATAGCCCTATTTGTCCGATTATTCGGGGATGCGGTGGGAGCACTCTTGGCTCCGACACACCCGCACTGCGCCTCTCGGATCGGACGACCACGCCATGGAACTGCCGGAAAGCCTCGCCTACCGGGTGAAGCGGCGATTGCTGGGCAAGCCCCTGGTCACCGAGGAGCTCAGCCACGAGAAGCTGTCCAACCCGGTCGCCCTGGGCGTGCTCGCCTCCGACTGCATCTCCTCCTCGGCCTACGGCTCGGAGGCGATGCTGACGATCCTGATCCCGGTCATCGGCATCGCCGCGTTCACCCTGCTGCTGCCGGTCACCCTGGCCATCCTCTGCGTGCTGACGCTGCTCACCCTGTCCTACCGGGACGTGGTGATGGCCTACACCCGGGCCGGCGGCTCCTACGTCGTGGCCAGGGAGAACTTCGGGCCCAACGTCGCCCAGGTCGCCGCCGTGGCGCTGCTGATCGACTACATCGTCACCGTCGCCGTGCAGACCGCCGCCGGGACCACCGCGCTGCTGTCGCTGGTCCACCTGCTCGGCGGGGACGCCTACAACTGGGTGGACCGCTACCAGCTGCCGATCTCGCTGGCCGTGGTGCTGCTGCTCTGCTGGGGCAATCTGCGCGGCATCCGCGAGGCCGGCAAGGCGTTCGCGCTGCCCGCCTACCTCTTCATGGGCGGCATGGGCCTGCTGTTCGCCGTGGCCGGGATCCGGCTGCTCTCCGGCGACCTGCCGCACGCCGACGTCCACGCGAAGGGAGCGCTGGCCCTCGGCGGCGCGGGCAACCACACCAGCCTGCTGATGGGCGCCTCGGTGTTCCTGGTGCTCAAGGCGTTCGCCAACGGCGGCACCTCGCTGACCGGCCTGGAGGCGATCTCCAACGGCGTCAGCGCCTTCCGCAATCCGCAGGGGCCCAACGCCAGGAAGACCCTGGTGGCGATGTCGGTCACGCTGGGCACCCTGGTGCTCGGCGTCTCCGGGCTGGCCTACCTGACCCACTCGCTCCCCTTCGGCTCCGGCAACCCCAGCGTGCTGTCCCAGGAGGCCAGCCTGGTCTTCGGCGGCAGCTGGCTGGGCCAGGCCGGGCTGGTGTTCCTGCAGCTGGCCACCGCGCTGATCCTCTACACCGGCGCCAACACCTCGTTCAACGGCTTCCCGTTCCTCGCCAGCTTCGTCGCCGAGGACTCCTTCCTGCCGCGCCAACTCACCAGGCGCGGACACCGGTTGGCGTTCTCCTCGGGCATCCTCACGCTGACCGCCGTCTCCATGGCGCTGCTGATCGGCACCGACGCCCGGCTGGACAGCCTGCTCGGGCTGTACGCGATCGGCGTCTTCACCGGGTTCTTCATGGCCGGCACCGGCCTGGTCAAGCACCACTGGACCCGCCGCGAACGCGGACGCACCGCGAAACTGATCGTCAACGCGCTGGCGGCGACCGTCTCCCTGGGCATCGTGCTGACCTTCGCGGTCACCAAGTTCACCGAGGGCGCCTGGCTGGTCGTGGTGCTGTTCCCGGTCGGGGTGTGGGCCCTGATCCGGGTCAACCGCCGCTACCGGGAGGAGGCCGAGGCGCTGGCCGCGGCACCGGCCGACACCACCACCCCGCTGTACCGGCGCCAGGTGGTGTACA
Source organism: Streptacidiphilus alkalitolerans (assembly GCF_042511045.1). Classification (NCBI taxonomy): domain Bacteria; kingdom Bacillati; phylum Actinomycetota; class Actinomycetes; order Kitasatosporales; family Streptomycetaceae; genus Streptacidiphilus; species Streptacidiphilus alkalitolerans. The sequence goes on from NZ_JBHEZX010000005.1 coordinate 186,490, forward strand.
TCCTGGTGGACCGGGTCGACCTGGCCGCGCTCAAGGCGATCCGCTACGCGCGCTCGCTGCGCCCGCAGGAGATCCGCGCCGTGCACTTCATGATCGACAGCCGGGAGGCCGAGAAGCTGGCCGCGCAGTGGACCGACGCCCAGGTCGGCGACCTGCCGCTGGAGATCGTCCAGTGCCCCGACCGCAGGATCACCCGCGCCCTGCTGGAACTGATCCACCGCAGCACCACCGACCGGCGCAGCCAGATCACCCTGCTGATCCCCGAGCGCAACTACTCCCCGGTGCTGGGCCGGCTGCTGCACCGGCGCACCGCCGACCACATCGCCCGCGCCGTGGGCAAGCTGCCGCACGTGGTGGCGACGATCGTGCCCTTCGACGTGGTCGAGGCCCACGAGGAACTGGCCGTCGCCGAGGCCGCCGGGGCCAGGCTCAGCAAAGTCAGCGGCTGACCGCGGCTGACCGCGGCTGACCGCGGCTGACCGCGAAGCCGAAACCGCCGCACGGACCGGCTCCGGGCGGCGGAAAAGCCGGTCGGCGGGCCCCTTCCCCGCTGCCGGTTTCCTGGGAACCGCTTGCCCGCATCCCCACCGGATGCAAGGGTGCGGGTGAGGGAGCCACGTCTCCTGGAACCAGGAGGGGACCGTGGAACCGAAGGGACTGGCCAGGCAGCCGCTTCTGGTCGGGCTGCCCTTCGTCATGATGGCCGCGGTCGCCGCGGTCGACGTGTTCACCGGGCCCGACGCCGGCTACCTCGCCCTGTTCTCGCTCGGCCCCGCGTTCGCCTGCGTCACCGGCTCGATCCGGCGGGCCCTGCTGGTCGGCGTGCTGGGCCTGCTGCTGTGCCTGGGGGTGTCCTGGCACGACAGCCTGCTGGGCACGCACCGGGCTGCGGTGGCCGTGCTGTCCGTGGCCGGCTCGACCGCGGCGGCGGCCCTCGCCGCGACCATCCGCCGCCGGCACGAGCGTGAGCTCGCCGACGTCCGCTCGGTCGCCGAGGCCGCGCAGCGGGTGCTGCTGCGCCCGGTGCCGCTGCGGGCCGGACGGATGCGGATCGCCGTCTCCTACACCTCCGCCGCCGCCTCCGCCCGGATCGGCGGCGACCTGTACGAGGTGGTCCCCACCTCCCGGGGCACCCGGGTGATCGTCGGCGACGTCCAGGGCAAGGGCCTGGAGGCGGTGGAGACCGCCGCGCTCGTGCTCGGCGCCTTCCGCGAGGCCGCGCCGGACGAGAAGACCCTGCAGGAGGTCGGCGACCGGCTGGAACGCTCGCTGAACCGCCGCCTCAGCGGCGAGGAGTTCGTCACCGCGGTGCTGGCCGAGATCGACGCCGACCACACCATGACCCTGCTCAACTACGGCCACCCGGCGCCGCTGATCCTCCGCTCCAACGGCGCCGTCGAGTTCGCCGAACCGGCGCTGACCGCACCCCCGCTCGGCCTGGCCGTCCTGGGCCCGGAGGGCCCGATCCCGCACCAGGTCGAACTGGGCTCGGGCGACCAGATGCTCTTCTACACCGACGGCGTCACCGAGGCCCGCGACAGCGAACGCACCTTCTACCCCCTGGCCGACCGCGCCTTCCTGCTCGACCAGGACGACCCCGACGAGGCCCTGGAAACCCTCCGCCAGGACCTGGTCATGCACACCGGCGGCCCCCTCCACGACGACGCCGCCATGCTCCTCCTCCGCTACCGCGCCGACCCCGCCTCCCTCTGAAGCCCCTCTGAGCCGACGGGCCGTCTCAGCCCGGTATCCAGGCGCACCCGACTGGGAACGCTCCCATCCGGGGCGGGTTCTGACGCTGCGGCATGGGGCGAAGTTGGGCGTAGGCGTTGACGCGTCCATGATCGTCTGGCTTTATGAGTAGCGGCCAGAGCCGGTAACCCCATCTCCCAGCGAACGCATGGGTCTTCGCTGTCGAATTGGGAGCGCTCCCATCAACTCCAAGAAAGGCAGGTGCGACGTGCGCCACCCCCTACGTCGCCTTCGCAGAGCCGTTGTGACAGTCGCCGCCGCAGCGCTGGTCCTGGTCCCGCTCGGGGTCAGCCAGAGCGCCGCCGCGGCAGCGGGTCGGGCCGCAGCCACCCCGGCGGCTGCCCCCGCCGCGGCCGGGTCGGGCTACTGGCACACCAGCGGTCGGCAGATCCTGGACGCCAACAACCAGGCGGTCCGCATCGCCGGGATCAACTGGTTCGGCTTCGAGACCGACAACCACGTGGCCCACGGCCTGTGGTCGCGCGACTACAAGAGCATGATCGACCAGATGAAGTCGCTGGGCTACAACACCATCCGGCTGCCCTACAGCGACGACCTGTTCAAGGGCACCATGCCCGACAGCATCAACTTCTCCTCCGGGATGAACGCCGACCTGCAGGGCCTGAACTCGCTCCAGGTGATGGACAAGATCGTCAACTACGCCGGCACCGACGGCCTGAAGGTCATCCTGGACCGCCACCGCCCGGACTCCAGCGGGCAGTCGGCCCTCTGGTACACCAGCGCGGTCCCGGAGTCGACCTGGATCGCCGACCTCAAGGCCCTGGCCACGCGCTACCTCGGCAACTCCGCCGTGATCGGCATCGACCTGCACAACGAGCCGCACGACCCGGCCTGCTGGGGCTGCGGCGACACCACCATCGACTGGCGGCTCGCGGCCGAGCGCGGCGGCAACGCGGTGCTGTCGGTCAACCCCAACCTGCTGGTCTTCGTCGAGGGCGTGCAGACCTTCAACGGCAACTCCTCCTGGTGGGGCGGCAATCTGCAGGGCGCCGGGCAGTACCCGGTCGTCCTGAGCGTGGCCAACCGAGTGGTCTACTCCCCGCACGACTACGCCACCAGCGTCTCCAGCCAGCCGTGGTTCACCGATCCGACCTTCCCCGCCAATATGCCCGGCATCTGGGACAAGAACTGGGGCTACCTGTTCAACCAGAACATCGCCCCGGTGTGGCTCGGCGAGTTCGGCACCACCCTGCAGTCCACCACCGACCAGACCTGGCTGCGCACCCTGGTGCAGTACCTGCGGCCGACCGCGCAGTACGGCGGCGACAGCTTCTCCTGGACCTTCTGGTCCTGGAACCCGGACTCGGGTGACACCGGCGGCATCCTCAACGACGACTGGACCACGGTCAACACCGCCAAGGACGCCTACCTCGCCACCATCAAGGCCCCCGGCTTCGCCGGTGGCGGCGGAGGCGGCACCGGCGGCGGCGACACCACCCCGCCGACCGCCCCGACCGCGCTGACCGTGACCGGGACGACCGCCAGCACGGCCACGCTCTCCTGGACCGCGTCCACCGACAACACGGCCGTCACCGGCTACCAGGTCTACCGGGCCGGCAGCCAGGTCGGCAGCACCACCGGCGCCACCACCTTCACCGACACCGGCCTCAGCGCGGGCACCGGCTACAGCTACACCGTCCGCGCCGTGGACGCCGCCGGCAATGTCTCGGCGAGTTCCGCGGCGGTCACCGCGACCACGTCCACCACCGGCGGCGGGGGCGGCGGCAACTCCGGCTGCACCGCGACCCTGCATGTCGACAACCAGTGGACCCCCGGTTTCACCGACACGGTCACCGTCAGCAACACCGGCACCGCCGCCACCCACTCCTGGACGGTCACCTGGTCCTGGCCGAACGGGCAGCAGATCAGCAACGCCTGGAACGCGACCGTGCAGCAGACCGGCAGCGGGGTGACCGCGGTGAACCTCTCCTACAACAATGTGATCGCCGTCGCCGGGAACACCACCTTCGGCGTCCAGGGCGCCTGGACCGGCAGCAACGGGGCGCCCGTCCTCAGCTGCACCGCGACCTGACCGACCTGACCCGAGCTCGACCGCGCACACCACGGCGGCCGGTGGCACCCGACACGGGTGCCACCGGCCGCCTCACGCGGGAAGTCGTCATGCAGTCGGTTCAGGTCGGGTCCGCCGGCGGCTTGTCGCCGATCTGGTTGTGGGCCTGCTTCTGGGCCATGTCGACCTGTGAGCTGAACTTGTTGCCCGTCTTGGCGTCGAACATGTCACCGGCCTTCTCGACCGCCTGGTGGGCCTGGTCCTCGTGGCCCTTCAGCATGCCTTTGATCTTGTCGATAACGGACATGAATTCCTCCTTGCGCACTTACGGACACCTCCAGGGTCCGTGCATCCGGGCCCGTCCGCATCCCGGCAGGGCCCGGTCGCCCCCGCAGCACCCCGCTGCATGCCCACGGCACCCCCGCGGCACGCCCACGAACGGGCGAGTGCAGGGCAATCCTCACGCTCCGTGTTCGGATGATTATCCGATCTTGAGTAAACCGAGAGGATCCTGTGGACCACCGCAACGTAGGCACCCGCCCGTCTTCACGCAGACTGTTCCGGACGGCCGCTGCCGTGGCCGTCGCGACCGTGGCCGTCGCGACCCAGATGGCCATGGCAGCCAGCTCAGGGGCGGCCGCGCCCGAGCGTCCCGGCCCTGCGCACTCGCACCAGTCGCACCAGCTGCGGGCCGGCGACGAAACCGGCCAGCACCCGCTGCCGATGACCACCCGCTTCCAGGCGGACATGCACGGGTCGATCACCCGCATCGGCAACACGCTGATGACCTGCGACGAGAAGCAGGCCCCGCTCACCAAGGGGGTCGCTTCCTGCACGGACGCCCGCAAGGGTGTTGGCCAGGGCATCTACAACAACAACTACAAGATGCGCTACATCAACCAGTACCCGGGCAAGTTCCCGCTCCCGCCGTCCGAGGGCGGCGGCTTCGAGACGCTGTACTCCTCCAGCGGCGCGACGCTCAACCTGATCCCCGGCTCCACGGTCAAGTACGCCCGGCTGTACTGGGGCGGCACCCGAGGCCTCGGCAAGACGATCCTGCCGCTGACCCAGGTCGACGGCGTGCTGTTCAAGACCCCGGACGGCAAGCAGTACCACGAGATCAACACCGACCCGTCCTACAAGGACCTCGGCTACATGACCGGGGTCGGCGAGGGCAACGCCCAGGAGCACGGCTACCAGGCCTCGGCCGACGTCACCGACCTGGTCAAGGCCTCCGGCAACGGCAACTACATCGTCGCCGACATGGACTCGGTCGTGGCCGACCACAGCTGGGGCGGCTGGTCCCTGGTGGTGGCGTACGAGAACTGCGACAAGCCCTACCGCAACATCCAGCTCTCCGACGGGTTCCAGATCGAGCTGCCCGACTCGCCGCCGATCGACTCCAAGGTCACCGGCATCAAGGTCCCCGCGACCGGCCAGATCGCCGCGAACCTCGGCTTCATCGCCTACGACGCCGACCGGACCTACGTCGGCGACACGGTCAGCGTGAAGTCCACCAACGGGCCGCGCACCGTCCTCTCCACCAAGGACAAGCCGGCCAATGACTTCATGAACTCCACCATCAGCGAGTCCATCCCCAGCGACGAGTTCGTCCGCAGCCCGAACTACGTCAACCAGCTGGGCTACGACTCGGACCGGATCGACATCTCCAAGCTGCTGCGCCCCGGTGACACCGACCTGGACTTCACCTTCGACACCAAGAAGGACGGTTACCAGGTCGGCGCGATCTTCTCCTGGGTCAACCTGGACGACAGCGGCGAGACCAATACCTGAGTCGCTGACCTGCAACGATTCCGCGCCCGCGGTACCGGTCGCCCCACCCCGGGGCGCTCCGCCGCGGGCGCGGACCGCTGCCTCCCGAATGGCCCTCCGCCTGCTTCCGGGTGACGCTGAAGAACCGGCAACGTTCAGGACGTGAGGGATGTGACAGGAATGAACCAAGATCTGGACAGGCGCGCGATAGTCAGCGAGTTCCTGGGAACCCTGCTGCTGGTGCTGTTCGCGGTGGGGGCGGCAGTCGTCGCCGGTGACCGCATCGGCGACCTCGGAGTGGCCCTCGCCTTCGGCTTCACCCTGCTGGCACTCGCCTACGCGTTGGGGCCGATCTCCGGCTGCCACGTCAACCCGGCGGTCACCCTGGGCTTCCTGGTGGCCAAACGCATCAATGTGACGACGGCGGTGTCCTACTGGGTCGCGCAGTTCGTCGGCGGGATCGCCGGGGCGGCGCTGGTCTTCTGGATCGCCAAGACGATCCCCGGACTGCAGACCCACGGGAAGATGGGCAGCAACGGCTGGGGTGACCGCTCCCAGGTGCACATCAGCCTGGGCGGCGCGTTCCTGGCCGAGGTGCTGCTGACGTTCCTGCTGGTGTTCGTGGTCCTCGCGGTCACCCACCGGGTCGCGGTCACCGGCTTCGACGGCCTGCCGATCGGCATGGCGCTGGCCGTCATCCACCTGATCGGCATCCCGCTGACCGGCACCTCGGTCAACCCGGCCCGAAGCCTGGGCCCGGCCCTGTTCGCCGGCGGCCCCGCACTCTCCCAGCTGTGGCTGTTCATCGTCGCCCCGCTGGTCGGCGGCGCCATCGCGGCGGCAGCGCACCTGTTCACCCACCCCCAGCCCAACGTCCTCGGCGCCGACCAAGCCGCCTGACCGGTCTTCCGCCGGTTCCGGCAGGTCCGCCGCGGCTCGCCCGGAGGTCCGCATGAAGTACCCCCGCCCGATGCCCGGACAGAGCGCAGTGATCGCCGGCGCGGCACTCGCCGCGGTCCTGATGGCCGCCACACCCGCAGCCGCCGCGTATCTGCGCTGCGACAGCGTCAGGACCATCCTCCGGGACTGCATCGGCACGGAGGGCGGGGCCGAGGAGGACTCCTGCCAGCCCGCCGTGGACCAACTCGCCCTGGCGGTGGGCCCGCAGCCGCTGGCCCGGGCGTCCGCCTGCGTCTGCGTGCACGACATCGAGAGCCAGGAACTGCACTACCACCCCAACCGCGACGTCGCCGCCCTCAACAAGCGGCTCGCGGACAGCGGCCTCTACGCCTGGGACTGCGGACTGCTGGTCACCCAGGCCATGCCGGACGCGCCCTAGGGTCTGCCCGGGGGTCGGCCCGGTCGCCGACCCGGTCGCCGGTCCGGGGGCCGTCTGTGGAAAGACACGAACCTTGCCCGGGCGGGGGCGGGTTGCGGGCCGCCCGGGTCCGGCCGCGGCTGCTTCGGCCCCGCGCGGGCGCGGCGCATTCCGGACACGGAAGCCGTCGGGGCGGCTCCGGCCAGGGCATCTTCCGAACGCCGGGCCGCCCGCGACGGCCTTTGGATGAACCGTGACTGCCTCAAGGCGCGTGGAACTGCCCGTCGTTGACACTGTCCGCGTTCGATCGTTTACTTCTCGTGTCGTCGCCACACCGGGAGCACAGGGCTCCGCCGGGACTTGCGACGCGAAGGACAATCCCTGTTGACGACAGCGACCGAAATCTTAGCGATTCAGTCCTGCCCGCCGGCCGCGACCACGGCCGAAGTCTTCGAGGTACGGCCCTACACCCCGCACTGCCAGGTCATCCAGGCCGAGGGCGACCATGCCGTGATCGGGGTCTCCCCGGGAAACAGCTACTTCTCGGCACAGCGACTTGTCGACCTCGCCCGCTGGGGCGTGGCGCACTTCGACCAAGTCGACTTCGTCTACACCGACCTGCACGTGGCCGAGATGTACGAGGCCCTCGGCTACAGCGCCGACGACGCCCGGCGCAAGGCCGTCAAGAACCTGCGCGGGGTCCGCGCCAAGGTGAACAGCGCGGTCGGGACCGTCGGCTCCGGGGGCGGAAGGCTGCGCGCCCACCCCATGTCGGAGTTCGTGGACAATCCGGCCTACCGCGGCATCCACGACCGCATCCGGACCCTGCTGGACACCGATCCGGAGTTCCGCGGGACCTGCGACACCCTGGTGGACTCCTTCCTGACCTCCAAGGTCCTCGACGGAAGGGCCGGCACCCGGCGGCAGCGCGAGGTGTGCCTGGAGTACGTCTGCGCGGAGGCCCCGCTGTTCCTGGACACGCCCGCGATCCTGCGGGTCCCCTCCTCCCTGAACTGCTATCACCAGCTGCTGCCGATGGCCGAGTTGCTCTACTCCCGCGGATCCGGCCTGCGCGCCTCCCGCAACCAGGGCCATGCCGTGGTCACCCCGCAGCAGCCGAAGGAGAACCCCGATGTCCGTTGAGACCCTGTCGGAACTGCCCGAACCCCCGGCGCTGCCGGAACTGCCCGACTTCCCGTTCTCCTGGCGCGGCGACCGGTTGCCGGACGAGATAGCCGCGTTGCGCGCGGAGCCGGTCAAGCGGGTCCGGACGATCGCCGGGGACCAGGCCTGGCTGGTCTCCTCGCACGCGCTGTGCACCCAGGTGCTCGAGGACCGGCGGTTCAGCCTCAAGGACACCTCGGCGCCCGGCGTGCCGAGGCAGTACGCGCTGACGATCCCGCCGGAGGTCGTCAACAACATGGGCAACATCACCGGGGCGGGGCTCCGCAAGGCGGTGCTCAGGGCGATCAACCCCAAGGCCGACGGCCTGCTGGAGTGGATGCGCTCGTACGCCGACGAGCTGGTCGACGGCCTGCTGGCGCAGGGCGCGCCGGTGGACCTGCGGGCGCGGTTCGCCAACCCGTACGCGGAGGCGCTGCACTGCCGCATCCTCGGCATCCCGCTGCGGGACGCCGCCCGGCTGGCGCCGAGCCTGGACCTCGCGTTCATGAACTCGGCCTGCCCGGTCAGCGGCGCCAAGCTGAACTGGGACCGGGACATGGCCTATATGGTGCAGCGCCTGGACGACCCGTCCACCACCGGTCTGATGGCCGAGATCGCGGCCCTGCGCCAGGACCCGGAGTACGCCCACCTCACCGACGAGATGCTGGCCACGGTCGGCGTGACCATGTTCGGCGCGGGGGTGATCTCCACCTCGGCCTTCCTGACCATGGCCGTGGTCTCGCTGATCCAGCACCCGGAGGCCTGGGCCGAGTTGCGGGCGGACCCGGGCCGGATCCCGGCCGCGGTCGACGAACTGCTGCGGATCAACCTGTCGATCGGCGACGGCCTGCCGCGGCTGGCCCTGGAGGACGTCACCCTGGGGGACGTCCTGGTCAGAAAGGGCGAACTGGTGCTGGTCCTGGTCGAGGGCGCCAACTTCGACCCCGAGGTGTTCGCCGATCCGCACCGGATGGACATCGACCGCGCGAACAGCGTCGCCCACCTGTCCTTCGGCGGCGGCCAGCACTACTGCCCGGCAACGGCGTTGGGCAAGAAGCACACCGAGATCGCGCTGGAGACCCTGCTCCGCCGGATGCCGGACCTGCAGCTCGCCGTCCCGGTCGAGCAACTCGTCTGGCGCACCGGCTTCATGAAGCGCATGCCGGAACGGCTCCCAGTCATGTGGTGATCCGGTGATGTGACCGTCGGCCGCAGCTGCGGGCTGGAAGCAGCGGACCTCCTCGCACGTACAGTTGCACTGGACTGGACGGCTGGTATCTGCGAGGGAGATGACGGTTCGGTGAGTGTCCTGGTGGTGCAGCATGTGCCGGGCGAGGGCCCGTATGTGATCGGGACGGCCCTGGAGAACGCCGGGCTGCGGCTGCGGCACTGCCGGGTCTGGGCGGGGGATCCGGTGCCGGCGGACCTCGAAGGGGTCGAGGCGCTGGTGCTGATGGGCGGCCCGGCCGCCGCCCACAGCGATGACGGATTCCCCACCCGCCGGGCCGAGTTGGCGCTGCTGCGGGCCGCGCTGGCGGCGGAGGTGCCGACGCTGGGGGTGTGCCTGGGCGCGCAGTTGCTGGCCGTGGCGGCCGGTGGCACGGCCCGGGTCGGGAGCGGCCTCCAGGTGGGCTGGGGCTCGGTGCGGTCGACGCCGGCCGCTCGGACCGATCCGCTGCTGGCCGGCCTGCCCGAGCAGTTGCGGGTGCTGCACTGGCACGGCGACACCGTGGACCTGCCGGCCGGGGCCACGCTGCTGGCCTCCTGCGACCAGTACCCGGTGCAGGCCTTCCGGGTCGGCGGCAGCGCCTGGGGGACGCAGTTCCACCCGGAGGTCGACGCCGAGGCGGTGGACGCCCTGGCCACCGCCTTCCCCGAGGAGGCCGCGAGCGCTCCCGGCCTGCGCGAGTCGGCCGCGGCGGAACTGGCCGTCATGGCACCGCAGCGGGACCTGGTCCTGGCCCGGTTCGCCTCGCTGGCGGCGGCCAGGGCGTCCCACACCGCGACCCGCACCTTCTTCGCCCCGCGCGCCGACAGCTGGGAGACCCGTTTCGCCGACGACGCACCCGCCTACGCCGCGGCCGTCGCCCGGATGGACCTGCGCCCCGGACAGACCGTGCTCGACCTGGGCTGCGGCACCGGCCGTGCGCTGCCGCCGCTGCGTGAGGCCGTGGGGGCCACGGGCACGGTCCTCGGCCTGGACGTCACCCAGGCCATGCTCACCACCGCGGCCAAGGCGGGACGGGACCAGCTGGCCCGGCTGCTGCTGGCCGACTGCACCCAACTCCCGCTGCCGTCGGGCGTGGTGGACGGGATCTTCTCGGCCGGGCTGCTCGACCACCTGCCCGATCCGGAGCAGGCCCTGCGGGAGTGGGCCCGGGTGTCCGCCCCCGGCGCGGCCCTGCTGCTCTTCCACCCGTCCGGACGGGTGGAACGGGCCGCCCGGCACGGCCGCCCGCTGAGCCCGAGCGATCCGCTGGCCGAGCCCAACCTCCGACCGATGCTGGAGCACAACGGCTGGCAGCTGGAACTCTACGACGACGCCCGCGAACACTTCCTGGCCCTCGCCCTCCGCAGCGCTGACGCCACGTCAGCACCGTCCGGAACGACCGAGCCGGCGAGGAGCGCGTAGTTACGGGGCTGCATCGCCGGGGCGCACCGGCGGCGGGGGCCACATCTCGGAGCCGCAAGCCGCGCCACACAGCGGGGCCGCGCGTCCGGGGCCGCACAGGCCTCGCGCCGCACGGATCACGCACCGCACAGGCGACGCTGCGGCCCGGTAGGGCCCTTCCGCCCCGCACATGCGAGAGGCCCCCAGCAGACCCGACTCTGCCTCGCTACGGTGGGAGGGACACTGCAGGAACGATCCTGCAGACGCCCCTTCACGTGAGGTCGAACAACTCATGAGCCTGAGCATCCGCAACCAGATCCCCGGCACCGTCACCTCGGTCACCACGGGCGAGGTCATGGCCACGGTCAGGACCCGGCTGGACGGCGGCCAGCACATCACCGCCGCCATCACCCTGGAGGCCGTCAAGGAGCTGGGCATCGCCGAGGGCAGCGCCGTGCGGGCCATGGTCAAGTCCACCGAGGTGTCGCTTGCCACCGGCCCGGTCGCCGGGTTGAGCATCCGCAACCAGATCGCGGGCACGGTGACCGACATCGCCACCGGCGGCGCCATGGCCACCATCAAGATCAGCATCGACGGCGGCGAACTCACCGCCGCGATCACCAAGGACGCCGTCTCCGACCTCGACCTCGCGGCCGGCACTCCGGTCGTCGCGCTGATCAAGTCCACCGAGGTCTCCCTCGCCACGGTCTGACGTAAAGTCAGCCCCATGGGCGAACCAGTGAACGGTCCAGGGCTGGTGCTGTGGGACGTGGACGGGACCCTGCTGGATCCGGCCGGGTTCGGCCGCGACGCGATGCACACCGCGTTCGAACGGCTCTACGGCCGACCGGTCACCACCCAGGTGGCCTTCGCCGGACGCACCGACCGGGCGATCGTCCGGGACCTCCTGGCGCAACTGGGCTCCGGCCACACCACCGCGGACACGACCTCGGACGCCACCACGGACACGACCTCGGACACGACCTCGGCCGAATTCCAGGACCTGGCCGGCGCCATCGCCGAGGAGCAGCGGGACGACTTCCTCGCGGGCGGCGGCCGGGTCCTGCCCGGCGCCGCGGAGGCCCTGGCCGCCCTGGCCGCGCTGCCCGGCCTGGTCCAGTCGGTGCTCACCGGCAACGCGCGCCGGATCGGCCTGGTCAAGCTCGCCGCCGCCGGGCTCACCGACCGCCTGGACCTGGACGTGGCGGCCTTCGGCGACCACCACCTGGTCCGCGCCGACCTGGTCGACGTCGCCAGGAACCTGGCCACGCGCAAGTACGGCGTGGCCTTCCCGCCCGAGGCGGTCGTCCTCGTCGGCGACACCCCGCTGGACGTGCAGGCCGCGCTGGCCCGAGGCGCCACGGCGGTGGCCGTGGCCACCGGCAGCTTCGGCGAGGCGGAGCTCAAGGCCGCCGGAGCCCACACCGTCCTGCCGGACCTGACCGACCTTCCCCGCTTCCTCGCCGCGGTCCGCCCCGCGCCACCGCGCCGCTGACGGCTCACACCCAGGTCAGCAGCCCGTAGCCCAGGGCTGCCGCGGCCAGGCCGAGGGCCAGCGAGCCGACGGCGTTGAGGCCGGCCTCGGCGAGTGAGCCGTCCTCCATGAGCCGCACGGTCTCGAAGGAGAAGGTGGAGAAGGTGGTCAGGCCGCCGCAGAAGCCGGTACCCAGAAGCAGGCTGAGGTCGGCGGGCAGGTGGTGGTGCGCCGAGGCCGCGGCGAGGGCGCCCAGGATGAAGGACCCGGCGATGTTGATGACAAAGGTGCCCCAGGGGAACACGCTGTCGTGGCGCTGCTGGACCGCCTTGTCGGTGAGGAAGCGCAGCGGTGCGCCGACCATCCCGCCGAGGAAGACCATGAGGACGGGCATCAGGCGTTCTCCTGGGCTTCGACAGCGGGGACAGCGGGAACAGCGGTGACAGCGGTGGCGGTGCGTCCGGCCTGGCTGCGGCGGCTGGGGCCGCGGCGTACCGGCAGGCCGGAGACGCGGCGGGCCAGGGCGATCCCGGTCCACACCGCGGCAAGACCGGCGATCAGGCTGGTCAGCGCATAGGCGTCGGCCAGTGCGACCTGCCCGGAGGCCAGCAGGCCGCGGGTCTCGTTCATATAGGTGGAAAAGGTGGTGAAGCCGCCGATGATGCCGACCCCCAGAAAGGGACGCCGGTAGCGGGACGGCGGCCAGACCTCGACCACGTAGACCATCAGCAGGCCCAGGGCCAGGCTGCCGAGCACATTGGTGCTGAACGTCGCCCAGGGGAAGCCGCCGGCCGGAGTGGTCCAGACCCGGGCCAGTCCGTAGCGGGCGATGCTGCCCAGGCCACCGCCGACCGCGACCACGGCCACGACGTCCCACTGCCGCGTGCTGCGGCCGCGGCCCTGCGGTGGCGCCGGCTGGGTGTCCGGGTCCAGCGGGAGGCATTCGGCGGGGAGCCCGCCGGGGGTCGGGTCGGAGGTCGGGTCGGGGGTCGGGTCGGGGGGAAGGCCGTCGCCGGCCTGCCCCTGCGCCGGTTCACGTGCGGGCATCAGTCCTCCTGCCGCAGGGGCCCGCCATGGGCGGACGGGCCGATGGTGGGGTGTGCGGTGTGGATCGGGGCATGGTCCTCCTACCTGAGTCGAGGATCGCCAGGACAGGCGACCGCCAGGTAGGGACCGTTGGCACCCGGGACCAGCCCGGCTGCGGTTGTACGGCGAGCCCCTCCGCCGTAGGCACGAGGATAGCGGCCCGGACGTGCGGAAGCCCGCACCGGGGTATCACCCGGTCGGACGCGCCGCCCGCCACCACCGGCCGCGCGGTACCCGCCCCGCTCCCAGCCGCCTCAGCGCCGCGCGGCGCCGCACCGCCCGTACCGGCAAACCCGCGGTGGCGGGGCTGAGGTGGGAGGATGGCAGGGCGGAATGACGACCTCCGGGTGGTTTCCTGACCATGGACAGCAATGAGCAGCGCGTGGACGAGGCGGACGGCGGTCGCACAGCGGCGAGCCGGGACGCCCATGACGGCACCCTGCTGGCCGTTCCCATCGCGACGGCCCTGATCGAGGGCAGCGGGCGCATCCTGCACTGGAACGCCGACGCGGAACTGCTGCTCGGCTACACCGCCGACGAGGCGGTGGGGGCGTTCGCCGTCCAGCTGCTGGCCACCCCGGAGCAGCGGCCCGGTGTGCTGGACCTCTTCGGTGGCATCGTGGCGGGGCAGCCGTGGTCCGGGGTGTTCCCGGTGCGGCACCGGGACGGACACCTGGTCAGCCTGGAGTTCCGCACCTACCCCATCGCCGGCCCCGGCGGCGCCCCGCTGGTCCTCGCGGTGGCCTCGGACGTCAGGGCGCTGCGCCGGGTCGAGGCCGACCTCACCGTGCTCGACAGCTTCTTCAGCCAGTCGCCGGTGGGCATGGCCGTCTACGATCCGGACCTGCGCTTCGTCCGGCTGAACAGCGCCCTCGCCCAGATCAACGGCGTGCCGGTGGAGGAGCACCTGGGCCGCCGGACGGCCGATGTGCTGCCGGGGATCAACGGCGCCGAGATCGAGACCGTGATGCAGCACGTGCTGGAGAGCGGCGAGCCGGTGGTCGACGCCCGGTCGCACGGCCGCACTCCGGGCGATCCCACCCAGGACCGGGCCTGGTCGGCCTCCTACTTTCGGCTCGAGGAGCCCAGCGGGCGGGTCCTCGGGGTGAGTTCCACCATCGTCGAGGTCACCGCGCGCTTCCTGGCCGAGTCCCGGGCGGCCAGGGCGCGGGACCGGCTGGAGCTGCTGGTCGACGCCACCTCGCGGATCGGCACCACGCTGGACCTGGGGCAGACGGCCCGCGAGCTGGCCGAGGCCATGGTGCCCCGGGTCGCCGACCTCAGCGGTGTCTTCGTCCTGGACCGCCTCGTCGCCGGGCACACCAGCCAGACCGGGGAAACCGCCGAGACCGCGGAAACCACAGAAACCGCCGAAGGCGCCGAGCGGGTGCGCCAGCTCGCGCTGGTCAGCTCGGATCCCGGGTTCGACGCCCCGGTCACCGACCTGTCGGCCGGCGCCGTCTACGACGTCCCCGCGGACTCGCCGTACGCGGAGGCGATGGCCACCGGCCGGACCGTGGTGGTCCCGGCGCAGAGCCTGCCCCCGCTCACCCCGACCGTGCCGTCGGAGCATCCGCAGGCCGACCTCGGCCTGGGCTCGCGCGCGGTGCGGGTGACCCCGCTGGTGGCGCGCGGGATGGTGCTGGGCATGGTGGTCTACTCCCGGCGCAGCGACCGGGACGCCTTCGAGTGGGAGGACATCACCCTTGGCGACGAACTGGCCTCCCGTGCGGCGGTGGCCATCGACAACGCCCGGCTGTACCTGCGCGAGCACGAGACGCTGATGGCACTGCAGCAGGCGCTGCGCGAGTCCGGCACCGCCCACACCCGGCTGGCCCTGCTCAAGGACGCGAGCACCCGTATCGGCACCACGCTCGACCTGCAGCGGACCGCCGAGGAACTGGTCGAGGTGGTCATCCCGCGCTTCGCCGACTTCGCCACGGTCGACCTGCTGGAGTCGATCGTCCAGGGCGGGGAGCAGGAGCGCGAGCAGGCCCCGGTGCCGGACGACGGCCGGATGCTGCTGCGCGCGATGGCCGTCGGGGAGGCGTCAGGGGCCGGTGTGACCGGGGCCGCGGACCAGATCGGGCAGACCTCGTGGTCGGCCAAGCTCTACGCGGAGAGCCTGCGCAGCGGCCGGTCGATCCTGGTCCCGGTGGTGGACGAGGCGGCCATGCACCGGATCACCGGCCACCCGGAGCGGGTGCAGCCGGGCCTCGACGCGGGCATCCACTCCTACCTGATGGTGCCGCTGCTGGCCCGCGGCACGGTGCTCGGCGGTGCCGAGTTCATCCGGACGAACAACCCGGAGCCCTTCGGCCCGGCCGACATGGCGCTCGCCGAGGAGCTGGTGGCCCGCGCGGCCGTGTGCTTCGAGAACGCGCGCCTCTACCGCCGGGAGCGCGACACCGCGCTGACGCTGCAGCGCAGCCTGCTGCCGCAGGAGGTCCACCGCACACCGGGCCTGGAGATCGCCTACCGCTACCTGCCCAGCAGCGTGGTCAGCGAGGTCGGCGGCGACTGGTTCGACGTGGTCCCGCTCTCCTGCGGACGGGTCGCCCTGGTGGTCGGCGATGTGATGGGCCACGGCATCCGCGCCGCCGCTACCATGGGCCAACTCCGCACCGCCGCACGGACATTGATCACCATGGACCTCACTCCCGACCGGCTGCTGCAACGGCTGGACGAGACGGCGTCGGCGATCGGCGAGGGGCAGTTCGCCACCTGCGTCTGCGCGGTGTTCGACCCGGTGGACCGCAGTTGCAGCATCGCCAGCGCCGGGCATCCGCCACCCGTGGTGGCCGAACCGGACGGCTCCGCACGGCTGTTGGACCTGCCGCCCGGGCCGCCGCTCGGGGTCGGCGGGGTGTCCTTCGAGTGTGTGGAGTTCACTCTGCTGGAGGGCAGCCTGCTGGTGCTCTACACCGACGGCCTGGTGGAACGCCGCGACCGCGACCTGGACGTGGGCCTGGACCTGCTGTCCCGCACCGTGGCCGAGCGGCGCGGATCGCTGGAGCAGAGCTGCGACTCCGTCCTCGCGGCCATGTCGGCCGGGGACAGCGACGACGACATCGCCATGATCATGGCCCGCGCGCTGCCGGTGCACGAGGACTGGATCGCCGGCTTCCCGCTCTCGGCGGACATCGCCGTGGTGCGCAAGGCACGGGAGTTCGCCCGGGCCACGCTGGCCGACTGGGGCCTGTCCTCGCTCTCCGAGTTCACCGAATTGCTGGTCAGCGAACTGGTCAGCAACGCCCTGCTGCACGGCGGGGCGCCGACGCAGTTGCGGCTCTTCCGCGACCGGGTGCTCACCGTGGAGGTCGCCGACACGGACACCCACCCGCCCAGCCTGAACCGGGCCACGGCGGAGGACGAGGGAGGCCGCGGCATGCACCTGGTCAATGAGCTGGCCCACCGCTGGGGCAGCAGGGCCACCCGCCACGGCAAGGTGGTCTGGCTGGAGCTGGAGCTGCCGCTCGGCTTCGCCCACCGGGTGGGGTAGGGCTCACGGCGCGACCAGCGGGTGGCCCGTCGTCGCGTCCACATGGTCCGGGAGTTCGCCGCCGTAGCGGTCGGCACGGTCGCCGACGGTCAGGGTTCCGGTGGGTTCGAACATCAGGATCGAGGCTCCGGACGCGGAGGACGGCCGGTGCTCGGTGCCGCGCGGGACCGTGAACACGGACCCCGTGGGCAGGGTGACCGTGCGCTCGCCGACGGGCTCGCGCAGCGCGATCCGCAGTTCGCCGTCGACCACCAGGAAGAACTCGTCCGTGTGCTCATGGACGTGCCAGACGTGCTCGCCCTCGACCTTGGCGACGCGTACGTCGTAGTCATTGACCCGGGTGACGATCCGGGGGCTCCACAGGGCGTCGAACGAGGCCAGGGCTTGCCGCAGGGCGATGGGTTCGTGGCTCATGGGTCCATCCTCGGCGGTGGAACACTGTCGCCGTGAGTGCTAGAAATCGCATATGACGCAAGAATCCTCGCAGTCGGCCGATGCTCCGGAGCCGGAGCGCCCGCACCGGGTCGTGGTGATCGTCGACGAGAACTCGAACCCCTTCGAGCTGGGCTGCGCGACCGAGGTGTTCGGCCTGCGCCGCCCCGAACTCGGCCGGGACCTCTACGAGTTCACGCTGTGCTCGCCCACTCCCCGGACCCTGATGCGGGACGGCTTCTTCACCCTGACGAATGTCGCCGGGCTCGACGCGGCCGACACCGCGGACACCCTGATCGTGCCCAACCGGCCGGACACCGACGTCCCGCGCCGTCCGGCGGTCCTGGCTGCCGTCCGCAGGGCGCACGCCCGGGGCGCCCGGCTGGTGGGCTTCTGCAGCGGCGCGTTCACCCTGGCCGAGGCCGGGGTACTGGACGGCCGCCGGGCCACGGCGCACTGGCAGTGGGCCGACTCCTTCCGGGAGCGCTTCCCCGCCGTGCGGCTCGAACCGGACGTGCTGTTCGTGGACGACGGCGACATCCTCACCTCGGCCGGCAGCGCGGCGGCGCTCGACCTCGGGCTGCACCTGGTCCGGCGCGACCACGGGGCCGAAGTCGCCAACTCGGTCAGCCGGCGCCTGGTCTTCGCCGCCCACCGGGACGGCGGCCAGCGGCAGTTCGTGGAACGTCCGGTCCCCACCGTCGCGGACGAGTCGCTGGCCCCGGTGCTGGCCTGGGCCCAGGCCCGGCTGGCCGACCCGCTCACCGTGACCGCCCTCGCCGCCCGGGCGGCGGTCAGCCCGGCGACCCTGCACCGGCGCTTCCGCGCCCAGCTCGGCACCACACCGCTCGCCTGGCTCACCGGCGAACGGGTCACCCTCGCCTGCCGCCTGATCGAACGCGGCGAGGACCGCCTGGACGTGGTCGCCCAGCACAGCGGGCTTGGCACCGGAGCGAACCTGCGCGCCCTGCTCCGCCGCGAGACCGGCCTCACCCCCTCCGCCTACCGCCGCCGCTTCGCCCCCACCCCGAGGCCGAGCGGCGGCCCGGGCGGCCGGAATCCCCAGGGCCTGTCCGGCCGATGAGCGCCGTTCTACGCAGTGGTACAGTCCAGTCGCTCTGCGATCTTCACCGCGGAGAAGGCTGCACGGACAGCGGACGGGCGGCCGGGGGCGCGGGGGGCCGCAAGCCATTCATGGCAGTCATCGCGCGCACGGCCGAGCCGGCGCGCACTTCCGGCTCACGGCCATGGACCACACATTGACCGGACGAGTCCGGCCGGAGGGAATGCACGTGAACCGAACCGCGCGCCGTCGAGGATGGCTCGCGCTGCTGCTGACCGGAGCGCTCTTCGCTGTGCTTCCGGCAGCAGTTGCCACCGCGGAGACGCCGATCGATCCGACGATTCCGGCTCCAGCCCTGCCAGGGCCCAACCCGCGCACCACTCCCGCAGGGGCCGACGGCTGCGGCAACGACAGCATCGGGTGGCTCCAGTCGGGCTCGTTCACCCTCGCCGTCCCGTGGTCGCCCTTGAACGGGGTCAACTTCCAGGGAGCAGTGCACGTATGGGACGTGGACGGCTCACAGCAGGCCGACGCCTTGGCACCGTGGTCGGGAAACGGCATGACCGTCAACCTGAACGCCGACATCGACCTGCAGGACGGCCACACCTACGGATGGAACGCGTCCACCTACAACGGGACGGCGTACTCGAACCCGACCGCGACCTGCTATTTCAAGGTGGACCGCAGTTCCCCCGGCACGCCGACCATCAGTAACCCGGACTTCCCGCAGGTCGGCGACCCGGGAACACCGCAGAAGGCCGCAGGGCAGCCGACCACATTCAGCCTCAGCTCCAGCGGCGACACCCTGCCCAGCGGTTGCACCGCAGCAGGCACGCCCGACTGCCAGGTCAGCGGCCTGGACCACTTCCTGTACTCGCTGGACCAGCCACTCAGCCTTGGATCCGCTCAGGTCTCCCCCAGTAGTGACGGCACAGCCGAGGTGACAATGACCCCGAGCTGGGGCGTCCACACCCTCTACGTTGCTTCCGTCGACGCGGTGGGGAACCAGTACAACGAGAGCAACTACACGTTCATGGTTCCCTGGCAGCTCCCGCCCCCTGCTGAGACCGTCATCAGTCTCACCGCACCCGCAAAGAGCGGAAGGGCCGCCCCGCTCACGCTCTCCGGTCAGCTCTCGGTCGGTTCCTTCGGTCCCGGCGAGGTCGTTCATGTGACCAGGACCGATGCGGGTCACCCGACCGGCGTGGTGCTGCCCGACGCCGCGCTTTCGGCGGACGGAGCCTTCCAGCTCACCGACACGCCCCAGACCGGCGGCGCGAACACGTACCGCGTGAGCTACCCGGGCGATGCCACCCACCTGGCCTCCTCCGCCTCCGCGACGGTCCAGGTCTCGCGTGTCAGCACCGCTCTGACTGTCAGTACCAATGCTTCGGCGTACGCCTACAGCGCCACCGCCAAGGTGACCGCGCACCTCGGCACTAGCTACAACAGTCGCGTGGTCTCGATCTACGCCCAGCCCTACGGCGGCATGAAGACCCTGGTCAAGACCGGGACAGTGGACAGCCATGGCAACCTGGCGGTTAGCTACAAGGTCTCCCGCAGGACGACCTTCACCGCGACCTTCGCCGGTGACGACCGCTACTCGCCCGCCACGGCAACGCGTGTCGCCTGGGCCTACGCGAAAGTGTCCGACATGCTGAGCTCCTACTACACCAGCACCCACTACGGCACTACCAGCTACCGGGTCTACCACCGCACCGCCAAGGCAGTGCTCAAAGCGGCTGTGACACCCGACAAGGCCCGCCAGTGCATCCGCTTCCAGGTCCAGCGGTACTACGGCCACACCTGGCACACGGTCAGCACCTCCGGCTGCTACAGCCTCAGCACCGCCAGTACCGGCTACGGAAAGCTGACCCTCACCCACTCAGTCGACGAAAAGTTCCGCATGCGTGCCGAGTACGTGCACAGCAGCAAGGACACCACCAACCTCAGCACCTGGGGAGCGTGGCAGTACTTCACCGTCCGCCGGTGAGCACGCAGCCTGCGACCACCGCATAGGAGCACAAAGGGCCCGTCCGTCCCCGGACGGGTCTTTTGTGCTCCGCTGAATTCGGTGGCCGGTTCCGGGACTTGCACGAACTCTTGACACCCCTTCCTTCGCGCGGGCAGGCTCGCCCCAGCTCGGAGAGCGCTCTCTCATTTCCAGGGGACGGAGACGGTGCTGCTGCGGGAGCGGGCCGACCTGCTGATCCTCGACGAGCCCTCGTCCGGCCTGGACGCCCGCGCCGAGCACCAGGTGCACCGGATGCTGGCGACCAGCCGCACCGGGCAGACCCGGCTGCTGGTCTCGCACCGGCTGAACACCGTCAGGGAGGCCGACCTGGCGCAGCCGGGCCACCGAACTCGGGGTGCTGGCCTGCCTGGGCTGGCCCCGGCGGGCGCTGTTCGCGCTGATGCTCGGCGAGGCGGCCGGGACCGGGCTGGTCGCAGGGGTCGCGGGCACCGCGCTGGCCCTGGGCGCCGGGCCGCTGCTGGGCGTGGGGCTGCGCGCCGGGCCGGTCGAACTGGCCGCCCCGGTCGCGCTGCTGCTCAGCCTCGCCGCCGGGCTGCTGCCGGCCTGGCAGGCGACCAGAGCCGACCCCGGTGTCGCGGTCCGCCCGGCGGTGGCCCGGGTCCGGCGCGCCGGAAACCCGCACCGGGTCAGCGGACTGGCCCTCGGCAACCTGCTGCGCCGCCCGGGACGCACCCTGCTGGGCACGCTCAGCCTGGCCCTGGGCGTGGCCGCGCTGACCCTGCTGGCGGTGGTGGACCTGGCCTTCCGCGGCACGGTCGCCGGCACCCTGCTGGGCGACGCGGTCACCGTCCAGGTGCAGGGAAGCGACTACATCGCGGCGGCCATCACCGCGCTGCTGGGCGCGGCCACCGTCGCCGACGTCCTCTACATCGCCATCGACGAACGCTCGGCGGAATACGCCCTGCTCAGCGCGACCGGCTGGACGGACCGGCTGCTCGCCACGCTCGTCGGCTACGAGGCGCTGGGCCTCGGCCTGGTGGGCGCCGTGACCGGGGCGGCAGCCGCCGTCGGCATCGCGGCCGCGATCGACGCGCCCTGGCGCACCGCTCTGCTGCTGAGCGCCTCGGTCGGAGCCGGCGGCACCCTGCTGGCGCTGCTCGCCGCGGTACTGCCGCTGCGCGCCCTGCGCAGGCTGCCGACAGCCCGGCTCCTGGCCGAGGAGTGAGGCTGCCGCACGTGCGAGGGGCCGCCGGTCAGGTTCGACCGGCGGCCCCTCATTGTGCGTGGTGCTGGTTGTGCCTCAGTGGTGCTGGCGGTGCCTCAGGGGTGCTGACGGTGCCTCAGTGGTGCCGGCAGTGCCTCAGGGGGCGTAGTAGCCCAGCACGTCGGCGGCCACATTGGTGGTGCCGAACCGGTTGTAGAAGTCGACCTGCCCAGCCGTGACGCTGACGACCACCATGTTGGAGATCGTCTGCTTGGCGGAGAAGTCGATCCCGGTGGTGGCCGCGGGGATCGGGCCGTGCGGGAAGATGCTCACGTACCCGGTCGCGGTGGGACCGACGACGGTGACGTTGAGCACCACGGCGGTGGCGTTGCCGGGAACCCCGCCGATGCCGGTGACCGGCACCGCCATGGTCTTTCCGGCACCGAGGGCCTTGAAGCCGCCGGTTCCGCCACGGGTGTCGACCAGGTGCGTCGGCGCGAGAGCGTTGAAGCTGGCGCCGGTGGCGGCACTGTAGTAGCCGGTGACGTCGGCCGTGGCATCGACGATGCCGGCGTGGTTGCTGATCGTGATGTTGCCGTCGCTGTCCACCGGGACGATCACCGTGTTGGCGAGGATCTGCTTCGCGGAGAAGCTGACGCTGGTCGCGGCGGCCTGGCCGGCGTTGCTGGGGTAGATCCCGAGGTAACTGCCGATGGTGCCGTTGATCGCGGTGACGTTCAGGGCGAGCGCGGTGACACCGGCCGGGATGCCGGGGGTGTCGGTCGCCTTGATGGTCACCGTGGAGCCGGCGCCGAGCTTGGCGGCCGTGCCGCCGGGCTCACCGACACCGGAGCGGGTGTCCAGCATGTGCGCCGCCGGAATCGGGGTGAAGCCGGAGCCGCCGGTGCCCGTGCTGCTGTAGTAGCCGGTGATGACGGCGGCGACGTCCACGGTGCCGAAGCGGTTGTAGAAGTCGACCTTGCCGTTCTTGACCGGGACGACCACCGCGTTGGGAACGATCTGGCCCTTGACGAAGGTCAGCGTCGCGGCCCCGTGGCCGATGCCGTTGCCGGAGACGCTCACATAGCTGCTGGTGCTGGGGTTGATCGCGGTGACGCTGAGGGCGACCGCGGTCACGCCGGTGCTGGGCACGTTGTCGCCGGCGGCGTTGCCGGTGACCGTGGCGGTGTAGGTGGTGTTGGCGGGAATCGGCGTGGTGTAGCTGCCGACGTGGTAGGCGGCCCGGGTGTCGAAGACGCGGACGGGCGTGATCGGGAAGAAGCTGCCGCCCGCGCTGCTGGCCTTGGTGCCGCACAGCTGACCCACCAGCCCGGCGTACTTGGGCGTGCCCAGGCCGGTGGCCATGTCGTAGCCGGACGTGGAGGCGTACTTGCCGCCCCTGTAACCGGAGGGGGTCCAGTCGTTGTTGCCGGTGGTGATGTCGGTGAAGGAGGTGCCGTAGCTGGAGCGGGCCGCGTTGTAGACGATCGGGTTGAGCTGGCCGACCCGGCCGTTGGCCTTGCAGTCGGCGGTGGTGGCGGCCAGGGCGATCATGGCGGCCCAGGTGGGTGCCGCGGCGCTGGTGCCGCCGATGGTGCCCCAGTAGCCGTCGCCGATGGTGACCACGTAGCCGACGCTGGGGTCGGCCAGGGCGGAGACGTCGGGCACCTGCCGGCAGACCTGGCCGGAGGCTGCGGCGCAGGTGTTGCTGTAGCCGGAGCCGGTGAAGCCGGTCTGGTAGAGGAGAGGACCGTTGCCGCTGTTCCACACGTTCGAGACGCCGCCGCCGCCGGCTCCGCCCAGGCTGGAACCGTAGTTCCAGGTCGCCTGCTTGAGCGTGGAGCCGCTGCCGTTCATCCAGGTGCCGCCGACCCCGGTGACGTACGGCTGGCTGGCCGGGTCGTCCACGGACAGGTTGGCGCCGTTGCTGCTGCCGTCACCGGAGCAGTCGGTGGAACCGGCGTCGCCGGAGGCGGAGACCACGGTCTGCCCCTGAGCGGCGGCCTGGGCGAAGATGGTGTTCTCCGCCGCGAGCTGGGCCGGGTCGGCGTCCAGGTCGCAGACGCCCCAGCTGATGGAGAGGACCTGGGCCTTGTTGTCGTCAACCATCTTCTGGTAGATGTCGAGGACGTTCTGCTCGGTGGCCAGGTCAGCGTCGGGGCCCTCGTAGTCGATGACCGAGGCGCCCGGGGCGAGGGCCATGACGTCCTCGATGTCCAGGGCGGCCTCATTGCCCACGGTGGCGTCCGGGCCCGGGACGGCCGTCACGGTGTGGCCACCGTCGACGGTGACGGTGCTCCAGGCGGAGCTGATGCCGAGGCAGGACTTCCAGTCGCTGATGGCCGACTCGAAGACGTCCTCGAGCTCGAACACTGCGACCGTCGATCCGGCGCCCGCCGTGGTGGTGTGGGGCAGGCCGTAAGCTGCGGCGAGGGCGGGAGGGCTGTAGTAGTCCCGGGTGTCGACCAACCCACGATCTTTGAGCATGCTGGTCGCGGCGGAACAGCTGGGGGTGGGTCCGGAGGCGTGGGCGCTGAGCGCCCGGGAGCCGACCCCGGTGCCGGCGGCCTTCCCCGCCAGGACCGGCTTGGTGTGGTGGCTCTTCATCACGCTGAGGTTGTTGAGCCCGGTGATGCCGGACACCTCGGCGGCCGCTCCGCTGGGCAGCGCGGGGGCGGAGGTGTTCAGATAGCTCTCGGTGCCGTCGGTCAGCTTCACCGTCGCGAAGCCGGTGCCCAGCGCGTGCGAGGCCGTGGCGACGCTGGCGGTGACCGGGATGGACAGGCCGTCCTTGCTGAGCGCGCCCGGCTTGAGCCCGGCCGCGCGCAGGGCCTTGGTGACACTGTCGACGGTGCTCTTGGTGGGGCCGAACGTCGAGGCGAACTGACCCGTTGCGAGGTACCGGTGGTAGTTCGCCGACTTCGGGTCCGAGACCTGGGCGACGAAGGCGCTCAGGGCCGCGGGGTCGCGCGGCTTCAGGTTCACGGCCAGGTGCAGCGTGGTGTCGGCTGCGGCGGAGCCGGTGCGGACCGCTCCGGCAGGTATTCGGGGTGCGCTGCCCACTCGCTTGGGCGTCAGTTTGGCCGCGTTGTCACCCGCAGTGGAGACCGCTTGGGCGGTGCCGGCGACGCCGGCGACAAGGCTGAAGGCAGCGATGGCCGACAGCGCCGCGCCAGCGGCCGTCCGAGTGGAACCGGACCAGAGGGAGGGCATATGCAGGAGTCTCCTCGAAGCAAGGGATGTTGCACGGGCTCAATGGCATGAGCCTGGCCAAGAAAGCACACGGGGCAGGCGTCAACCTCTGCGGCGGTGCGCCGCATATTACTGATGCGCTTATCTGATGAGCCGCCTATTACTACCAGAACCTGTGAAGCCTCCTTCCGCCGGGGTGGCTTCCGCTCGTCGGCAACAACTCGACGCACCCTTTGGGATAAAGCGCTCTTGAGACGAAAGAAGGTGCCTTCGGCAGAAAACGGACTCCCTCCAGAGGAACTTTCCGGTGCCATAGACCTCTGGCGTTACGAGCCCGGTGGAGGGGTCAGTCGCGGTCGGCGCGGTGGCGCGGCGGCCCGGTGGCGCAGCGGGGGGGGCGGTGGCCCGGTGGCCCGGTAGCGCGGTCAGAGGCGGGTGATGTGCGGGCGCGGGCGCGGGCGAGGTGACGCCGAGCAGCAGGACGTGTGCCCCGCTGAGCATGGTCCCGCTGCCGTCCAGGAGGTGCTGCGCACGCTCGACGACATAGCGCGGCGTCCGGGCGCTGATCTCCTGGGCCGGTTCGGACACCCGCGGCAGGCACTCGCTTCGTGCCAAGGACCCCATGGGCGGCACCTGGTGCGTCGCCGACGTCCGGCCCGACGCGACGCATCTGACCGGGGACGGTCCGATGGTCCGGGTGGGGGTCCACTGTGTGCCATTGCCCTGGCACCGCTGGCGGAGGTGGCGCGGAGCGAGAGCCGCCCCCGCGAGGCCACCCGGCACCGGTAGGTGATGCCCCGTCAGCTGATTGCTTGTTGTGCCCTGGAACCACTGCCGCTGACCTCGTGCGACGTCTAGCATCCGACTATGCGAAACCCCCGGGCCCTGGTGGCCGTCACAGCCGTCACGGCCGCACTCGCGCTCCCGCTCTCCGCCTGCTCCAGTGGCGGCGGCAGCGGAAGCGGCAGCAAGGAAACCGCCAACCTTCCGGCAGCCTCGCAGTTGCTGGGCGACGGTGCGACGGCGATGACCGCGGTGCAGTCGGTGCGGTTCTCGATCGACGCGAGCGGCCAGATCTCGGGCCTCGCCCTGCGCAGTGCCACCGGCCAGCTGACCCGGGCCGGGAACGCGCAGGGCAAGGCGTCCGTGTCGGAGAGCGGCGCGCTGGTGGAGATCAACTTCGTCATCGTGGGCTCCACGGCCTACATCAAGGGCGCGACCGGCGGCTACAGCAAGGTCCCGCTCCAGGTCGCCACCGCGGTCTACGACCCCGAGGCGATCCTGGACCCGGACAAGGGCGTCGTGAAGCTGCTGCAGACGGCGACGGGCGGCCGGACGGTGGACCGGGAGACTCTCGACGGGCAGGCCGTCTACCACGTGAAGGCGCTGCTGGCGCAGCCGGTGCTGGCCACGCTCGTACCCGGGGACTCCCAGAGCGAGCAGGGCGACCTGTGGCTGACGGTGGCCTCGTCGCAGCTCGTCCGGGTCTCGTTCCCGGTACGGACGGCATCGGGCGGCAGCGGCTCGGTGACGGCCTCGTTCTCCGACTTCGACGCGCCGGCCACGATCACCGCTCCGCCGTCGTGACCGCCGTCGACACCGGGACGGCGGTCGCGCGGCGGCACGCCGTCCTCGGTGTCACCGGCGTGGTCACGCTGCTCGGGTCGCTGGACGCGTACGTCATCGTCACCCTGCTGAACTCGATCACCAATGACCTGGACATCCCGCTCAACCATCTGGAGCGGGCCACTCCGATCGTCACCGCGTACCTGCTCGGCTATGTCGCCGCCATGCCGCTGCTGGGGCAGACCGCGGACCGGTTCGGGCCGCGGCGGGTGCTCCAGTCCTGCCTCGTCGTCTTCGCGGCCGGCTCGGCGCTCACCGCGAACGCGCACAGCCTCCCCCTGCTGGTCGCGGGGCGGCTGGTGCAGGGCGCCGCGGCAGGTGCGCTGCTGCCCGTGGCGCTCGCGCTGGCCGGGCGCCTGTTCCAGGGCGGGGCAAGGCCCGTGGCACTCGGTTCCGTGGGCGCCGCACAGGAGTTGGGCAGCGTGCTGGGCCCGCTGTACGGAGCCGGCGTCGCGGCGCTGACGGGCTGGCGCGGGGTGTTCTGGGTGAACGTCCCGCTCGTGCTGGTCGCGGTGGTGGTGATGGAGTTCACGGTGCCCGCCGCCCCGATGTCGCCCCAACCGGGCGAGACGGGCGGGACGGGCGGGACGGGCGAGCCGACCGGGAGTCGGCGCACCGACCTGGTCGGCGGCGGTCTGCTGGCGGTGGCGCTGGCGCTGCTGGTGGCGGCCCTGGACAACCAGGATCCGCAGCAGTCGGTGCTGCCGAGCTGGGGCCTGCCCATGCTGCTCGGCAGCGCGGCGGCGCTGGCGGCCTTCGTGCTGTGGGAGCGCCGCAGCCGGACGCGCCTGATCGACATCGGCCGGATGCGGCGGCGCCCCTTCGCCGCGGCGATGGCGACCAGCTTCTGCGCCGGCGTGGCGCTGCTGGTCACGCTGGTGGACGGGGAGTTGGTGGCGCAGTCGCTGCTGGGCAAGAGCTCGGTGGGCGGCGCGCTGCTGCTGATGTGGTTCCTGGTGGCACTACCGGTGGGTGCCGTCATCGGCGGCCTGGCCGGGCGCCGGCTGGGGCACTCCGTCGTGGCCGCGGTCGGCATGGCGGTGGCAGCCGGGGGCTACTTCCTGATCGCGGCCTGGCCCCTGGCGGCTCTGACGTCCCACCTCGGACCGCTTCCGCTGGCACAGACCGACCTCGTGATCGCGGGCCTGGGTCTGGGCCTGGTGATCGCGCCGGTGGCGGGCGCGGTGCTGGACTCGACGGAGCCCGGGCAGCACACGGCGGCCTCGGCCGCAGCGGTGATCTCCCGGACCATCGGCATGCTGGTCGGCGTGGCGGCGCTGTCGGCATGGGGACTGCACCGCTTCCAGTCACTGACGGCCCACCTCAACATGCCCATCCCGGGCACAGCCAACTTCGGGAAGGCGTGGCCGGCCTACCGCCATGCGCTGGACGTGGCCCTGCACACCGAGTACAGCGACATCTTCCGGGTGACGGCCATCGTCTGCGCACTGGGCGCCGTCTGCGCACTGGGACTTGCCGCCCGAACGTCCAGCAACCCGCCACGCTGACCCGCCCGCCGACGGCCGCCTGCCGAGGGCGCCGTCACACAGTCCGACGCCGCCCGGCAGACCAGGGAGCAATGACCGTGCAGCTGTCAGCGTCCTCAGCACATCGACAGCACATCGATCACCTCGCTCGGTCCGCACTGAACACCGCCGGCCTGCGCTGAACGCTGCCTCACCGCGTCAGAAACCCCGTGCCATCACCCACTCACTGCACCTACGCTGCCGCCATGGATCGTGACCAGCGGGTGGCAGGCGCCGTGGTCGGCTCGGCGGTCGGTGACGCGCTGGGTGCGCCCTTCGAGTTCAGCAGGGAGCGCACCTTCTCCGCGCGCTTCCCACAGCCGGACCCCGACAACGAGATGTGCGGAGGCGGAAGCTGGGAACCCGGTGAGGCCACCGACGACCCCGACCAGGCCACCGAGTTCAACGGCGCCGTCTGGCCCTGCCTCGGCTCCGCCGTCTGGGCCCTGCGCACCACCACCTCCTTCGACGCCGCCCTCCGTACCGCCGTCGACCTCGGCGGCGACACCGACACCGTCGCCGCCGTCACCGGCGGTCTCGCCGGAGCCGTCTACGGCCTCGACGCGATACCCGCCCCCTGGACCCGCCCCCTCCACCTCCTGCTACCGGGAACCGGCGGCCGAGAGCTGGACCTCGCTGACCTGACGACACTCGCCGCGCGCCTGGACAAGCAGCCGACCGAGTAGGCCAGGCAGGCCCCGTCATGGAACCAACCCAGGCGACTGATCAGCACACGGTTCACGAACGGCAGGAACGACGGCCCGCCCAAGTGGAGTTGAGCCGCTGCCCGGAATCTCTGCTGCTCTCTCTTCCTACTAGGCAACCCGCAACCTCAACCAGGAATCCGGCAGCCTGGTGCCCGACAGAGCCCCACTCGACAGCCGCAGACATCTCGCGTCCACCTCGGGCAGACCTGATATCAGCACGCCAGCAAAAAGACGACGACGAGAGCAGAGCAACTGGTCTGCCTGTTCCGGTCCGCCTGGGACAGGCTGGCCTGGAATCGGTCATGACACCAGAACCCCCCCAAGCCTTTTGACGGGGGGGTTCTGAGTCGGACGGGGGCGAGAAATGAGCAAGAGAAAGCGCACACCAACCTGGACACGGGCGCCCACGGGGATCACGATCCTCGCAACGCCGGAAGGTTGGCGACACACCATCTGAGCGGGCGGGTTCCTCTGCGGACGCCTAGACCTGCCAGCAGAGGCCAGCGATGACGACGCCGAAGCAGCCGCCCGAACGGTGATCGTCAGTCTCGCCGCGAACTTCCATGACGTCCCCCTGGAGATCGACTAGACCGCCGGCGAGACTCCCCACTCCTGGAACGGTGAAGCACGCCCAGTAGAACTGGTGAGGCCAGACACAGGCTTCTCCACCGCGCGGGGCCCCTCCGAGCAATCGGGCCGCAACGGGCGTGGGCCTCGGAGTGCTCTAGCTAGCAAAGAACCCCCAGTCGCTTGGCCTGGGGGTTCTACATGGAGCGGGTGACGAGAATCGAACTCGCGCTCTGAGCTTGGGAATCACAGCAGGTGACGGCCTGATGAGCCGCATGACCTGCTCAAACGTCGCCATGTGATCTCCCCCAAAGGCTTGCCGATCCTCGTGCTTTACCGCGGTTGACCGTCCCTTCTGGTGCGCATCTGGTGCACGCGGCGGCGAAGAGGGAGTGAGGTCGAGCCCCTATTCCGACTCCCACAGGCTGGGGCGGCTATGCCGCTCACCCTCTGGTGCCTTCGGTGAGAGAAAGCGAGCCAGGCGGCTCCTGGACGGCAGGTTGAGGCGTCTGGCCCACTCCGGCGGCTGGGGTGTGACGACAACCTCCGATCGCGAAGATCGGAAGGATGATCGGCACCGCCGTGGTGGTCACGATACCGGCCACCCAGGGCTGGCCGAGTGCCACGAGCAACACAACTGCCGAGAGCGTGATGATCAGAGCCCAGAATTTCAGACCCTGCGCCCGCTTGGTGATCGCCGCCCAATCGCTGCGTTCTCGATCTTCGGAATCTCCGGAAGAAGAGCAAAGCGCCTGGTGCTCGGTGTGCATGTGGTTGTTCTCCATGCCCTCGTATACTGCCCAGATGGGACATTGGTCCGAGAGCCTCATTGATGAGGTTGCCAGGCAGGTCGGCGGCAACCCCGACCGCAGCCGAATCATGGAGATACTTGGCCAGGTCGGTCGGGAGATAGATACGCTGTCGGGCCGCAGCTTCCACGCGGCGCGTCGGACGACGTCGACGTTCGAGCCCAATGGCCTACCGTTCGTCGAAATCCCGGACCTGCAGGTCGGCTCGATGGAGCCGGTAGACGGCGCGTGGCCGATCCCCGATCCGGTCAACCCAGAGCTTGCAGCTGTCCTGCAGGTGGCATCGGTGGCCGTGCCCGCTGCGACGGCCGCACCCATCGCCGATGCACTCTGGATATCTGGCCAGTTGCTTGCGGAAGCGTCTCAAAAAGGGTGGCTTTCTAGAGACTCCGTCCTGCGCGGACTCGGTGCAGTGGACCCCGAGCAGCGCATGGGGATCATGCGGCGAGCGATGGATCCTACTGTTCGGTTCAGCATCCCGATCCTCGGCGTTGCCGTCAGAGGCTGGTGGATCCAGATCTCCCGCCGACTCATATGGGTGACAAGCGAGACCGAGACTGAAGGACGGCTCCTCGAACTGCTGCTGGACGAAGAGGTGACCGGCAGCAAACCGATCCCGCTCGTTGCCACCGAGCCCGTCTTGATCATGGCTCCAATGACGCGGCAGCCGGCAGATTGGGCATTCACTGCGCGCGTCTGGACCAACGGGGTTCAGCAGTCCAATAATCGACCCTGGGCCAAGCTCGCCAAGGCAATTCACGGCCACGGGATACCGACAGTCACTCTCGACCCCGAATCGACTCCGTACAAAATCGCCTGCCAACTAATTCTCAAAGGTTACTGGCATGGCTACATCGGTGGTAACGAACCAGCTTTGGCCAATGCCCTCGCCATTGCCTACCGACCGCAGGTCGAGCGGATCAAACGCGAAACTCGCGCTCCGAACCTAACGTCTGCAGCAGCAACACTACTCGAACAACTGGTCCGTCCCGGCTTCGACCCGGCACAAGGCGCAGAAGCAACCCGCCGCTACGTGCGCCGGAAAGCAAGCATCGCGATCAAAGAGCACAAGAAGCGCGAGTCACCAGACCGCTACCCCTGGACCCAAGTCGGGATCAGCGAACGTCGCTACTACAAGTTGCTCCCTCTGTTCGCACAGAAGGTTAATGGCCGCTACGAATTGGATCAGACCGAGGTGGTGGCGCGCATGAAAACCCACCTGGACCATCTGGACAATATGCGGGAGGTTCGCGCCCTCGCCCTTGGTCTGCTCCAATCGCGCGGCTTCGGGGAGGCGGCTGCACGCAAGTGGCTGCAACGACACCCTCCTCAAGACGCGGTGAACGCGTGGCCGCGTGCCCAACATTCGTCTTAGCGATGCAACCACGGGACGCCGGGGGCCTCGGGGTCTCCGCACCTAGCGTCTTGAGTGCTTCGTGCGGCTTTGACCTCACCCCCCTCTCCTCAAACTGAGAGTCGAAGTTGGGCGCTTGTTGCGCAGGAAGTGACGACCCGCCTCCCTGGCCTGCGGACCCGTCATTGACCACACCCCTGAGCTGCACCGCAATTGTCGGCTGCTGTCATCGCCGTACGCCCTTGACTGACGTCGCACGGCCCCGGGACGGCCCCGACGCCGCGCCTACTCGGGTTGCTGATGTTCCCGGAGTACGGTGCGACGCCGCCATCGTCGGCGGGACTGTCCAGCCGCTCTCCGTTGCGCTCTCAAGATCGCAGCTGACATCGGATCACTCACTTCATCACAGTCGAGCTATTGCAGCCGCTCCGCAGCATCGTACTCAGCTACTCGGAGGGTCGACCAGTAGGTGCGGGACGGTTTGGCTCGTTCGATCAGCCCCCTAAGCACCTGGCCGTGAAGTACTCGCACGCTCATGGCGCCGTCGGACTGCCCCACGTTGTCGACCACGTAGACGTAGTAAAGTTCCGGATTCTGCTCGAACTCGGCCAACTGCCGCTCCTCAAGGGGGACCGGCGCACCACGCGCCGACCTCCCAAAGGCTTTGACCTCGATCTTGCGAGGCGGACTGTGGACGTCATAGCCATACCCCTTCGTACTGACGTCCGTTGGCTTGCGGCCTTCCGCACGCTCCAAAGTAAGGACGTAGTTGATGGCTATGCGCTCGATTTCCTGATTGCCCATGTCCCTCTCCGCCCGGCTCCCGGAGCTTTCTACAGCAACTCCGCTCGACTCCACTGCCCCTAGTCGTGAGTCTCAAGGTTTCCTTGGACGGCAGCTCTTGCGCGGCCTGGAAATTCCTCCAGGAACAGGAGGGAATGGAGACCCTGAAGCTGCGCAATCTTTTACAGAAGGCCTTTACTATTCACGAAATGCTCTGCGCGATAATTACTTTCGGTCCAAAATTTTGTCTATGTCGGAAAATCCGCTTGATATAGACAGAACCCTCGAATACTCCCCGCGTGGATCCGGACGAGTCTTTACCTTTCCGCTTTGATGAGCCGTGTCGCCTCGCAATGTCGCCCAAGTTTCAACATCATTTAGCCAGATCATGTCAAGCTCGGATGACTCGACACCAACAGCAAGGAGAATCCTCAAAAGGTTCTTCTCTTTGATTCCATTATTCATATTTCGAATATAATTAGTGAGCTCATCCCGGGCGAACTTGGCTCGATCAATAAGCAAAGGGGCTTGCTTCTGCGGCGGCCGAAGCAACGACGTCGGGCCCAAGAATACCTTCTCGGAGTACGCTGAGATCGCCAAAAGGCTAGGTCTGATTCGACCCGTTGCCTCGTATGCCTTTATGGCCTCATTGGCGACATCATAAGCCCTATCCTCAATGAAGGCTTCGAATTCAGCATGAGCTAGCAATCGAAATCCAAGCGTTCGATCGTAAACTCGATCAGAATATAGGCCAGTAGGGCTGAATTTCGACGGCAGTAGGCCGTTCCGCAATTCGGTAATTCGACGCGAAAGTTCCCCATAGCGCGCAGACATTTGATCTTACTCCGAAGGGAGGACCAGTCGGTTTTCAACAAGTGCGGGAACACTCAAATCCATCTCGATAGCCTCCCCCAGCGCCTGACCCCATATAGACAGACGTCGCTGTGTTGCCTCGGTTGTCTTTGTCGTGGTTTGGATCGACTCGACGAACTGGCGATTCCCGGCACAGATGCGCTCGAAAGCAGCCCTGACAAATTCTTCTCTTCCGGAGACCTTTTCGCGAACATCTTTCTTGCTGAAATAGAATGTCATGATATCGAAGACTGCTCGATTGAATCGTCCTTCATATCCGCCGTAAGACCACCTATAGAAGGCCTGATCTCCAAAAACTTCAAAGGTCGTTTCAATCGCAATCTCACAGCTACGCGCCAATCCCTCAATTTTCTCCCTGCATTCAACCCAGGAATCATTTAGAGAGTTGACTGTATTGTCGAGAAATCTCTTCAGGTTTCCCGAGTAATCCTCCAGGAAGAACTCAAATGCGAAATACCTCAACAGCACTTCAACGTCACGCATTCGGAAATCTGGCTTATCGAGACGCAACGCTTTCTGAAGCGACGTGCTCGCCGAGGCCTTATCGTCAAGATAGTCTGTAAACGGACCTGGATGCAGAGCCTGGCGAAGCTCCTGTGGAGACAGCCTAACGCTTCCGGTGTTCAGGCGAAGAAAAACGAGGTTCAGGAATTCTTCGTTCGGCCAGCTCCGCACAACAACTGTTCTGATTGTTTGATTTAGGAATGCATTTAGATCATCGACTAGCTCTGGACTATCCTCAAGCCTCTTTAGGGTGACAAGCCGAAGGTCACTACGTACCTCCAGACCAGTGAGCCCGAATCCCTGAAGTGTCTCACTGTCGGAGTCGGCCGAAGAAATAGACGAACCAACAGCAAACTGCTGGAGTGTGAGAAGGCGCTGCTTCCCATCCAGAACAATAAACTTTCCCCGCCTATTTCTATCCTCCGCAAGGACAATTTGAGGAATTGGCAGTCCTAGAATAAGAGACTCAATAAATCTGCTCTTTCGCGTTTTATCCCAAGCATCACGGCGCTGAAATCTTGGATTGAGCTGAATATTTCCGCGCCGCAGCTGACTAAGGATTGTCTCTGCAGTCCAGTCTGTATCGGTAACGACTGTCCGTGTAATGTCTACAGATCGAACCTCCTCTGGATTTGAATTTTCTTCACCATCTACATCATCCCAATCCGGTTGAGTATTCATTAATTTCTCCATTCTCTAAATAGTACCCATGTGTCGCCTGTTCCCCAAGCAGCATCCTAAGCGCTGATGACACGTAGCGAGTTAAAATCTGCAAATCTCTTGATCCCAATGCTCCGGTAGAGCGAGGGCTCTGCCTACTCAGCACCTGGCTGGCGTCAGGCTCGGGCAAAGTCAGAGGCTTGAACTCACCCGTCTCCCCGGTAGCGAAGGCAGATGCACTTTGCCGGCAACGTCCTCCATCGTCCTCTCTCCGACGATAGCTGCGGTCTGCTGCGCGCGCATGGGCCGCCCGTCTCTTCTGGGCATGTGGTGCAGATCAAGATCCTAGGAGACCAATGGGCTGCTGGGCCCAATAGCTCTGCAGGAACAACAACCCTTTTGCTGCCATCCCGTCTGCCGTCGTCCCACACACCGTGGAGCGGGCTTGCCCCCTGGTGTCCAGGTGGAGCGCCCAACTGGACGAACGACCTGGACACCAGGGGGCAAGGCTGCTCGGCTCTGCCTGGGACGACGGCAGACGGGATGGCGGCTCCCCACCTCAACCACGATCAACCCGAGCGCGCCGGCTGCACCGTGGCCATCCCGGAGCCGGAGCGTCCCCGCCGGAGGCATCGTCTGAAGCCGGTGCCCGCGGGAACGGCATTCGGATGGGCGGAGCTCACCTTGGATGCCCTTTGGCCTATCTCTTGTGGGCGCGGGGGCCGGCGAGCCGCGCGGAGCGGGGCGAAGACAGGAGCGGCGCGCGAGCG
Organism: Streptacidiphilus alkalitolerans; assembly: GCF_042511045.1. Lineage (NCBI taxonomy): Bacteria > Bacillati > Actinomycetota > Actinomycetes > Kitasatosporales > Streptomycetaceae > Streptacidiphilus > Streptacidiphilus alkalitolerans. Next base: position 221,247 of record NZ_JBHEZX010000005.1, read on the forward strand.
CGCCGGGACCCGCGCCCGGCGGAGCGGCAGCGACGCCGGGTGCCTTGAACTAGTAGAGAAAGTTGTTACTCAGTGATCCTCAACCGTGCAGAGCACAGGGGGAGTTCGTCCCTCGACGGGTGTGCCATCGGCAAGAACAGAGCGGGTCGGGCTGTCCAGGCGACGTGTGTGTCTGCGTAGCTGATGGATAAAGCACACGGCTGGTTCCGGGCCAGGGCCTGGACGTCGTCGGTGTAGCCCGTGGCAATCCAGGACCGCGCCCGTTCGGCTGCGGGGGCTTCGAGAGCCGGGGCCATGGTTCGGAGTGCCAACCGGATCCAGCGGACGGCTTGAGCGGCGGTGGTCGTCCTGAAGCACGCGAGAAGGGCGGGGGCTTCTCCGGTGGTCGGACTGTTCGTCCAGCACTCACACCAGAAGCCGCGGTAGGTCGTCGTCACTGTGTCGATCGTGGTCACGGGGTGCTCCTGGTGGGGCGGGCCGACAGAATGTAGCGCGTGGTGTCTTCGCGGATGGAGAGGGAGTACATCTCGCCGCACGCCAGGCTGGAGAGCGCTCGTTCGTGCTCCGCGTGGTCGTCGAGCCATTCATGTGCCGGCCAAGCGGCAGCGGCGTCGAGCTGATCGAGAACGTCTTTGGTCCGCTCACGGAGCCAGCGCAGGGCCAGGCGCGGACTCGGCGTGCTGGTCGAGCCGAGCCAGAAGCTTCGGTCATCGTGGGGCGTGTAGGCGAGTGCCTCACACCAGTAACCGGTGCTGAGCGGCGGTTCGCGTAACCAGTGGAGTCGGTCCAGGGTCAGCAGCACGCCACACCGTCCCTCGTGGGCTTGGGCTCCATGGTCAGCTCTGCCGTCACCGTCTGGCCCTGAGGACCGGAGCGGACGTCGATGTGCGCTGTCAGAGCCGAGATCATGCCGAGCCCCCGCCCCTGTGTCGCCTCGGGGCCGGGTCGCTTGATCTCCGGGGTGGTGTCCGCCTGTCCGTCGTCAGTCACAGAGATGGCGAGGACGTGGCTGGACAGGGCCATCACCACGTGGAAGGTGCCGCAGGGGCGTCCGCTGGCAGTGTGCCGAAGCGCATTGGTGCCCAGCTCGCTCACGATCAGCGCGGCGTCCTCGGCACACGGCCGCTCACCGAGGATTTCGCGTACCCAGCGGCGGGCCCGGCCGATTTCTTCGGGCAATCCTGGACAACTGAGCCCCCAGACCCGTGGGTTACTCATATACTCGTCCATACAAGTTCCTTTACGCTGGTAGGCCGCCATGGGTAGTCGATCCGAGCTAGATGAGTTTGATGCCGTCGTGCGCCCGGACTGCGGGCGGGGATGTGGCATCCAGCGCGTCCAGGACGCGGATGGCGTATGCCTCATCGGCAAGATCGGCGACTTCGTCGCGGGTGGCCCAGCGAAGGGCGCGCGTCTCGTCGCCAGTGGTCAGATTGCCGTCGATCGCTTCGCAGCGGAAGACCAGGGAAACGATCAGGCCGGTCATGTTCTTGTACACGCCGGTGAGGGTGGCCGGAAGAGCGATCTTGATGCCGGTCTCCTCCAACACCTCACGCATGAGGGCGTCGGGGATCGTCTCGTCGGGCTCCAGCACGCCGCCCGGCGGCTCCCAATGGCCGTTGTCCCGCCGCTGGACCAACAACGCGCGGCCCTGGTCGTCGATGACGACCCCGGCGACACTGACGGAGTGAGGGCGATCAGCGTTCACGTTCCTCGGTCCCCTCGAATAACTAGGCTCTCCACCGTAGCAACAAAACTCAGCTGCTCGTCTAGATACCTAAAGGAGTGCCCATGCCGCCTCGCTCCACCGGCCTGCTCGGCGCACTGGACTCGACCAGTGATCGCGCCGTGTTCCGGCAGATCGCCGACCAGCTCCGCGAAGCGATCGACAAGGGTCGGTTTGCCGAGGGTGACAAGCTTCCCTCTGAGACCGAGCTGATCGACCACTACGGCGCGTCGCGGATGACCGTCCGCAACGCCATCTCCCTCCTACAGGGCGAGGGACTGGTCGTCTCCGAGCATGGGAAGGGCGTCTTCGTCCGACCACGTCCCCCAGTGCGCCGGCTGGCCTCGGACCGCTTCGCCCGTCGGCACCGCGAGCAAGGCAAGTCCGCCTTCACCGTGGAGGCGGAAGCGGTAGGAAGCCGTCCCGAGGTTGACGACCTGGTGGTGCGGGAGGAGAGGCCCTCGCAGGACATCGCCACTCGCCTGGGAGGGGCTCGCAAGGTACTGGCGCGCCGCCGCCGCTACCTGCTCGACGGGCGGCCGGTCGAGTTCGCCGTCTCCTACCTCCCGCTTAACCTGGCGCGGAACACCCCGATCGCCGAGCCCAACCCCGGCCCCGGCGGCATCTATGCGCGGCTCGAAGAGCTCGGCCACCGCCTCGACCACTTCGAAGAAGAGATCCGGGCCCGGATGCCCTCTCCGGAAGAAGCCAAGACTCTGCGACTCGCCTCCGGGGTGCCGGTGATCCACCTCATCCGCACGGCATATGACACCGAAGGGCGCCCGGTGGAGGTCTGCGACACGCTGATGGCTGCTGACGCCTACGTCCTGGCCTACCAACTGCCAGCCACCTGAGGGTGGATGGGGTCGCTGACGCATGCCTGGTGTTGTCGTCCAGAACTCGTACACGACAATACGCAAACTCATGTAGACGAGTGGCCCACTTCTATGGCGCAGTGGTTCTCGCAGCCGCTTCAGCGAGTGCAATCAGAGCTACTCATATAGACGAGCAGCCGTCTTGACGAGGAGAATGCGTTGCGTTCCATCCGAGCTGAAACCTCCGCGGCCACGATCCTGCCGACCGAGGCCCCCGAGACGAAGGTCAAGGACCGTCAGACCGGTGAGGTCGCCAAGGACGCCGTCAGCGGCGAGACCCTGAAGACAGTGGGCGTCGTCTACATCGAGGACGGCGAGTCCTCCCTCCTCAAGGTCGCCATCCCCGAGAGCGGGGTGGGGGACGGGCTGGCGCTTGGAGCTCCGGTCTCGCTCCCCGGCCTGGTGGCCCGGCCGTGGGAGAGCACGTTCAACGGTCAGCAGCGGCACGGCATCGCGTTCCGCGCCACTGCCGTGATGGCCGGTACGTTCCCAATAGCCATGGGGGGCCTGACGACATGTCGGAGCTCCTGAGGCTCATGGAGGTGGGTGGTCCGGTCGCCGCATTCGGTGGCGGGGCCGCCTACCTCCGGGCTCGAAACCCTTCCGCCTACTGGTGCACGGTCGGACTGCCGATCTCCACGGCTCGCCTACTCGACTCCTACGCGTCAGTCATGGACGCCTGCGGGCTGACTGTGGCGCCGTCCCGGCTGCGGGCCCTGGCGGTCCGGTCCACCACTCGCCGCGGCGTCCGACCGGTACCGCCGCGACGCGGGCTCATCCGCCCCACTTCGACCGGCATGCGCGTCCGCCTGCGCCTGGCACCGGGCCAGGAACCTGCGGATGTCGCAGCTGCGGCCGAACGCCTCCGGCACGCCTGGGGTGTTCAGGCCGTGTATGTCTCGGAGATCAAGCCAGGCGTGGTCGAGCTGCGCTTGGTCGGCTTCGACGTCCTACGGAGGGCGCGCGGATGCCCCGGCGGTCCGCGGCCTCCTTCCTCAAGGTGCCAGTGGTCTTACAAGGGGGGATGGCACCGCGTTTGTCCGGGACTATCAGGCGGTTCCCCATCAGCTCACACTCGGTGCGACGCTGTCCGGCAAGTCCATGCACCTTCGACACCTGGTGGCCAGGCTGGAGGCGATCCGGTCGACCGGCGTCGCGCCGCCGGTGGAGCCAGCTGGTGCGGATCTGGTGCGCAGGACCTAGAGAGGTCTAGACAACAAGAAACCCCCGGGCCGTTGGCCTGGGGGTTTTGTCTGGAGCGGGTGACGAGAATCGAACTCGCGCTCTGAGCTTGGGAAGCTCATGTTCTACCATTAAACTACACCCGCGTGATCAGCCGTCAGGTATGGCCGACGGCCTTTACTCTACCCCATCGGCGCGGGCGGTTGCAGCGGCCCCGTGGGGAGTCTCGGGTCGGGTTGGAACTGCCGGGTGGCAGTGGTGGACCGCGGGCGTACGGGCATAGTGTGGCGGGCGGTTCCCGAGGTGCTCGTGGTCGGCGCGTCATTGGGCGCGATGTCCGGAACATCCCCTAATGTGACAACGCCGTGCCCCCAGGGCAGGCAGTCGGCCAGGTACCCGGAGACCTCAGCGAGTCGGTCCAGGTCAGCTGCTGTCCGTGCGGGATCTTGGTGCGGCGAGTCGTCCGATGGGGAAGGAAGCAATGGAGCGCACTGTCGTCCGTTGTGCCGAGGGGCACCTGTTCAGTACCGCCACGTTCCCACTGCAGAATCTCGGGCCGGGACGGATCGGCCCCGGGCGGCTCATCCGGTGTCCCCTGTGCGCGAGACTGCGGAGCTCCGTGCCGGCCGACCTGGGCACCCTCACCGGTGAGCAGATTCAGCTGGCGCTGCGGCGGGAGGCTGTGGAGTTTCTCGCCTGATGGGCAAACGCCCTTGTGGCATACACGTGGACGGGCTCCTGCCGGGGATTCTGGCGGGAGCCCGTCCGTGTGCGTATCCCCCGCGTTCGGGGTGGGACGGAGGAGCGGGGGTGGGGATGAGGGGCGGCGTCGGAGGGGCTGGATCGGAGGGGTCGGCGCCAGGGGTTGGAGCTGGAGGGCCGGGGACGGTCGGCCGGGGGGCCGGGCAGGCGGGGGTCAGGGTCGTACGGCCGAGGCCGGGCAGCCAGGGGTTTAGGGCAGGGGTTTAGCGCAGGCGGCTTCGGGACGCGCGGCGGCTCGAACGGCTCAGTTCGGGGCGGGGCGGGTCAGTTCGGGCCGGCTCGGGGCGAGGCGGCCCGGCTCAGGCCGGAGCGGCTCGGGCCGGGCCGCCTCGGCTCAGCGCGGGGCAGGTCAGCGGGGCTTGGGGGTGGTGGTGGCGGTGAGTTCGGTGCCGTCGTCGCTGAGGCGTAGTTCGGTGCGGAGTTCGGCGAGCTGGCCGAGGTGGTGCAGGTGTGTGCCGCCGCAGGCGATGGACGCCTGGCCTTCCGGAAGGTCGCAGGCCCAGCGGCGGCGGGCGGTGAGCTCCGGGCCGGGGGCCTCGACCCTGACCGGTGCGTCGGCGGCGACCCAGGCGGCGAGCCGCTCGTTGACGGCGGCGGTGAGCGCGGGCAGGTCGGCGGCGAGGTCGTCGGAGGTGAAGCCCTTCTTCCGGAGGGACTTGCCGATCCGGTAGACGTCGGTGCTGGCGTGGACGTCCATCCTGGACGAGTCCATCGCCAGGCTGTCGAAGTCCGGGTGGCCCAGCGCGTCGGTGCGGCCTGGGTCCTTGCGCCAGCGCGGGGCGAGTGCCTCGTTGAGGGCCAGCGCCAGCAGGTGGCAGCCGGTGTGGGCGGCGCTCAGCGCGGTCCTGCGGTCGGCGTCCACCCGGAGCTCGACCTCGGTGCCGACGGCCACCGGCTGGTCCGTGACATGGACGACCAGCCAGGCCCAGCCTTCCTCGCCGCGGCGGACCGGGATGTCCGCGCCGAGCAGCAGCAGTGGTGGTGTATCGGTGGGCGGAAGACCGTCCGTCGGCCCGTCCGTCGGCAGGGCAGCGGAACCGTCGGTCGGTCCGGCCGCCGCCCCGGCCGCGTCCGCAACCCCGCCTGCCAGGGCTACTGCGCCGGTGACGCAGTCGCGGACCGGGACGCCGCCGAGGGTGCCGGTGTCGGCGGGTTGGTCGGGCCAGCTGTGGTCCAGCGGGTGGAACGGGGTCTCGGCGGTCACCACCGCCCAGCCGCCGGCTCCCTCGGTGCCGCCACCGGGGATCGGCACGGCGGCGAGGACGGTCGAGCGGCCCTCGACCGACCCGCCCGGGAAGCTCACCCGGGTGGACACGCCGGGGAAGTCGGCGGGGAGAGGAACCGGCAGCGGAAGCGGAGCGGAGAGGGGTGGGGGGACGGGCACGGGGGGCTCCTGAGCGGGACCTGAACGGGGTGGACGAACAGATCCATCCTGCCTGATGGCCGCGGTCAGCCCAGGATCGGCAGCTTGATCAGGATCAGCAGGGCGATCAGCTGCAGCGCCGCCGCACCCGCCGCCTTGCCCCAGGGCAGGTCGTGCAGTTGCCGGACCATCGACGTCAGCAGTCCCGCGCAGAGCAGCCAGGACGCCCACCCCAGCAGCTGGACGAAGGCGTTGTTCGAGGCCAGGAAGAAGGTGAACAGCAGCCTTGGCGCGTCCGTCGTCCAGGTGATGATCATGGACAGGCCGATGGTGGGCGCCCAGGCGCCGTCGCCGCCGAGCCTGCGGGCCAGCACATGAGTGACTCCGCCGAACATCAGTCCGGCGACGATGATGCCGACGGCGCTGGAGATGATGATCGTCAGCGCGATCGAGAAGGTCGCGTCCAGGACCTGGCTGCGGGTGTCGGCGAAGCCGAAGACCGCCAGCGCGCCGTAAACGGCGGAGACGATCAGCGCGGGGGCCCACACCTGGTGCCAGCGCATCTGGGCGAAGGTCCGGTCCGGGTGGCGGTAGATGCCGGCCAGCAGCGGGCGCCAGGCCAGCCGTACGCCGCTGACCTGCGGGTGGCGCTGGCCAGCCCGGTAGGTGGTGACATTGCCGCGGGCGGCGGTCGGTGACTCCTCGGCCGTGCCGTCCGGCGCGGATCCGTATCCGGGACCGGATCCGTCCGACGCGGGTCCGTATCCGAGACCGGATCCGTCCGACGCGGGTCCGTATCCGTCCGGCGCGGGACCATATCCGGGACCGTATCCGTCGGCCGAGTTGACCGAGTCGACCGAGAACGCACGGGTGCTGCCGGGGTTGTCGTCGTCGCGCGTCAGACCGCTCGGCGGCTGAGGCCGGTACGGGGGCTGCTGCGGATGCTGCGGCGGCGGAGCACCCTGGGACCTCGGCGAAGCCCCGTTCCGCTGGGAGCCTTCACTGCGCCTGAGCCTGAATCCATTGGTACCCACTTGGCGAATGTACCCGTAGCAACTCCCCCGGCGCCGGGAAAGGCCATCGCATGCACAAGGTGTGCCCATACTCATTTCGCGAGCATGGGCACACCACGTACTACCGACGTACCGCCGGCTCCTACCCCGCAGGGGCGGGCTCGGGCTCCTCCGCCGGGGCGGCCGGGGCCGCCTTGACCGAGTCGAGCAGCAGCTGCGCCACGTCGACCACCCGCAGGGACTCCTTCGCCGCGCCCTCGCTCTTCTTGCCGTTGGCGCTGTCGGACAGCATCACCAGGCAGAACGGGCAGGCGGTGGAGATGATGTCGGGGTTGAGCGACAGCGCCTCGTCCACCCGCTCGGTGTTGATGCGCTTGCCGATCCGCTCCTCCATCCACATCCGGGCGCCGCCCGCGCCGCAGCAGAAGCCGCGCTCCTTGTGACGGTGCATCTCCTCGCTGCGCAGGCCCGGGACGGACGCGATGATCTCGCGCGGCGGGGTGTAGACCTTGTTGTGCCGGCCCAGGTAGCAGGGGTCGTGATAGGTGATCAGACCCTCGACCGGGTTGACCGGGACCAGCTTGCCCTCGTCGATCAGGTGCTGCAGCAGCTGGGTGTGGTGGATCACCTCGAAGTGGCCGCCCAGCTGCGGGTACTCGTTGGCGATGGTGTTGAAGCAGTGCGGGCAGGTGGCCACGATCCGCTTGACCGGGGCGTCTTCGAGAACCGTGTTCAGGGTCTCGACGTTCTGCGCGCCGAGCATCTGGAACAGGAACTCATTGCCCAGCCGCCGCGCCGAGTCACCGGTGCAGGACTCCTCCTTGCCGAGGATCGCGAAGGAGACGCCCGCGGTGTGCAGCAGTTCGGCGAAGGCCTTGGTGGTCTTCTTCGCCCGGTCCTCCAACGCGCCCGCGCAGCCGACCCAGTAGAGGTACTCGACCTCGGCCGGGTCGATGTCTTCGCCGATCACCGGCACCTCGATGCCGGTCTCCTTCTTCAGCTCCTTCACCCAGTCGAGCCGGGCCTTGGTGGCCATGCCCCACGGGTTGCCCTTGTTCTCCAGGTTCTTGAGCATGGTCCCGGCCTCGGTCGGGAACGAGCTCTCGATCATCACCTGGTAGCGGCGCATGTCGACGATGTGGTCGATGTGCTCGATGTCCACTGGGCACTGCTCGACGCAGGCGCCGCAGGTGGTGCAGGACCACAGCACATCGGGGTCGATGACGCCGTTCTCCTCGGCCGTCCCGATCAGCGGGCGCTCGGCCTCGGCCAGCGCCGCCGCGGGCACACCGGCCAGCTGCTCCGCCGTGGCGGTCTCATTGCCCTCGGCGTCCTTGCCGCCGCCGGCGAGCAGGTACGGCGCCTTGGCGTAGGCGTGCTCCCGCAGGTTCATGATCAGCAGCTTGGGCGACAGCGGCTTGCCGGTGTTCCAGGCCGGGCACTGCGACTGGCAGCGCCCGCACTCGGTGCAGGTGGAGAAGTCCAGCAGGCCCTTCCAGGAGAACTGCTCGACCTGGGAGACGCCGAACACCGCGTCGTCGGCAGGGTCCTCGAAGTCGATCGGCGCGCCGCCGGAGGTCATCGGCAGCAGCTCGCCGAGGGCGACCTCGCCGCTCTCCTCGCGCTTGAAGTAGATGTTGAAGAAGGCCAGGAAGCGGTGCCAGGCCACGCCCATCGAGGGGTTGATCCCGATGGTGATCGCCCAGGTGAAGGAGATCGTGATCTTCAGCATCGCGAAGAAGTAGATCAGGTTCTCCAGCGTGGACGCGCTGAGCCCCTTGAAGGCCAGCACCAGCGGGTAGCTGACCGCGTACGCCGCCTCGTAGTGCTGCACGCCGGCCAGCGCGCCCTCCAGGCCGCGCAGCACCAGGATGCAGATGCCGATGCCGAGGATCACGTACTCGACGAAGAAGGCCTGCCAGGCGATCGACCCGGCGAAGCGGCTCTTGCGGCCGGCCCGCCCGGGCAGCGACAGCAGCCGGACCACGATCAGGGTGAGGATGCCCAGCGTGGTGAAGAGGCCGACCACCTCCTCGAACAGCTCGTACGGCCACCAGTCACCGATGACCGGCAGCGACCAGTCGGCCTGGAACAGCTGGCCGAAGGCCGTGACCAGGGTGAGCACCAGGCAGAAGAAGCCGGTGGCGACGAACCAGTGCGCCACTCCGACCACGCCCCAGGTGGTCATCCTGGTGTGCCCGAGGAACTCCTTGGCCACCGTCTTCACCCGCTGCGCCGGGTTCCCGGTCCTGGCCCCGGCCGGGACGTCGGCGCCGAGCTTGACGAAGGTGTAGATGTACAGGGCGGCGCGCGCGGCCAGCGCGGTACCGACCAGTGTCGTGACCAGTGAGATCACGATCGCGGCGAGCTGCATCGCTCCGTCTCCTAAGGCTGGCGGCATAGCGTTCCACCGATAGTACCGGCCGGTAACTTAAGCCGTCACCGCAGGGTGCCGATCCGGTCCCGATCAGGCGGACGATACCGCGCGCACCCCGCCCCCGCGCACTATGCGGCCGGTCACACCGCCCCTGCGCCGCCCCATTCGGCGTAGGGGCTGCATAAAGTTGAGCCGCTAACACTCACCTCTGTTGACGTTATCGGATCCAGCAGGCATGCTTGAGCCTGTTCAGCTCAACTTCCCTCTGGAGGGTTCCACGATGGCTCGTGCGGTCGGAATCGACCTCGGTACGACGAACTCTGTCGTCAGCGTCCTCGAAGGCGGTGAGCCCACCGTCATCACCAACGCCGAGGGCGCCCGGACCACACCGTCCGTCGTCGCCTTCGCCAAGAACGGCGAGGTGCTCGTCGGCGAGGTGGCCAAGCGCCAGGCGGTGACCAACGTCGACCGGACCATTCGGTCCGTCAAGCGTCACATGGGCACCGACTGGAAGGTGGCCATCGACGGCAAGGACTTCACCCCGCAGCAGATGAGCGCCTTCATCCTGCAGAAGCTCAAGCGCGACGCCGAGGCGTACCTGGGCGAGAAGGTCGAGGACGCGGTCATCACCGTCCCGGCCTACTTCAACGACTCGGAGCGCCAGGCGACCAAGGAGGCCGGTGAGATCGCGGGCCTCAAGGTCCTGCGCATCGTCAACGAGCCCACCGCCGCCGCGCTCGCGTACGGCCTCGACAAGGAGGACCAGACGATCCTGGTCTTCGACCTCGGCGGTGGCACCTTCGACGTGTCCCTGCTGGAGATCGGCGACGGCGTCGTCGAGGTCAAGGCGACCAACGGCGACAACCACCTCGGTGGCGACGACTGGGACCAGCGGGTCATGGACCACCTGGTGAAGCAGTTCCAGAACGGCCACGGCGTCGACCTGTCCAAGGACAAGATGGCGCTGCAGCGTCTTCGCGAGGCGGCCGAGAAGGCGAAGATCGAGCTCTCCTCCTCGACCGAGACCACGATCAACCTGCCCTACATCACGGCCTCCGCCGAGGGCCCGCTGCACCTGGACGAGAAGCTCACCCGCTCCCAGTTCCAGCAGCTGACCTCGGACCTGCTGGACCGCTGCAAGACCCCGTTCCACAACGTCATCAAGGACGCCGGCATCGCGCTGTCCGAGATCGACCACGTGGTCCTGGTCGGCGGTTCCACCCGGATGCCCGCCGTCGCCGAGCTGGTCCGCGACCTGACCGGCGGCAAGGAGCCCAACAAGGGCGTCAACCCGGACGAGGTCGTCGCCATCGGCGCGACCCTCCAGGCCGGCGTGCTCAAGGGCGAGGTCAAGGACGTCCTGCTGCTCGACGTCACCCCGCTGTCCCTCGGTATCGAGACCAAGGGCGGCATCATGACCAAGCTGATCGAGCGCAACACCACCATCCCGACCAAGCGCTCCGAGATCTTCACCACGGCCGAGGACAACCAGCCGTCGGTGCAGATCCAGGTCTACCAGGGCGAGCGCGAGATCGCGGCGTACAACAAGAAGCTCGGCATGTTCGAGCTGACCGGCCTGCCGCCGGCCCCGCGCGGGCTGCCGCAGATCGAGGTCACCTTCGACATCGACGCCAACGGCATCATGCACGTCTCCGCCAAGGACCTCGGCACCGGCAAGGAGCAGCGGATGGCCGTCACCGGCGGCTCCGCCCTCCCCAAGGAGGACATCGCGCGGATGATGCGCGAGGCCGAGGAGTTCGCCGAGGACGACCACAAGCGCCGCGAGGCCGCGGAGACCCGCAACACCGCCGAGCAGCTGGTCTACACGACCGAGAAGTTCGTCAAGGACAACGAGGACAAGGTCCCCGGCGACGTCAAGGACGAGGTCGCGGCTGCGGTCGCCGAGCTCAAGGAGACCCTGAAGAAGGGCGAGACCAGCGAGAACTCGGCCGAGATCCGGGAGGCCACCGAGAAGCTCTCGGCCACCTCGCAGAAGCTCGGCCAGGCCCTGTACGCGCAGGCCGGAGAGGGCGCGGCCGCGGCCGGCGGCCCGTCCGACGCCCCGCAGGACGCTGCCGCCGCCGACGACGACGTCGTTGACGCCGAGATCGTCGACGACGAGAAGCGCGAGGGCGGTGCACAGTGACCGAGGAGAAGACGCAGGGCGACTCCAAGGAGCCCGGCGCCGACTCCGCCGCCGAGGCTGAGGGGGCCGCCGAGGCCCCCGAGGCCGCGGCGTCCGGTGCCGAGGGCGCAGCCGCCCAGGCCAAGGAGCTGGCCGAGGCCCGCAAGGGGCTCGCCGAGCGCACCGCCGACCTGCAGCGGCTGCAGGCCGAGTACCAGAACTACCGCAAGCGGGTCGAGCGGGACCGGGTGACGGTGCGTGAGATCGCCGTCGCCGCGCTCCTGGAGAACCTGCTCCCGGTGCTGGACGACATCGGCCGGGCGCGTGAGCACGAGGAGCTGACCGGCGGGTTCAAGTCCGTCGGTGAGTCGCTGGAGACCGTGGCCTCCAAGCTCGGGCTGCAGCAGTTCGGGAAGCAGGGCGAGCCCTTCGACCCGACGCTGCACGAGGCGCTGATGCACAGCTACTCGTCCGACGTCACCGAGACCACGTGCGTGCAGATCCTGCAGCCGGGGTACAAGATCGGCGACCGGATCATCCGTCCGGCGCGGGTCGCCGTGGCGGAGCCGGAGCCGGGCGGCTCCTCCGACGCCGCGGACGCGACGAACGACGCCGCTGCCGACGCCAAGGGCGACGGTGGCGACGAGGACTGACCCGAGGGCGACTGTGGGGCCGTACACCGGTGGTACCGGAGTGCGGTCCCGCCGTCCCCTCACCGTGACGGCAACTGGAGCGGGAAGGAGGCGATTCCGTTGAGCAGCAAGGACTTCGTGGAGAAGGACTACTACAAGGTCCTCGGTGTGCCCAAGGACGCCTCACTCGCGGAGATCAAGAAGGCGTACCGCAAGCTGGCCCGGGAGTTCCACCCCGACGCCAACAAGGGCGATCCCAAGGCCGAGGAGCGCTTCAAGGAGATCTCCGAGGCCAACGACGTGCTCTCGGACACCAAGCGGCGCAAGGAGTACGACGAGGCCAGGGCGCTCTTCGCCAACGGCGGCTTCCGCACCGGCGGGGGCGGCACCGGCGGCTTCGGCTTCGACTTCGGCGACCTCTTCAACGGCGGCCAGCAGGGCGGCCAGAGCGGCACCTTCGGTGGCGGCGGCGGGATCGGCGACGTCTTCGGCGGGATCTTCAACCGCGGCGGCGGCAGTACCCGTACCGCCCAGCCCCGGCGAGGCGCGGACGTCGAGTCCGATGTCACGCTGAGCTTCATGGAGGCGGTCGAGGGCACCACCGTGCCGCTGCGGATGACCAGTCAGGCCGCCTGCAAGACCTGCGCCGGAACCGGTGCCAAGGCCGGCACCACGCCGCGGGTCTGCCCGACCTGCGTCGGCACCGGCCATGTCCAGCGCGGCCAGGGCAACTTCGCCCTGTCCGACCCGTGCCGCGACTGCAAGGGCCGCGGTCTGATCGTCGACGACCCCTGCGAGGTCTGCCACGGCAGCGGGCGGGCCACCTCGGCCCGCACCATGCAGGTGCGGATCCCGGCCGGGGTCTCCGACAACCAGCGGATCCGGCTGAAGGCCAAGGGCGCCCAGGGCGAGCGCGGCGGCCAGCCGGGCGACCTGTACGTCACCGTGCACGTCCAGGACCACCCGGTGTTCGGCCGCAAGGGCGACAATCTGACGATCACCGTGCCGGTCACCTTCCCCGAGGCGGCTCTGGGCGGCACCATCAGGGTGCCCACCCTGGGCGGCCCCCCGGTCACCCTGAAGCTCCCTCCGGGCAGCGCCAACGGCCTGACCATGCGGGCCCGCGGCAAGGGCGCGGTCCGCAAGGACGGCACCCGCGGCGACCTGCTGGTGACGGTGGAGGTCTCGGTGCCCGAGGAGATCGAGGGCGAGGCGCTGTCGGCACTGGAGAAGTACCGCGAGGCGACGACTGCGGAGAACCCGCGGGCTGCACTGTTCAAGGCTGCAGAGGAGGCCTGAGGTGATGGACGCCAGAGGAGACGGACCGGGCGGACCGGTCGGACCGGGCCCGGTGATCGGCGTGGGAATCGGCGTCGGCCTGCCCGGCGGGCGCGGCGCCTCCGGCGGCCGTGCGGCCTACCAGCTGACCGAGCACACCCCGGTGTACGTCATCTCGGTCGCCGCCCAGCTCAGCGGGCTGCACCCGCAGACGCTGCGGCAGTACGACCGGCTCGGCCTGGTCTGCCCCGACCGTACGGCCGGGCGCGGCCGGCGCTACTCCGCCCGGGACATCGAGCAGCTCCGCGAGGTGCAGCGGCTGTCCCAGGAGGACGGCATCAACCTGGCCGGCATCAAGCGGATCATCGAGCTGGAGAACCAGGTCAGCGCGCTGCAGGCGCGGGTGGCCGAGCTCCAGGGCGAGGTCGCCAGCGCGGGCGCGGCGGCGACGCAGCGCGAGGCCGCGGTGCACGCCAGCTACCGCCGCGACCTGGTCCCGTACCAGCAGGTGCAGCAGAGCAGCGCGCTGGTGGTCTGGCGCCCCCGCCGCCGCAGCGAGTAGTTCCGGCAGCGGGCGCGAAGCAGCGGACCGGCAGGCGCGGAACAGCAGCACGGACCGAAGGCCCCACAGCCCCACGGACCCCGGCAGGAGGATCACCACCCTCCCGCCGGGGTCACCTATTCGCTCCAGGCGCTCGGGGTCAGGTGGCGCAGGGGCACGGGCGCCGTCACCGGGCTGCCTCGGCGAGCATCAGCTGGTGCACCCGGCGGATCAGGAGGCCTGGTTCGAGGCCGTCGCGCGACAGACGGTCGCGCAGATCGTCGTAGACGCCAAGGGCCTCGCCCGTGCGGCAGGTGCGGTGCAGCGCGGTCATCCGGAGCAGGGTGAGGCGTTCCCGGTGCAGATGCTGCTCCGCGAGCTCTCCGATACGGTCCACGACGGAGACCGCATTGCCCAGCGCGAGTTCCGCCTCCGCCCATGACTCGAACACGCTGATGTAGCGGGCGTTCAGGCGTGCGGCCGATTCCTGGAGCCGGTGCGAGTGCTTGAACTCCTCGAACGCCGGACCCCGCCACAGGTCGAGGGCGGCACGTAGCTTCTGGACGCCGGCCTGCAGGGCGCCGTGCGTCACCTCGTGGGACCCCGCCCGGGCCAGCGTCCCGAACTGCTCGACGTCGAGCCGGCCCCAGGGGACGGCAATCCGGTAGCCGGCCTGGTCCAGGAGGATGGACGCCGCACCGGCCCCGGCGCAGACGTCCTTGCGTAAGTTGGCGATGTAGGCCTGGAGGTTCTTGCGTGCGGTGCGCGGAGGCTCCTCCTCCCACAGTGCCTCGATGAGTTCGCCGACGGGCACGGCGCGGTTGACGTTGCTGAGCAGGACCGCCAGGAGCAGACGTTGCCTGGGCGCCCCGAGCTCGATGCTCCGTCCGTTGACGCGCACCTCCAGCGGCCCCAGGACGGCGAACCCTCCGGCGGTTCCCGAGAGCGGCTCCGGGGGCTTGACGTCGCGGAACGAGGCCATGACGGGGTTCATAGCGGTGTCGCCTCCAAGTGTCCCAGCGGTGTCCCCAGCGGTGTTCCCAGCAGGGAAGTGGATGAATGGTTCTCTCTTTCTCCAGGCCCCGGATTCGCGAGCAAAAGCTCTGCTGGAAGCCCTGTCGGCATACGCCCTGCGTCGCTGGAGCAGGTCGTTGCGCGCATCTCAAGCAATTCTCAACGTGTCCATGACACAAATGTGCTCTTCAGGGTTCGCCTGACGGCTGATACTCCTGGATTGTCGGTACCAGTACGCGGGTGTGTTCCGGTTCCGAAATCTCGGACTACGTGGTGAGTCACTACTGTTTATGCACGCAACATGACCGGCAAGTGCTTACGGTGTTCCTGTTCCTGAACGTTCACGAAGAGGAAGGGAATATGGAGTGGGCATATCTGATGAAAGCGATTCAATACGGGCACTGCGACCACTTCTGACCCGGTCGGAGATCGACCTGTACCGACGCCTGGCGGAGTCGCAGTCCCTCGGGTTGGCAGCACCGGAACCGCTCGACCTGGCCGCAGACGACCCCGCCCTGCTGCGCCTGCTGGCCCTCGGTGTCCTGGTCAAGGACCCTTCCGCACCCGGAGGCCACCGCCTGGTCGAGCCGCTCACGCTGGAGCACGAGTTGGTCGACCAGGCCAGGGAACGGGCAGTGGCCGAGCAGGAGGAGGCCGCCGCGGATCTGGCGGCGGTGCAGCAGCGGACCGAGGTCCTGGCCGAACTGCAGGCGGCCTACGCCCACGGCCGGCGCAGCAGCAACGAGGGGACCCACGAATACGTCACCGGGATCGTCACGATCAACAATGTGCTGACACAGCTCATTTCACGCGCGAGCCGGGAACTGCTGACCGCCCAGCCCAGTCAACGGCGGAGCGCGACTATCGAGTTGGCAGAGAACCGCGACCTGAAAGCGCTGGAGCGGGGGGTGGCCATGCGCACCCTGTACACATCCGCCGCCATCGAAGAGCCTCACCTCCGCGCATATATGCAAACCGCCGTGAACTTGGGCGCACAGATCCGGGTCCTCGATCCACCGGTTCCGTTCCTGCGGATGATCTGCGTCGACCGCACCTGGCTGGTGACCGAAGTCCGCGACCCGGAACAGGCCCAGCACGACCCGCGCACCCACACCGCCCAGGCCCTGGTCACGCGGGATCCCGCGATCGTGGCTGCGTTCGTCCACAACTTCGAACGCGACTGGGTGCAGGCCCGACCGCTCGTCCTGTCCCCGACCGGCGAACGCCGGAACCCGATCCAGGACGCTGTCGTCGCTGCTCTCAAGACCGGCGCCGACCACGAAGCCGTCGCCAAGCAACTCAACATCACCTCCCGCACCGTGACCAAGTACGCCACCGCCCACCGAGCGGCCCTCGGCGCAGCGCCAGGCTTCCAGCACGGCTACCTGATGGCGCAGCAGGAAGGTGACCCGAAGTGAGCATGTCGGACAGGGGCAGGGTGGAAGGACTGCGGCAGCCGCTGCTGACCCAGGACGAGATCGACCTGTACCGACAGGTAGCGGATCTTCAGACACTCGACACGGCCTGGCGCAGCCTGGGCGCCGTGCGTCGTCAGGCCTTCGGGTACACCACGCCCGACCCGCCGCACTTCTCGGCAGAGGATCCCAGGGTGCTGCGCCTGCTCACCCTCGGACTGCTGGCCGAGGACCCGTCCCAGCCGGGCGGATACCGTCTGATCGAACCGGTCGCACTGGAGCCCGCGCTGGTCCACAGTGCCAGGGAACAGGCGCTGGCCAGGCAGGTGAAAGCGGTCACGGATCTGGCGACAGCACAGCAGCACGCCGACGTCCTGGCCGAGCTCCAGGCCGCCTATGTGCACGGCCGGCGCGAGAGCAACGAGGGAAACCGCGAATACCTGACCGGGATCGAAGCCATCAACGACCTGCTGGACCAGCTCATCTCCCACGCAAGCCGGGAACTGCTGACAGCTCAGCCCGGCCGACGCAGGGCATCGGCGCTCAAGCTGGGATTCAACAGCGACATAGCCGCGCTTGACCGCGGAATGACCCTGCGTACTTTGTACATGCAGCAATCCGTCAGCGATCCGGAATCCATTCGGGAGTACGTGGAAGCCGCGGCAAGCAGGGGCGCGCAATTCCGTGTCGTCGATACGCCGATTCCGTTTCTGCGGATGATCTGCATCGACCGGACCTGGCTGGTGACCGAGGCCCGCGACCCGGAACAGGCCGAACACGACCCGCGCACCCACACCGCACAGGCCCTGGTCACCCGCGACCCCGCCACCGTCGCCGCCTTCATCCACAACTTCGAACGCGACTGGGCACAGGCCCGACCACTCGCCCTGCTCCCGCCCGCCGAACAACGCAACCCGATCCAACAGGCCGTCATCAACGCCCTGAAAACCGGCGCCGACCACGAGACCATCGCCAAACAGCTCAACATCACCTCCCGGACGGTCACCAAGCACGCCACCGCCCACCGCGCCGCCCTCGGCGCAGCCCCCGGCTTCCAGCACGGCTATCTGACGGGACGCCAAGAGATTCTGGATCAGCAGCGGAACGATGCCCCGCATTGAGCAAACAAGGAAGGTGATCTGAGAGGTGCCCATGTCGGACGAGAGCACGTCAGCAGAGGACCAGCCGCTGCTGACGCAGGGTGAGATCGACCTGTACCGAAGCCTGGCGGATCTGCAGACTCTGGATACCGCATGGCGCAGCATCGGTTCAGCACAACGTCAGGCGTTCGGATACACCGCCCCGGAACCGCCGGACCTGTCGCCGGACGACCCGTCCCTGCAACGCCTGCTCGCTCTCGGGCTGCTGGCCGCGGATCCTTCCCAGCCGGGCGGATACCGTCTGGTCGAACCGGTCACGCTGGAACCCGAGTTGGTCAATGACGCCAAGGAACGGGCGCTGGCCAAGCACCAGGAGGCCTTCGCCGAACTGGCGGCAGCCCAGCAGCGCGCCGGCGTGCTCGCCGAACTGCAAGCGGCCTATGCCTTCGGCCGACGCGGAGACGGCGAGAGCAGCCGCGAATACGTCACCGGGATCGAAGCCATCAACGACGTGCTGGAGCGGCTGGTCTCGGGGGCCAGCCGGGAAGTGCTGGCCGCCCAACCCGGTCAACGCAGCGCATCGTCCCTCAAGACGTCCAGCGGTCGCGACCTGGCGGCCTTGGACCGCGGGGTCGCCATGCGCTCCCTCTACATGCGCACGTCTGTCAGTAACTCGGAAACCACTCGGAAGATCGTGGAGGCCGCGACGAGCAGGGGAGCCCAGTACCGAGTCCTGGACGCGCCGATTCCGTTTCTGCGGATGATCTGCATCGACCGGACCTGGCTGGTGACCGAGGCCCGCGACCCGGAACAGGCCGAGCACGACCCGCGCACTCACGTCGCGCAGGCCCTGGTCACCCGCGACCCCGCCACCGTCGCCGCCTTCATCCACAACTTCGAACGCGACTGGGCCCAAGCCCAACCGTTCACCCTGCTACCACCGGCCGAGCAACGGAGTCCGATCCAGGAAGCCGTCATCAGCGCCCTCAAAACCGGCTCCGACCACGAGACGATCGCCAAACAGCTCAACGTCACCTCCCGCACCGTCACCAAGCACGCCACCGCCCACCGCGCGGCCCTCGGCGCAGCCCCCGGCTTCCAACACGGCTATCTGACGGCCTTGAGCGAGCTGCCGAACCAGGAGGAGGAGAGCCCCGCATGAGCACGCCCCACAACACCCTGGAGCCCGAGGCACCACGACCGTTCCTGACCCAGCAGGAGATCGACCTCTACCAGCGTCTGGCGGACCTGCGGACCGCCCAGGCAGCCTGGGACGGCATGAGTCAAAGGGCCCGTGCGGCCTACGGCAGGCAGCAGCCGGAGGCTCCCCCGCTCGATCCGCAGGATCCGGCCCTGCTGCGGCTGCAGGACGTCGGGCTGCTGGAAACCGACCCTGCACAGCCCCTGGGGTACCGTCTGGTGGATCCGGCCGTCCTGGAGGCCGTATGGCTCGTCGAGGCCCGTCAGCGGGCCTTGAGCAGGCACCTCGAAGCCCTCGCCGAGCTTGAGACGGTACGACAGGTCCCGGGCGTGCTGGCCCGGTTGAAGTCGACCTACGACTACGGGAGCCATGAGGTCCGCGGGACGCGCCATGAGTACGTGACCGGACTGGACGCGATCAACGAAGCCGTACGGCAGCTGACCGGCCAGGCGACCGACGAGATCCTGACCGCCCAGCCCGGTCCGCGCCCGGCCGGCGCGGTGGCCGATGGGAACAGGCTCGCCGCCGAGGCGCTGGCCCGCGGAGTGGGGATGCGCACGATCTACGGACGGGAGTCGTTGACGGCGCCCGAGCCCCTGAGCCAGTTCGCGGAAGGCGCCACCGCGTCCGGGGCCGAGGTCCGCATCCTGGACGAGCCGTATCTGCCGTTCCTGCGGATGATCTGCTTCGACCGGACCTGGCTGGTCGCCGAGGTCCGCGACGCGCGCCCGGTCGAGCACTCGGAGCTGACGCGGTTCGTCCAGGCCCTGGTAACCGACGATCCCGCCACCGTCGGCGCGTTCGTCCACAACTTCGAACGGGACTGGCAGCGGGCCAGGGCCTTCCAGCTCGGTCCGTTCCACGACCAGATCATCGCCGCGCTGATCGCCGGCGCCGACTACGAGGCGGTCAGCCGGTCATTGAAGGTCACCACGCGGACGATCAACAAGAAGGTGGCCCAGCACCGCGAGGCGCTCGGGGCCAGCACACCCTTCCAGCACGGCTACCTGACCGCCTGGCGTGAGCGGGCGCGTCAGCCGCAGGAGGACAGGTTGTAGGAGTGCCGCGTTCTACCGGGAATTCACGGCGGTAACGCGCATGGCGTTCGAGTTCCATACGGTATCGGCCGATGCCGCACCCGCGCCGACCAGAAGGATCGCAGCGCACATGCTGACGGCAAGAGCAACACTACGAATGAAGCGACGCGAGGAACGCATGGCACCACTCCTTTCCGATCGAGGATCAGCGGGGCGAGTCGACCCCTTGGTCCCAAAACAAGGCGCGGCCTCCCAACCCGGGCGGTCATCCCTCACAATGATGTACAAGATGCCCATCGTCTGACTGTTCGGCTATGGCAACAAGTTGCTGGTCCCTTTTTGACCAGAGAACGAATCGCAACAAGAGGGGATAAAAAAGACATGGTGGACGTGCCCTCTCCTCCAGATCTCAGTCCCAGTGCCATAGCCATCTACCTGAGGGCCCTGGCCGACAGCGAGTTCCGGTGGGAGGCTGCGGCATCGGCGACTGGACTGAGTCATGAAGAGATCGCCGCGTGCAGGGACGAGCTACTGGCATCCTGCCTGCTTAGTCCAGTACCTGACAAGGAGGGCCGTCTGGTACCGGTTAACCCCGAGCGGGCGGCGGCGAACCTCGCAGAGCCTCTGGAAGAAGCGATACGGACCTACCGCAACGCCGTCGAAACGACTCGAGAGCAGTTGCTTCGGCTCATGCCGGCCTACAGCAGCCGTACAGTCTCCGGGACCGTCGACGGTGGCCTGGAGATCGTCTCCGACCCCACAGAGGTCCAGTGGTTGGTGAACCAGGCCGCTGAAAAGTGCACCAAGGAGATGCTGACGGTCCAACCGGGGGGCTACCGCGATCCGGTGGCTCTCCAGGGAGCACTGCCCAAGGAACTGGAGGCGGTGAACCGCGGGGTCCGCTTTCGGGTCCTCTACCAGCACACCACCAGGACCCAGTTGAGCATGCGCTCCTACGTGTCGGCGATCGTCGAGGCGGGCGCCCAGGTACGCACGGCCGATCAACTGGCCGAGCGCATGTTCATCTTTGACCGTGAAGTCGCTTTCATCCCCAAGCGCAGCCGTTCCGATCAGGCACCAGGTGCCGTGGTGGTCCGGGAACCGGTGTTGATCTCCTTCCTGTGCGCCCTTTTCGACCAGTTCTGGGTCAGCGCCGTCCCCTTCATCCCCGAGGGGCCCGGCTACCAGAACGTCTCGGATGACCTACGCCGCGCCATCCTCGGGCTACTTGGCCAGGGGCTCAAGGATGAGGTGGTCGCCCGCCGTCTCGGCATGTCCGTCCGCACCTGCCGTCGCCATATCGCAACGCTGATGCACGAGCTAGGCGTGGAAAGCCGGTTCGAGGCAGGAGTGAGAGCAGCCCAACTCGGACTGATTGAGCAGGCCACGCAGGAGTAATACGTACCGAGATGCCACCGGCTGGTAACTAGATGACACAGGGGCTCCGTGGACGCACGCCCGTACGTTCGGGGAACATCGAGACATCCCCCCGAAGGGCCGCCGGCGCCGGTTGCTCGACCATTCGCACAGGTTCATTGCACGCTAGTGGACTTGATGTTCATAGGTCAACTATCTCGATGGAGTCCCTCATGAACGAGCTGCATGACGTCGGCCTGAGCGTGGACCCCGCCACGGCCGCCGCCGCCAACGACGAGCTCGCCGCCGACGCCCGCCGCAGCCTTCGGGTGTTCCTGGCCGCCCCCTCCCTGCGGCTCACCGGTCCCGCCGACGGTGTGTTCACGCTGGCTCTGCGCGGGCGCGTGACCGCTCTCAGAGAAGCCCTGCTGGACGCCGGCGTCACTGTGTACAGCCAGCACCACGACGACTGCTGGACCACCCGCGGTCTCGGCACCGGCTACCGGGTCCCCTCCGCGTTCCGCGGCATGCAGTCCGCCGACCTCGCCTTCGCCTACGTCGGTTCCCCGCTCTCGGCCGGGGTCGGCATGGAGCTCGGCTGGGCCACCGCGCTGCGCAAGCCGGTCGTCCTGCTGGTGGACGAGGCCGTGGCGCACAGCCCGATGATCTCCACGCTCGAAGAGGTCTCCCCGGTGCTGCCGATCCACTTCGACACCGGCTGGAGCGCCCAGGCCCTGCGCCACGCCGTGATCACCGCGCTGGACTGGGCCGACACCTCGGTGATGTACCCGGAGACCGCCGAGTCCGCCTGACACCCCATGCCTGAGAGGGCGCAAACGCCCTGTCGCTCCGTCACCGTGCGGTGAGCTCCCCGCTCACCACCCCTCGCACAGTGCGGAGGCCGACCACCGCCCAGGCGGTGAGCAGCAGGGCGAACAGGGCCAGGGCGAGGGCGGCGAAGAGGTCGAGGCCGGTGAGCCGCCACAGCCCGGCCGCACCGGTGACGCAGGTCCCGACCGGGAAGGTGTACGCCCACCAGGTCATCGCGAACGGCAGGCCGCCGCGCAGGGCCCGGACCGTGACCGCGCCGGCCACGCCCAGCCACAGCAGTGCGAAGCCGGTCACCGCCGCCCCGTAGCCGAGCGCGAAGCCGCGCACGGTCGGGGCGACCGCCGCGAACTGGGTGACCGCGGTCACCGACTGCCCGAGCGGGCCCAGTACCAGGAACAGCGTGGGCACCAGCACCGGCGGCAGCGGCCCCTCGTGCACCAGCCGGGACCAGATCGCGGGCAGCAGCACCAGCACCGCCAGCAGGCTCGCCCCGAACAGGGCCACGCACAGCGTCAGCAGGGTCTCCCTGGCCTGGCCGCCGGCCGGCAGGTGCGGGATCAGCGCCGGGCCGAGCGCGGCAGACACCATCGGCGCGACCACCGGCAGCAGCCAGCTGGGCGCGGAGTCGCCGCGGCCGACCCGGTAGCGGGTTAGCAGCAGGTACAGCACCCTGACCGCCACACCGAGCCCGTAGAGCGTCCCACCGGCCCACAGCGCCGCGTCCAGGGCGACCCCGGCGGCCGGACCCACGGCGCCGACCAGCGGCGCGCCCGCGCCCAGCGCGCCGGCCCCGACCGCGAGCATCGCCATCGGCGGGCAGCCGAGGAAGACCGCGGTGGACGGGGCGTCCAGGGCCCTGACCCGGTCCGGCAGCCGCCGGGCGGCCAGCCGGGTGCCGGCCAGCGCGACCAGCAGCAGCAGGGACAGCAGCCACACGCCCGCCGCCGCGTCGTCCAGCGCACTGGACCTGACCAGCGGCAGCGCATGCGCGCCGTTGCCGACGATGGCGGTACCCATCACGGCGGCGTACCAGTTGGGACCGAAGCGGCCGGCCGCGGCCGGTACCCGGAGCAGCCCGCGGGGACGGGCGGTTCCGGCGGCGGCGTCGGCGGCGGAAGGAGTGAGGGTGGCCATGGACCCACCGTCGTCCTCACGGGCGGTGGCCGGTAGCGGACACCCGTCTATGAGCCCATAAACGCCCTCTATGACCAGGGCCTAACCTGGACCTATGAGCCCCAGCCCCGACCCCAGCTCCAGCCCCGACCCGAGCCGGCCCGGCCGGCTGTCCCCCCGCCTGCCCGAGCTCGGCGCGCTGGAGCTGCTGCTCGCGGTGATCCGGCTGGGCAGCCTGGGCCGGGCCGCCGCCGAGCTGGGGATCACCCAGCCCGCCGCGTCCTCCCGGATCGCCGGGATGGAGCGGCAGATCGGCGTACCGCTCCTGGAGCGCTCACCGCGCGGCTCACGCCCCACCGAGGCCGGCTCGCTGGTCGCCGAGTGGGCGGCGCCGGTGCTGGCCACCGCGCAGGCCCTGGACGCCGGCATCGCCGCGCTGCGCGAGCGCCGGGACACCCGGCTCCGGGTCTCGGCCAGCCTGACCGTGGCCGAGTACCTGATGCCGCGCTGGCTGATGGCCCTGCACACGGCCCTGCCGGGGACGGCCGTCACCCTGCGCGCCGCCAACTCGGCGGACGTGGCCCGGCAGGTGCTGGCGGGCGAGGCGGACCTGGGCTTCGTCGAGGGGCTGCGCACCCCGGCCGGTCTGGACGAGGTGCAGATCGCCGCGGACCGGCTGCGGCTGGTGGTCGGCCCGGACCACCCCTGGGCCCGCCGCCGGGCCCCGGTCACCGGCGCCGAGCTGGCCCGTACGCCGCTGGTGCTCCGGGAGGAGGGTTCCGGCACCCGGGAGGTGCTGGACCGCGCCCTGGCCCCGTACGGCGGGACGACCACGCCGCTGCTGGTGCTCGCCTCCACCACCGCGCTCAAGGCGGCGGCGGTGAGCGCGGGCCCGGCCGTGCTCAGCGAGCTCACCGTCGCGGACGAGCTGGCCCGGGGGCGGCTGGTCTCGGTCCCGCTGGCCGATCTGGACCTGAGCCGGCCACTGCGGGCGGTCTGGCCGACCGGCACCCGCCCGGCCGGGCCCGCCCGGGAGCTGCTGGGGCTGACCCGGCAGGGCTAACCCGCCGGGCCCGGCGCACCGGAGATGACGCTGCGTCAGGCCCGTTCGATCGGGGCCTGAATGCCCATCAGCCGGTCCCGCAGCACCGGGAACTCGGCCCGTGCGGTGGCCACCACGCCCGGGTCGAGCTCCACCGTCAGCACCTGCTCCCCCGGGCCGGCCTCGGCGAGGACGACGCCCCAGGGGTCCACCACCAGGCTGTGGCCGCCCTGTTCGACCCCGCCGTGGGTCCCGGCGGTGTTGCAGGCGATGACAAACGCCTGCTCCTCCACCGCGCGGGCGCGGGCGAAGAGGGTCCAGTGCTCGCGGCGGCGGGCCGGCCAGGCGGCGGGGACCACGAAGATCTCGGTCCCGGCGTCCAGCAGCGCCCGGAACAGCTCGGGGAAGCGCAGGTCGTAGCAGGTGGCCAGGCCGAGGGTGCCGAACTCGGTCGGGACGGTGACGAGTTCGGTGCCCGCGCCCATCACCACCGCCTCGCCGTGGTCGAAGCCGAAGCGGTGGATCTTGCGGTAGCTGCGGACCAGTTCACCGGCGGGGGAGTAGAGCAGCGAGGTGTTGTAGATCGGACCGTCCGGATCGCGTTCGACGATCGAACCCGCGTGCAACCACACCCCGGCGTCCTTGGCCGCCGCCGCCATGGCCTCGGCGGTGGGCCCGTCCAGCGGCTCGGCACCGTCCGACCAGGCCTCGTAGGCGAAGCCGCCGAGCAGCCACAGCTCCGGCAGTACCACCAGGTCGGAGCCCTGCTGGGCGCGAACCAGGGCCGCCGCGCGGGCTCGTCGGGCAGCCGCGGACTCGGCCGGATCGACGTCGAGTTGGATCAGCGAAACACGCACGTTACCAACCTCCCTGCAAGGAGCCTGTACGAGGGCCATACGATCTTTGCGATCAACACGTGAAAGCGCTGACCCGGTGACAGGGGTGAGCGTAACGTGCCATTAGCGCATTCGGCGGACGGCGCCGGTGCGACCACACCGTCAGCCAGCCTGTGCATGTGGCCAAGGGGTCGAAAACGTGACCGACACGCAGATCGTCCAGGCGTACACCGACGCCTGGACCCAGTCCATCGAGGCCGTCTCCGAACTGGTGGCGCCGCTCACCGAGGGCGAGTGGAACCGCCCCACCGAGTGCCCCCGCTGGTCGGTGCGCGATGTCGTCTCGCATGTCATAGCCATGGAGCTGGAACTGCTCGGCGACCCCCGCCCGATCCACACGCTGCCCCGCGACCTGCACCATGTCGTCGACGAGTTCACCCGCTACTGCGAGGTCCCGGTCGACAAACGGCGCTGCCACACCGCGCCGGAGATGACCTCCGAGCTGGAGTACACCATCATCCGCCGCTCCCGGGCGCTGCGGGACAACACCCGCTACGGGCCGATGGACGAGATCCGCTGGCCGATGGGCCCCTACAGCCGGGACATCCCGTACCACCAGCTGCTCCGGGCCCGGGTCTTCGACGTCTGGACCCATGAGCAGGACCTGCGCCGGGCCCTGCGCAGCCCCGGCGACCTGGACTCGGCCGCCGCGGTGATCACCCGCGACTACCTGGTCGAGATGCTGCCCAAGGCCGTCGCCAAGCTGGCCGGGGCCCCGGCCGGGTCGACCGTGGTGCTCGAGGTGCACGGCCCCATGGAGTTCATGCGGACGGTGCGGGTGGACCAGAACGGCCGCGGCAGCGTGGACGAGCAGGTCCCGCTGGCCCCGGACGTGCGGCTGACCACGGACTGGGAGACCTACGCCCGGCTGGCCTGCGGCCGGCTGCCGGTGGTCACCGCGAACGTCAAGGTCGAGGGCGACGAACTGCTGGCCCGGCGCATTCTGGCCAACTTCTCGGTCACCCCCTGAGCAGCTGAGCCCGCCGAGCCCCCGACCCGCTAGGCCGCGGCCCGCAGCGCCCGGAGTTCCGCCTCGCGGCGGGCCGCCTTGGGCCGCAGCCGCAGGATCTGGCTGAGCCCCAGCGCCATCGGCAGGTAGAGGGTGCAGAAGGCCAGCCGGAAGGCGTGCGGGGTGTAGTCGGCCCCGCCGCCGGGGGTGAGCAGGTCGAGCACCAGGCCGATCCCGAACAGGGCGAGCACGGTGGCGATGAAGCCGCCCATGTTGACGATCCCCGAGGCCGTCCCGAGCCGCTCCGGCGGGTTCACCGTGCGGGCGAAGTCCAGGCCGACCAGGGACGCCGGGCCGTTGCTGCCCATGGCCGCGGTCAGCACCAGCAGCAGCCACATCGGGACGTGCGTCCCGGGCCAGCAGAGCACCACGCCCCAGAGCGCCCCGGTGCCCAGCACCACGATGAGCACCAGCGGCACCCGGACCCCGGGACGGCGCGAGACCAGCTGGCCGACCAGCAGCGCGAAGCCCATGTTGCTGACGATGATCAGGCTGAGCAGCGACCCGGCCAGGCCCCGGGAAAGCCCCTGACCGTCCATCAGGAACGGCATGCCCCAGAGCAGCAGGAAGGCCGAGGCCGGGAAGGCCGTGGTGAAGTGCACCCACAGGCCGAGCCGGGTGCCCGGCTGCTCCCAGGCGGCGCTGATCTGCGCCCGCAGCGAGGGCCGGTCCCCGCCCGCCAGGTGCGCCGGAGCGGTGACCGGTTCGCGGCCGAACAGGGTCTCCCTGGCCGCGCTGTCCGGGGTGTCCCTGAGGAACAGCAGCACCAGGGCCAGCACCGCGAGACCGAGCAGCCCCGTGGTGGCGAAGGTCGCGGTCCAGCCCGCACTGTGCAGCACCTGGGACAGCACCATCGTGCTGACCAGGTTGCCGAGGGTGCCGACCAGGCCGGTGAGCTGGGCGATGAAGGGGTTGCGCCGGGCCGGGAACCAGCGTGCGCCGAGCCGCAGCACGCTGACGAAGGTCATCGCGTCGCCGCAGCCCAGGACGGCGCGGGAGACCAGCGCCGGGGTGAAGGAGGTGGAGAAGGCGAAGCCGAGCTGTCCGAGGGTGAGCAGCACCAACCCGGTGCAGAGCACCCGGCGCGGGCCCAGGCGGTCGACCAGCAGGCCCACCGGTATCTGCATCCCGGCGTAGACCAGCACCTGCAGGATCGAGAACGTGGACAGTGCGGACGCGCCGATGCCGAAGCGGGCCGCGGCGTCGAGCCCGGCGACGCCCAGGCTGGTGCGGTGGACCACGGCCAGGACGTAGACCGTGACGCCGATCCCCCAGGCGCACCAGGCCGCCCGGCCGCCGAGCCGCGGGTCGGCGGCGGACCGCAGGGCCTGCGGCAGCACCGGCGGCCCCGGCGGCAGCAGCGGCTCGGCGGCGCGGGCAGCCGGGATCGCGGGCGTCGCGGGTGTCGTGGGCTGGGCAGGCGTGGCGACCGGGTCGGCAGTCATGATGCCGCCATCCTATGGTGGGATGAATTGATCCATTTCGGCGGCCTCAGCTTCGACGGCCTCAGCCCGACAGGCTCCAGCGGACCGTGCTGGTCATCCTCAGCCGGCGGAAGGTCTCGTCCCTGACCCAGGGAGTGGTGTCCCGGACCATCGCGGTGATCTCGGTGGACCGGCCCGGCACCAGGGTGAGCCGGCCGGTGTCCAGGCTGCCGCCGTGGACCGCGGCGGCCGGGGCGGCGTGCCCGTCGACCTGCCAGCTCACCTGGATCCAGCGCTGGCCCGCCAGCCGGACCGGGAAGACCTGGAGCCGGGGGCGCCCGTCCACCGCTCCGGCGGCCGGGGCGGTGCGGTCGACCAGCCGGACCTGACGGTAGATCGACTCGATGATCGCCTCGCGCGAGGGCAGGTTGTAGACCCCGCCCAGGGTGCGCATGATCGAGTCCTTGGTCGGCCGGTACAGCCCGTTGGCACTGCGGTACGCGCCCACCTTGCCCCCGGTCGGGTCGGTAGCGCCGATCCAGCGCCACCACTTCACCTGGTCCGCGCGCATCAGTGCCGCGCCCGCGGTGGAGAGGTTGGGGTAGTCGGCGTCGCTGGGCGCGGAGTCGTACTCGTCGCCGAGGCCGCCGACGGTGTGGCCCATCTCGTGCTGGACGATCCGCCCCGCGTACGGCGACGCCGCCGCGAGCGTGGTCGTCCCGTCGCCGCCCTCGCCGCCGTAGACGGCCGAGTCGGCCAGCGCGATGGTGTACTGCGGGCCGCCGGAGCCGCCCGCGATCCGTTCCACCGCGCCGTCGTCGGCGCAGAGCAGCCGGGGGGTGCCCTCGCAGCCGAAGTGCATCCCCAGCGGGGAGCCCGGCTTCAGCCCCGACCTGGCCGAGACCACGTCCACCCGGCGGACATCGAAGAGGTACTGGTAGCTGCGGAACGGCTCCACCGCCGTCAGCGCCTTCCAGACCGCCGCCGCCTGGGTCCGGAAGGCCGGCAGCTGGGCGCTGGTGTAGCCGTCGCCGAGCAGCACCAAGGTGATCCGGTTGGCCGCGTCGCCGTTGTCCACCAGCACGGTTCCGCCGCCGACGGCGTCCTTGGCCTGGACGACCGCCGGACGCGCCGGCGACAGCACCAGCAGCAGGGCGAACAGCACAGTCAGCACTACGGGCACACACAGCCTGCGGCGCACGGGTACTCCTCCGTCGGATCGGGGACGCGGTCCGCGAGGGAGTACCCATGGCGAAGGCCCGACCACGCGCCGCCGGTCCGGCTTCACCCGGACGGGTCGGCGGGCGGTCGGGCCCCCAACTCCTGTGCTATCCCCAGCTGATCAGACGTTTGGGCTGTTCGAGGACGGCCGCGGTGTCGGCCAGCAGCCGGGAGCCCAGCTCGCCGTCGATCATGCGGTGGTCGAAGGACAGCGCCAGGGTGGTGACCTGACGCGGCACCACCTTGCCCTTGTGGACCCAGGGCAGCGGCCTGACCTGGCCGAAGGCCAGGATGGCGGCCTCGCCCGGGTTCAGGATCGGGGTCCCCGCGTCGACGCCGAAGACGCCGACGTTGGTGATGGTGACCGTGCCGCCGGCCATGTCCGCCGGGGAGGTCTTCCCCTCGCGGGCGGTGGCGATCAGCGCGGTCAGCGACACCGACAGCTCGGACAGCGACATCGAGCCCGCGTCCTTGATGTTGGGGACGATCAGCCCGCGCGGGGTGGCCGCGGCGATGCCGAGGTTGACCCGGCGCTTGACCACGATCTCCTGGGCCGCCTCGTCCCAGCTGGCGTTGACCTCCGGATGCCGGTGGATCGCGGTCAGCAGGGCCTTGGCCACCAGCAGCAGCGGGCTGACCCGCACGCCCTCGCCCAGTTCGCCGCTCTCCTTGAGCCGGGCCACCAGCTTCATGGTCCGGGTCACGTCGACCTGGACCCACTCGGTGACGTGCGGGGCGGTGAACGCGGAGGACACCATGGCCTGCGCGATCATCTTGCGCACGCCCTTGACCGGGATCCGCAGGTCGCCCTCGGCGGACCCCGCCGCGACGGGGGCGGGTGCGGCGACCGGTGCCTCCGCCGGAGCGGGGGCGGGAGCGGCGGTCGGCGTCGGTGCGGACACCGGCGCGGCGATGCTGGCGTGCAGGTCCTCGCGGGTGACCGTGCCGTGCGGGCCGGTCGGGGTGACCGTGCTGAGGTCGATGCCCAGGTCCTTGGCCAGCTTCCGCACCGGCGGCTTCGCCAGCGGTCGGCCTGCGGCCGGCGCGGCGGCAGGCGCGACCACGGGAGCAGGCGCGGTCGCGGTCGCCGGTGCGGTGGCCACCGGTCCACGGGCGGCGGCGGACGGGGGTGCCACGGCCACCTTGCGGGGGCGGCGCTTGCCGGCCCCGGTCCGGGGGCCGTAGCCGACCAGCACCTCGCGGCGCTCGGGTTCGGCCTCCGGTTCGGCCTCGACCACGGCAGGCGCAGCCTGGGCCTGGGCCTCGGCTTCAGCGGCAACCGCCGCCGTTCCGGACACGGCCACGCTGATGATCACCTGGCCGACGTCCACCGTCGTGCCGGCCTCGAAGAACAGCTCGCGGACCACCCCGTCGAACGGGATCGGCAGCTCCACGGCCGCCTTCGCGGTCTCCACCTCGCAGACCACCTGCCCGTCCTCGACCGTGTCACCGGGCTGGACGTACCAGGTGAGGATCTCGGCCTCGGTCAGGCCCTCGCCCACATCGGGCATCTTGAACTGGCGCACAGTCTCCACTGCGGTACTCATGACGTCTCCTCAACCCCTCAGAAGGCCATGGCGCGGTCGACGGCGTCGAGCACCCGGTCGAGATCCGGCAGGAAGGAGTCCTCCACCCGCGACGGCGGGTAGGGGGCGAAGTAGCCGCCGACGCGCAGCACCGGCGCCTCCAGCGAGTAGAAGCAGCGCTCGGTGATCCGCGCCGCGAGCTCCGCGCCCATGCCGAGGAACACCGGCGCCTCGTGCACCACCACGGCGCGCCCGGTCCGGGAGACCGAGGCGGCCAGGGTGTCGAAGTCCACAGGGGACAGCGAGCGCAGGTCCACGACCTCCAGGTTCAGCCCGTCCGCGGCGGCGGCCTCGGCCGCCTCCAGACAGACCTTCACCATCGGCCCGTAGGCGATCAGGGTCAGATCGCGCCCGGGGCGGGCGACCCGCGCCTGGTGCAGCCCGATCGCGGGGGCCGTGCCGGGGTCGAACACCGCCTTGTCCCAGTAGCGCCGCTTGGGCTCCAGGAAGACCACCGGGTCGTCGGAGGCGACGGCCTGCCGCAGCATCCAGTACGCGTCCTCGGGGTTGGAGGGCGCGACCACCTTCAGCCCTGCGGTGTGCGCGAAGTACGCCTCGTGCGACTCGCTGTGGTGCTCGACCGCGCCGATACCGCCGGCGAAGGGGATCCGGATGGTGACCGGGAGCTTCACATGGCCCAGGGCCCGGGCGTGCATCTTGGCCAGCTGGGTGACGATCTGGTCGAAGGCCGGGTAGACGAACCCGTCGAACTGGATCTCGACCACCGGGCGGTAGCCGCGCAGGGCCAGGCCGATCGCGGTGCCGACGATGCCGGACTCGGCCAGCGGGGTGTCGATCACCCGCTCCTCGCCGAAGTCCTTGTGCAGCCCGTCGGTGACCCGGAAGACACCGCCCAGGCGGCCGACGTCCTCGCCCATGATCAGCGTCTTGGGGTTCTCGTCCAGGGAGCGGCGCAGCGCCTCGTTCAGCGCCTTCACCATGGTCCACTTCTCGGCGGCCATCAGCCCTCCTCCCCGTCCTGGTCGTCGTCGGCGCCGTCGGTGAACGAGGCGGCGTAGGCGAGGTACTCCGCCCGCTCCTCGGCCACCAGCGCGTGGTCCTCGGCGTAGACATGGTCGAAGATCGAGCTCGGGTCCGGGTCGGGCATGGTTCGCACGCCCTCGCGCACCCGGCGCGCCAGCTGCTCGCTCTCGGCCTCGAGCGCGTCGAAGAAGGCGCTGTCCGCCCAGCCCTCGCGGACCAGGTAGGCCTTCAGCCGCTCGATCGGGTCCTTGAGCTTCCAGGACTCCAGCTCCTCCGCGATCCGGTAGCGGGAGGGGTCGTCCGAGGTGGTGTGCGCGCCCATCCGGTAGGTGAACGCCTCGACCAGCACCGGGCCCTCGCCGTTGCGGGCCCGGTCCAGGGCCCACCGGGTGACCGCCAGACAGGCCAGCACGTCGTTGCCGTCCACCCGGACCCCGGGGAAGCCGTAGCCGGAGGCGCGCTGGTAGAGCGGCACCCGGGTCTGCTTCTCGGTCGGCTCGGAGATGGCCCACTGGTTGTTCTGGCAGAAGAACACCACCGGCGCCTGGTAGACCGAGGCGAAGGTGAAGGCCTCGGCCACGTCGCCCTGGCTGGACGCGCCGTCACCGAAGTAGGCGATCACCGCGTCGTCGCTGCCGTCCTTGGTGATGCCCATGGCGTAGCCGGTGGCGTGCAGCGTCTGCGAGCCGATGACGATCGTGTACAGGTGGAAGTTCTTCTCGTACGGATCCCAGCCGCCGTGGTTCACTCCGCGGAACATGCCCAGCAGGTTCAGCGGGTCCACGCCCTTGCACCAGGCCACGCCGTGCTCGCGGTAGGTGGGGAAGGCGTAGTCGCCCGGCCTCATCGCCCGTCCCGAGCCGACCTGCGCGGCCTCCTGGCCGAGCAGTGAGGCCCAGAGGCCCAGCTCGCCCTGGCGCTGCAGCGAGGTCGCCTCCGCGTCGAAGCGGCGGACCAGGACCAGGTCCCGGTAGATGGAGCGCAGCTCCTCCGGGGTGGTCTCCAGCGAGTAGTCCGGATGCTCGACCCGCTCACCCTCGGGGGTGAGCAGTTGCACCAGCTGCGGGGTCACTGTGGGTACCCCAGCCGTGCTTGTGACGGTCACGTTCACTCCTCGGTCTCTCCGGCGTCCGCCTGCAACTCTGGGTAAGAGCCAGTGCCGGCCACCGGTCCGGTCGCCAATCCGTACTCTTCGCGCGGGGTGTGCGCTGGGTGCGGATCGGTGGTGGATGTGCCCTGATCCTGCAGGAGAACGTTACCCAGCGGAAGGGCTTACCGCTTCTGTCGTAGGACGTCCACGTACCCTGAACCGCCGCAAACACGGGCATTGCCTGTCATTCTGCCGGGTTCTCGCCGGGATGCTGTGCCAATCTGGGGCTATGAGACAAAGCGGACAGATCAGGGTGTTCCTTCTCGATGACCATGAGGTCGTCCGCCGCGGGGTCCATGAGCTGCTCTCGCTGGAGGACGACATCGAGGTCGTCGGCGAGGCCGGGACCGCCGCCGAGGCGCTCGCCCGGATCCCCGCCACCCGCCCCGACGTGGCCGTTCTCGACGTACGGCTGCCGGACGGCAGCGGGGTGGAGGTCTGCCGGGAGATCCGCTCGCGGCAGCCGGACCTCAGGTGCCTGATGCTCACCTCCTTCTCCGACGACGAGGCGCTGTTCGACGCGATCATGGCCGGGGCGTCCGGTTACGTGCTCAAGGCCATTCGGGGCACCGACCTGGTCTCCGCCGTCCGGGACGTGGCCGCGGGCCGCTCGCTGCTCGACCCGACCGCCACCGGCCGGGTGCTGGCCCGGCTGCGCGACGGGGGCGGCGGCAAGGAGGAGGACGAGCGGCTGTCCGGGCTCACCGGGCAGGAGCGGAAGATCCTGGACCTGATCGGCGAGGGGATGACCAACCGCCAGATCGGCGGTGAACTGCACCTCGCCGAGAAGACCGTGAAGAACTACGTCTCCAGCCTGCTCGGCAAACTCGGGATGGAGCGCCGCACCCAGGCCGCCGCCTATGTGGCGAAGCTTCAGACCGAGCAGCGCTGAGTCAAGTCGATCAGAGCACCTCCTGAAACACCAGTAACATCAGCAACGTGACGCAGAGTCAGGTGCGGGGTCAGGTACGGGTCGAACGGCTGGACCGGATCCGCGGCATCCCGGTCGCCGGGGTGCTGGAGCGCTACCCCCTCGCGGTTCCCTTCGAGGCGCTCACCGTGGCGCCGGTCAGCCAGGGACTGCTGAACCGCGGCCTGCGGCTGACCGCGCCGGACGGCGGCGGCTGGTTCCTGAAGCAGTACCTGGACGACGCGGGCCACGCCTCGGGCTCCGCCATCGCCGCCCAGCACCGGGCCATAGCGGCGCTGCGCGAGCACGGCCTGCCCACCGCGCCGCCGCTGGCCGCCCGTGACGGCCGCACCTTCGTCCTGGTGCGCGGGCGGCGCTACGCGATGTTCCCCTGGGTCGAGGGGGCGCACCGCACCGGACGCTCGCTGGACCACGCCCAGTGCGCGGCCCTGGGCACCCTGCTCGGCCGGATCCACCGCACCCTGGCCGAGCTGCACCCCCCGGTCGACCAGCCCGCCGCGGTACCGAGCGCGAACCCGGACGACACCTGGCGCACCATCGACGACCTGCTGGAACGCTCCCGCCGCCACGATCCGCAGCAGCCCTTCGACGCCCTCGCCCGGCACCGGCTGCGGGAGCGCCGCGAACTGCTGGCCGCCTACCGGCACCGCCGTCCCGGACCCGCCGCCGCGCCGCCCACCGGCTGGGTGCACGGCGACTTCCACCCGCTGAACCTGCTCTACCGGGGGACGGAGCCGGTGGCGGTGCTCGACTGGGACCGGCTCGGCCTCAAGCCGCGCACCGAGGAGGCGGTCCGGGCCGCGACGCTGTTCTTCCACCACCCGGAGACCGGCGTGCTCGACCTGCCCCGGCTGCGGCACTACGCCCGGGCCTACCGGGAGGCGTCCGGCAGCAGCCCGGAGCAGGTCGCCGCCGGGGTGCACCGGGTCTGGTGGGAGCGGCTGAACGACTTCTGGATGCTGCGCTGGCGCTACCAGCGCCGGGACGAGCGGGCCGACCCGCTGTTCCCGGCCGCCGCGGCGCAGACCGTCTGGTGGTGCGAGGAGTACGAGCAGGTGCTGGACGCCTGCGTGAACTGAGCCGGTCCGCCGGGCTCAGGCGTTCGGGCTCAGGCGTTCGGGCCCTGGGCGCCGTTGCCGCCGGCCGCGCCCGCGGTGCCGCCGTCCGCGGATCCGCCGGCGGTGGCGGA
This sequence comes from Streptacidiphilus alkalitolerans, assembly GCF_042511045.1. Classification (NCBI taxonomy): domain Bacteria; kingdom Bacillati; phylum Actinomycetota; class Actinomycetes; order Kitasatosporales; family Streptomycetaceae; genus Streptacidiphilus; species Streptacidiphilus alkalitolerans. The sequence goes on from NZ_JBHEZX010000005.1 coordinate 255,620, forward strand.
GCTCGTGGCGGTGGCCGTCGCGGTGGCGGTCGGAGTCGCGGTCGCGGTCTTGGTCGGGGTGGGCGTGGCGGTCGGCGTCGGCGTGGTGGTCCTGCTGTGCGTCGGCGTCGGGGTCGGACTGAAGCTCGGCGTCGGGCTGGTGGTCGGGGTGGGCGACTCGGTCACCGTGGGGGTGTCCGTGGTCGGCTCGGTGGTCGGCTCGGCCGGGGTGGAGACACTGGTCGAGGTGCCCGGCGTGGGCGTCCCGCCGTTGTTCCCGCGCATGGCCAGGGCCACCCCGACGGTGATCGCCGCGATGGCGACCAGGACCGCGATCACCGCGAAGAGCCCGCGCCTGCCGTGCGGCTCGTCCGCGCCCTGCTCGTACGGGTCGGCGTAGTTCGGCGGGACCGCGCTGCCCGGGTTCGGCGGCATCGCCTGGGTGCTGCCCATCGGCGGGGTCACCGCGCGGGTGACCATGGTCGGCGCGCTCATCGCCGCGGCGGCAGCGGCGGCCACGGCGGCGCCGCCGGGCAGCAGTTCGGTCGGACCGGTCGCCTGGTGCATGGTGCGCAGCGCGTGCTGAAGGTGGGCCCGGAACTCGTCGGCGCTCTGGAACCGGTCGTCCGGGTCCTTGGCCAGCGAGCGCAGCACCAGCGGGTCCAGCGAGGCCGGCACCCGCGAGTTGGCCTGCGACGGCGGCACCGGCGGGTCCTGGACGTGCTGGTAGACCACCGAGAGCGGGGTGTCGCCGGTGAACGGCGGACGCAGCGTCAGCAGCTCGTAGAGCATGCAGCCGGTGGCGTAGAGGTCGGAGCGGTGGTCCACCGCCTTGCCGAGGGCCTGCTCGGGGGAGAGGTACTGCGGGGTGCCCATGACCATGCCGGTCTGGGTCATGGTGCTGGAGGCGCCGGTCAGCGCGCGGGCGATGCCGAAGTCCATCACCTTGACCGCACCGGTGTTGGTGATGATCACATTGGCGGGCTTGATGTCGCGGTGCACGATGCCGTGCCGGTGGCTGTAGGCCAGCGCCTCCAGGATCCCGGCGGTGATGATCAGCGCCTGGTCCACCGGCGGCGGCTCGTCGCCCTGCAGCAGCTCGCGGACGGTGTGGCCCTCGACCAGCTCCATCACGATGTAGGGGACGGTCTCCCCGGCGTGCGCCTCCTCGCCGGTGTCGTAGACCGCGACCACGGCGTGGTGGTTCAGCGAGGCGACCGAATGAGCCTCACGAGTGAACCGGATCCGCGCGGTGCTGTCCTCGGCGAGCTCGGGGCGGAGCACCTTGATGGCGACGGTACGGCCGAGCCGGAGGTCCCTGGCGGCGAAGACCTCGGCCATGCCGCCCCGGCCGAGCCGGCCGGTCAGCCGGTAGCGGCCCTCGCCGAACACGGCGAGACCGCTGGTGGAGACCACGGCCGGCTCGAACGGCGGTTCGGCGCCCTGCTGGTAGCCGGGCTGCTGCCCGCCCTGCTCGTTGTCTGCCATTACTCTCCGCCGTCGGTCCTTCGCCTGTGCGCCGCTCCCGTGTGCTGCCCGGGCCTGGACGTGTACCCGATCCCACCCGGTCGATGCCCGCCCCGTGTGCGGACCGGTGGGGTCCAGCAAGTGCACGCTACCGGTTTCGCGGCCCGCGTGTTGTGGACGATCATCCTTGCGGCCCCGCCGCGGAGCCCCGGTCAGCCCAGTCCGGTCGCGACCGGACCGGCGCCCGCCGACCCGTTGTAGTTGGTGTTGTCGCTGCTCGACGTGTTGTTCTCGACCACCAGCACCAGGATCAGGACGATCACCACGAGCAGCCCGACGATCACTCCGGTGATCACCAGCGCGGTACCGCAGCCCTTGCCGCTGTTCCGCGCCCCCGGCCGGGCGCCCTGCGGGCCGACGTAGGGACGCGGAGCCGCCTGCGGCATCTGCCCGGTGGGACGGAGCTGCGGCGGCGGGGTCGGCATCGGCGGGGGTGTCGGCCGCGGCGTCGGCCGGCCCTGCGGCTGCCGGTACGGGGCCGGCGGCGGGGTCGGCACACCGGGCCGCTGCGCCTGCGGGTAGGGCGGCCGGGGCCCTCCCTGCGGACCGGGCGGCGGCGTCCGCTGCGGCCCGGGCATGCCGGGACGCTGCTGCGGGTGCTGCTGCTGGGGGTACGGCGGCCGGGGCGCTCCCTGCGGGCCGGGCGGCGGGGTCCCCTGCGGGGCGTACGGCTGCGGGGTGCGCATCCCCTGCTGCTGCGGGTAGGGCGTGCCCAACGGCTGCTGCTGGTAGGGCTGCTGCGGCGGCATGGTGCCCAACTGGCCCTGCGCGGCCGGGAACACCGCGTTGGCGCCGCTGCCTCCCACGCCCACCCGCGGGCCGCCGCCGATGATCAGCGGGGTGTTGGCGCCGGTGCCGCCGGTGCCGGCCAGCCGCTCGCACTCCTCGCGCATCGCGTCGGCGTCCTGGAAGCGGTGCGCCGGATCCTTCCGCAGCGCCTGCGCGACCAGCGCGTCCACCCCCGGGGGGACGGCGGCGTTGAAGCTGGACGGGGGCGGCGGCGTCTCCTGGACGTGCTGGTAGGCCATGCCCAGCGCGCTGTCCGACTCGAACGGCAGCCGCCCGGTGAGCAGTTCGAACAGCAGGCAGCCGACCGAGTAGAGGTCGGAGCGGGCGTCCACCGCCTTGCCCAGCGCCTGTTCGGGGGAGAGGTACTGGGGCGTGCCGACCACCATGCCGGTCTGGGTCATCGAGGTGACCCCGGACTGCATCGCCCTGGCGATGCCGAAGTCCATCACCTTGACCACGCCGCGCCTGGTCAGCATCACATTGGCGGGCTTGATGTCGCGGTGCACCAGGCCCTGCTCGTGCGAGGCGGCGAGGGCGGCCAGCACATCGGCGGTGATCTTCAGCGCCTTGTCGGTGGGCATCGCGCCGTGCGCCGCGATGTCGTCCCGCAGCACCGAGCTGAGCGAACCGCCCTCGACGTACTCCATCACTATGAAGGGGACGTGCACGCCGTCGTCGTTGACGTCCTCGCCGCTGTCGTACACGGCGACGATATTGGTGTGGTTGAGCCGGGCCACCGCCTGCGCCTCGCGGCGGAAGCGCTCGCGGAAGGAGGGCTCCCGGCTCATGTCGCCGAGCATGCTCTTGACCGCGACCGGGCGGTCGAGCACGGTGTCGTCGGCGAGGTGGACCGTCGCCATGCCACCCTGCCCCAGCAGGTCCCGGAGCAGGTACCGGCCGTGTCCGACCGTCCGCCCCGCTCCCTCGTCGCCCTGCCCGGTCGCGCCCTGCTCAGTCATCAGTTCTCTTCTCCCCCACGGCACCCGGAAGCGCACACCGGCGCCGCTGTCGGTGAGCCGTTCGGTGAGCCATCAGGGGCTAGGCTAGCGGGCCGCACCGACGGGTTGCCCCCGCACACCCGTTCCGATTCCGCTCCGTTACTACAGGTAGGGGCCGGAGCGGATCCCGTGGTCCTCGTCCGGCTCGTCCGGCCCGGCACCGCCCGCACCGGGCGGCAGCGCCCGCCGCATCTGCTCCAACTGGGCCCTGGCCGCCATCTGCTGGGCGAACAGCGCGGTCTGGATGCCGTGGAACAGGCCCTCCAGCCAGCCCACCAACTGGGCCTGGGCGATCCGCAGTTCGGCCTCGCTGGGGATGGCCTCCTCGGTGAACGGGAGGGAGAGCCGCTCCAGCTCCTCCACCAGCTCGGGGGCGAGCCCGGCCTCCAGCTCCTTCACCGAGCTGGCGTGGATCTCCTTGAGCCGGACCCGGCTGGCCTCGTCCAGCGGAGCCTGCCTGACCTCCTCCAGCAGCTGCTTGATCATGCTGCCGATCCGCATCACCTTGGCGGGCTGCTCCACCATCTCCGTGATCGGGAGTTCACGGGGTGCGCCCTCCTCCCCCTCCGCCGAGGAGGGGCGACGCCCGCCACCGGGAAGTGCGCCGAGGGGCATCCCGTCGGGGCCGACGATCAGGACCTGGGGGCCGTCTTCGGGCCGCGCGTTCGGGCTGTTCATGGTCGTCATTCTGCCCCAACGGAAGCGGATCGGGAGTGTCACCCCACAGAACAGGTGTGCGTCACTCGGATTCCCGCCGGACGCTACGGCCGCCGCAGCCGCCAGCCGAACAGGCCGGCGCCGCCGCCGATCAGCGCCAGGCCGATGCCCAGCGGCAGCAGTCTCGGGTCCCGCTCCCAGCGTGTCGCCTGCGCCGAGCGGCCCCCGCCGAGCACCACCGCCAGCGGGGGCACCGCGCCGAGACCGCCCGGGGCCGCCAGCGCCTGCGGGCCGAGCGGGGGCGGGCCCGCGCCCAGCGGGCGCCAGGCCCGGCGCCCGTCGCCGCCGGGCGACACCTCGTCGGGAGGCATCCGGCTCGCGGCGGCAGCGACGGCCGAGGCAGCCGCGGCGTTGGCCCGGGCGTCGGCCCGGGCCTGCACCACCGCGGGCGCGGGCGGCCGGGGCGCCTTCGGGAACAGCGGGTCGAGCAGCGGGACCGGCAGCTCGGGCAGGGTCACCGGGGGACGGTTCTGGCCGCTCCGCTCCGGCGCGGGGCTCGGCGGCAGGCTCGGCGCCAGGTTCAGCCCCGGGCCGGGGCCGGGCCCCTGGCCCGGAGCCGCGCTCTGACCGGCGCTCGGGTTCGGTCCGGGCCGGCCGACCGGCGGGAAGCTCGGCGGGGGGTCGGGCTGGGAACCGGTCGGCGAGCCGGGCTGGGAGGCGCTGTCGGAGCCGAACGGGGGAGCCGGCTGCGATCCGGGCGCAGACGCCGGGTTCGGCGCGGCGGCTGCCGCCTGCGGAAGCACCAGCCGTACCTGCCCGCCGCCCGGCAGCGGGACCAGCAGTCCGCCGTGCCCGTACGGGTCCCAACCCCTTCCGGCCTGCTCCGCCGCGGCGGCCGGCGGCAGTGGCGCCGCACCGTAGAGGAGGACGGTCCCGCAGAGCAGCGCCAGCCCGGCCAGGACCGCCTTCACCTGTGCGCCACGAGGAGTCCCGGCCACGCCGCGTGCCCTCCAGACCGCTGCGGACACCGCCCCGCCGGGGGAGGTCGACCGGCCAGCTCTCGACAACAGCTACCCAGCCGACCATCCCATATCACTTTAATTCCGGCATTCCGGACGCCCCCGGGCTGCGCCGGTCGGGTCGGTCCTCCCCGGGCCGCGCCCTCCCCGGCCCTCACTGGCCGACCCGGGCCGCCGACCGGAAATCACTCGCCGCGGGCGCCGCCCGGAAAGCATTGGTTCTTGCGCGAATAGCACCTAAATGTCACGGTCGGCACCGATCCGGCCGACGCCCGGACGACCCGCCCCGCAGCTTTCGGGACCGGCGGTCCGGGGGCGTCGGTTAACCTGCCTATCAGCGGAGTCGGGGCCCACGGCAGAACCTGGCGGCACTCGACGCCGCCGTTCATCACGGCTGCCCTTTCACAAAAGGGGTGCAATCGGGAATGGGGAGGCAATTCAGTGCACTATCACGCCACAGCACAGTTCCTGAAAGCCTCCATTCCCGAGGTCGTCCACTCCTACCGGACCGCGCTGCTGGCGGTCCGCAGTCCGCTGGCGACGCGCAAGGACGCCTGGCCGAAGTGCCGCGAACAGGCGCAGACGATCCTGGAGGACTGCGTCACGGCGCTGTCCGGGAGCCAGCCGCCCGAGGCCGCCGAGGCCCGGAGGTACTCGCAGCTGGTGGGGGCCGATCGGGCCTCGCAGGGGATCGCCATGGCGGAGTCGATCCGCGCGGTGGAGATCCTCTGGAGCGCCATGCAGCCCGCCGTGCGGAAGGCGGTCCAGTGCGAGCCGGCGGCCCGGCAGCCCTCGGCCCAGCTGCTGATCAGCACCGCCTTCCGGTCCAGCGCCGGCAACCGTCTCTACGCCGGGGCCATCGGCTACGGGGAAGCGGTCAACCGGGGGGCCGGCGGTACCGCGGACGAGGCCGCCGAGGCCGGGGCTCCCGGCGCGGTGCCGGCCCAGGCGGCGGCCTACGCGGAGCTGTCCCAGCGCGAGCGGGAGGTCCTCGACGGAGTCGCCCGCGCGCTGACCAACGGTCAGATAGCACGCGAGCTCGGGATCCAGACGGCGACGGTGAAGCGGCATCTCAACAACGTCTACGGAAAGCTGCAGGCGCAGTCCCGCATCGACGCCGTCAACAAGGCGTTCGGGCTGGTCCACGGCCGGAGCGGGCCCGAGGAGGACCAGGGGGCGGAGCCCCCGGCGCGGTGATCCGGGCCGCCGGGACGTGGCGCTCGGCTCAGTCGGCATGACGGCCCGCCCGCTCGTTCACCGCATCGGCCCGTCCAGCAGCAGGGCGAGCAGCATGGCGGTGTTCGCCGCGTACTGCGTCCGCATGAACGCCCGGTAGGCGCTGCGGCGCGTCCTCTTGTCCGCGCCCCCGCCCCCGGCGGTACGGACGATCTGGACCACCACGCAGACCGCCCCGACCGCCACCGGGGCGGTTCCGGCGAGCGCGAACGGCGCCCAGGCCGACGGGGCCAGTACCGCGGCCGTCCCGACGGTCAGCGCGCCGGCCGCGGCGACCCGGCGGGTCAGGGTGTCACCGCGCCTGACGGCCAGGGTGCGGCGCCCTCCGACAGCATCCCCGTCGAGGTCGCTGAGGTCCTTGACCACCGACCCCACCAGGGCCATCCAGGCGCTCATCACACCGGCGAAGACCAGGCCGATCCGGTCCTGGCCCCCTCCCGCGGCGGCGGTCCCGGCCGCGAACGAGGTCCAGCCGAGACCGAGGACCACCAGTGCGCACGCGCTGCTCCACTGCTTGGCCGGAAACGGCGGCGCCGAGTAGAGCCAGCCCAGCAGCAGGAACGCCGCCACCCAGACGGTGAGTCCGGGGACGAAGACCGACAGCGCGAGCGAACCGAGGGCCGCGAGCGCGGTGATCCGTGCCGCCGCCCGTTCCGGCAGATCACCCCGGGCGATCGGACGAGCCGACCCGTTGGCACGGTCCTCCTGGACATCCATCACGCCGTTGAGCAGGTAGGCGGCGACCACGGCCAGCCACCAGGCGAGCAGTCCGCCCACCAACTGCAGCGGATTCGCCGGCTGTTGGTGCACGGAGAGGGCGGCGCCCACGGCGAACCGCAGCAGGAAGACGACCTGAACGGCGGGACGCGCCTCCGCCAGGCTGAGACGTGCGTAGCGGAGCGAGACGCGGAGCTGTGATTCAGCGAGGGAAATTCCATGGGTGATCTCGGCCACGTCGGCAAGGTTACGAGACATTCGGCCCGGTTCCCGTGGACTGCACCCTAGGGTGCATCGGCCCGCGCACAGCGCCCCGCACCCCGCACTGCACCCTTGGGTGCAATCACGGCCCGGGAATCCGGAAGTCTTGTACCGTCGATTTCGAAATCAACAATTCCGACCGGGTGGATATGGACGGCGCACGACGTGGAGAAAGGCCCTGAATTTCTTTGCCGGTACTTCTGGTGGTCTACGACAGCGGCAGCGTCGGGCCCGCGCGATTGGCGCGGGCGGCGGCCGAAAATGACTGCGAACTGATTTTCCTGGCGGCCGATTCCCAGCACGCCAGGGCGATGGTCCCGGCCCTGGAGGCGTTCGGCGGGGTCGTGGACGGGGCGGCGGTGCCGCGGTCCGAGCTGCTCCGGACGCTCACCGCGGCGGGGGTCGACGGCATCGTCACCTTCAGCGAGTTCCAGATCGGCGCCACCGCCGAGCTCGCCGAGGACCTGGGCCTGGCCTACCACTCCACCGCCGACGTGGACGCGATCACCCGCAAGGACCGGCAGCGCCAGCGGTTCGCGGAGCGGGGGGTGGACAGCGTGCGCCATCGCACGATCACCTCCGTCGACCAGATCCCGGACGCGCTCGCGCACGTCGGCCTGCCCGCGATCATCAAGCCGATCGTCGGCGCGTCGAGCCGGCACACGGTGGCTGTCGCCACCGCCGAGGAGTGCCGGGCCGTCGCGGGACCGTTCCTGCTCGCCGAGACCGCGCTGCTGGTCGAGGAACTGCTGGTCGGCCGGCCGACCCCGGCCCCGTGGGGCGACTACATCGCCGTGGACTGCGTGGCCTCCGGCGACGACGTCGCCCCGGTGTTCGTCACCAGCAAGTTCGCGCTGGCCGAGCCGTTCCGGGAACGCGGCGGCTACGGCGCGCGGTCGATGGTGGACGAGACCGGGCTCAAGGAGGTCCAGGAGCTGGCCTGCCGGGCGGTGAAGGCGCTGAACATCCGGACCGGCCTGGCCGATGTGGAGATCAAGCTCACCGCGGCCGGCCCCCGGGTGATCGAGGTCAACGGGCGGCTCGGGGGCTGGGTCGACGACCTCGCCGTCCGCTCGCACACCGCGGCGCCGGTGGACCTGGCGGTCCGCTCCGCGCTCGGCCGCGAGGTCGGGCCGCCGACCGGCGGCGACGGCCCGATCGCCTTCCACTACCTGGTCGTGCCCCCGATCGGGGCGACCAGGGTGCGGCGGATCGGGGACAGCGCGCCCCTGACCCGGCTCGCCCACGTCGACCGGGTCGCGGTACTGGCCGAGCCGGGCGCGTCCGCCGACTGGCGGATCGGCGCACCGGCCTCGGTCGCGGCGGTCCTCGGCACCGCCGAGGACCACGGGCAGCTCGCCGAGACAGTGGCCGCCATCGAGCGCACCGATTGGATCGACTATGAGTGACACACCGTACGAGGGCGGGGTCGAGCTGGTCATCTTCGACCTGGACGGGGTCCTGGTCGATGTCCAGCACGCCGAGAACGCCGCCCTGGCCCACCTGGCCGGACTGATGGGACTGCGGCTGACCGCGGCCGAGTCCACCGCGCTCTTCTCCGGCCGGAAGCTCCAGGAGTGCATCGACCTCATCGAGGACCGGTCGCACACCGGCCCGCCGGAGGACGCGGTCCGGATCGTCCGCGAGACCTGCGAACGCCTCATCGGCCCTTCGCTGGAACCGATCGCCGGGGTCAGGGAGGCACTGGCCGGTATCGACGCCATCAAATGCGTGGCGTCGAACAGTCCCCCGGACATCATCCGGCACCGGCTCGGCGCCGCCGGTATCCACGGGCAGTTCGGCGCCCGGGTCTACTCGGCGTACGACATCGACGCCTGGAAACCGGATCCCACGCTGTTCCTCTGGGCGGCCGACGACCTCGGCGCGGCCCCGGAGCGGACCGTGGTGGTCGAGGACAGCGCGGTCGGGGTCGCCGCGGCGCTCTCGGCCGGGATGCGGGTCCTCCACTTCTGCGCCGAAAACAGCGGGCCGCACGACACCGCGGTTCCGACTTTCTCCTCGATGCACATGCTGCCCGAATTGATAGGACGCACAGGATGAATGAAATCCGGAAAATCCAGGTCATCGGCGCCGGGGACATCGGCCGGCAGGTCTTCCAGGGCCTGGCCCTGAGCGACGCGTCCCGATCGGTGCAACTGGTCGGCCGCGACGAGGAGGCGACGCTGCGGGCGGCCAACCTCACCCGGTTCTCCAGTGTCCAGCGCGGACACTCGGCCCGGGTCAGCCATGCGGTCACCGACCTGTTCGACGTCGAGCGCACGGCCGAACGGATCGCCGCGTTCCAGCCGGACATCATCTTCCTGGCCGCCAGCCTGCAGTCCTGGTGGGTCATCACCACCCTGCCGGAGCAGGCGTTCCAACGGCTGTACCAGGCGAACTACGGCCCCTGGCTGCCCATGCACCTGGTCCCGGTGATGAAGGCGATGCAGGCGGTCCGGCTGGCGGACAGCCCGGCCGTGGTGGTGAACGCGGCCTATCCCGACGCGGTCCATCCCGCGCTCAACGCCGTCGGCCTCAGCCCGGAGATCGGCATCGGCAATGTCGCCAACAACGTGCCGGGGATCCGGGTCGGCGCGGCCGACCTGCTCGGCGTCCACCCGTCCGAGGTCGAGGTGCGGCTGGTCGCCCACCACTACGTCTCGCACCGGCTGTCCAGGACCGGCGACGCCGGCGCGGCCAGCATGGGCCTGGCCGTGCTGCACCACGGCCGGGACATCACCGCCGAACTGGACATCGGCGCGCTGCTGGGCAGTCTGCCGCACCGGTACCGGCGCACCGGCGGCCTGGCCGGCCAGGTGATGACCGCCGCGTCCGCGCTGAGCGTCCTGGAGCCGCTCGCCACCGGCCGGGACGCGCTGGTCCACGCACCCGGCCCGCTCGGCCTGGTCGGCGGGTACCCGGTGGCGCTCGAGGGCGGCCGGATCCGGCTGGAACTGCCGCATGGCCTCTCCGCGGACGACGCGGTGAAGATCAACGAGAGCGGCCAGCTGCAGGACGGCATCAGCGACATCCGTCCGGACGGCACGGTGCTGTTCGAGGAGTCGTCGATGGCGGTGCTGACCCGTGAACTCGGCTACGACTGCGCCGAGATGCCGCTGGACCAGGCCGAGGGACGCGCGCGGGAGATAACCGAGCGGCTCGCCGCCTACCGGCAGCGGGTGACCCGGTGACCGAACCGAACGACGCCGAACGGCACCTGCTGCTGGACGTGTACAACAACACCGCGGTGCCGCTCGCGGACACCACGGTGCCCGCGGCCTTCGACGCCCAGGCCGCCCGCACCCCGCAGGCGGTCGCGGTCGAGTACGGCGACGAGACGCTCAGCTACGCCGAACTCGGCGGCCGGGTGCGGCGGCTGGCCGCCCGGCTGGCCGCGGCCGGGGTACGCCCGGGCCACACCGTCGGGGTGCTGCTGGAGCGGACGCCGGAGCTGGTGGTCGCGCTGCTCGCGGTGACCCGGGCCGGCGCGGCGTACCTGCCGCTGGATCCGCGCTACCCGCTGTCGCGGGCGCGGGCCATGCTGCGCGGGGCCGGGGCCGGGCTGGTCCTGGTCGACCCGGCCGGCCGGGAACGGGCGGCCGGCTACGGCGTACCGGTCCTGGAGACCGGGCCGGCCGACGCGGCCGGGGCCGGACCGGAGACGTTCCAGGACGCGACGACGGACCCGCACGCGCCGTTCTACCTGATGCACACCTCGGGCTCGACCGGCGAGCCCAAGGGGGTCGTCACCACCCACCGCAACGTCCTGGCCCTGGCCAGGGACCGGATCTGGTCCGGCGGCAACCACGACCGGGTGCTGTTCCACTCGCCGTACGCGTTCGACGCCTCCAGCTACGAACTGTGGGTTCCGCTGCTGAACGGCGGCCGGGTCGTCATCGCCACCGAGGCGGTCACCTCGGTGCTGCTGCGCAAGCTCGCGGGCACCGGGCGGATCACCGCCCTCTGGCTGACGGCCGGACTCTTCGCGGCCTTCGCCGAAGGCGACCCCGGCTGCCTCGACGGGGTGCGCGAGGTGTGGACCGGCGGGGACGTGGTGTCCCCCCGGGCGGTCCGGCGGATCACCGAGGCGTGCCCGGACATCTCCGTCTACAACGGCTACGGGCCCACCGAGACCACGACGTTCGCCACCCGGCACCGGATCCACCCCGGCGGGTCCGCCGCCGACGGGTCCAGCACCGGCAGGTCCACCGCCGACGCGGACCTGCCGATCGGCACTCCGATGGACAACACCCGGGTCTACCTGCTGGACGACGCGCTCCGGCTGGTGGCGCCGGGCGAGGCGGGCCAGCTCCACATCGCCGGCGAGGGCACCGCACGGGGCTACCTGGGCCAGCCCGAGCTGACGGCGGAACGCTTCCTGCCGGACCCGTTCGGCCCGCCGGACTCGGTCATGTACGCCACCGGCGACCTGGCCCGCTGGGACGAAGCCGGCCGGTTGCGGTACCTGGGGCGGGTGGACGACCAGGTGAAGATCCACGGGTTCCGGATCGAGCCCGGCGAGATCGAGTCCGCTCTGGCCCGGCACCCGCAGGTGTCCCAGGCCGCGGTCCGGGCGGACAAGCACGAAGGGGGCAGCGGCCGGATCGTCGCCTATGTGGTCCCGTCGGATCCGTACTCGACGCCGGACTCCGCGGTGCTGCTGGAGTTCCTGGCCGAGCGGCTGCCGCGGTACACGGTTCCGGCCGCGATCGTGTTCCTCAGCGAGCTGCCGCTGACCGCCAACGGCAAGGTGGACCGCAGGAGCCTCACCGAGCCCGCCCGCCCGCAGGCGCCGGCCGCCCCGCCGGAGGGCGGCCTCTCCTCCGGGACGCAGCGCCGGCTCGCCCGCGAGTGGTCCGACCTGCTCCAGGTCCCGGTCAGGTCGGGGGACGCGTCCTTCTGGGACCTGGGCGGGCACTCGCTGCGCGCGGTCACCCTCATCGCCCGGATCCAGGAGGGATTCGGGGTGCGGCTGAGCATGCGCGACCTGTTCCGGGTACCGCGCCTCGCCGACCTCGCCGACCTCATCGACACCAGGGCCGCGGCGGCGCCGGACGCCGGTCCGGCACCGGAGGAACGGCCGGCGACGGACTTCCAGCGCCGGGTCTGGGTCGCCCAGCAGCTCGAGGCCGCCCCCGGCCTGTACACCGTGCACTTCGCCTGGCGGGTCGACGGCGAGCTCGACCCGCTGCCGCTCGGCGCGGCCCTGGCCCGTGTGATCAGCCGTCATGAGACGCTCCGGACCACCTTCGTGGAGCACCGGGGCGATCTGCGCCAGGTCGTCGGCGCGCCGTGGCGGCCGGAGATCCGGCGGGAGTACTGCGCGGACGACGCCGCGCTCGCCGACTGGCTGCGGGCCGAGGCGGACCGCCCATTCGACCTCGCCGCGGGGCCGCTGCTGCGCGCGTCCCTGGTCGCCACACCGGCCGGGCAGGTCCTGTCGATCGCCGTGCACCACCTGGTCTTCGACATCTCGTCGCTGTCGATCCTGCTCGAGGAACTGGGCCGGGCCTACGCCGACGACGGGTCCGCGCCCTGGCCGGCGCCGCCGCAGTACCGCGACCTGGCCGACCCCGCGTCCACCGCCGACGGCGGACTCGCCCGCTGGGTGGACCGGCTGCGCGGGGCCCCGAGCCGGCTGCCGCTGCCGCCGGTCCGGCCGGTCGAGCCGCACGGGTCGGTGCCGCTGGAGCTGAGCGCGGACCTGCTCGACCGGATGCGCCCGCTGCAGCAGGAACTGGGCATGTCCTGGTTCATGGTGACCGCCGCGGCCGTCGCCGCGACGCTGCACCGGTGGACCGGTCAGGACGACCTCACCTTCGGCTTCCCCGCCGACACCCGGACCGGCGGCGCGCTCGCCGGGATCCTCGGCCCCTGCTTGAACACCGTCGTGGTGCGCTCCCGGTGCGAGGCCGGCACCACCCTCGACGCGTTGCTGGAACAGGTCGGCGACGGCGTGCTGGCGGCCTTCGAGGACCGGACCGTACCGTTCGGCACGGTCCTGGACGCGGTCGGCGCTCCCCGCTCCGCGGACGGCACGCCGTACCTGGATGTGATGCTGGCCCCGCAGGTGCTCGATCCGGAGCCGGCCACCGTCGGCGGGCACCGCCTCACACCGCTCGACGCCTTCGACAGCCCGGCCACCATCGGCAAGTTCACCCTGACCGTGGGCCTCACGGTCGCCGGCGGGAGGCTGGCCGGGAACCTGCTGTACCGCGGCGACCGGATCTCCGCCGCGACCGCGCGCGAGTTCGCCGCCGCCTACGCCGGTGCCCTGGAGGCGCTGGTGGGCGACCGCAGCGTGCTGGTGGCCGCCGCGGCACCGGTGGCGCCGGTAGCGCCGGTAGCACCGGTGCCGCCGTCGGCCGCCCCGGCCCGGGAGGCCGCGCCCGCGGCGCTGGAGTCACGGGTCCGGGAGATCTGGCTGAGCCTGCTGGACCTCGACCGGGTCGGCCCTGACGACAACTTCTTCGACCGCGGCGGCAACTCGCTCAAGCTGGTGGCCCTGCACGCCGAGCTGTGCCGCGAGTTCGGGGTGGACCTCGCCATTCAGTCGCTGTTCGAGAACTCCACGGTCCGCACCATGGCCGACTGCCTGGCCCGGGCCCGCGGCGAGCGCGGCGGTCCGCAGGACCCGGGGCCGGACCCGCGCGACCGGGCCGAGGCGCGCCGCCGGTCCCTGGGCCGGCGGGGAGGGCGGTGACGGTGGACGCCGAAGGAGCCGTCGCGGTCGTCGGCCTGGCCTGCAGGTACCCCGGGGCGGAGGACGCCTCGGGGTACTGGGCGATGCTCCGGGACGGCGTGGAGGGGATCACCCGGTTCGACCCGTCCCGGCTGACCAGCGCGGGCGTGGACCCGCAACTGGTCGCACGGGACGACTACGTGGCGGCACGGGGCGTACTGGCCGGGGCCCGGGACTTCGACTGGCCGCTGTTCGGCTACAGCCGGGCCGAGGCCGCCACCATCGACCCGCAGCAGCGGGTCTTCCTGGAGTGCGCCTTCGCCGCGCTGGACGACGCCGGGATCGACCCGGCCCGCTTCCCCGGCTGGATCGGCGTCTACGCCGGCGCCGACGGGCCCGGCCCCGGACGGCACGACCAGCTCGACCCGCTGACCCGGATCATCGGCAACCACCAGGACTTCCTGACCTCGCGCGCCGCGTACAAACTGGGCCTGCGCGGCCCCGCGGTCACCGTGCAGACGGCGTGCTCGACCTCGCTCACCGCCGTGCACCTGGCGGTGCAGAGCCTGCTCGGCCACGAGAGCGACGCGGCGCTGGCCGGGGGCGTGTCGGTAGCGCCCCCCGGCGAGTGGGGCTACCTGTACCAGGAGGGCGGGATCCTCTCGCCGGACGGGCACTGCCGTCCGTTCGACGCCGAGGCCGCCGGCACCGTACCGGCCGAAGGCGTCGGTGTGGTCGTCCTCAAGCGCCTGCCCGACGCGCTGGCCGCCGGGGACCGGATCGCGGCGGTGATCCGCGGGTCCGCGCTGAACAACGACGGAAGCGACAAGATCGGCTACACCGCGCCGTCGGTCTCCGGCCAACGCGAGGTGATCAGGCTCGCGCAGGAGGTGGCCGGCGTCGATCCGGCGGACATCGGCTACGTCGAGGCGCACGGTACCGGCACCCGGCTCGGAGATCCGGTCGAGCTGCAGGCACTCACCGACGCCTTCGGGTCCGCGGCGGCCCCCGGCAGCTGCTGGATCGGCGCGGTCAAGGGCAACATCGGGCACACCGGGGCGGCGGCCGGCGTGGCCGGCCTGATCAAGACGGTGCTGATGCTGGAGCACGGCGCGCTCGTGCCCACCCTGCACTTCCGTACCCCGAACCCCTTGCTGCGCATCGACTCCACGCCCTTCCGGGTGAGTGCCGCGCACCGGCCCTGGCCGTCCCGCGGCACCCGGCTGGCCGCGGTCAGCTCGTTCGGGGTGGGCGGCACCAACGCGCACCTCGTCCTGTCCGACGCACCGCCGCGGGCCGGGTCGGCGCCCGACCGGAGGGACGGGCGGGCGCGGGTCTTCGCGCTCTCCGGCGCGTCCCCGGAGATGCTGGCGCGCCACCGGCAGGACCTGGCCGACCACTTGGGCACGGAGCAGGGCCCCGACGCCGACGCGGTGTGCCGCACCCTGGCCGGGCGCCGCCGGCTGGACCTGCGCCAGGCGGTCGTGGCGGCGACCTCGGAAGAAGCGGCGCGGCTGCTGCGTGCCGCGGGGGACCCGCCCGAGGGACGACGGCTGGACCGGGTGGCGTTCCTGCTGCCCGGACAGGGCACCCTCACCCATCCGGCCGGCGCCGCCGCGTACCGGCTGCTGCCGGGCTTCCGCAAGGCGTTCGACGAGATCGCCGGCGCCGCGTCCGGCCCGGACCTGACGCCCGTCGTCAGCGCGGACGGCACACCGCCGGACTGGTTCGCCGACACCGTGCACCAGCAGCTCGGCCTGTTCGCCCTCGGCTACGCGCTGGGCCGGCAGCTGCTCGACTGGGGGATACGGCCGACCGCCCTGCTGGGCAACAGCATCGGCGAGTACGCCGCCGCCGCCCTCGCCGGACTGTGGACGCCCGACCGGGCGGTCGCGCTGGTGCAGCGGCGGGCCGCGGCGATGGGCGCCACCGGGCCCGGCAGCATGGTCGTGGTCGACACCGACGCGGCGCAGCTCGCCCGGCTCGTCCCGGCCGGGGCGGAGGTGTCGATCGCCGTCGCCGGTCCTGACCGGACGGTGCTGTCCGGCAGCGCCGCCGGGATCGCCGGGATCCTCGCCGACCCGGCCGTCGCCGCCCTGTCGGTCCGTCAGCTGGACGTCCGGCACGCCTTCCACTCCGAGCTGATGGCACCGGCGGTCGGCGCGGTCCGGCAGGCCGCGGCCGGGGCGCCGACACAGGTCCCCACCATGCCGATGGTGTCCACCGTGACCGGTGGCTGGGCCGCCCCGGAGGAACTGCGCTCGGCGGACTACTGGGCCGACCAACTGCGCCGCACGGTGCGGCTGGACGACGCGTTCGGCACCCTGCTCGGCGCCGACTGCGACACCTTCCTGGAACTCGGGCCGGGAACCTCCATGGTCGGCGCGGGCCGCCGGCACCGGGACTGGCACCCGGGCCTCGCCACCGTGCCGATGCTCGGGCGGCCCGAGGAGGACGGCGAACGCGCGCTCCTGCGCGCGGTGGCGTCGCTCTGGGAACTGGGCGCGGACCTCGACCCGGACCTGGTGACCGGTACGGAGCGGCCGGTGCGCTGCGCGCTGCCCGGACGCCGCCCCGACCCGCGTGACCCGGACGCCCTCCCGGCCCCGGCGCAGCAGCCGACGCCGTCGACCGGTGCGCCGCCCCCCTCCGGTATGCCCTCGGTACGGGACGCAGTCGCCGCGCTGTGGTGCCGGGCGCTCGGCGTGCCCGCGGTCGCGGACCAGGACGACTTCTTCGCGCTCGGCGGCGAATCCCTGATGGCCGTTCAGTTCGTCAGCCGGGTACGGGCCGAGACCGGGTCGGCCGTCGCCGTCGCCGAGTTCACCGTCGCGCCCACCTTCGGCCGACTCGTCGGGCTGGTCGAACCGATCGGGCTGGTCGAACCGCAGGCGAAAACAGCTGCGCGGGACATTCCAGGCGTGGTGCGGCTGCGTCAGGGGGACTCCGGGCGACCGCTGTTCCTCGCCGCCGACGCCAGGGGCAGTGCCTCCAGCTATCGCGTGCTCGCCGAACTCCTGGACACCGGACGGCCCGTCATCGGCCTCGAACCGGTGGGTCCCCACCGCGGGATCGCCGAGCTCGCCCGCGGCCATGTGGACGCCCTGCTCCAGGTGCAACCGGACGGCCCCTACACGGTCGGCGGCTGGTCCTTCGGTGCCGCCGTGGCCCATGAGATGGCCATCCAGCTGACCGCACGCGGCGCGACCGTCGACCACCTGGTCCTCCTGGACGGGTATGTGCCCGACCGGCGCGGCCGGCTGGGCTTCCTGGCCGCCAACGCGCGGCTCCAGGCCGAGGTGGCCCTCGGCGTCGGCCGGGTCGGCCGTCCGCTGCGCGCCGACCCGGCCGCACGCCGCACCTTCGTGGCGGGCATCGGCGCACTGCTGCGCTACCGGGTCCGCCCGGTGCCCTGCCCGATGGCGCTGTTCGTGGCGGGCCCCGGCACTGCCGCGCGGCTGACCCGGGACCTCGG
Organism: Streptacidiphilus alkalitolerans; assembly: GCF_042511045.1. Classification (NCBI taxonomy): domain Bacteria; kingdom Bacillati; phylum Actinomycetota; class Actinomycetes; order Kitasatosporales; family Streptomycetaceae; genus Streptacidiphilus; species Streptacidiphilus alkalitolerans. The sequence continues at coordinate 272,960 of NZ_JBHEZX010000005.1, forward strand.
CGCGCTGTACCGGGACGTCCAGGTGACCGAAGTCGACGGCGACCACTGGTCGATGCTCGTCCGACCGCACGCCGGGGATCTCGCCGGCAAGGTCGGCGCACTGCTCCGCGCCACTCCGATCCCGACCGGGAGGTGAACGGATGGAATCAACCGAGTCCAGGTCCGTGAGCGAGCCCGTCGAGGCACCGCGCCCAGACGTCCCGCTGATCCGCAACGCCGCCTTCCAACTGCTCTGGGTCAGCCGGTTCGTCGCCGGGATCGGCAAGGAGGCCGCCGACGTCGCCTACCCCCTGCTGATCCTGGCCACCACCGGCTCCGCCGCCCTGGCCGGCGCGGTCGGCGCGACCGAGATCGCGGTGGCCGGCCTGGTCGCGATCATCGGCGGGAACCTCGCCGACCGGGTGGACCGCCGCACCCTGCTGCTCATCTGCGACGCGGCCAGGGTGATCATGCTGGCGCTGTTCGGCACCCTGGTGGCGACGCACCACGCCGACGACCCGGTGGTCTTCGCCGTCGTCGTCGGCGCCGGGTTCTTCCTCGGCATCTCCGACCCGCCCGCCGTGGCGGCGATCAAGCACCTGGTCCCGGCCTCCCAGCTCACCAGGGCGACCACGCAGAGCCAGATCCGGCCGCTGGGCGCCACCGTGGTCGGCTCGCCGCTGGGCAGTTCCCTGTTCGGCGTGGCGAGCGCGCTGCCGTTCCTGGCCACCGCGCTCAGCTTTGTGGTCTCGTCCGCGCTGCTGCTGTTCATCAAGAAGCCGATGCAGGCCGTGCGCACGGTCCACGGCCGGCCGCGCGGAACCGGCGAAGGGCTCCGGTTCCTGGTCCGCCAACCGGTCCTGCTCAGCTGGATGATCTGGATCATGGGCTCGAACATGGCGTTCAACCACGTCGGAGCCTTCCTGGCGCTGATCGCCACGGCCCGGGAACGGCACGCGTCCGGGTCCGAGATCGGGCTGATGCTGGGCATCGCCGGAAGCGGCGGACTGATCGGCGCGGCCCTCGCGACCTGGGCGATCCGGCGGCTCGCCCCATCGGCGATCTTCATGATCGCGGCGTGGTCCGGGCCGGTCGCGGCGGTACTGCTCACCTTCGTCCCCGGCACCGTGTCGCTCGGTGTCATCCTCGCCGCCGTCTTCGTCCGCGGTCCGGCGGTGAACGCGCTGTTCTTCGCCTACATCGCCGTACTGGTCCCGGACCGGCTGCAGGGCCAGGTGATCGGGGCGGTCACCGCGGTCGCCTACATCGCCCAACCGGTCGGGATCCTGGGCGTCGGGGCGATCTTCGACGCCGGCGGACCGCGCTGGGTCTTCGCGGTCATCGGCGTCGTCTCGGCGCTCGCCGCGCTGCCGACCCTGGGCCGTCACATCCGCAGGCTTCCCGCCCCGGACGACCTGGCCGAAGGCCCTGCCCCGGCCTGACCCGCCCCCTCATCTCCCATGGAATGGAGCCCCCTTCGATGTCACACCCCGTCAAGACCGAGCTCATCACCCGGCCAGGGCCCGATCCGCACACCGAGATCGCCCAGCTGCGGCAGCGGTGCCCGGTGCACCCGATCGACTTCCCCGCGGGCTCGCAGGCCTACCTGGTCGTCGACCACGAGACCGCGGTCCGGGCCTTCAACGACCCCCGGCTGAGCAAGGACATCAACAACGCGCCGGACTGGTTCCGTGACCAGGCCGTCGACAACAGCGCGGTGCTCTCCAGCAACATGATGGGCGCCGACCCGCCCGAGCACACCCGGCTGCGCAAGCTCGTCGGCCGCGCGTTCCTGCCGAGGCCGATGGAACGGCTGCGCCCCCGGATCCAGCAGATCACCGACGACCTCATCGACGCGTTCCCCGCATCGGGCGAACTGGACCTGCTCACCGCGTTCGCGTTCCCGCTGCCGCTGATGGTGATCTGCGAGTTCCTCGGCATCCGCTACCAGGACCGGGCCCTGTTCCAGCGCTGGGGCAATGTGCTGAGCCAGGACCCGGGCCGGGAGACCGAGGCGGAGACCCGGGCCCGACGGCTGGCGAACGACGAGGTCGACGACTACTTGACCGAGGTGCTCGCCGAACGCCGCGCCGAACCCCGTGACGACTTCATCGGCGACCTGGTCAAGCTGGCCGACGCCGAGGACGGGTACACCGACGCCGAGTTGGTCTCCACCATCATTTTCCTGATCATCGCCGGTCACAAGACCACGGCGAACCTGATCGGCAACGGTACCGAGGCGCTGCTGCGCCACCCCGACCAACTCGCCCTGCTGCGCGCGGAACCGGGCCTGGTCGACTCCGCCGTGGAGGAGTTCCTGCGCTACGAGGGCTCGGTGGACCGGGCGACGGTCCGGTTCGCGGCCCAGGACCTGTCCCTGGCGGGCGTGGACATCCCCCGAGGCAGCTTTGTGCACCTCTCGGTCCAGGCAGCCGGCCACGACCCGGCCATGTTCACCGACCCGGAGCGGCTCGACATCACCCGCTCACCCAACCGGCACATGGCCTTCGGCCACGGCGCGCACTTCTGCGCCGGTGCGCCGCTGGCCCGGCTGGAGGGCCAGGTGGCGTTCGCCACCCTGCTGCGGCGGCTGCCCGAACTGAGCCTCGCGGTCCCCGTCGAGGAGTTGGAATGGGTCGCCGACAGCTCCATCAGCCGTGGCCTGCTGAGCCTTCCGGTCCGGATGGCCGACAAACGCCCACGCTGACCGGCCGGAACACACCCTGCCGGTAGAGTCCGCCACGGACCCGGGCCGGCGTGAACCAAGGAAGCGAGACCCCTCTCTATGACGACGACTCAGGTTGCCCTGATCACCGGCGGTTCCAGCGGCATCGGCGCGGCGACCGCGCACAGGCTGCTCGACGCCGGACACCGCGTGGCCGTGACCGGTCGCAACGCCGATCGGCTCAAGCGGTTCGCGGACGAGGCCGACGCACCGGAGCGCCTGCTCACCATCGCCGGGGACGCCGCCGACCACATCGCGGTCGCGGACGCGGTGCAGGCGACCCTCCAGGCGTTCGGGCGCCTGGACACCGTGATCGCCAACGCCGGGTACGCCACCCACGACGCGCTCGACGAGGGTGATCCGGCCGGATGGCGGGACATGGTGCTGACCAACGTGCTCGGCCCCAGCCTGCTGATCCGGTCGTCGCTGGACGCCCTCAAGCAGAGCAAGGGCCGGATCGTGCTGATCGGCAGCGTCGCCGGCCTGGTGTACACCCCGGGCAACATCTACGGCGCCACGAAGTGGGCAGTCACCGGACTCGCCGAGAACACCCGCCGCATGGTCGCCGCGGACGGGATCGGCGTGACGCTGATTGCGCCCGGCCGGGTGGAGACCAACTTCTGGGAGGCGGCCGGCGGCGCGCCCGACGACGTCAACCTCACCGCCGACCAGATCGCCGAGGCGATCACCTGGGCCATCAACCAGCCGCACACCGTGGACGTGAACACCATCGTCGTCCGCCCCCGCGGCCAGGCCGTCTGAGTCGAGTCCCGCCCGCCCGGAGGCAGGACGGAGGTCTATGGGGTGCTGGTCCGGCAGGCGGGTCCGGCGGGCGGGCGGCTCAGCGGGCGGTGACCCGGCGGTGGTGGCTGCCCGCGAGTGCGAGCAGTTCGGCGGCGGTCCGGACCGGATCGGCCCCGGCGACGGTGGCCCGTCCCTTGGGCAGGTAGCGGACCCCGTCGATCTCGCAGACCAGCGGGCCCACCCCGGAGTCCCGCACCAGCGCCTCCCCCACCGGCGGGGGCCCGCCGAGGGCGCGGCGCTGCCCGGAGCGGGCCCACATCAACGGCTGGACCAGCACCGGCGCAGCCACCGCACCGCCCTCCGGCCGGAACAGCACCAGCACCGGGTAGCGCCAATGGCCGAGGTGGAAGTGGTCGTCGGCCGCGGCGGCGACGGCAAGGACGAGCAGCCCCCAGGTGCTGGTACCGAGCAGAGTGGCCGCCGCCCAACGGCGCGGCGAGCCGGAGAGCCGGTCGGGCCTGGCGCGCGGCGGCACGACCGGGGTGCGGGGCCGGTGCAGGTCGCCGTGGCGGGCGGCGGCGGCCAGGCTCCCGTAGCCGGTGTCCCGCGCCTCGGTCGGCCCGTCCACCTCGTCGGGGGCCGCGTCGTCGGGGGCCGCGTCGTCGGGGTCCGCCTGGGCGTCCGTTTCCGCAGGGGGCGGTTCGGGCGACAGAGCCGGCCCGGCCGCGCGCACCCGGCGCACCCGGCGGGCGGCGGGGGCTCAGCACCAGCGCCCCCCGCCCAGGCCGAGCAGGGCCAGGCCGCCGCCCGCGCCCGCGGCGGCCGGCACCACCACGGCCGGGTCCACGGGGGTGTTCTGCAGCGGCCACGGCAGGATCAGCGCGGTCATCCGCTCGCCGGGCCGGACCCCCGCGTCGGCGCAGGACGTGGCGTCCGAGTGCCCGTTGTCCCAGCGCAGCACGCAGGTGCCGGCGGCCCGGTCGACGCTGAACGCCTCCGCGGCGGTCCGGTGGCCGAGCAGCGTGACGTCCGCGGCAACCAGCGCCACCAGCGCGGCTCCGGCCAGGGCCAGCACCGCCCAGAGCGGCACGACCGGCAGCCGCCGGGCCAGCGGTCCCCGGGCGGCGGCTCGGGGACCGGCGACGGCGCGGGCGGAGAGCCAGTCGCCAAGGGTGGCCGAGTCGTAGCTGGTCAGCCCGAGAGGCAGCGGCATACCACCGGGTGGACGGTAGCGAAGCGTCACCCGCTCGACGCCGTTGCCGCCGGCGCCCCGCGGTGCCACGACGGCGTCCAGCGCCTTGCCGCCGCGCGGCACCCCCATGACCCTCCCGGTGCCGCTGTCGAGAAAGACCGGCACGCCGCCCAGCCGGGGGTCGCACAGCAGCCGGCCGCGTCGGCCGGCCAGCCTGGCCCGGAAGTGCACCGGCCGCCCGGCGGCCAACCCGAGCCGCCGCCGCGACGCCGCCCACCGAGCCAGCCCGGCGATCAGCACCGGGGCCAGGACCATCCCGACGATCTGTACGAGCACAGCGCCCTCCCCCGCAAACCCGCACCTCGTGGCGGTCGAGGCAGTCTAGGAGCCGCCCCCGCCCACCGAACCGAGGAGGGGTCGGCGAACCCCGCTCAGGCCCGGAGCAGGATCTTGCCGATGTGGGTGCTGGACTCCATCAGGCGGTGGGCCTCGGCGGCGTCCGCGAGGGGGAGGACGGTGTCGATGATCGGGCGGACGCGGCCGTTGTCGATCAGCGGCCAGACGTGCTCGCGCACTTCCGCGACGATCGCGGCCTTCTCGTCCAACGGGCGGGCGCGCAGGCTGGTGGAGACGATGGCGGCACGCTTGGCCATCAGCTTGGCGATGTTGAGCTCGGCCTGGACGCCGCCCTGCATACCGATGATGACGAGCCGTCCGTTGACGGCCAGCGCGTCCAGGTTGCGGTCCAGGTACTTGGCGCCCATCACGTCCAGGATCACGTCCGCGCCGTCCGGGCCGAGGGCCTCGACGAAGTCCTGCTCGCGGTAGTTGATCAGCACGTCCGCGCCCAGGGCTCGGCAGGCCTCCAGCTTCTCGGCGGAACCGGCGGTAACGGCGACCCGCGCGCCGATCGCCTTGCCCAGCTGGATCCCCATCGTCCCGATGCCACTGCTGCCGCCGTGCAGCAGCAGCGTCTCACCCGGCCGCAGGTGTACGGCCTGGAAGACGTTGGACCACACCGTCGCTGTGACCTCGGGGAGTGCGGCGGCGTCGACGAGGCCGACTCCCTTGGGGACGGGGAGCAGTTGGCCGGCCGGGACGGCGACCTTCTCGGCGTATCCGCCGCCCGACAGCAGGGCGCAGACCTCGTCGCCGACCGCCCATCCGCTCACACCGGCCCCGAGCGCGGCGATGCGGCCGGAGCATTCCAGCCCGGGGTACGGGGAGGCGCCGGGGGGCGGGTTGTAGAAGCCCTGCCGCTGCAGCACATCTGCCCGGTTGACGGCCGTGGCGGCCACCTCCACCAGGACCTCGCCCTCCCCGGGCAGCGGGTCGGGGACCTCGGCCAGGGTGAGGACTTCAGGACCGCCGGGCTCTTTGATCGTGATAGCTCGCATGCAGCCGACGCTACCCCCAGCGGGCCCGTCGAAAGCCGAAGCCGGGCGAGGCGCGTGGCCACGAGGCCACGGCCATTGCGGTTGGGCAACGATCGCCCGCCTGATGTGTCGACAATTCGGACACCGTACGAATCGGGGTCGCACGGCCCGCCTAGGATCCGGACCCTGGCTCTGGATCAAGAGCTTCGAGAAACGGCTCATGAATGTCACTCACCACCTTGAAGGCGGTAGCCCGGTGAGAATGCGCACCTCCCTCCCCGCGATGGCCGCCACCACGCTGTTGACCGCCGCCCTGGCGCTGCCGACAGCCACCGCGTACGCCGACCCGACCCCGACCCCGACTCCGACCCCCGCGGACGTCGTCGCCGCTCCACCGTGCCGGGGGAGTAAGACCGACGGCACCATGCTGGTCTTCGTCGATCCCCAGTTCTCATCCGGTCTGCTCACGTACGGCAACGAGACCGTGACCGCCACCGGAAAAGTCATGGTCCAGGAACCCGACGGAACCCTGGCCCCCTACGCGGGCCCGTGGACCGTCCGCGCTCAACTGAACGGGACCACCGGCAAGGAGACCGGCGGGAACGTGGCCGCCGACGGCAGTTTCACGGTGTCCGTTCCTGTGCAATGGTCGTCGGGCCATGAGCCGCTCACACTCGCGGCTGCCGTCAACCACATGTTCTTCTGCGGGCCTTCGATGTCGCCGGACCCGGTCTCCGAACCGACCCGGGTCGTGCTGGACCGCTCCAGCGTCGCGGACGTCGCCGCCTGGAAGTCCACCACCGTCTCCGGAATCCTGGAGTACCAGGCCCAGGACGGGATCTGGCGCCCCGCCGCCGGCCAGCCCCTCTCGCTCTTGGGTACGGACGTGGTGCAGTACGCCACCACGGGCAGCGACGGTCGCTTCTCGTTCACCCAGACCGTGGAGGACACGCCCACCCACTGGATCCTGGACGCGCGTGATGTCCCTGGCTGGGACCGCTATCTGACCGGCAGCTCCGCCGGCTTCGACGTCACCTCGATCCTCGACAGCGCCACGCTCCACCTGGCCTCGGCGAAGGTCGACGCCCACTCCCGGCTCTCCGTGTCCGTGAGCGCCGACAGCACCAACGCCACGGTGCCCGGCAACGTCCTGTACCTGCAGCAGTCCGCCAACGGCAGGACCAGCTGGACCACGGTGGAGCGCATCCCGGCGAAGCCGCTCCCGTACGGCCGTATTGTCACCCTGGCCGTCACCAACCCGCACGGCTACTGGCGGCTGTACTCACCGGCCGGGGCCCACTTCCCCGCCGTCTACAGCAACACGGTGCACACCGCGGTCAACGCGATGGAGCTGACCGGCGGCAGGCCGAACCACACCACGGTCCGGAGGAACAGCTCCGTCAGCTTCAGCGGCCACCTCTACCAGCAGGGCGCCACCGGCCCCTGGAACCCGGTCGCCCGCAGCTATGTGACCCTGCTCTTCCGCCCGCTGGGCCAGAAGACCTGGCAGTCACGGGGCCGGGTGCGGACCGACAGCCACGGTGCCTTCCGCATCAGCGGCAAGGCCACCACCGGCGGCACCTGGATGGTCGCCTGGTACACCCCCGACAGCTCCCACGTGGACACCCAGGGCCCGCAGACCTACGTCCACGCCTGACGGTAACCCCCGGGATCCGGGACCCCCTGCCGTGCCGGGACGGTATGTAGTCTGAACGGGGGTCTCGGGAACGGGAGGGCGCGTATGGGCGGCTGGGTGTGGCTGATCATTCCTGTGGTGCTGATCGGCGGGGGCCGGATCAGCGAGCTCGTCCAGAACGCGCTGAAGACCCGGCACGCGCGCAAGTTGGAGCTGATCAAGGCCAATGAGAAGCGGCAGCGGGCGCTGGAGGCGGCGAACCGGCCGCCCGAGCCGGTCTGCGGCTGCACGCACCATCTGGCCAAGCACGACCGGACCGGCCGCTGCCACGAGGTGGTGGAGGCCCCGACGGCCTGGGACTCCCAGCGCAAGCCGACCCAGTACGAGGCCCGGCCCTGCAACTGCCAGCAGTACATCGGCCCCGAGCCGCTGGGCACGATCTTCGCCCAGGAGATCGTGGACCCCGGCTGACACCGGCCGTACGGGCCGGGGTCAGGTCTCCTGGGGCTCCGCGCGGCGGATGGCGATGAGCCGGTCGGTGGCCTTGAGGACGGCGGCCTCGGGGTCGGTGTAGGCGAGCCTGCGGTTGCCCCGGACCACGCTGACCACCAGGTCGGCGCAGTCGCGCGGGCTGCGCCCGGCCTCGGCGGCGGTGACCGGCCGGTCGATCACATCCAGGCCGTTGCCGACCGTGAGCAGGTCGTCGAGGACCGCCCCGGAGTTCGGGCTGAGCGAGGACATCCCGAGCAGCCGCCCGGCCGAGCCGGAGCTGGTGACGACCACGCTCGCCCCGCTCTGCCGCAGCAGCGGGGCGTTCTCGTCCTCCCGCACCGCGACCACGACCACGGCGTGCTTGTTGAGTTGACGGGCCGTCAGGGTGACCAGCACGGCGGTGTCGTCGCGCTGGGTGCCGATGATGACCTGCGCCGCCCGTCCGATCTCGGCGCGGCGCAGCACCTCGGTGCGGGTGGCGTCGCCGAGGATGCCGACCAGCCCGTCCTCGTTGGCGGTCTCGACCGACTTGGGCAGCGGGTCGACCACCACGATCCGGTCCTTGCTGACGCCCTTGAGCAGCAGCGTCGCCACCGCGTGGCGCCCCTTGGTGCCGTAGCCGACGACCACCACATGTCCGTCCAACTCGGCTCTCCAGTGCTTGATCCGCCACAGTCGGCGGGTGCGGGTGGTCAGCACTTCCAGGGTGGTGCCGACCAGGATGATCAGGAACACCACCCGCAGCGGGGTGATCAGCAGGATGTTGACCAGCCGGGCGCCGTCGCTGAACGGGGTGATGTCGCCGTAGCCGGTGGTGGAGAGGGTGACCGTGGCGTAGTAGGCGGAGCCCAGCAGGTCGAGGTGGTCGTGGGCGTTGTCGTGGTAGCCGTCGCGGCCGAGGTAGACCACGGCGATGGTGGCCGCCATCACCAGCAGCGCGAGCACGACCCGGCGGCCGACCTGCTTCAGCGGGGCGGCATCGGCCGCGGGCAGCAGGATCTGGTGCAGCGCGGCCTCGTCGGGGAGTTGCCCCCACCTGCGGCTGCGGGCCCGCCCGCGCCGGTCGCGCCGGTCGCGCCGGTCCGTCAAGTCGCGCCGGTCGCTCCGGTCGTCCCGGCTCATCCGGCGGGCACCTCGAGGACCTCCACCCGGGCCCCGGCCGGAACCCCGCCGGGCGGCACCACGGCCAGGCCCTCAGCCAGCGCCAGGCCGCGCAGCATCGCCGGGCCGTCGAAGGCCAGCGGCAGCACCCCGCGCTCGGGCAGCACCACCGGCAGCAGCCGGGTGTCCTGCGGGTGGCCCGGCAGCGCGACCGCCGCCTCGACCAGGTACGGCGCACCGGCGGACTGCCCGGCCAGCGCCCGCAGCAGCGGCTCGGCGAGGGTGACCGCACCGGCGACGGCGGCCAGCGGATTGCCGGGCAGGCCGACCACATGGCGTGCCCGCACGCCCGGTTCGGCGGGCAGCACGGCCAGCAGCATCGGATGGCCCGGGCGTACCCGCACCCCGTCCACCAGCAGTCTCGCGCCGGCCTCGGCCAGGGCCAGGTGCAGGAAGTCGACCGGTCCCGCCGCGGTGCCGCCGGTGGTGACGACCACGTCGGCGGGGCTGTGCAGCAGCGCGTCCCTGAGCAGGCCCAGGTCGTCGCCGACCCGGCGCACCGTGCCGACCCGTGCGCCGTAGGCCCGCAGCCAGGACGGCAGCAGCGGACCGAGGGCGTCCCTGGTCCGGCCGTCCCCGGGCAGCCCGGCGTCCAGCAGTTCGTCGCCCAGGACCAGCAGTTCGACCACCGGGCGGCGGTGCACCGGGAGCAGGTCGCAGCCGGCCGCGGCGGCGAGGCCGGCCACCGCGGGGGTGACCGGGGTGCCGGGCGGCAGCAGCGGTTCGCCGGTGCGGCACTCCTGGCCGCGCGGGCGGATGTCCCGGCCCTGGTCCAGCGGGGTGGCGCCGTGGTCGTGCAGCAGCTCTCTGCCGGAGCCGCCGCGGATCCGACCGTCCTCGCTGCGGAGCACGGCGGTGGCGCCGGGCGGGAGTTGGGCCCCGGTGGCGATCCGGACCGCGGTGCCGTCGGCGAGGGCGCCCGCGCCGTCCGGTGCCGCTCCGGCGAGGATGCCCTCGGCGGAGCGGTCCGCGCGGATCAGCCAGGGGCCGGGACCGGAGACGGCCCAGCCGTCCATCGCCGAGGTGTCGAAGGCCGGCAGGTCGGTGAGCGCCTCCAACGCGGCGGCGAGCACACCACCCACGGCGTCCGCGAGCGGCACACGCACCGGCGCCAGCGGCGCCCCACCAGCGTGCGCGGCCCGCGCACGCGCCTGCGCCCAGGACATGGGCGCGGCGTGCGGAGCAGTCTGCGCTCCCTCCGCGCCCGCCCCCTCCGCCGCGGCGTAGTCATACGGCCCCCCGCCGCTGTCGGCCCCCGCGCGCCCCGACGCACGCGGGCGCGGAGGCTCGGGGACGGACGGCGGCTCCGGCGCGGCGTAGTCGAACGGTGCGTCAGCAGCCGCCTCCGCCACGGGCACCGGCCCCACCCCGACCGTGGCTGAGGCGGAGTCGGCAGTCACCGTCACCGTCGCGCCGGCGGACCGGAGCAGGTACGGGTACGCGCCCAGCAGGTCGCCGTCGTCCTCCCCCCGGCCGCCGCTCACCCCGGCTCCTCGGCGGTCCAGCGGGCCGCCAAGGCGGCGATCTTGCGGTTGCCCTCGGCCACGGCCTCGGCACCACCGCCGGACAGGCCGGCCGCGTAGCCGACCAGAAAAGCCGTCAGCGGCGCGGCGGGACGGGCCACCCCGTGGGCGACGTCCCTGGTCATGTCGAGCAGGCCGGGCACATCGACGTCCAGGTCGATACCCAGCTCGGACTTCGCAGCGGTGATCCAGTCATCCAGCACAGGTCCATCGTCCCTGATCCCCGCGCCGGGAGCGCGCAAGGGGAGCTTTGCGCCTCGTGTCACGCCCCGGCCTCCGCCTCGGCGCGGGCTCGTGCGTCGGCCAGGTCGTCCCAGGTGTCGCAGTCCAGCGAGGCCCCCGCCGGGTCCGGCAGCCGCCGGGTGGCCAGCCCGCCGACCAGGCGGCGCAGTGGCAGACCGGACGCGTCGCCGTCCCGGTCCGCCACCAGCGCGGCCAGGGCCGCCCGCAGCGGCGCGGCGCGGTAGGCGGCGGCCAGCGGCTGGTCCCGTCCCCCGGCGTCGACCAGCACGGCGGCGTCCGCGGCGGGGTCCTCGGCCAGGGCGGTGACCAGTGCCTCCGCCGTCGCGGCGGAGAAGAACGGCAGATCGGCTGCGAGCAGCAGCACCGTCCCTGCGGTGACCTGCGGCAATGCCGCCGCCACCGCTGCCACCGGGCCGCCGCCCGGCGGCTGTTCGCGGACCTGCCGCACCGGCAGCGCCGTGACCCGCTCCGGCCCGACCACGATCACGCCGCGCGCGCCCGCACAGCCGGCCAGCACCCGGTCGAGCAGCGGCACCCCGCCGACCGTCAGCGCGGGCTTGTCCGTCCCCCCGCCGAGCCGCCGGGCCGCACCGCCGGCGAGCACCACCGCGTCGTAGACCTCATCCATGCGGCCAGTACATCAGAGCTGGTGCTCGGCGAGGATGTCGCCGACCTCCTGCTCGTACGCCGGGGCCGGGCCGAGGAACAGCTCCAGGTGCTTGGCCCAGGCGTGGTAGCGGTGCAGCGGGTAGTCGAGGTCCGCGCCCATGCCGCCGTGCAGGTGCTGCGCGGTGGCGGCGATGCCGCGCACGCCCTCCGCCGACCAGACCTTGGCGGTGGCCAGGTCGGCCGCCAGCGGGATCCGTCCAGGCTCCTCGGCCACCCCGGCCTCGGCGAGGCCGATCCGCCAGGCGGCCTGCCAGAGCGTCACCTCCATCGCCCGCAGGTCGACGTACCGGTCGGCGGCCTGCATCGCCACCGCCTGGAAGGTGGCGACCGGGTGGCCGAACTGCTCCCGCTTGCCGGTGTAGTCGGCGGTGATCCGCAGGATCTGCTCGCCGAGGCCCAGGCACAGCGCGGCGTTGCCGACGATCAGCAGTCCGCGCAGGTGCAGCCAGTTGGCGCCGTCCGGCGCGGGCTCGCCCAGCACGGCGGCGGCCTCCACCCGGGCGCCGTCGAAGACCATCTCGGCGGCCGGTTCGCCGTGCGCGGTGACCTGGCGGCGCAGTTCGACGCCGGGCCCGTGCGGGTCGACCAGCAGCAGCAGGGTGCCCAGGTCGCTGCGGGCGGGGACGACGATCCGGTCCATCAGCGGGGCGTAGGGGACGGCGGTCTGCGTCCCGTGCAGCAGCCAGCCGCCGTCCGGACCCGGCCCGGCCTCGGCGCGTACCGCCTGGTCGGCGGGCTCGTGCCCGGTACGGCCGTGCGGGGCGACGCCGAGCAGCAGCCGCCCGGCGGCGACCTCCGGCAGCAGCCGGCGGCGCTGCTCGGCGCTGCCGTAGCGCTGGACGGCCAGGGCGGCGGCGCCGGTCTCCAGCAGCGGCACCCGGGCCAGCACCCGGGCCGCCTCGCGCAGCACCAGGCACCAGGCGACCGGGTCGAGCCCGGAGCCGCCGTACTCCTCGGCCAGGGCCAGGCCGGTCAGGTCGGACTTGGCGAGGCGCTGCCACAGTTCGCGGTCGATGTCCTCGGCGACCGGCTCATTGCTGACGGCGGGGCTGGGCACGCCGTCCACCGCCACGTCGGCGAGGGCCGCGCGAGCGGCCTCGGCTGCGGCCTGCTGCTCCTCGGTGAAGGTGAAGTCCACGGCTTGCCCTTCCTCTGACCGGATGTGACGAGACGTCAGATTAGAACGGGTTCTAGTAGATGGGAAGGGGCGCGCCTGCCGCCGCACATTCCGGCAAATCGCCTATTCCGGGCAATGGTCGACTCCCGCTGTCACAAGCCCCACCGGGTCAGTACCGTTCGGGGCGGACAGGGACACACAGCACCACGACAGCGAGCGAGCGGGTAGGCGTGTCAGAACAACCTCAGCCGGACACCTCCATACCCGGCCTCGCCCTGCCCGCTCAGGCCGCCCTGCCCGCTCAGGCCGCCCTGCCCGAGCAGCCGGCCGAGCCCGAGCATCAGGACGTGCCCGCCCAGCAGCGCTGGTCGCTCCCGTCCCGGATGGTGCTGGCCGGCGCCGCCGCCGTCCTCCTCCTCGCCACCTGCTGGCACCTCGGCACGGTGTTCCTGGCCATTGCGCCCGGCAATCCGGCGTCCCACCGCTACAGCGCGCAGATCTCCGCCCATGTCTATCCGGAGTTCGAGCAGAACTGGCAGCTCTTCGCGCCGAACCCGCTGCAGGACAACATCGCGGTCCAGGCCCGGGTGCAGACCCTCACCGCCGAGGGCGGCCACCCCCAGTCCGGCTGGACCAACCTCACCGCGCACGACATCGCCGCGGTCCGCGGCGACCTCGCCCCCAGCCATGTGGACCAGAACCAGCTGCGCCGCGCCTGGGACTACTTCTCCACCTGGCACAGCCTGCCGAGCGAGGACTCCCTGGGCAGCGGCGGCCCGCTGTCCAAGGAGTACCTCAAGCGGATCGCCCTGCAGCGGATCGGCCGCGACTGGGACGGCAGCCCGGTCAACCAGATCCAGTTCCGGATCGCCACCACCCCGGTGGCCGGACCGGCCTGGACCCAGGCCCAGCTGAAGCCGAAGACCACCTACCAGACCCTCCAGTGGTGGGTCGTCGGCGACGAGGACTACACGGGGCTGCTGCCATGACCACACCGACCACACCCGCACCCACCGCAGCCGCACAGTCGACGCCCGTTCCGCTCCCGGAACGCCTCGGCGCCGCGGCCCGCAGCGGCTGGGCCGCCGCCACCTCCCGGACGCTGGCCCCGTACCAGGCCGCCGTGGTCCGGATCGGATTCGCCCTCTGCTTCGGCGGCTTCCTGCTGCGCGAGTGGCCGCACCGCCGGGTGCTGTACGGGGACCGCTCCCCCTGGAGCCTGGACCTGGCCCGGCAGATGCTGGCCGGCAACCACGCCTTCACGGTGCTGGCCTGGTCCGACAACCGCTGGTGGTTCGAACTGGTCTATACGCTGGCGATCCTGGTGAGCGCCCTGCTGCTGCTCGGCTGGCGTACCCGGACCATGTCCGTGCTGTTCCTGGTCTGCGTGCTGTCCATCCAGAACCGCAGCGTGCTGGTCGGCGACGGCGGCGACAACGTCATCCACCTGATGGCGATCTACCTGGCCTTCACCCGCTGCGGCGCGGTCTGGTCGCTGGACGCCCGCCGACGCCGCCTGCGCGGCGAGGAGGCGGCCGAGGGCGGCGGCGTCGCGCTGTGGGCGGTGCTGGGACTGCTGCTGGCGGTCGTGCAGTTCTCCGGGCTGGTCGACACCCGGGGCATGCTCGACCCCGGGCTGTACTCCTGGAGCACCGTCTTCTGGTGCTTCTGGCTGCTCAGCGGCCTGTGGTGGTACCTCGGCCGACGCGATCCGGAGGGCGAACCGCGGGCCCTGCTGGACACCCTCGGCGACATGCTGCACAACTGCGCGATGCTGGTGGTGGCGGTGGAGGTCTGCTTCATCTACGCCACGGCCGGCTGGTACAAGATCCAGGGCTCGCTGTGGCAGGGCGGCACCGCGCTCTACTTCCCGCTGCACCTCGACTACTTCAACCCCTGGCCCGCGCTCTCCCAGCAGATGGGCGCGCATCCGCTGATCGTCTTCGCGCTCAGCTACGGCACGGTGATCGTCCAGGTGGCCTTCCCGTTCGTGGTCTTCAACCGGCGGATCAAGAACGTGCTGCTGGTGCTGATGATGATCGAGCACGCGGCCATCGCGTTCATCCTCGGCCTGCCGTTCTTCTCGCTGGCGATGATCTCCGCGGACGCGGTGTTCCTGCCGACCTCGTTCCTGCGGTGGGCGGGGGCTGGGGTGGCGCAACTCGCCACCCTCGCGCGCGACTCTTTCACGCGCCGTATACAAACTGCGCGCTCCCCCAACCGGGTGACCTCAGTCTGACAATCGCGTTTGGCATGACGTCAGCACCACCTCACTGAGAGGAACGTCATGTTCCGCACCGAAAAACCGA
Source organism: Streptacidiphilus alkalitolerans (assembly GCF_042511045.1). Lineage (NCBI taxonomy): Bacteria > Bacillati > Actinomycetota > Actinomycetes > Kitasatosporales > Streptomycetaceae > Streptacidiphilus > Streptacidiphilus alkalitolerans. Next base: position 288,126 of record NZ_JBHEZX010000005.1, read on the forward strand.
CCCTGACCCACTCCGCCTTCCCGGTCACCGGACAGCCGATCCGCGTGGTCATGATCGACGGCGAGCCCTGGTTCGCCACGACGGACGTCTGCCGGATCCTGGGCCGGACCAACCCGAGCGAGGCTGCCAAAATGCTCAAGGGGCACCAGACGCAGACCTTGGACATGCGGACCGTAGATCTAAGTTCAACCGAGACCTACGAGGAAACCGCAGGTCGGAATGCCTATGGAAGGGGGAATCCCACCCTCAACCTGGTCAGCGAGAGCGGGCTGTACACCCTGGTCATGCGCTCCAGGAAGCCTTCTGCCGAGCCCTTCCAGCAGTGGGTCACCGCCGAACTGCTCCCCTCCCTCCGTCGTGGAGACATCAACATCGAGGCCGAGCGCCTGCGCATGGCCGACGTCCTCACCGGGGCGGTCGAGCACCGGCCCGTCGACCTCCTCTCCCAGGTCGACGGCATCCAGGAGGGTGACTTCCGCGTCCTCGCCGACGGCGCGGTTCACTGCCTGCACGGACGTACGGATGTCTTCGTGCCCAAGCGCGAAGAGAACAGCGGGCCGTACTTCCGCTGCCCCGAGCTGCGACGGGTCGGGATCCGGGGCAGCAAGGGCATCCGCCCCTGCGGCAGCATCCGCTTCGTGGACGTGGTCCGCCGCCTCGCCGCTCCGCGCGAGCCCGAGACCCCCGCCGCCGCGGCCACGCCGCCCACCGGGCCGGGGCTGATGTCACTGAACATCGGCAAAGCCCGGGTGCACGGCACCGCCCAGGAGATCGCCGGACTACTCCGGGAGCTCGGCATCGCCGTTGCGTGACCCCGGCCCGGACCCCCAGTGGAACAGGCCCATCCCGACGCTCGTCGCCAGGTTGAAGCTGGACACCTGCGGCCGCATCGGGATGGCCACGAGCCGTGTCGCCCGGGCACGCAACTCGGCCGACAGGCCGTGCCGTTCGGAGCCGAAGGCGAGCAGCGTCGCGTCCGGGAAGGTGATCCCCCGGATGTCCTCGCCCTCCGGGTCCAGGGCGTACAGCGGTCCACCGCCCGGTAGTTGATCGACCGTCAACTGCTCGACCACAGTGGCAAAGTGGAGGCCGGCCCCGGCCCTGACCACGGTCGGGTGCCAGGGGTCGGCGTCTCCGGTGGTGACCACGCCGGTCGCGCCGAAGCCGGCCGCGAGGCGGACCACGGCACCGATGTTGCCGAGGTTGCGGGGGTTGTCCAGGACCACCACCGGGGCCCGGCGCGGCTGCGCCGCCAGCGCGGCGAGGTTGGCCGCGCGGTCCGGCCTGGCGGCGAGGGCGGCGATGCCGGTGGGGTGGATCCGCGGCACGAGCTGTTTCAGCGCCTCGGCCGGGACCTGCACCGCCAGCGCGTCGATCCGGTCGGCGACATCGGGGGCGAGCTCCCTGGCCAGCGCCGCGACGGCGGCCCGGTCGCTGGTCAGCACCAGCTCCACCGCGGCGTCGAAGCGCAGCGCGTGCTTCAGCGCGTGGAAGCCGTCGAGCAGCACGCTGCCCGGCGCCGCCCCGCGCCACCGCCGCACCACCACCGCGTCAAGGAGTTCCTGGTCCACCCCCCGACCATACGCGCGGCGCGGCGCGACGCGACGCGGCCCGCCGCCCCCGCCAGGGGCAGGCAGACCGCGCCGTCCGTACGAACAGGAGCTAGCGCCGGGTGGCGCGCATCCGGCCGAGCGCCGTGGAGGCCGCGATGATCAGCATGGTGACGATCAGCATCAGCGAGCCGATCACATTGATCTGCGCCGGGTAGGCGCGCTGCACCGAGCCGAAGATGAACATCGGGAAGGTCTCCCGCTGTCCGGCCGTGAACGCGGTGATGATGTAGTCGTCGACCGACAGCGCGAAGGAGAGCAGCGCCGCGGCGGCGATACCGGGGGCGACCAGCGGCAGGGTGACCTTCATAAAGGTCTGGGTCGGGGTGGCGTAGAGGTCCTGCGCCGCCCGCTCCAGGGTCGGGTCCATGCCGGCCAGCCGGGATTTGACCGTCACCACCACATAGCTGAGGCAGAACATCACATGCGCGATGGTGATGGTCCAGAAGCCCAGCGAGCCGGGGCCGATGGTGTTGAAGAACAGCGCGGTCAGGGTCGCGCCCATGACCACCTCGGGCGCCGCCATCGGCAGGAACAGCAGGGCGTTGATGCCTGACCTGGCCTTGAAGCGGTGCCGCACCATGGCGAAGGCGATCATCGTGCCGAGCAGGGTGGCGACCACGGTGGCGATGGCGCCGATCCGCAGCGACAGGCTCATGCTGGTACAGAGTTCCTGGGTGGCGCAGGGATGGGCCCAGGCATGCAGCGAGAACTTGTTCCAGACGTAGTCGTACTTGCCGATCGGCTGGTTGAACGACATCACCAGGATGACGAGGTTCGGCAGCAGCATGAAGACGAAGATCAGGGCGGTGAGGAAGCCGAGCAGGTGGTCGCTGATCCAGGCCAGCGGGCTGCGGCGGCGGATCACCGGCGCGGTCGGCCATTGTGCGGATTGAGTAGCCATCAGATCAGGTCCTCCGTACCGGCCTTGCGGATGTAACTCATCACCAGCACCAGGGTGCCGACCATCATCAGGACCGACATCGCCGAGCCGACCGGGTAGCCGTCGGTCTGGCGCAGGAAGAGGTTCTCGATGCTCTGGCCGACCACGCTGGTGTTGGGGTTCCCGAGCAGCTGGGCGTTGATGTAGTCGCCGATCGCCGGGATGAAGGTCAGCAGGGTGCCGCCGATCACCCCGGGCATGGACAGCGGGAGGGTGATCCGGCGCCAGGTCTGGAAGGTGCTGCAGTACAGGTCGTTGCCGGCCTCCAGCAGCCGGGCGTCGATCTTCTCCAGCGAGGTGTACAGCGGCAGGATCATGAACGGCAGGAAGTTGTAGACCATGCCGAACACCACCGCGCCGGGGCTGGCCAGCACCCGGTGCTCCACGGTGATGCCGAGGCTGCTGGTGACGCTGAGGATGTGCAGGTGGTCCAGCACCCGGACCACGATGCCGTGGTCGGCGAGGACCGTCTTCCAGGCGATGGTGCGGATCAGGAAGCTGGTGAAGGAGGGCACGATCACCAGGGCCATCAGCAGCGACTTCCACTTGCCGCCCTTGAAGGCGATGAAGTAGGCCACCGGGTAGCCGAGCGCCAGGCAGAGCACCGTGGTGGCCACGGAGTAGATGCCCGAGTGCAGGTACTGGTGCCAGAACGGGTGCAGCGCCGCCTTGTAGTTGGCCCAGTGCCAGGTGAGCTTGAAGCCGTCGTCGAAGTTGCCCTGCTGCACCGAGGCGGAGACCGAGCTGAAGATCGGCACCAGGAAGAACAGCACCAGCCAGAGCAGGCCGGGCAGCAGCAGCATCCAGGGCGTCAGGTTGCGGCGCGGCTTGCGGTCGGCCGGGGCCGGCGGCGCCGTGGGCTTGTCGAGCAGGGAGGTGGTCACGCGGCGCCCTCCTCGTCCAGGACCGCGCCCGCGTCGATGTCCTGGGTGCCGTCCAGGCCGAAGCCCTGGCTGGGGTCCCAGTGCACGACGACCTCGGTGCCGGGGCGCTGGATCGCGCGGCCGGTGTTCTGCTCGAAGACCGAGATCTCCTCACCCGAGGGCAGCTTGACCAGGTACTGGGTGGAGACCCCGATGAACGAGGCGTCGGAGACGGTGCCGCTGAGCGCGTTGTAGCCGCTGGGGACCTCCGCCTCGGTCGCCACCAGCTGGACCTTCTCCGGCCGCACGCCGAGGATGACCGCGCCGGACAGCGAGCGGCAGCGCTTGGCGTCCAGGGTGAGCCTGCGGCCCTGCGCGGAGACGGTGACCACGTCGCCGGTGGCCGACTCGACCGTGCCGGGGATCAGGTTGGACTGGCCCAGGAAGTTGGCGACAAAGGTGGTCAGCGGGTTCTCGTAGAGCTCGGCGGGGGAGCCCATCTGCTCGATCCGGCCCTGATTCATCACCGCGATGGTGTCGGCCATGGTCATGGCCTCCTCCTGGTCGTGGGTGACGTGCACGAAGGTCAGCCCGACCTCGGTCTGGATCCGCTTGAGCTCGATCTGCATCTGCCGGCGCAGCTTGAGGTCCAGCGCGCCCAGCGGCTCGTCCAGCAGCAGCACCTGGGGCTCGTTGATCAGGGCCCGGGCCAGCGCGATCCGCTGCTGCTGGCCGCCGGACAGCTGGCTGGGCTTGCGCTTGGCCAGGTGGCCCAGCTCGACCAGCTCCAGCATCGCCTCGACCTGCGGCTTGACGCTCTTGAAGCCGCGGCGGCGGAGGCCGAAGGCGACGTTCTCGAAGATGTCCAGGTGCGGGAACAGCGCGTAGTTCTGGAACACCGTGTTGACCGGGCGCCGGTACGGCTTGGTGTCGGTGACGTCCTTGTCGCCCAGGAAGATCTGGCCCGCCGTCGGGTCCTCCAGACCGGAGACCATCCGCAGCGTCGTCGTCTTGCCGCAGCCGGACGCGCCGAGCAGGGCGAAGAAGGAGCCCTGCGGGATGGTCAGATCGAGGTTGTCGACGGCCGTGAATGCGCCGAAGCGCTTGGTGAGGCCGGCCAGGCGCAGATCGCCGCCCTCGGTCCGGCCGAGTACGTCAGTGGAGCTCATCGAAAGTTCTTCCTTCGCGTCGATGAAAGGGGAGGCGTCCTTCGGCGGGACCGGCTACTGGCCGATGGTCTGCTGGAACCGGCTGGTGTAGTCGTTGAGTTGGGCGATGGTGAGCGCCATGAAACCGTGCGCCTTCGCCTCCATCTCCTTGGTGGGGACGATCAGCGGCGAGGACGCGGTGTCCGGGTCGAGCTGCTGCAGGGCGGCGACCGCGCCGTCCACCACGGGGACGTAGTCGATGTAGTCGTCGAGCGCCGCCGCCACGTCGGGCTGCAGGTAGTAGTTGAGCAGCTTCTCGGCATTGGTCTTGTGCCGGGCGAAGTTGGGGATCACACAGTTGTCGGACCAGGCCAGCAGCCCCTCCTTGGGGAGGTTCACGGTGACCAGGTAGTCGATCCCGAGCTGGGCCACGTCGCCGGAGTAGGCCATGGTCACGGCGGTGTTGCCGTTCTGGAAGTCGCTCAGGTAGTCGTTGCCGGTGAAGGCGCGGATCTGGCCGGAGCTCTTGGCCTTGCGGATGTACTCCAGCGCCTCGTTGAACTCGGCGTCGGTGAACTTCTCCGGGTCGTGGCCGAGGGCCAGCAGGGCCAGCGCCGCGGTGTCCTCCATCTCGCTGAACAGCGAGACCTTCCCGTGCAGGTCGGGCCGGGTGAAGATCTCGGCGACGGAGGTGATCGGCTGCTTCACCAGCTTGCTGTTGTACGCGATGGTGGTGAAGCCGTAGGCCCACGGGATCGAGAAGCGGCGGCCGGGGTCGGTCGGGTCCTTCAGGACGCTCGGCAGCATCTTGTCGTGGTTCGGGATGTTGGCGAGGTCCAGCTCCTGCAGGTAGTCGTACGTCCGGTACTTGGCCACCATGTAGTCGCTGACGACCATGATGTCGTAACCGGTGTCGATGCCCTTGACCAGGTACGGGTCGACCTTGGTGTAGAAGTCGTTGTTGTCGTTGATGATCTCCAGGTAGTCGACCTGGATGCCGCTCTCCTTGACGAAGGCGTCCAGGGTGGGCCGCTTGTCCGGATGCTTGTCGTCGATGTCGATGTAGGCCGGCCAGGTCGCCCAGACCACCTTCTTCTCGGTGTCCGAGTAGTCCTTGCCTGCCTGCCCGGTCGCCTTGGCGCCGGGCGGGACGACGTGGCCCTGGACCCCGCAGGCCGACAGCAGTCCGGCTCCGGCGACGGCCAGACCTCCTGCTGTGGCGCCGCGGAGCAGGGAGCGGCGGCTCATCGCGGCAGCAGACGAGCGGGCACGGGTGCGGTTGGCGAACCGTGCGAGGTCTTCGAAGCTGGGGCCGGTCATGGGGGAGGCGTGGCCTTTCTGCGACAAGTCAGGGAGGCGATGGGGTCAGAGATTAGGACTAAAACCTGCGCTTTCCAGGCTTGGAGGGGCGTTCGACAGCGGAATCGTTATCGTTCGGAGGAATTGGCAACGTGATCCGCATCACCGCTTACCCTGCGTCACAGGTCGTCCCGAGGGACAGATACAGCCTGTAAAAGACGCAACAGAAGGCTTGCAGGTATGACAGCGGTACCGCCGGGGCGGCGCGCGGGACAATCGGGCGTTCAGACCCGCGGCCGGGCGCCGCGGCCGGGTCGGGCGCGGCGCCCCGTACCGGGGCCCGAGACGGAGGCGCCGCCGGAGGCGCTGAAGAAGATCAGCGCCCCCAGCGGCATCGGGTGGACCCGCCGGCTGGTTCACAACCGTGGCGGCCATTCTCACCCCTGTCAGGTAAGCGGAAGGGAAGACTCCGTTCGACCTAGAGTCTCAACCCTCGCGCCACCCGGATCACCAGGCATTTCGTCAACCGTCCGTACGCCTCCTTGACACTCTGCCTACGTAGCGTTGACCTCAGCTGTGCCTGCGGACCTCGATCGTGCGGAACCGGGAGGCGACGAAGGCCGCGTCGCAGTAGGCCGAGTTGGCGGCCGGGTTGGCCCCGGTGCCGTGCAGGTCGGAGAAGGCGGCGGTCTGGTTGACGTAGACCTGGCCGGTGAGGTTCAGCGACAGCGACACCCCGGCGTCCAGGCAGGCGGCGACGACCGCGTGCTCCACCTCCGGCGAGGTGGTGTACGCCGAGGCGGTCATCGCCCCGCGCTCGCGCACGGTCTCGGCCAGCAGCTCCACGCCGCGGGCGGCGGAGTCCACCGCGACCAGGAAGGCCACCGGGCCGAAGCACTCCCCCGGCAGGGTGGCCTCGGCGCCGTCCAGCACCACCAGCGCCGGGGTGCGCACCACCGCGTCCGGCCAGTCCGGGACGGCGACCGGGCGCGGGGCCAGGGCCAGTTCGCCGAACTCGCCCTTCTCCGCCTGCTCGATCCGGCCCAGCACCCCCGGGTTCACGATCGCGCCGAGCAGCGCCGCCGCCCGGGCGTCGTCCCCGAGCAGCCGGTCCAGGGCCGCGGACAGGTCGGCGACGAACTCGCGGAAGGAGCGGTGGCCCTGGTCGGTGCCGATGCCCTCGCGCGGGACCAGCAGGTTCTGCGGGGTGGTGCACATCTGCCCGCTGTAGAGCGCCAGCGAGAAGGCGAGGTTGGCCAGCAGCCCGGCGTAGTCGTCGGTGGAGTCCACCAGCACCGTGTTGACCCCGGCCTTCTCGGTGTAGACCAGGGCCTGCCGGGCGTTGTCCTCCAGCCAGTCGCCGAACTCGGTGGAGCCGGTGTAGTCGATCACCCGGACCTGCGGGTGCAGCGCCAGCGTCTTCGCCAGTCCCTCGCCGGGCCGCTCGGCGGCGAGCAGCACCAGGTCCGGGCTGAACCCGGCCTCGGCCAGCACCTCGCGGGCGGCCGAGACGGTGAGCGCCAGCGGCAGCACCGCCCGCGGGTGCGGCTTGACCAGCACCGGGTTGCCGGTGGCCAGCGAGGCGAACAGGCCGGGGTAGCCGTTCCAGGTCGGGAAGGTGTTGCAGCCGATCAGCAGGGCGACCCCGCGCGGGACCGCGGTGAACTCCTTGACCATCTTCAGCGGGTCGCGCTTGCCCTGCGGCTTGGTCCACTCGGCGCTGGCCGGCAGCCGGGTCTGCTCGGCGTAGGCGCAGGCCACTGCCTCGAGGCCGCGGTCCTGCGCGTGCGGTCCGCCGGCCTGGAAGGCCATCCCGGGCGCCTGCCCGGTGGTGTGCATCACGGCGGTGCCGAACTCGGCCGAACGGGCGTTGATCCGGGCCAGGATCTCGAGGCAGACCGCCGCCCGCAGCAGCGGTCCGGCCGCCGCCCAGTCCGGCTGGGCCGCCCGGGCCGCGGCCACCAGCGCCGCCGGGTCGCCCGCGTGCGGATAGGCCACAGCCAGCTCGGGCCCGTACGGGGAGCGCTCGCCGCCGTCGGCGGAGCCGGGGCCGACCCGTCCGTCCGTCCCGGGCTGGTCGAGCAGCAGTTCCAGGCCCTGGAGCGGCTCCAGGGCGACGGGTTCGCCGTAGCCGCGCGGCGACTCCGGGTACGGGGACCAGTAGTCCCGGTCGGCCAGGGCGGCCAAGGCCCGGTCCAGAGTGGCCTGGTGACGGTCGATCAGCTCATGGGACAAGGTGACTCCTCGGTCGGTCCTGGCGGCGCTGCCAGAACCCAGACTAACCGAATGGTCGGTCGGTACAAGAGGAGCGCGCGGCCCGCGCGGCCCGGATCAGAGCTTCGCGATCGTCCGCTCCAGCGCCGCCAGCTCCTCCGCGTCCAGGGCCAGCATCCGGGCCGGCGGCCGGGCCAGGATCTCCTCCGCCACCGCCGCCGCGGCGGTCCCGGCGGCGGTGACGGTGACGATCTTGCTGCGCCGGTCCTCCGGGTGCACGCTGCGGACGACCAGGCCGCGCCGCTCCAGGTCGTCCACGATCAGCGTGGTGTACGGCTTGTCGGTGGTGAGCTTGGCGGTGAGCTCGCTCATCCGCATCGGCCCGGCGGCCAGCGCCCGCAGCGCCTTGCTGCGGCCGAAGCTCATGCCCAGCGCCTCGGCGACCTCGCCGCGCCGGTCGTCGCTCTCCAGGACCAGGTGGCGCATCACCGCGTAGACCCGGGTGGCGGCCTCCAGCCTGCTGTCCTGGTCGGCGTCCGTGTGCTCGTTCATGCGGCGACCGGTGTCCTGACGTCCTCGGGGGCGAGCTTGGCGGCGTTGCGGGCGGCCGTGCCCCTGGCCCAGGCGCCGGTGGTGAGGATACCGAGCGCCAGCACCACCAGGCCGCAGGCCACGTTGATCCACCAGCCGATGTGGCTGGCCTGGGTGAAGGCGGCGGGGGTGCTCGGCCCGTGCACCGAGGAGGTGACCACCGAGACGATCACCGCGACGCCCAGCGACTGCCCCACCTGGCGGCTGGTCGAGGCGACGGCGGCGGCCACCCCGGCCTGGCTGCGCGGCATCCCGGAGACCGCGGTGTTGGTGATCGGCGCGTTGAGCATCCCGAAGCCGAGACCGAAGATCAGGTAGGCGGCCATCAGCTGCCAGGTCGGGGTGGTCAGGCTGAGCCCGGTCAGGGTCAGCCCGCTCAGCGCCATCGCGATCCCGGCCACCACCAGCGGGATCCGCGGCCCGCGCGAGCCGACGATCCGTCCGGACAGCGGCCCGAAGACCACCGTCATCCCGGCCATCGGCAGGGTGAACAGGCCGGCCTTCAGCGCGCTGTAGCCGAGGGCGTTCTGCAGGTAGAGGGTGTTCAGGAAGAGGAAGCCGGCCAGCGAGGCGAAGCCGGAGACGGCGATGACGGTCGCCCCGGAGAACGGGACGCTGCGGAAGAACCGCAGGTCGATCAGGGGCTCCCGGCGGCGGGACTCGTAGACCACGAAGACCGCGGTGGCGGCCAGGCCGAGGCCGAAGCAGCCCAGGGTCTGGGCCGAGGTCCAGCCCGCGGCGGGGGCCTCGATGATGGCGTAGGTGATCGACGCCAGCAGGGTGATCACCAGCAGCTGGCCGACCGGGTCCACCCTGCGGGCCCTGGCGGCCTTGGACTCGGGGATGAAGCGTCCGGCCAGGACCAGCGCGGCGAGGCCGACCGGGATGTTGATCCAGAAGATCGACTGCCAGCCCACGGTGCCCACCAGCAGGCCGCCGACCACCGGGCCGAGCGCCATGCTGAAGCCGACCGTGCCGCCCCAGACGCCGATGGCGCGGGCCCGCTCGCGCGGGTCGGTGAAGGTGTTGGTGATGATCGACATGGCGACCGGGTTGAGCATCGAGCCGCCGACCGCCTGGATCATCCGGGCGGCGATCAGCCAGCCCAGGCTGGGGGAGAGGCTGCAGAGCAGCGAGCCCAGGGTGAACAGGGCCAGGCCGGTCTGGAAGGTGCGGCGCCGGCCCAGCCGGTCGCCGGTGGAGCCGGACAGCATCAGCAGGCTGGCCAGCACCAGGGTGTAGGCGTCGATGGTCCACTGCAGACCGGACACCGAGGCATGCAGGTCGTGCTGGATGGACGGCAGCGCCACATTCACGATGGTGTTGTCGAGGCCGACGATGAACAGGCTCATGCAGCAGATGCCGAGGACGAGGAAGCGCCGACGGACGCTGAGGGATGCTGCGCTGGTGTCCGGCACGAGGCCACTCCGGTCAGTAGTTTTACTTCTATAACTGTTATGACCATACAACTATCTCGGCAGGGTGCCAACCAGGCTCGCTACCGTTGCCCCGTGACCGCACTCACACCCATGCTCCCCGAGCACGCCGACGCCGTCCTGGCCGTCTACGGCCACGGCATCGCCACCGGGAACGCCACCTTCCAGACCGAGGTCCCGTCCTGGGAGGAGTTCTCGGCCGGCCGGCTGCCGCGGCACCGGCTGGTCGCCCTGGACCGGCCGGACGGCCCCGATCTGCTCGGATGGGCCGCGGTCAGCGCCGTCTCCACCCGCGAGGTCTACGCCGGAGTGGTCGAGGACGCTGTCTATGTGCACCCGGACGCCCGTGGCCGGGGCGTCGGCCGGCTGCTGCTGGCCGGGCTGCTGGCCTCCACCGAGGCAGCCGGGGTGTGGACCGTCCAGGCCGGGATCTTCCCCGAGAACGCCGCCAGCCTCGCCCTGCACCGGGCGCTCGGCTTCCGCGAGATCGGCGTGCGCGAGCGGATCGGCCGGCACCACGGGGTCTGGCGGGACGTCCTGCTGCTGGAACGGCGCAGCGCCGCGGTGGGGTGAGACCGTAGGCTTCCCGGCATGGTCGACAACTCCCGGACGCAACGGCGTGACAGCTACACCGTGGACACGCTGCTCGCGGTGACCGTGCGGGTCTTCAACGAGCGCGGCTACGACGGCACGTCCATGGAGGATCTCTCCCGCGCCGCCGGGATCACCAAGTCCTCGATCTACCACCACGTCCGGGGCAAGGAGGAGCTGCTCCGGCTCGCCGTCGGCCGGGCGCTGGACCACCTCTTCGCCATCCTGGACGAGCCCGGCGCCGCGAGCGGCCCGGCCGTGGACCGGCTGGAGCACGTGGTGCGGCGCACCACCGAGGTGCTGCTGCTGGAACTGCCCTACGTCACCCTGCTGCTGCGGGTGCGCGGCAACACCGGCACCGAGCTGTGGGCGCTGCAGCGGCGCCGGGAGTTCGACCAGCGGGTCTCCGACCTGCTGGCCGAGGCGGTCGGGGCCGGAGAGCTGCGGGCCGACGTGGAACCGCGGCTGGCCACCCGGCTGCTCTTCGGCATGATCAACTCGCTGGTGGAGTGGTACCGGGAGGACCCGGACGGCAGCGTCGCGGGCCCGGCCGTCCAGCACATCGCCGACGCGGTGACCACGCTGGCCTTCAGCGGCCTGCGGGCGGCGCCCCGGCGCTGACGGTCCTGCCGACCGGGGCCCACCGCCCCCGCGGACGGCGGCGCGAGGGCGGTCAGTCCGGCAGGACCGGCGTCCGGTCGGTCTCGTCGAAGACCAGCAGGGTGTGCGTGCCGAGCACCTCGGGGATGCTCTGGATCCGGTTCAGCACCAGCTCCCGCAGCGCCCGGTTGTCCACCGTGTGGACCAGCAGCAGCACGTCGAAGTCCCCGCTGACCAGCGCGATGTGCTCCACCCCCGGCAGCTCGAGCAGCTGCCCGCGGACCGAGCGCCAGGAGTTCTGCACGATCTTCAGGGTGATGTAGGCGGAGGCCCCCTGCCCGGCCCGCTCGTGGTCCACCCGCGCGGTGAACCCCCGGATCACCCCGTCCTCCACCATCCGGGCGATCCGGGCGTAGGCGTTGGCCCGGGAGACGTGCACCCGCTCGGCGACCGAGCGGATCGAGGCCCGGCCGTCCTGCTGCAGCAGCCGCAGGATGGCCCGGTCGATCCGGTCCAGCAGGCGCTGTCCGACCACGGACTCCCCCGCGGGCTTCGGCGGCTCGCCGGCCGCCCGGCCGCCCACCGGGGGCCGCGCCGAGGCAGCCCGCTGCCGGGCCCGCTCCGCCACCCAGTCGGCGGCCGGACCGCTCCGCAGCGCGGGCAGCGGCCTCCGGCGTGCCGAACGCGGTTCACCCGCTCCGGCCATCTGTTCAGCAGGCATGGTCCCCCGTCCTTCCCTGATGGACGTCCGGATTCCAGCACAGCGCTTACCCGGCCGTTTGTCCACCACTGGGCCGCGAGAGTAGCCGATTCGATCAAACAACCGAACAATCGGTAGGGAACACCTTGTTTTTCAAGCCCCGCCAGCACCTCTTCCACCCACCGACACCAGGAGGTGCCCCGTGACCGTGCTCGACCACTCCGCCGTGTCGACACCGCTCGCGTCCGTCTGGTCGCCCGAGTCGCACGGCCCCCGCCGCGACCCGGCACCGCTACTGCCCGAGGCCGAACCGGTCCGCGTCCTCGGCACCCCTGCCTTCGCCGAGCTCGCCGGACGCCCCGGCGGCCCGGAACTGCTGCGCGACCTCTACCGCCGCCTGGTCACCGGGCGCCGCTACAACCAGCAGGCCACCACCCTCACCAAGCAGGGCCGGCTCGCCGTCTACCCGGCCTCCACCGGCCAGGAGGCCTGCCAGGTCGCCGCCGCCACCGCGCTGCGCCGCACCGACTGGCTCTTCCCCAGCTACCGCGACACCCTCGCGGTGGTCTCCCGGGGGGTGGACCCGCTGGAGGCGCTCACCCTGCTCCGCGGCAACGCCCACAGCGGCTACGACCCCTTCGAGCACCGGGTCGCCCCGCTGTCCACGCCGCTGGCCACCCAGGCCCCGCACGCCGTCGGCCTGGCCCACGCGGCGAGGCTGCGCGGGGACGCCACCGTCGCCCTGGCCCTGGTCGGCGACGGCGGCACCAGCGAGGGCGACTTCCACGAGGCGCTGAACTTCGCCGGGGTGCTGAACGCGCCGGTGGTCTTCCTGGTGCAGAACAACGGCTATGCGATCTCGGTCCCGCTGGCCAAGCAGTCGGCGGCGCCGACCCTGGCCCACAAGGCCGTCGGCTACGGCATCCACGGACACCTGGTCGACGGCAATGACGCCGCCGCCGTGCACAGCGTCCTCAGCGAGGCCGTCGAGCACGCCCGCGCGGGGCTCGGCCCGGTCCTGGTCGAAGCCGTCACCTACCGGATCGAGGCGCACACCAACGCCGACGACGCCGGGCGCTACCGCAGCAGCGAGGAGGTCGCCGCCTGGCAGCAGCGCGACCCGCTGGCGCTGCTGGAACGCGAACTGCGGGCGGCCGGGCTGCTCACCGACCTGGACGTGCGGCAGGCCGCGGACGCCGCCGAGGCGCTGGCGGAACGGATGCGCACGGTGTTTCACGTGAAACCGGAACTGGACCCGATGTCGCTGTTCGCCCATGTCTACGCCGAGCCCACACCCCAACTGCGGGAGCAGGCAGCCCAATTGGCCGCCGAGCTGGCCGCCGGGGCGGAGACCTCATGACCAGCGTCGCCGCCCCGCCCCGCACCACCCTGGCCGCCGCCCTGAACGCAGGGCTGCGCGACTCCATGCGCGACGACCCGTCGGTCCACGTCCTGGGGGAGGACGTCGGCACCCTCGGCGGGGTCTTCCGGATCACCGACGGCCTGGCCGCCGAGTTCGGCAGCGAACGCTGCCTGGACACCCCGCTGGCCGAGGCCGGCATCCTCGGCACCGCGGTCGGCATGGCCATGTACGGGCTGCGGCCGGTCGTGGAGATGCAGTTCGACGCCTTCGCGTACCCGGCGTTCGAGCAACTGGTCAGCCATGTGGCCAAGATGCGCAACCGCACCGCGGGCGCGATGCCGCTGCCGATCACCATCCGCATCCCCTACGGCGGCGGCATCGGCGGCGTCGAGCACCACAGCGACTCCTCCGAGGCGTACTACGCGCACACCCCCGGCCTGCACGTGGTCACCCCCGCGACGGTCGCCGACGCCTACGGGCTGCTGCGCTCCGCCATCGCCTCGGACGACCCGGTGGTCTTCCTGGAGCCCAAGCGGCTGTACTGGTCCAAGGACGACTGGTCCGCGGACGCCCCCGCGCCGATCGAGCCGATCGGCCGGGCCGTGGTCCGCAGGACCGGGACCTCGGCGACGCTGCTCACCTACGGGCCCTCGCTGCCGGTCTGCCTGGAGGCCGCGGAGGCCGCCCGGGCCGAAGGCTGGGACCTCGCCGTGGTCGACCTGCGCAGCCTGGTGCCCTTCGACGACGAGACCGTCTGCGCGGCCGTCCGCGCCACCGGACGGGCCGTGGTCGTGCACGAGGCCGCCGGATTCGCCGGCATCGGCGCGGAGATCGCTGCTCGCGTCAGTGAGCGGTGCTTCCACCACCTCGCCGCACCGGTCCTGCGGGTCACCGGCTTCGACATCCCCTACCCGCCGCCGATGCTGGAACACCACCACCTGCCCGGGGTGGACCGCATCCTGGACGCGGTGGCTCGACTGCAGTGGGAGCAGTGACCGTGATGCCCTCCGTACGAGAGTTTCCGCTGCCCGACCTGGGCGAGGGCCTGACCTCGGCCGAGATCGTCCGCTGGCTGGTGGAGGTCGGGGACGTGATCGTGGTCGACCAGCCGGTCGCCGAGGTCGAGACCGCCAAGGCCGTGGTCGAGGTGCCCTGCCCGTACGCGGGCGTCGTCACCTCGCGGGCGGGGGAGGCCGGCACGGAGGTCCCGGTCGGCGCCGCGCTCGTCACCGTCGCGGTGGGTCCGGCGGCCGAGCCTGCGGGCGAGCCGGACCCGGGGACCGGGGCGGCGGCGGACACCGCCGAAGGCTCCGGCAACGTCCTGGTCGGCTACGGCACCACCGAGAGCACCGGCGCGAGGCGCCGCCGCGTCGTCCCGGGCTCGGCCACGGCCCCGGCGCCGCCCGCGCCAACTCCCGCTCCGGGTACGGCGACGGCTCGCGCGGCCTCGCCGGGGGCCGCGCCCGTTGCCTCCCCCGCCGCCGCGCGGGCGACCGCGCCGGCGGTGATCTCGCCGCTGGTGCGGCGGCTCGCGCGGGAGCACGGGATCGACCTCGCCGCCCTCACCGGCAGCGGCCCTGACGGCCTGATCATGCGTGCCGACGTCACCGCCGCGGCCACGGCGTCCGCGCCCATACCTACACCCGTGCCCCTGGAACAGGAAGACGTCACCCCGCTCCGCGGCACCGCGCGTCTCGCCGCCGAGACCTTCAGCCGCAGCCGCCGGGAGATCCCCGACGCCACCTGCTGGGTGGACGCCGACGCGACCGAGCTGCTCGCCGCCCGCCGCAGCCTCGACCTGGGCCTGCTCGCCCTCCTGGCAAGGATCTGCACGGCCGGGCTGGCCCAGTACCCGGAGCTCAACTCCAGTGTGGTGACCGGCCCGGACGGCGCCGCGACCGGCATCCGCCGGCACCGCGCGGTGCACCTAGGCTTCGCCGCGCAGACCCCGCGCGGCCTCGCCGTCCCGGTGGTGCACGACGCGCACCTGCTGAGCACGTCCGGCCTGGCCGCCGAGCTGGCCCGGCTCACCGCCGCCGCCCGCGAGGGCAGGCTCGCTCCCGCCGACCTCACCGGCGGGACCTTCACCCTCAACAACTACGGGGTGTTCGGCGTCGACGGCTCCACGCCGATCATCAACCACCCGGAGGCGGCGATGCTGGGGGTGGGCCGGATCGCGCCCAAACCGTGGGTGCACCAGGGGGAGTTGGCGGTGCGTCAGCTGGTCCAGCTGTCCTTCAGCTTCGACCACCGGGTGTGCGACGGCGCGGTCGCCGGGGCGTTCCTCCGCTTCGTCGCCGACGCGGTGGAGTCCCCCACCACCCTGCTGCGCCACCTCTGACAGCCGGTCGTCACCGCAGCACGAACCGCGGCAGCCCGTCCTCGTTGTGCCCGTCCCGGACGAATCCCGACCGGAGCAGCACGGCCTGCGAGGCGGTGTTGGCCGGATCGGTGTGCGCCTGCACCACGACCACCTCCGGGTCGGCCAGGGCGTAGGCGGTCAGCAGGCCCACCGCCTCGGTGGCGAAGCCGCGTCCGCGGGCGGACACGGCCAGGTCGTAGCCGATCTCGACCCGGCCGCCGCTCGGCGGGCCGTGGTAGCCGGCCCCGCCGAGCGCCGCGCCGTCCTCGCGCCTGATGATCGCGAACGCGCCCCAGCGGGGGTCGTAGGCCCCGGTCTCCGCGGCCTTCACGATCATCCCGCAGGCGTCCCTGGTCCCGTCGTAGGGGCCGCCGGGGGCCCAGGCGAATCCGCCGCTGCCGGTGCCCCGGGCCAACTCGGCCGCCGCGGCGGGGGTGATCACTCGCAGTTCGATCCGGTCGGTACACGGGAGGGAGGACGCGCCGGAAGCCATATGACCCCTCTGGGCAGGTTATGTACTGCTGACCGGCCCATCATGGCGGATCACCCCCCGCCCGCACAGCTGCTTTCCGCAGTTCGTTCGCCCACAGCCGCACCGGCCGCACCGGCACCCGCCCGCGCCGCTACAGCACGAACGCCTCGGCGCCGCCGGTCCCGGTCATCGGGCGGCCCGCGGCCTCCCACGCGTACATCCCGCCGTCCACGTTCACGGCCTCCCGGCCCTGGGCCACCAGGTACTGCACCACCTGGGCCGAGCGGCCACCGACCCGGCAGACCACGTACAGCTTCTCGTCCGGCAGCTCGCCGAGCCGGGCCGGCACCTCGTTCATCGGGATGTGCAGCGCGCCGTCGACATGGCCGGCGTCCCACTCGTCCTGCTCGCGGACGTCGAGCAGCGCGCCGGTGGCCGGTACGGAAGCGGCGTCCACGGTGGGGACGGCGGCGTGGGGCATGGGTCTCTCCAAACGGTGAGGTCAACAACGAGGTCGGTGTGCTGCTGCCAAGTATGGAACGCAAGTGTGGAACGTCGGGGGGAGGTCAGAACGCGCCGACCAGCCGGTCCAGCTCGGCCTGCCGGGTGGCGACCGATTCGAGCAGCTGCTCCGCGAGCACCTCGAGCAGGGCGTCCGGGTCGTCCGGCAGCAGCATCAGCAGCTGGCCCATCGGGCTGTCGACGAGCTCGGCCCTGGTCGCCTCGATCCGGTGCAGCCGGGCGGTCAGCCAGTCCAGGCGCTGCCGCAGCCAGGCCACCCGCTCCGGGGTGCCGCCGGCCGGGGCCCCGTTGTCGCCGGTCTCCCCGGCCCACTCCTCGGCGAGCGCCGCCAGCGCGAGTACGTCGCCGCGGGCGTAGGCCTCGTTGACCCGGGCGATGAAGGCGCCGCGGAGCTGCTGCTCGGCCGGGTCCTGGGCCAGGTCGGGGTGGGCCCGGCGGGCCAGGTCGCGGAAGAGCCGCTGGGCCTCCTTGTCGGGCCGGATCCGCTGCGGGGCCTGCGGGATGACCGGCTGCTCGGTCTCCGCGCCGTCCTCGCCGGACGCCGCGTCGGCCTCGGCGAAGAAGGCCTCCAGATCCGGCATCGGCTCCACGATGTTGCGGGCCTCGAAGGCCCGCCTGATGTCCTCGGGGTCGCCCGTCTGCGCGGCCGTGGCCTCGGCGATCAGCGCGTCCAGCTCGTCCAGGCGCACGTACATGGGGCCGAGCCGCTGATGGTGCACCAGCGCGAAGTTGTCGAGCTCCACCCGCAGGGTCTCGACCTCGACCTCGGCGTCGACCCACTGCGCCTCGGTGCGCGCGATCTGCTCCTCGAGCAGCTGCTCGTCGGGGTCGATCCACCGGACCGGGGTGTCGGCAGCCATGTCAACCTCAATGCTTGTCGTTTGTACCGCGTGTCCGCCCCGTCACCCTACTGGCCCCACGGCGGCGACCGAGGGCGCACACTAGGGCGTGCGAGCCCGCGCACGCTACTGGTCACCTCAAATGTTCTCCGATGTCAGGCAACGGAGGCACGTTTCGTGCTTGCCTGGGGTACTCCCTACCTTGAATACCTTGAGGTGCGGCGCAGAACGATCAGCAGTGGGAGCTGAGAGAGGTGAATATGGCGGAAGAGTCCTTCGCGGCTTCCGGGCGAGGGCGGCCTGACCCTGCTCCGAACCCCCCTGCCCAGGATTCCACCGTGCCCACCGCCGCCGCTCCGCTCTCGGCGCCGTCCGGTGTGGTGGCCGTGGTCCGCCTCGCCGTGCTGATGGTGGACCCGGACGGGCGGCTGAGCCACTGGAACCGCGCCGCAGAGGAGGTCTTCGGCCACCGCCGCGACGATGTCTTCGACCGCCCCGCCTCCGGTCTGCTGCCGCTGGCCCGCGGCTCCGCCCCGCACCCGACCGGCAGCGCCGCCGCACCGGCGTCCCCGGCCGAGGGCCGGCTCGGCGACGCGCTGGACCACCTGGACGACCTCACCGCCTACACCCCGTCCTGGACCGGGGAGTTGCAGGTCACCGACCGGGACGGGCGGACCGTCGAGGTCCTGTGCTGGACCTACCGCCTGGTCGAGCCCAACGGCCGCAGCCTGCTGGTGCTGGCGGCCGACGCCAGGCCGCTGCGCGAGGCGGGTCCGCGGATCGCGCTCGGCGACCAGTTCCTCCCCTACGCCGCGGCCGGCGCCTCCGGGCAGCCCGCCGTCAGCATCCTCCCGGTGCAGACCGCCACGACCGGGGCCGCCGACGTGCAGCGCACCGCGCAGCGGCTCTCGGTGATCCTGCCCAGGTCCGCCGAGGACCGGCGGGCCCGGCTGATCGGCCAGCTGCTCGCGGCCGGGGCCCCGGCCCTGCTGGTGAACGGCACGATCCGGCTGCCGGTGCTGCCGCACGAGCTCCCGGACGGCTCGCCGCTGCCCGGCTGCGCCGACCTGCCCGCGCCCGACCGGTCCGGCGCGGACGCCACCGTCCAGGACGACGGCCGGGACTCCGACAACCGGGGCGCCGGGCGGGACGCGATCGTCGACTACGCCAAGAACCGTCCGGACGCCTCCTCCGGCGGCTGGGCCGGCGGCCTGCTGCCGACGGCCAGGAACGAGCACCCACAGGCCCTCTCGCCGACCGCGCGCCGCCGCCCGGGCTTCGAGGAGGGCCCGTTCAGCGGGCCGCCGACGGTCCCCACGCTGACCCTGCCGCCGGGTCTGGCGTCCGGGGCCGGCTTCACCGCGGCGACCGCCGTGCCGCTGCCGCTGACCCTGCCGGCCAATGAGCAGCTGCGGCTGCTCAGCCACGCCGGCGCGCGGATCGGCACCACCCTGGACCTGGATGTGACGGTCCATGAGCTGTGCCAGGTCGTGGTCCCCGGCATCGCCGACTTCGCCTGCGTGGACCTGCGGGACCGGCTGATCGTCGACACCGAGCTGCCCCGGGACCGCCCCGACGACGAGACCCAACTGCGGCGAGTGGCACGGGCGTTCAGCGAGTCGCTGGCCGGCTGGGAGCACCAGGTGCACGAGGGCAGCCTGTTCCAGCTGTCCGGGGACACCCCGTCCGGGATGGCGCTGCAGACCAACCAGCCGGTGCTGGTCCCGCTGGTGGACGACGTGGTGGCGGAGCAGTGCGCGACCGGACGCGGCAACGCCGCGCTGGCGCCGCTGTTCGCCGGGCGGTCGATGCTGACCCTGCCGCTGGCGGCGCGCGGCACCGTGCTCGGGATCCTGACGCTGCTCCGCAGCGCCGACCACCCCCCGTTCGACGAGACGGACGCGGCGTACCTGCGCGAGCTGGCGGCCCGTGCGGCGCTGTCGATCGACAACGCCCGGCTGCACCGGATGGAGGCGAAGACCGCGCTGACGCTGCAGCGCAGCATGCTGCCGAACCGTCCGCCGAAGATCCCCGGGGTGCTGATCGCGCACCGCTACATCCCCGGCGACCGCCGCGCCGAGGTCGGCGGGGACTGGTTCGACGCGATCCAACTGCCGGGCAGCCGGGTCGCGCTGGTGGTCGGCGACGTGATGGGCCACGGCCTGCACTCGGCGGTGGCGATGGGCCGGTTCCGCACCGCGATGCAGACCCTGGCCGCGCTGGACCTGCCGCCGGGCCAGATCCTGCGGCACCTGGACAACCTCTCCCAGCGCCTCGGCGACGACCACCTGGCCACCTGCCTCTACGCGGTCTACGACCCGATCGCCCGGACCTGCACCCTGGCCAGCGCGGGCCACGTACCGCCGGTGCTGGTGCACCCGGACGGCCGGGGCGAACTGCTGGACCTGCCCTCGGGCGCGCCGATCGGCGTGGGCGGGGTGCCGTTCGCCTCCCGCGAGATCAAGGTCTCCGACGGCAGCATGCTGGTGCTCTGCACCGACGGCCTGGTGGAGATGCGCGGCGGCGACATAGGGGACGGCCTGGCCGCGCTCTGCGGCGACATCGTGGACCCGCGGCGCAGCCCGGACGAGGTCTGCGACACGGTGCTGGAGCGGCTGCACACCGACGACCGCAATGACGACCTGGCGCTGCTGATCGCGCGCTTCGACGGCATCCCGCCGCAGGACGTGATGTCCTGGTCGCTGCAGCTGGACCCCACCGAGGTGCAGCGGGCCCGGCGGATGGTGCGCGAGCAGTTGCTGCAGTGGGGCCTGGACGAACTCGCCGAGACGGCGGCGCTGCTGGTCAGCGAGCTGGTGACCAATGCGCTGCGGGTGGCAAGGGACCGGGTCGAGCTGCAGCTGATGCGGGTCGGCAAGCTGCTGGTCGAGGTCAGCGACGACGACCACAACCTGCCCTCGCTGGAGCCCTCCGAGGCGCTGGACGAGGACGGCCGGGGGCTCGGCCTGGTCAGCAGCCTGTCGGCGCGCTGGGGGACCAGCCGCAAGGCGGTCGGCAAGGTGGTCTGGTTCGAACTTCCGCTGCCGCACCGTTCCTGAGCGGTTCGGACGGGACATCTGCCGGTTTTGGTTGTATTGTACAACCAAAGAAGGAGCCTCCCTTGTCCGAGCCCACCCGCTCAGCGTCCATCGACGCCATCCAGCGCGAACTCACCGCCGTGGCCCGGCGCGCCCGCGCGCTGGCCTTCAGCATCCATCCGAGCCTGACCCTGGTCACCTACACCCTGCTGGACCACCTGCACGAACGCGGCGGCTGTCGCGGCACCGACCTGGCCGCGCACTTCATGCTGGACAAGTCCACGGTCAGCCGGCAGATCGCGGCGCTGGAGAAACTCGGCCTGGTCGAGCGCACCGCCGACCCGGAGGACCTGCGCGGCCAGATCATCCGCGCCTCCGCGGCCGGCGAGCAACTGCTGTGCGGCGTCCGCGAGCAGCGCCACGCGGCCTTCCTGGAACGCCTCGGCGACTGGCCCGACGACGACCTGGAGCGCTTCTCGACCTACCTCGCCCGCTACAACGCCCGCATCTGAGCGGTGACCTGCGGAGCTTGACACCATCGGAGCGGTGGCACATCGTATTCCCAACGATCGCGATGTATCGCGTTACTTGGGGGATACACACAATGAACTTCGCCCGGCGGCTCGCCGCCCTACCCTGCGGACGACGCGGCAAATGGGTCGTCCTCGTCTCGTGGGTCATCCTGTTGCTGGTCCTGGCACCGCTCGCCGGGAAGCTCACCAACGCCGAGGACAACCAGGCGTCGAGCTGGCTGCCGGGGAGCGCCGAGTCGACCAAGGTCCTCAACCTGGAGACCCAGTTCTCCTCCACCCAGACCGCGCCGACCGTGGTCCTCTACACCCGCGACGGCGGCATCACCGCCGCCGACCGGGCCAAGGCCACCGCCGACGCCGCCGCGTTCGCCTCCGCGCCGAACGTCAAGGGCGCCATCGAGGGCCCGATCCCGTCCCAGGACGGCAAGGCGCTGCAGACCGTGGTGCCGGTCGACACCAGCGGCGGCTGGAACGCCCTCACCCCGGCGGTGGACTCGCTCCGCGCCACCGCGACCAAGGACGACCCCGGCCTCGCCGTCCACATCACCGGTCCGGGCGGGGTCGGCGCCGACCAGAGCAAGGCCTTCGCCGGGATCGACGGCACCCTGCTCTACGCCACCGTCGGCATCGTGATCGTGCTGCTGCTGCTCACCTACCGCAGCCCCACCCTGTGGATCCTGCCGCTGATGTCCTCCGGGCTGGCCCTGACCGCCTCCGAAGCGGTCATCTACCTGCTGGTCAAACACGCCGGACTGACCGTCAACGCGCAGAGCGCGGGCATCCTGCTGGTGCTGGTGATCGGCGCCGGGACGGACTACGCGCTGCTGCTGGTCGCCCGCTACCGGGAGGAGCTGCGACGGCACGAGGACCGGCACGAGGCGATGGCCGAGGCCCTGCACCGGGCCGGACCCGCGATCCTGGCCAGCGCCGCGACCGTCGCCATCAGCATGCTCTGCCTGCTGTTCGCGGAGATGAACTCCACCAGCGGGCTCGGCCCGGTCTGCGCCATCGGCATCGTGGTCGCCCTGGCCGCCATGCTGACCCTGCTCCCGGCCCTGCTGGTGATCTGCGGACGCTGGGTGTTCTGGCCGGTCAAGCCCGCCTTCGGGACCGCCGAGCCGACAGAGAGCGGCGTCTGGTCCCGGGTCGGCGGCGGCATCTCGCGCCGCCCCCGGCTGGTCTGGATCGGCACCACGCTGGCCCTCGGCGCCCTGGCGCTGGGCATGTTCAGCCTCAAGGCGGACGGCCTGTCCACCGCGGGATCCTTCACCGGCAAGCCGGACTCGGTGGTCGGCCAGACCGTGCTGGCCCAGCACTTCCCGGCCGGGGCCGGCTCACCGGTGGTCGTGATCAGCTCCGCCTCCGGCGCGGACGCGGCGGCGCAGGCGCTGAAGAGCGTCCCCGGCATCGCCTCGACCACCCCGCCGGTGGTCAAGGGCGACCACGCCTACCTCACCGGCACCCTCTCCTCCGCCCCCGACAGCAAGGCGGCGCAGGACACCGTGGACCGGGTCAGGACCGCCGAGCACGCCGTGCCCGGCGCCCAGGCCCTGGTCGGCGGCAATACCGCGGTGCAGTTGGACACCGAACGGGCGTCCCGGCACGACAGCTTCGTGATCATCCCGATCGTGCTGCTGGTGGTGCTGCTGATCCTGGCGCTGCTGCTGCGGGCCGTGGTCGCGCCGCTGCTGCTGATCGCCACCGTGGTGCTCTCCTACGCCTCGGCGCTGGGGATCAGCTCGCTGGCCTTCACCCACCTGTTCCACTTCGAGGGCGAGGACAGCTCGTTCCCGCTGTTCGTCTTCGTCTTCCTGGTCGCGCTGGGCATCGACTACAACATCTTCCTGATGACCCGGGTCAGGGAGGAGTCGGCGCACCGCGGCACCCGCGGCGGCGCGCTGGCCGGACTCGCCGCGACCGGCGGGGTGATCACCTCCGCCGGGCTGATCCTGGCCAGCACCTTCGGGGTGCTGGGCACGCTGCCGGTGGTGGGCTTCGCCGAGATCGGCTTCGCGGTCTGCCTCGGCGTCCTGCTGGACACCCTGGTGGTCCGCTCGATCCTGGTCACCGCGCTGACCATGGACATCGACCGGCACCTCTGGTGGCCCAGCGCGCTCAGCAAGGTCACCGCCCCGGCCACGCCCCCCGCCGCCCGCGGCGGGCAGCTGACCCAGGACCAGCAGACCGGCAGCAGGGCCTGACCGTGCGCCAGGGCCCGGCCGCACGCCGGGTCCTGGCCGCACGCCGGGGCCTGGCCGCGCAGCCCCCGCACGAGGTACGGCCCGCCGACTCCGCGTCGGCGGGCCGTACGCTTTCCGGGACCACGACGTCCTGATCAAGGAGCACCATGCCGATCATCCAGGTCAAGCAGCTCGCCGGGCGCAGCGAGGAGCAGAAGCGCGCCCTCGCCCGCGAGCTCACCGACGCCTACGTCCGGGTGACCGGCATCAAGCCCGAGTCGGTCTGGGTCACCATCGACGAGCTCCCGGCCGAGAACTGGGCCATCGGCGGCGAACTGATCGCCGACCGCTGACCCGGTGACCCGCCGACCCCGGGTGCGCCCGAGTAGGTGCCTGTGACCGGGATCACGGGAACCCGGGACCCCGCGGGCGACAGCTATCCCGGTGTGGACACCACCCTGCGATCCCGCGTGCGTTCGGGCGACCCGGACGCGTTCGGGGAGCTCTTCGACGCCTACCACCATGCCGTCTACAACCACGCCTTCCGGCTGACCGGCGACTGGTCCGCGGCCGAGGACGTGATGGCGCTGACCTTCCTGGAGGCCTGGCGGCTGCGCGCACGCGTCGACCCCGACGGCGGCTCGCTGCGGCCCTGGCTGCTCGGCGTCGCCACCAACACCGCCCGCAACACCAACCGCACCGCCCGCCGGCACCGCGCCGTACTGGGCCGGATGCCGCGCGGCGAGACCACGGTCCCCGACTTCGCCGAGGACAGCGCCGGGCGCGTGGACGACGCGGTCCGGCTCGCCGCGATCCAGCGCTCGCTGCGCGGCCTGCGCCGCCAGGAACGCGAGGTGCTGGCGCTCTGCGTCTGGTCCGGACTCGGCTACGCCGAGGCCGCCGAGGCACTCGGCCTGCCGGTCGGCACCGTCCGCTCCCGGCTCTCCCGGGCCCGGGCCAAACTGCGCAGGCTCACCGAGGAAACGCTGCGCCGGGACCGGGAACCGGCCGCCGCACCGCGACAGGTAGAAGGAGACCGCGCACCCGCGGTCCGGTCCACCCAGGAGGCCCACCGATGAACGCCACCGAGCCCCGGCCCGAACGGGCCGCGCGCGAGGAACTGGCCCGGCTGCTGCCGGTCCCGGCTGAACGGGACCTGCCGACCGACCGCAGCACACTCCACCGGGAGAACCTGATGCGCCACTTCACCTCCGACGCGCCCGCGGCGGCCCCCGTCCCCGCCGACCCGCAGGCCGGCCCGTCCGCAGACCCGTCCGCCGGGCCGTCCGCAGGCCCGTCCACCGACCGGCACGTCGACCGGTACGCCCCGCGGCCCAGGCCCCGCCGCCCGCTGCTGCTGCGCCCGGCGCTGCTCGCCCCGCTGGTCGCCGCCGCCCTGGTCGGCGCGCTCGCGGTCGGCGCCCACCAGCACTCCGCCGCCGACCACAGCAGCACCCAGGCCGCCGGAGCCGTCCCCGACCCGGTGATCGCCGTACTGCCCGGCAGCACGGCCGGCCTGAGCAGCACCCTCGGCCGGATCGCCGACGCCGCGTCCGTCCAGCCGGTGTTCACCGTGAAGCCGGACCAGTACGTCTATACGAAGACCGTGTCGCAGTTCGCCGGAGCGTCCCAGGAGAAGACCTTCGACTCGCCCTGGGTGATGTATCCGGTGACGCACCGTGAGACCTGGTACAGCCAGCGCCCCGGCACCGAGGACAGCTTCTACCGCGAGAACGGCCAGGACGTCACCCTGCACGCGGATTCCAGCACGGTCGGCATCAACAATCCCACCTACGCCTGGACGGCCGCGCTGCCGACCGACCCGGCCGCGCTGCTCGCCGAGGTCTACGCCGACACCAGGGACAGCGGCACCGCCGAATCGTCCGGTCCGGACCAGGCCGCCTTCGCCGCGATCGGCGAGTTGCTCGGCGACTCGGTGATGCCGCCGAAGGTCGAGGCCGCGCTCTACCGCGCCGTCGCCCGGATCCCCGGCGTGGTCCTGCTGCCCGACGCGGTGGACGCGGCCGGACGCCACGGCATCGGCGTGGCCAGGGTCGACAACCACAGCAGCGAGCGCAGCGAGTGGATCTTCGACAAGGACTCCCTGCGCTACCTCGGCGAGCGCGACTACCTGGTCCACGACACCGTCAACGGCAAGGCCGGGATGCTGATCGGCGTCAGCGCGGTGCTGGCCCGTGGCGTCGCCGACACCAAGGGCGGGGCGCCCGTGGCCACCGAGTAGCCGCGGACGGTTTCCGGGGCGCGAACGCCCGGGATACGGTCAACGGCGGGCATAACGGTTGCGAACGGATCATGCGTCAGTCCTTATCGCCCGCCGTGCCGCTGTGCCACTCTTTGCCTACGGGGTTCTTTGGTTATGGCATGGGATTGTGTGGGGGCAGCGGCACCATGAGCAACGAGATCTACTTCAGCAACAACTACCGCGACCTGTGCGAGCAGCGCGGAACGGGGGCCGGCTTCCAGTTCGAGTTCTCCTGCTCCCGCTGCTCGGACACCTGGCGTTCGGCCTTCAAGCCGTACACCAGCGGTCGGGCGGCCGGCTGGGCGGACCGGGTGGTGGGCAGCGCCTGGGGCGCCTTCGGCCGGGCCGGGAGCGAGGCCAGCAGCGCGCTCGGCGGACTCGTCGGCGCCAACTGGGGTCCGAGCAAGGACAGTGCCTTCCAGCAGGCCATCACCGACGCCCAGGCGCACTTCAACCGCTGTGCGCGCTGCACCAGTTACGTCTGCGGCCGGTGCTGGAACGAGACCCAGGGCCTGTGCCTGAACTGCGCCCCCGACACCGCCGCCGAGGTCGCCGCCTCGCAGCAGCGCGGTCTCAACGACGTGGCCTCGCAGCGGGCCTACGAGGTCGGCGGCACCCAGGGCGCGGCCTACAACGTGGACCGCAGCACCCAGTTGGTCTGCCCGCAGTGCCGCACCGAGACCCACGGCGCCCGGTTCTGCCCGGGCTGCGGCCACCAACTGGGCGCCCAGGACCAGTGCGGCTCCTGCCGGGCCACGCTGCCACCGGGCTCGGTCTTCTGCCCGGACTGCGGCACCCGCCGCTGACCCCGGGTCCGATCGGGCCTGACCCGATCTGATCACTCATCACCCCGAACGCCCGCAGCCGACCTCCCGGCCGCGGGCGTTCGGCGTTTCCGCTTGTCATGAGTCCGATCAAAAAAGATGAGCACTGCTCTTGTTTTGTTACCCGCCGGTACCTAGCATCTGCCACTGGCTGATCCAGCTCTCCCCGTTCAGCACACCACCCGGCCCACCCGCCGGGCGGCACCCCCTGCCCTCAGAGGAGCCACGTGTGATCAGAACAGCCCTGCCCAGAATCGCCGCGCTCGCCGCGGCCGGCCTCTTCGGAGCCCTCGCCCTGACCGGCACCCCCGCTGCCGCCAGCACCCCCGCCGCCGCAGCAGCCGTACCCGCCGCAGCGCCCGCCGCAGCCCGTACCCCCGCCATCGTCGCCCTCGGCGACAGCGCCATCTCCGGAGAAGGCGCGGGTACCGACACCAGCGACGGATACACCGCCGGAACCGACGGACCCGTCAACTACTGTCACCGGCACCCGCTTTCGGAGATCTACGACACCGGCCTGACCGGCCTGACCGCGGTCGACCTGGCCTGCTCCGGCGCGCAGACCGGCGACCTGGTCAGCGACCCGGCCCTGGCCCAGGTCACCGGGAGCGGCAGCGGGGACTTCGGCGAGGCCAAGCAGGACGTCCAACTCGCCCGTACCGCAGCGCAGTACCAGGTGAAGATGGTCGTGGTGACCATCGGCGCCAACGACGACTTCGACTTCAGCGGGGTCATGGAGAGCTGCCTCGGGCAGTACTTCCCGATCCCCCAGTCCCAGGGCTGCCGCGACACCATCGGCAGCGCCACCATCGCCGCCCGCGCCAAGGCGGTGATCCCCAAGGTGCAGGCCGCGCTCACCGACGTCCGGCAGACCATGCGCGACGCCGGATACCCGGACGGCTCCTACCAGTTGGTGATGCAGTCGTACTTCACCCCGCTCACCCCCGACATCCGCAGCAACACCTATGCCGCGAAGGTCGCCCAGGGCTGCCCGGCCTTCCCCGAGGACATGGCCTGGGGCCACAACTGGGTGGTCCCGCAACTGGAGGACGCGCTGCGGACCGCCGCCGAGGCGGTGCCCGGCGTCCGCTTCCTGGACCAGCGGCGGTCCACCTACGGCCACGAGGTCTGCGCCGAGATGACCAGCTCGCCGTACGAGTACACCAACGGCGACGTGATCGACCTCAGCGAGAACACCCGCAACGGCTGCGACTACTCCATCGGCATCCTCAGCCTGTGCGAGAACGAGATCCGGCAGTCGTTCCACCTGCGGGTCGCCGGATACCAGGGCGAGGGCAACTGCCTGGGCGAGTTCTACGACGACCCGTCCCAGCAGGAGGCCTACTGCACCCTGGACCAGGGCGACGGCACCACCATCGAGCCGCTGACCGTCGGCCGGCCGTTCGACGACGCGCCGGACGACGGAGCCTGGTTCCAGCTCACCAACCACGCGAGCGGCAACGTCCTCGACTTCGCCGGGGGCGGCAGCTACGGCGACAGCACCAACGGCCGACTGGCCATCAGCTATCCCGCGGACGGGGGACTGAACCAGTCCTTCGTGTTCGAGGCCAAGGCGGGCGGCAGCTACGAGCTCGACTTCAGCGGCAACCGCGACATGTGCCTGGACGCCACCGGCGGCTCCACCGCCGCGGGCACCCGGCTGGAGCAGTGGCGCTGCAACGGCGGCGGCAACCAGCACTGGGTGCTGGAGCCGGCGGGCAACGGCCTGTACAAGATCGCGGACTCGCAGAACACCGCGATGGTCGCCACCTTGAGCACGGACAGCGACTCCCTCGGCAACCCGATCACCGAACTCAAGCCGGACACCGGCGCGGCCGGCCAGCTCTGGCAGCTCACCAAGCTCGGCATCGTCTACCTGCACGGCTGAACCCAGGGCCCCGGCCCAGGGCGCGAGCCCCCCACTTCCCGGAACCTGCCGGCACCCGCCGGGGGTCGGCCGGGGGCCGGACGGGGGGCTCGCGCCCGGCCGCCGACGGTGTCCATCCGCAAAGCCCCTGCCCGTGCCTCGCGGGGATCCTGACCCCGGCCGGCCCGCCAACTGCCCGCCGCCCGGCCACCCGGCCCGCCCGTCAACCCGGGCGGCCGGGCCGGGCGGTGGGGACGACCACCACCTGGTGCTCGTCCTCGTAGATGACCCTTCCGGGGTCCAGCGACCGCGCCTCCACACACACGATGCCGTGGGCGCGGAGCAGCTGCCGATAGCCTTCGACGCGCTCGATCAAGTGCCGCGCCGACATCTTGAACCAGGCCGTCGCCCCGGGGTTCAGCTCATGGTCGTAGACCGTCGGATCGACATCGGCAGGATTGGCGAAGTTCGCGTCGAACCAGTCATTGCTGGACCGCCTGAACCGCTCCTGCTCCTCAGTCAGCTGCCCACGCCTCGCCAACCCATTGGTCAGCGCGAACACGCCAGGGAACATCCCCCGCCGATTGCGCTCAACCCCGTGGTACCGCACATACATACGCCCTCCCCACAGCCGCCCACCCGGACCGCCCCCATCATCCGCGACCCCACCGACTGGATGTGTCACACCCTCCGCATAGCCTGCGGCCCATGAGCATGATCGGGGAGTACCTGCGCCTGCAGCCCGCCGAACTGGCCCGCGCCCTCCAGGATCCAGCCTGGGCGCTGGAATTCGCCCAGGAGATCCAGGACACCGAGGAGAGCGACGGGTCACCTCCGCACGAGGCCCGCCTCTTCAGCACCCACCAGACGTGGGACCTGCTCGGCTTTCTCCTGCGTCGCCGCGGCTTTCCCGTCGACATCGTGCACGGCGAGGAGCCGTTCACGGACGAGGACTGGGGCTACGGACCTCCCCGGTTCCTGCCTGCCGACCGCGTACGTGTCGCAGCCGAGACGCTGAGTCGCACGACCTACGACGATCTCGTCAACGGCGTCCACCACCAGGAGCTCCAGGAAGCCGGGGTCTACCCGCTCGGCTGGGACACCCCGGCCTCCCTCGACTGGGCCCGCGACCGTTTCTCGCTCCTGACCGCCTTCTTCGAAGCTGCCGCAACCGACGGCGACAGCATCCTCCTCTGGCTCGACTGAGCGCCGGACGTATTCGTTGGAGATTGAAGGGTGCAGGGGACGTTGTGAGTTTTGATCTTGGTGTGTGGTTCGAGGGGGAGCGCCCCTCGCGTGCTGCGGCGGCGGTGGCCGGGTTCTACGCGGCGCTGGTTGCCAAGTTCCCCGAGGTCGAGGATGTGGGGGACGAGTCGTCGCCGTGGTCGGCGGGCCTTGATGTCGACGACGGCTGCGTTCTCATGGCCATGCAGTGGGGCCGGGCAGCAGAAGTGGCGCCGCGCGTCGTCGAGCTGGCTGGTCAGAGCGGGCTGATCTGCTTCGACCCGCAGGCCGGTGTCGTTCATGTCCCGCCTGCGCTGCGCAGTGCGGATGCGCTGGGACTGCAGTCGTGTGTCGGCCTGCCGGTCAGCGACCCGGACCAGGAGAGCGTGGAGCGGGCGGTGCGTCGGCTGTCGGCCGAGAACTGGTTCGTGGTCCTTGAATCTCCGTCAGGACGGTACGTCCAGGTGGGAACCGGTGCTCGGGCGGGTGCTGGGAAATGGCGTCACTGTGAGCGTCGGAGTGGTGGCCCACCCGGCACGGTGAGCGGGCCACCCGCCGATCACTGGGTGCGGCGGATCGGGACGATGTCGGTTCGCAGGTGCGGCGTCATGGGCCGGGCAGCCTCCGGGGTAGCCAGCCCCAACACCGGTGTGTGCGCATCCACGTCTTCGTCCCGCGTCAGCATCCAGGCCCCAGACCCGGCCGAAACGAAGGCCTGATCGGCCTGTTGCGGTTGAAGGGGGCGGCGACGCCCTGCAGTTTTCGAAGGGCTTCGGTTGCGGCGGCCCGTAGGGTTGGCGCGCCAAGACGGCCTGGTTAGCAGGGGAAGAAGCATGCGGTCTGAGGAACATGTGGGGTGGGAGGGAGACTTTCTGGTCCGATATCTCCTGGTTCAGGAGGATACCGGTGACGAGGAGGGGGATGTGCTGTGGGGGCGGTGCGCGGAAGTCGAGGGTCTGTTCGCGGATGCGCCTGCGCTCCCGCGAGAAGTCCTGACACTGCGCGGCTGCCCGCGCGAGAGCCTGCTGGTCCAGGCAGTGACAGCCGACCTCGAACCGGTGCGGCTGCTGGGGAACGGAATGCTCTCGATCGAGCCCGCGGATCCCGCGAGCGGCGGGCCGGCCCTCTTCTGGGACCTGGAGGACACGGCCGTCCTGGCCCAGCGGCCCACGCCGGGCGATCCCGGACGCGTGGACATCGTCGTGGGCGCCGGCGTCGCACGATACGACGACCTCCGGGGCGGCAGGCGACTGCCTTCGAGTCCCCGGTTCGAACTTTGGTTCCCCTCGATCCGGGGAGACAACCCATCGGGCGGTTGCCGTTCCATTGACGGCCTGTTCACCCCGCGCCCACACCGACCCACCCAGCCCGTGCACTTGATCGGCTGCGAACCCGCCCCACCACTGCTGGCCCTGCTGTGTCATCCCCTTCCACAGCAGGCCGACCCGATCACGCTCCGGTGTCTCGATCGCCATGGCCGCACGATGGCCAACTACCGCCTCGGCCTGGACACCGTCGAGGCTCGCCCATCCGTCCTCGGCGGAACCCTGATCGACGTCACCATCACCGACCCTGGCCACGACCGACCCACCCTGGCCGCCCGCACAGTCTGGGAGATCTGGTCCCGCGGTGTTCCCACGCGGCCCAACCAGTGGGCACAGTTCGACGCCGAGGGCCGGTCTGCCTGGCTGAACCTCACCCGAGTCGGCCCGTACGGGCTGCACGGCCACTCCGGCGGGACGTACCACCTGGACGGACAGCACGCCACCGACAGGTCCGGCTTGCTCCTGGCACTGGGCGAAGCCCTGCTCGGCCCCGGCGCCAACTACGGCATGAACCTGGACGCGGTGGAGGACAACCTGTGCGGCGGACCCTCCGTCGTGCCCCCGTTCACTCTCGTGTGGCACCACGCCGCCATCACCCGCCACGCCCTCGCCGGACACATCCTCCATCACCTCGGCGGCCTGTCCTACTTCGAGGCAACCGTGAACATCCTGCGCGAGAAGGGCGTCACCATCGTGCTCCAGTGAGGTTGCGACGGACAATCCCGGGCCGCTTGAAGATGGCACAGGATCATTCACGGACTTCCGATCGGAGCCAAATCCAAGAAGCGCCATCACGCTGACCGGGTGAGCCCAGTTCCCACCCTCATCAGCATCTGGCCGAGCAAGTGGTGGGCTCGTGCCCGCGTCGGCGCTCCGCGCGCTGTGCCTTGCCAGTAGGTGTCGGTCAACTTCTCAGTTGCCGCGAGGGTGCGGTCGTCCTTCTGAGCAGCCAGCACGAGGACGAAGCGTACATAGTCGCCGATGTCGGTGCCCGGAGGGTTCTGGTCTGCGAAGTACCGCAGGCGCGGAGAGAGGGCGGGCAGCGTACGTTCCGTAGGGAAGACCGCGGCGAGACCGGCGAGTGCCAGCCGGACCGCTGGGCACTCAACCGGCCAGCGAGTCAGCAGGTTCGGGAGGCACGACCGGAGCGAGCAGAGCCGTTCCGTCTGCGGTGTCGGGCTGGCACGTGTCCTGATGGAGGATCTCGTTGAAGAGGTCGGCGAGGAATCCCAAGTCGTCGTCCCATGAAGGATCCGCAGGTCCGAACAGCAGCGCCGGCTGCGGTGGCCGCCGGTCCGGCAGGCGGTCGGCGATGACCTCCCGGAAGACCCGCCGGATCGCCGGGCCTGTGACGATCACGCCGCGCTGCGGATCATGCCGCGTCGGCTCAGGGGCGGTGTGCGGGTCCATGGCCAACGCAGCCTAGCGCCGGAAAGCAGTCCAGCAACGTCAAAAATCGTGGCGCGAGGGCACCGACTCGAGCAGGTACTCGGCAGCCTGGAGCCGGCTGCGGCATCGCCCCGGGTGGCACGCCGGCGCCGTTAGCCGAGTGATTGGGCGAGCCTGCGGTACTGGAGGGCTCTCTTCCCCGCGCTTTCGCGGACAGCTGGGATTCCGGAGGATCGCAGGTCCTCGCGTGCTTCCTGTTGGCACAGCTGCTCGAGTTCCCGCAGGCTGCTCGCCTCGGCCAGGTGCAGTGGCTGCGGCCAAAGCTCTGCGGCGCGCACTGCTTCGGCCAGGACGTCCGTCGGACGACCTGCGCCGATCGGGGCTGAAACCGTCTCAAGGGCAAGGCCGAGGCAGGCGAGGCCGGCCCTGGCGAACGGCGCTGTCAGGGTAGTCCGCCAGCAACTTCCGCTGGGCCCTGTGCGCGTGGCGCATCAGCTCGGCGTTGAGGTCGCGGCCCTCGCAGGCCCGCAGGACGGCCCGAACTCCCCCGTCGGCGACGTAGTACAGCTCGCCGAGGCCGACGGCCTCGGTGAGGACGGCTCAACCATGGCTCAGGCCTTTCACGGGTAGCTGACGGCACACATGCCCACCGCCCGGCGCGGGTTCAGTTCGGGCCGGAGGGGGTGTGGGGGCCGGAGGGGGTATGGGGGCCGGAGGGGGTGTTCGGGCCGGTAGGGGCATGGGGGCCGGAGTAGGTGTTCGGGCCGGTGGCCAGGTCCCGGCCGAGTCGGGTGGGGGTGTGGTGGACGGTTTGGCCGTTGCGGATGGTGGTGATCAGGCCGGCGGTGCGCAGCACGGTGGTGTGGCGGGAGGTGGTGGCGGCGGACAGGCCGAGGGCGATGGCGAGTTGCCCGGTGGTGGTGGCGGGGTGGCAGGTGATCGTGGTGAGGATAGCTGCCCTGGTGGGTCCCAGGAGTGCGCTCAGGGCCGGGTCGGGGGTGGTCGGCCGGCGGTCCCGCACGACGGGTGCGTCGGTGGCCGGGTAGGTCACGGTCACGGCGTGCGGTTGCGGGTCGTAGCTGATCCCGGTGGCGAAGACCGCGGGGCGCAGGACCAGCGGACGCCCGGCGAGGGACTGGGTGCAGTCGTGGAAGGTGTTCAGGGCCAGGACCGAGCCGTCCCAGCTGATCTTGGGGTGCACCGCGCGGAGCATGGCGTGGGTTCCGAAGGCCGCGGCGTGGGCGCGGGCCTGGGCGCCGGCGGTGGCGACGAGGGAAGCCACGTTGCGGCGGTAGGGGTCCAGGGCCCGGGTTTGTAAGGCCGTGATGCCTCGGTCCAGGGCCGCGTAGGCGGAGGTCTGCCCGTCGGCCAGGGCCCGGGTGAAGGGGGTCAGGGCGCGGGCCCGCGCCAGGTCGTGCAGGTGGGATGCGGCTCCTGGGCCGACTGCCGTCGTGCCGGGTCCTGAGTCGTCGCGGTGGGCGGTGTGGAGGAAGAACGCGGGCAGGTAGTCGGGGGTGTAGAGCTCGAAGAGCTTCGCGATGCCGGTGTCCCAGTCCCGTGCCACGTCCCGGCGCCACTGCGACAGCCGGGCGCTGCGGATCCGGCCTGCCAGCAGGTCCGCGCCGAGGGCGAGTTCAAAGCCGAAGTCGGGTTTTTCGGCGACGGTGATCCGGTCGATGTCGCTGGCGGTCAGCCGCAGGCGTATCAAGACCGGCCCCCCGGAGAATCCCTGTTCGGTGTCAACTTCCGCTTCCACCAGGGCATTTGCGGCCTGGCGCAAGAGCTGGCCCGGCTGGTCGGACGGGCCGGACCATAAGTGCGTCAGCAACTGCCGACGCACCCGCCCTACCAGGGGCAATCACGAAATATATCGGAGGGATCGCTGAGATGCGACGTGTCCGAATGGCCACCTTTGTGGCGCTCGTAACCGCCGGCCTCGTGGCCACGGCCGTGGCGCCGGCGCAGGCCCAGATCACGTGGAACTACCGGACCCTGCAGAACAGCAACACGGGCCAGTGCGTGACCGTGGACTTCTCCACGTTCTACGCGAACATGCAGCCCTGCACCAGTGCCAATGCGCAACGGCAGGAGTGGAACCTGATCTACGGCGCGCCGGATGCCGGCGGCCACGCCTACGAGCTCATCCAGAACTCCTTCCGCACCAACATCTGCCTCCGTGCCATGGGGGCGGGGACGGGTCCGTCCCAGATCGCGGGCTCCAGCGATGTGGAGGGCGCGACCTGCAACCGGAACGACCCCAGCCAGGTCTGGGCCATGTCGACGCAGTCCGCACCGTCCAACGGCTACTCCCACATCCAGTTCTTCACGTTCGGGGGGAGGGACTGCCTGGACGGCGGCATCGGCATCTACGGATTCCCGGAGGAGGGCTGCAACCCGGGCAACTCCTACCAGACCTGGAACGTCAGCGGGGCTCAGCAGTAGCAGCGAGCTTCGCCCAGCCCGGTCGCGGGCCGCTCCCGGGCCGGGCCACCGCAAGGAGGGGGCGTCCGCGCCGGCGGACGCCCTGCTCGCTGCTTCAGTCCGTCGCTTGCCAGTAGAACGCGTACTGGGTGTTCGGCTCACCCGAGGCCGGAGCATTGCCGGTGAACAGGCTGAACCCCGTGGCGGACACGGACCCCACGGCGCACAGCAGACCGGCCGTCGAGCCGTTGGCCGGCGTGATCATGACCGTGGGCGTGACGGCGAACGGCGTGCCGAAGGTCAGGTGCACCTGTGCGCCTGCCGTGGCCGAGGCCCTGGTGCCGAACGTGACCAGGCCGGAGCGGTTGTCCGGCCCGGGGCCAGTCTGGGGTGCGGGCGCCGACGGCCGCGGTGTCGTCCGTGGTTCCGTTCCCGGTCGCGTTGTACGGCGCGTCCGTGACGTCGTACCAGCCGGCGCCCGTGGTGGCCGCAGCCGCCGCGGAGTCGGCCGAGCCGATCGTCGCCGCGGCGGCGATCCCTCCCGCGCCGACCACTGACCTCAGTACCGCTCGTCGCGAAGACCCCATCTCACCCCTCCTTGTCGACGTTGACTGCACGGCTGAGGGCGGTCTCAGCTGCGGGCCCCCGAGTCCTCAACTGCCGCGTGAGGGTACCGGGGAGCATGTGCATGCGGATCATGAACCTGCCGGGCAGGAAGCGATCGAGCGGGCCGGCACTCCCAAACCGCACCCACCCCACTGCCGCCAACGAGAAGAGGTGCCTCCCTCAGCGACTTTCGTCTCTGCTGGAGGTACCTTCTCGTGCTTCGCTGTGGGACACCGGCGAAAGTCGCCAGCCAGTCCGAAGAGGCAGACTTGGAGGGTTGGTTCCCCCGCTCAATGTGATCGTCTCCCCGTTGTCGGTGTACCGCGGAAGCGGGCCGGCCCTCACCAGCGTCCTCATTCCTCAGTGGCCCTGGGGGCGCGGAGGAATGGGTGATCACGGGATGTGACGGTGCCGTGAGGTCCAGCGGCCCGGAGTACGACGTCCAGGGCCCGCTGCGGGTCGGAGGTGTACATGCCGCTTGCCCAGGCGGCATTGGCTTCGATCACCGACCAACAGCCGTGAGCCTCTCCCACGTCCACGACGATGGCGGAGGGCAGCGTGTCACCGCATTCGGCCAGCAGTTCCGCTCCGAAGGCCGCCGCGTCCTCGTCGAGCGGTCCAAGACTCAGTCGCCCGTGCCGGGCGTACCGGCTGCCGGTGTGCACCGCTCCGTCGAGCAGGTACAGCCGGTACTCGGTGGCGAACTCCACTACGTCGCTGATCAGCACTGGTGTGTGCGGATCCACCTCGTCCGGGCCGGGGAGCCGTGATCCGTCGGTGTAGACCAACGCCGGTATCTGCTTGTCGTTGGGCGACTTGATGAACGCGGGCCGACGCAGGCCGTACGCCTCGCGGATCGGTACGAGGTGAATCTCGCGCTTGGTGAACTCCCGAGGAAGCAGGGCCAGCCAGTCCATGGGGGCCTGCAGCAGCGCGACGCCGAGAGCGGGTGCCACGACGTCGGCGAAGCTGGGCCCGGCGTGCAAGTGCTCGGCGCGCAGGTCACCCGGTACGGCGAAGGTGGGCAGTTGCACCGTGTGCAGGCCTCGGCGGTGAGCTGCCTCACGCAGGACCTGGGCAGAGTCAGTGAGCCGGGGCGGCAGGACGAGAGTCACAAGGACCGATCATGACCTACGACAAGCGGTCGTCCCACCCGATATTTGCGCGCGGTCCCAGGCCGTGGCACTGCTGCAGCATCGCCGCCCAGGCCTTCCCACTCGCCCACGCCGACCGACGCAAGATCAGTATCTGGCTCGACACCCTCACCGGCCCCGGTCGGCCACCTCGAACCCGCCGCCGGCTGAAACCCCGCACCACCGACCACCAGGGCCCACCCCTGCCCGAAACCACCCCGCAGACCCCGGCGACCGCACCCACCCCACTGCCGCCAACGCGAAAAGGTGCCTCCCTCAGCGACTTTCGTCCCTGCTGGAGGCACCTTTTCGGTGCTTCGCTGTGCGCGAGGGGGGATTTGAACCCCCACGCCCTTTCGGACACTGGCACCTGAAGCCAGCGCGTCTGCCATTCCGCCACTCGCGCATTGAGTGATGTCGTTGACTCTACCGAAAGGGACCCGGTGTCTTCAAACCGGTTCTCGACCGGCCCTCCGACTGCCTGGAATCCCTTGGCAGCGCCTTGCGACAAGAAGAACATTAGCACGTCGGAAGGGGTCTCCCGGACGCCCTCGGACCACCCCCGGACCACCCCCGCACCCGCCCCGCGCCCGGCCCCGGGCCGTCCCCGCGGGCGCAAGCCGGCCGAAGCCGAACGGGTGATCAGCGGATGACCACCCGCCTCAGGGGGTACGTCTCAGCCTGCACACCCCGACTCGTACCGGACCGGCACTCCCCGATGGCATTCTTCATACAGAAGCGGAACCCGTACGCTCCCGCCGCCGCACCGTGAGGAATCGCACGGTGCGGCCCGGCTGCGCCGAGGAACCGCGCGCGGGCCCGCCGCGTAGATACGATCAGTAAGGACGACAAGTACGCAGCCGCCGCGCAGCCGCACGGCGGGCCGAGAACGCCCGATGGAAGGGGGTGCCCCGTGGGAGCCCTGAAGAAGTTCGAGCAGCGACTCGAGGGATTCGTCAACGGCGCCTTCGCCAAGGTGTTCAAGTCCGAAGTGCAGCCCGTGGAGATCGCCGGAGCGCTGCAGCGCGAGTGCGACAACAACGCCAGCATCTGGAACCGGGACCGCACCGTCGTCCCCAACGACTTCATCGTGGAGCTCAGCTCGCACGACTACGAGCGGCTCAGCCCGTACTCCGCGCAGCTCGGCGGGGAACTGGCCGGGATGGTGCGCGAGTACGCCCAGGCGCAGCGCTACTCCTTCATGGGCCCGCTCAAGGTCGCCCTGGAGGAGGCCGCGGACCTGGACACCGGCCTGTACCGGGTCCGCAGCCGGGTCGAGGCCGCCCCCGAGGCGGCGGCGCCGGACCCGTACGCGGCCGACCCGTACGGCCACCAGGGCCAGCAGGGCCAGGGCCAGTACCAGCCGCAGCAGCCCCCGTACCCGGCCCAGCAGGCCCAGCAGCCGCCGCAGGCGCAGCCGTACGGGGGCAGGCAGGCCGAGGCGTGGCAGCCGCAGCTGCCGCCCCCGCCGCCGACCGCCCCGGCCTTCCCCGCCGTGCCGGGCGGCAGCCCGGGCGGCCCCGGCGCTCCGGGTGCTCCCGGCGCCGGCGGCGGCAATGTCCGCCCGCTCCCCGGCTCCGGCTTCGGCCCGGCCGGGACCACCACCCGGCGCTGGCTGGAGATCAACGGCGACCGGCACCAGGTCTCCACCCCGGTGGTGGTCCTGGGCCGCAGCACCGAGGCCGACATCAGGGTCGACGACCCCGGTGTCTCCCGCCGGCACGCCGAGATCCGGATGGGCAGCCCGTCCGTGGTCCTCGACATGGGCTCCACCAACGGCATCGTGGTCGACGGGCAGCACACCCAGCGCGCTACGCTGCGCGACGGCTCACGGATCATCATGGGCAGCACCACGATCGTCTACCGGCAAGCCGAAGGGTGACCCGCTCCACATGTCAGAGCTGACCCTCACAGTCATGCGGCTGGGCTTCCTGGCCGTCCTCTGGCTGTTCGTCATCGTCGCGGTGCAGGTGATCCGCAGCGACCTGTTCGGCACCAAGGTGGTCCAGCGCGCCGCCACCGCGCGCCGCGGCGCCCCGGCCGCCGCCGGGGCCTCCGGCACCGGGCGGCAGCAGCCGCCGCAGCAGCGGGAGAACCGCCAGCAGGGCCAGCGCCCGCGCCGCGGCGCGCCCACCCAGCTGGTGGTCACCCAGGGCTCGCTGGCCGGGACCACGGTCGCGCTGCAGGGCCAGACGATCACCCTGGGCCGGGCCCACGACTCGACCATCGTGCTGGACGACGACTACGCGTCCTCGCGCCACGCCAGGATCTACCCCGACCAGAGCGGGCAGTGGATCGTCGAGGACCTGAACTCCACCAACGGCACGTACCTGGACCGGACCCGGCTGACCAGCCCGACCCCGCTCCAGCCAGGGGCGGCCATCCGCATCGGCAGGACCGTCATCGAGCTGCGGAAGTAGTCGCGCATGAGGCATGGGCACCAGGCCCGCACCCCGGGGGCGGACGGCGGGCACCGCGATTCGCACCCGCGCCCGGACAGGCCGGACACGGCACCGTACGATGCATCAACGCACGCTGCACCGGGGCATCGCGCAGGGGACCGAGGGAAGGGGGCGGACGGCACATGAGCCTCGTGCTGCGCTTCGCCGCCGGGTCGCACAAGGGCATGATCCGGGAGGGCAACGAGGACTCCGGCTACGCCGGTCCGCGGCTGCTCGCCGTGGCCGACGGCATGGGCGGCCAGGCCGCGGGCGAGGTGGCCTCCTCCGAGGTCCTCTCCACCATGGTCGAGCTGGACGAGGACGTGCCCGGCACCGATCCGCTCACCGCACTGAGCGCCGCGGCCGACCGCGCCAACGAGCGGCTGCGGCTGCTGGTCGAGGGCGACCCCGCGCTGGAGGGCATGGGCACCACGCTCACCGCCCTGCTCTGGACCGGCCAGCGGGCCGGCCTGATCCACATCGGCGACTCCCGCGCGTACCTGCTGCGGGACGGCGCGCTGAGCCAGATCACCCAGGACCACACCTGGGTGCAGCGGCTGGTGGACGAGGGCCGGATCACCGAGGAGGAGGCCAGCACCCACCCGCAGCGCTCGCTGATCATGCGGGCGCTGATGGGGACCGGCGAGGTCGAGTCCGACCTGTCGATCCGTGAGGTGCGCGCCGGGGACCGCTACCTGATTTGTTCCGACGGCCTGTCAGGGGTGGTCAGCCACCAGACCCTGGAGGAGACCCTCGGCAGCTACTACGCGCCCGAGCAGACCGTCTCCGAGCTGATCCAGCTGGCGCTGCGCGGCGGCGGCCCGGACAACATCACCTGCGTGGTCGCGGACGTCCTGGACGTCACCGACGGCGACACCGTGGCGGGCCACTTCAGCGACACCCCGGTGGTGGTCGGCGCGGTCGCCGACGGGCCGCCGACGATCACCCACCACGCCATGGCGAACACCCCGGCCGCCCGGGCCGCCTCGCTCGGCCGCCCGCAGCCGGGGGCGTCCGCCGCCGCGGCCCCGGGCTACCAGGGCGGCTACGACCAGGACTACCAGGACGAGTCCTACGCCCAGGACGAGACCGACCAGGACTACCTCCCCGAGGAGGGGGGCCGGCGCAGCCGCCGCAAGCAGCGCGAGGGCCGCCGGCGCCGCTGGGCGGTCCCGGTGGTGGTGCTGGTGGTGGTGCTGGCCCTGATCGGCAGCGCCGGCTACTTCGGCTACCGCTGGACCCAGACCCAGTACTTCGTCGGCGCCGACGGCAGCACCGTGGCGATCTACCAGGGGGTCAACCAGAGCCTGGCCGGGATCAGCCTGTCCAAGGTGCACCAGGCCACCGACATCCAGCTGAAGGACCTGCCGCCGGCCGAGCAGACCCATGTGAAGGGCACCATCTCGGCGGGCAGCCTGAAGGACGCGCAGAGCCAGGTGGCCACCCTGAAGACCCAGGCCGACCTCTGCAAGGCCAAGGCCGCCGCCGGCACCACCGCCAACAACCCCGCCCCCGCGCCGTCCGCGGGGCCGAGCAGCAAGCCGAGCACCACCCCGAGCACGGTCCCGTCCGCCACGCCCTCGCTGAGCCCCCAACTCCAGCAGATGGCCGACCAGTGCGTCGCCTCCTGACCTCGGAGGGAACGGCGGCCACCGCCACCATCACTCCGCAGGGGGCGCCGAACCGGCGCAACACCGAGCTCGCGCTCCTCGTCTTCGCGGTGCTGCTGCCGCTCTTCGCCTACGCCGACACCGGCCTGGCGATGGACGGCAGGGTCCCGGCCGGAATGCTCGAGTACGGCCTCGGCATGGGCCTGTTCGCGCTGCTGGCGCATCTGTCGGTCCGGCGCTTCGCGCCCTTCGCCGACCCGCTGATGCTGCCGATCGCCGCGCTGCTGAACGGCCTCGGCCTGGTCTTCATCTGGCGCCTGGACCGGGCCAGGCAGCTGGCGCACAACTACCCGGGCGCGCAGAACCAGTTGATCTGGAGCGGCCTGGGCATCGCCCTGTTCATCGGGGTGATGGCGCTGCTGAAGGACCACCGGCTGCTGCAGCGCTACACCTACATCGCCGGACTGACCGCGCTGGTGCTGCTGGCGGTGCCGGCCTTCATGCCGGGCCGGGCCTCGGACTTCGGCGCCAAGATCTGGATCCACATCGGCGGCTTCTCGATCCAGCCCGGCGAGTTCGTGAAGATCATCCTGCCGGTCTTCTTCTCCGGCTACCTGATGGTCAAGCGGGACGCACTGGCCCTGGCCAGCCGCCGCTTCCTGGGCCTCTACCTGCCGCGCGGGCGGGACCTCGGCCCGATCATCGCGGTCTGGGTGCTCAGCCTGATGATCCTGGTCTTCGAGACCGACCTGGGCACCTCGCTGCTGTTCTTCGGCATCTTCGTGATCATGCTCTACGTGGCCACCGAGCGGACCAGCTGGATCGTCTTCGGGCTGGCCATGGCCGGGGCCGGCTTCTGGGTGGTCGCCAGCACCGAGCCGCACGTCCAGTCCCGGATCACCGCCTGGCTGCACCCGCTGACCGCCGCCCCGGACGGCGGCGGGGTGGGCCAGCTCGGCCAGGCCCTGTTCTCCTTCGGCGCGGGCGGCACCCTGGGCACCGGCCTCGGCCAGGGCCACTCCTGGCTGATCGGCTTCGCCGCCAAGAGCGACTTCATCCTCGGCACGGTCGGCGAGGAGCTCGGCCTGGCCGGGCTGATGGCGATCTTCGTGCTCTACGCCCTGCTGTTCGAACGCGGGCTGCGGACCGCGCTGGCGGCCCGCGACCCCTTCGGCAAACTGCTC
Source organism: Streptacidiphilus alkalitolerans (assembly GCF_042511045.1). Lineage (NCBI taxonomy): Bacteria > Bacillati > Actinomycetota > Actinomycetes > Kitasatosporales > Streptomycetaceae > Streptacidiphilus > Streptacidiphilus alkalitolerans. The sequence continues at coordinate 329,717 of NZ_JBHEZX010000005.1, forward strand.
GCGGTCGGCCTCTCCGGGGCCTTCGCGCTGCAGGTGTTCATCGTCGCCGGGGGCGTGACCGGTACGATCCCGCTGACCGGTATGACGATGCCGTTCATGGCCCAGGGCGGATCCTCCGTGATCACCAACTGGGCCCTGGTGGCCATCCTGCTGAAGATCAGCGATGTGGCCCGCCGTCCGGCCCCGGCACCCGCCGCCGCGCCGGGACCGGGGTCAGGAGAACCGACCCAGGTGCTCACATCGTCATAAAGCACGTGTAGACAAGGTCCGGACCGCACGTCGTGCCAGGAGGGGAACCCCGCTCGTGAACAAGCCCATCCGCCGGGTATCGGTGTTCTGCCTGATGCTGGTCCTCGCGCTGATGATCCGGGTGAACTACGTCCAGGGTGTCGAGGCGAGCGCGCTCAACAAGAACACCAACAACGCCCGCGGCACCATCGAGGCGTACAGCTACCCGCGCGGCGACATCATCGCCGGCGGCAAGGCGGTCACCAAGGACCTGCTGGTCAACGGCAACAAGTACAAGTACCGCCGGGCCTATGTGGCCGGCCCCGAGTACGCGCCGGTGACCGGCTACTCGTCCCAGGTGTTCGGCAGCAACCTGCTGGAGAACGTCGAGAACGGGATCCTCAGCGGCAGCGACTCGACCCTGTTCTTCCACAACACCCTGGACATGCTGACCGGCAAGCAGAAGCAGGGCGGCGACGTGGTCACCACGATCGACCCCAAGGTGCAGGCCGCCGCCTGGAACCAGTTCAAGGACTCCGGCAAGAAGGGCGCCGCGGTCGCCCTGGACCCGACCACCGGCGCGATCCTCGGCCTGGTCAGCGCCCCCTCGTACGACCCGACCAGCATCGCCGGGGCGGACGACGCCAGCAGCGCGGCCTGGACCAAGCTGCAGAAGGACCCGTCCAACCCGATGCTCAACCGGGCGCTGCGGCAGACCTACCCGCCCGGTTCGACCTTCAAGCTGGTCACCGCGGCGGCGGCGCTGGAGACCGGCAAGATCACCGACATCAACGCGCCGACCGACTCCCCCGACCCGTACCCGCTGCCGGACACCGCCAACGCCAAGCTGGTCAACGAGGCCGGCGACAACTGCCTGAACGTCTCCATGAACGACGCGCTGCGGGTCTCCTGCAACACCGTCTTCGGCAAGCTCGGCGACGAGATCGGCAACGCCCGGATGGCCGAGGAGGCGGACCGCTTCGGCTTCAACAACGCCGGCCTGCTGATCCCGGTCGGCGTGGCGAAGAGCGTCTTCGACACCGGCATCAACCGGCCGCAGAACGCGCAGTCCTCGATCGGCCAGTTCGACACCAGGGCCACCCCGCTGCAGATGGCCATGGTGGTCTCGGCCATCGTCAACAACGGCACGCTGATGAAGCCCTACCTGGTCTCGCAGACCCGGACCGCGGGCCTCTCGGTGATCGACCAGGCCAAGCCGTCCCAGCTGTCCCAGGCCACCACCCCGCAGGTCGCCCAGCAGCTGCAGACCATGATGGAGAACGTGGTCCAGAACGGCACCGGGCACAACGCGCAGATCCCCGGCGTCACCGTCGGCGGCAAGACCGGCACCGCCCAGAACGGCGTCGACAACAAGAACAACCCGTACGCCTGGTTCGTCTCCTACGCCAAGGACTCCAACGGCAAGGAGATCGCGGTGGCCGTGGTGGTCGAGGACAGCAACGCGGCCCGCAACGAGATCTCCGGATCGGGCCTCGCGGCACCGATCGCCAAGTCCATGATGCAGGCGTATCTGGGCAAGTGACCACGGCCTGCCAGGGACCCGTCAACGGATACCGGTCTCATATCAAGGTGACCCTGGAGCAGGTGAAGCGCCTCCGGGCCCGGTAGCGTATCCGCAAGCAGCGGTCTGCCCCCAAGACCTCTGCCACCACCGAAGACCACGCAGGACCGACAGATCAACCTCGGCACTGGCGAGGGAGAGGGTTGGAACCATGGAAGAACCGCGTCGCCTCGGCGGCCGGTACGAGCTGGGCGGCGTCCTCGGGCGCGGCGGTATGGCAGAGGTCTACCTCGGCCACGACATCCGGCTCGGACGCGCCGTCGCTGTGAAGACGCTGCGGGCCGACATGGCCCGTGACCCGTCGTTCCAGGCCCGTTTCCGACGCGAGGCACAGTCCGCCGCCTCGCTGAACCACCCCTCGATCGTCGCCGTGTACGACACCGGCGAGGACTACATCGACGGGATCTCCATCCCGTACATCGTGATGGAGTACGTCGACGGGTCCACCCTGCGCGAGCTGCTGCACTCCGGCCGGCGGCTGCTGCCCGAGCGCGCGCTGGAGATGACCACCGGCGTGCTGCAGGCGCTGGAGTACTCGCACCGCAACGGCATCGTGCACCGCGACATCAAGCCCGCGAACGTCATGCTGACCCGCAACGGCACGGTCAAGGTGATGGACTTCGGCATCGCCCGGGCCATGGGCGACGCCGGCATGACCATGACGCAGACCTCGGCGGTCATCGGCACCGCGCAGTACCTCTCGCCGGAGCAGGCCAAGGGCGAGCAGGTCGACGCCCGCTCCGACCTGTACTCCACCGGCTGCCTGCTCTACGAGCTGTTCACCATGCGCCCGCCGTTCGTCGGCGACTCGCCGGTGGCCGTGGCGTACCAGCACGTCCGCGAGGAGGCCCAGCCGCCCTCGGTGTACGACCCCGAGGTGCGCCCCGAGTACGACGCCATCGTGATGAAGGCGCTCGCCAAGGAGCGGGACTACCGCTACCAGAGCGCCGACGAGATGCGCGCCGACATCGAGCGCGCCCTCGACGGCCTCCCGGTCTCCGCGGCCCAGCCGGTGGCCTACGGCGCCGGCGGGATGGCCGGCTACGGCCAGCCCCAGGGCTACGGCCAGCCGGACCAGTACGGCCGCACCACCGCGATGCCCCAGCAGGGCCCGGACGCGGCCGGGCAGACCAGCCTGCTGCCGAGCGTCGGCCAGGGCTACGACGTCGGCGGCGACGGCTACGACACCGGCGGCGGGTACGACGACGGCTACGGCGGTCGCGGCGACCGCCGGCGCGCGGGCAACGGCGGCGGCCGGAACCGCAACACCTCCTGGATCATCCTCGCGGTCGCCGCGGTGCTGGTCCTGGTCGGCGCCTACTTCGTCGCCTCGACGGTGTTCAAGGGCCCCGGCACGCCGACCTCCTTCCCGGTGCCGAGCCTGGTCAACCAGGACTGGGCGGCGGCGCAGGCCGCGGTCGCCAACAGCCAGGGCACGCTCAAGGTGGTCCAGGGCCCCGCGGTCGCCTGCGACCCGGGCACCGCCGACAAGGGCAAGGTCTGCAACCAGACCCCGACCCCCGGCACCGAGGTCCCGGCCGGCAGCACCATCACCGTCCACCTCAGCACCGGCGCCCCCACCAAGCAGGTGCCGGACACGGCCGGCAAGCAGCCCAACGACGCCACCACGGCGCTGGAGGCGGCAGGCTTTTCGGTCAGCAACCAGACCCAGCAGGCCAGCGACACCGTCCCCAACGGCACCGTGATCGGCACCAAGCCCGCGGCCGGCAGCAACGCGGCGAGCGGCTCGGGCGTCACCCTGATCGTGTCCTCGGGCCCGGCCCAGGCCACGGTGCCGAACCTGCTGGGGCTGAGCCAGCAGGCGGCCCAGGAGGCCCTGAACAAGGCCGGCCTCACCCCCGACCCGCAGGGCGACGACAACCAGCCCACCAACTACGCGGCGGGCACGGTCTCGCGCCAGTCCCAGCCGCAGGGCACCAAGGTGGCCCCGAACAGCTCGGTCCAGTTCTGGCTGGCCCCCCAGCAGCAGAACAACAACGGCGGGACCTCGCAGTCCCCTTCCCAGGGGGCGACAGGCACCATCGGAAACCCCGGTGACAACCAGGGCGGCCAGGGCCAGTAGCAGCACGGCCCGCCGACGCCGCCTGATCGCCCCCTGACCGCAAGGGCTCGAAGGGCCGGGACGCACCTCGCGTCCCGGCCCTTCTCCGTGCGCGCCGGGCGCCGCTGCCCCACGATGGGGGCATGGCTACTCCGATGACCGAGACCGAGTGGCGGGCCTTCCTCAGCGAGGGCACCCGCACCGGCAAGCTCGCCACCACCCGCGCCGACGGCCGCCCCCACGTCGCCCCGATCTGGTTCCTGCTGGACGGCGACGACATCGTCTTCAACACCGCCGCGACCACCGTCAAGGGCCGCACCCTGGCCCGGGACGGCCGGGCCGCGCTGTGCGTGGACGACGACCGGCCGCCCTTCTCGTTCGCCCTGGTCGAGGGCACCGCGACGCTCAGCGACGACCTGGACCAGGTCCGCCACTGGGCCACCCGGATCGCCGCCCGCTACATGGGCGAGGAGCGGGCCGAGGAGTACGGCGCCCGCAACGGGGTGCCGGGCGAGCTGGTGGTCCGGCTGCGGATCGGCAAGGTCGTCGCCTTCTCCTCGCTCTCGGACTGAGCCGCCTACCGCGGCGGGTCGGTCAGCGCAGCTCGGGCGGGAGGTCGCGGGCCGGGTCCACCGGCTCGGTACGGGTCAGCGAGGCCCAGACCGCCATCCGGTAGCGCGAGGTGTACGCCGGGGTGCAGGTGGTCAGGGTCAGGTAGCGGCCGGGCACGCGGTAGCTGGACTCGGCCGGGACCGGGGCGGTGACCCCCACGTCGTACTTGGAGGTCTGCTGCAGCGTGCTGTCGACCGTGTAGACGTACCAGGTGTCCCGGGTCTCCACCACGACCTTGTCCCCCCGGCGCAGCTCCGGCAGGTTGTGGAACTTGGCGCCGTGCCCGTCCCGGTGCGCGGCCATGGCGAAGTTGCCGCTCTTCGCCCAGGGCATCGCCGCCGGGTAGGGCGCCCGGTAGACCCCGGCCACGCCCTGGTTGAGCACCTCGGTACTGGTGCCCATGGTGATCAGGACCTGGTAGTCCTTCCCCAGCCTGGGGATGTGCAGGAAGCCGATCCCGTCCCCCGGCCGGAACACCCGCGGCGGGGACGGCCGGGCCGGCCGGGCGTCGGAGCGGGCCGGCGGGGCCGCCCAGGACTGCCGTACCCTGGCCGCGGCCCCGGCCGCCTGCCCGTCCGCGACCACGTCGGTCCACCACAGCGAGTAGACGACGAAGAGGCCGAGCAGCACCCCGAGCGTGATCAGCAGCTCGCCGAACAGGCCCAGCACGGTCGACAGCGGGCCCGGACGGCGGCGGGGGGCGGCGGGGAAGGACGGCATGGCGGCAGGGGCTCCTCGGGACGTACCAGCGGCCACCCGCCAGGTCCCGAGGACGGCTCCGCGTCAGCCGGTCTGCAGCGCCTGGGGCTTCTGACCCGAACTCTTCGGCAGGTCCTGGGTCAGCTTGCCCCACACCGCCATCCGGTACTTGGAGGTGAACTCCGGCGTGCAGGTGGTCAGGGTGATGTAGCGGCCCGGCTCCTTGAAGCCGGACTCCGGCGGGACCGGCGCGATCACACCGACGTCGGACGGCGAGGTCTGCGGGAGGGTGCTGGTCACCGTGTAGGTGTAGTAGTCGTAGGCGGTCTCCACGACGATCTTGTCGCCGGGGACCAGCCGGTTGATGTAGCGGAACGGCTCACCGTGGGTGTTGCGGTGCCCGGCCAGCGCGAAGTTGCCGGTCTTGTCCCACGGGAAGGCCGTCTCCAGCGCCCCGGTGTAGTGCCCGACCAGGCCCTTGTCGAGGATCGAGTCCTTGTCCACGCCCTCGGCGATCGGCGTCATCACATCCAGTTTGGGGATGTAGATCAGCGCGAACTTGGTGCCCTCGGATATCGCGGAGGGGTAGGGCGCGTGGTCCTTCGGCGGTATGCCGGTCCCGGTGCCGGTGCCGCCGTCCGGCGGGCCCCACTGCTTCTCCAGCGTCTTGGCGCTGCCGCTGGCGTAGGCGTCCGCCGTCACATTGGTCCACCACAGCTGGTACGCGACGAACAGGAACATCACCACGCCCAGGGTGATGAACAGCTCGCCCATGATCCGCACCGCGACGATCCCGGCGCTCTCCTTCGGCCGCGCGACCTTGCCGTTGCCCTTGCCCGCGGCGGCCGTCCGGCCGCCCCTGCGCCGGGCCTGCTGCTCGGCCCGGCGGCGTTCGGCCCGACCGCCGACCGCGGGCGTCCCTGCGGCCTCCAGCGGTTCGGTCTCCGACGGTTCGGCCTCCGGCAGCACGACCGGGGGCGGGACCCGCAGGGTGATGGTGTCGGAGGACTCCTCCGCCGCCGCGGCGGCGCGTCCGCGCAGGGCCGGGTCGCCCAGGCCGAGTTCGCGCCGGTTGAGCACCCGGGTGTCCTCGTCCTGCAGATCAGCGGCCATGCGCTCCAGCGGACGCGGATCGACCGGCCGCCGACGCGAACGCGGGGTCGGGGACAACGGCGCTTCGCGCCGGTCCTGGCCGACCGCGTCGGGTGTCGGAGCACCGAGGCCGAGGCCCAAAGGATCCAACGGGTCCAGCACCAACGCGTCCACCGGATCAACCGGGTCACCCGCCTCAGCGGGGTCACCCAGGTGAGCGCGGTCCAGCGGGTCACGCGGGTCACGCGGCTCGGCGCGGTGCCGCGGCTCGACGCGGTCACCCGTGTCCACCGCATCGCGCTGCACGCGCCGGCCCACCGGGTCACCCGGCTCAGCGGGATCGCGCGGCTCAGCCCGGTGCCGCGGCTCAACACGGTCCCCCAGGCCCACCACGTCACGCTGCACGCGCGGGTCGGCCGGATCACGCCGGTCAGTGCGGTCACGCGGGTCCAGCGGATCACCCGGGTCCACCAGGTCCTCCGCGTCGCGCGGGTCCGCCGCGTCGCGGTAGACGCCCTGCTGCGGCTCGTCCTCCTCCCAGGAGGGGGACTCGCTGCCGCGTTCCGGGCGCAGGGCGGTCATGCGACCGCCGCCCGGCCGATCACCGGCGCCAGGCCGGCCGAGCGGCCCACCGCGTCCGGATCGCCGCATTCGGCGAGCCAGTTGGCGAGCATCCGGTGGCCTCCCTCGGTGAGCACCGACTCCGGGTGGAACTGGACCCCCTCGACCGGCAGGTCGCGGTGCCGCAGGCCCATCACGATGCCCGAGTCGGTCCACGCGGTGACCGCCAGCTCCGGCGGCAGGGTGTCCCGCTCGACCGCGAGCGAGTGGTAGCGGGTCGCGGTCAGCGGCGAGTGCAGCCCGGCGAAGACCCCGCCGTCCAGGTGGGTGACCGCGGAGGTCTTGCCGTGCAGCAGCTCCGGCGCCCGGCCGACCACCGCCCCGTACGCGACCGCGATCGACTGCAGCCCCAGGCAAACCCCGAACAGCGGGATGCCGGCCTCGGCGCAGTGGTGCACCATCTGCACGCACACCCCGGCGTCCTCGGGCGTGCCGGGGCCGGGAGAGAGCAGCACCCCGTCGTAGCCGTCGGCGGTCACCGACTCCACCGCGACCTCGTCGTTGCGGACCACCTCGCAGGTCGCGCCGAGCTGGTAGAGGTACTGGACCAGGTTGAAGACAAAGCTGTCGTAGTTGTCGACGACGAGGATGCGGGCGGCCATCAGGCAACAACTCCGGTCGGGACGAGTGGTACGCGCGGAATGTAGGTGGGGAGGGCGGCGCCGTCGATCGTGGGCGCGCTGGACTTCCCCCCACCGGACGGCGAGGGGGACGCGGTTCCCGTGGGCGCCCCGGTCGGCTGCACACTGCTGGTCCCGCCGTCGTTGACTGTGACGTCGCCGAAGGGGAGCAGCGGTTCCGCCCAGGGGAAGACCCATTTGAAGAGGATCGCCACCGCCGCGAGGAACAGCAGCAGCGAGAGGCCGGCCCGCACCGCCGCGTTGCCGGGCAGCCGCTGCCAGATCCAGGCGTACATCGCGTTCCCTCCTCCTGCCCTGTTCTCCGCCGCACCGGGTTCTCCGCCGCACCAGAGTACGGGGCGTCGTGCCCGGTCGGTTCATCTTCGGGGGCGCACCACCCCTGCGGGTCACTCCCGCCGGGTCACGGCCGCGCCGCGGCGTACTGGAGGTCCACAGTCCCCGCATAGGCGGGCAGGGTCATCGTCCCCGCCTGCTGGAGCTTCCAGCCGAGCCCGTAGGCGGCCACGTACTGGAGGTAGGTCTGCAGCGCGGTGTCCTGGGCGATGGACGCGGTCAGCGCGGTCCGGTCGCCGACCGCCCTGATCACATAGGGCGGGGAGTAGACCCGGCCCTGCAGGATCAGCTGGTTGCCGACGCAGCGCACCGCGCTGGTGGAGATCAGCCGCTGGTCCTGGACCTGGACGCCGGTGGCGCCGCCGCGCCACAGCGCGTTGACGACGGCCTGCAGGTCCTGCTGGTGCACCACCAGGTCGTCCGGCTGCGGCTGCGGCACCCCGGGGACCTTGGCGGTGGCCCCGGGCGGGGCGTCGTTGAGGGTGACGGTGACGCCGGCGCCGCTGAGCGGGTCGAGACCGACCGCCTGTTCGAGCGTGCCGAGCCGCTTGATGCCGGCCGGGTCCTGCACGTGCTGCGCGGCCAGGGCGTCGATCCGGGCCCGGAGTCCGGCGACGGTGTTCTCGGCGGCGGCGTTCTCCTGGCTCCGCTGCTGTATGACGTCGGAGAGCCGGAGCAGGGTGTCGTCATTGCGAAGTGAGGTGCCGTGCGCCGCTCTCGCACTGGTGTAGAAGAGAAAGCCGGCCAGGGCGAAGACCATACATGTCGCGAAACGACCGACAATTCGGGCGGCCCCCGGGCGTTTTCGAGGAACCGGTTCGGTCACGGGCGGAACTTCTTCCGAATCTGCCACGTACCCTTATCTCCTTCTGACTCCGCGAGCCACTACGCTAACGGACGCTGGAGACGTATGCGGCGCCACCGGCGGCCGTGCCACCGTTCCAGAACAACCCACAGCTCAGCAGGTGCCCTAGGGCCATGCAGCGCAGCGCATCGACAGGAGTGCTCCTCGTGCCGAAGTCCCGTATCCGAAAGAAGTCGGACTACACCCCGCCCGCTACGGCGACCGCGGTGAAGTTGAGTTCGGGACGCAGTTGGATCGCCCCGTTCATGCTGGCGCTGTTCCTGATCGGACTGATCTGGATCGTCGTCTACTACGTGTCCAGCGGCTCCTGGCCGATTTCGGCGATCGGCAACTGGAATATCGTCATCGGCTTCGCGTTCATCGCGGGCGGCTTCGGCGTCTCCACCCAGTGGAAGTAGGCGGCCGACCAGCCGCCGCCGCTCGTTGTCCACATGGTTATCCACAGTGGGGAAAACCATGACTATCTGTGGATAACTTGATTCCCAGGCCGGGGAAGTCCACCCGTCCAGCCCCGACCGCAGGGACAGCCGTGCAGGTGGACGCGGGTAGACAAGACTGAGCACAAGGGGCCCGCACAGGTGTGCGGGCCCCTTGTGGACAACTCGGCCCGGCCGCCCCTCGGAGCCGCCGGGCCGGCCCCGCTCAGTTCAGCCCGGCCACCCCGAGCAGCGACACCACCAGCACCGCGACCAGCACCAGCACCACCGACCCGGCCTGCACCAGGGTGCGGTTCCGCAGCGGCGCGTGCGCCAGGCCGAAGCCCAGCAGCAGGCCCGCCGCCAGGCCGCCGACGTGCCCCTCCCAGCTGATGCCGGGGATGGCGAAGGTGGCGACCAGGTTCACCACCACGATGGCCATGATCGGCCCCAGCTCGTAGCCGCGCTTGCGCTGGATCACCAGCAGCGCGCCCAGCAGCCCGAAGATCGCCCCGGACGCCCCCAGGGTGGGCGTGTACGGGTCCGCCAGCAGCACCAGCGCCGAGCCGGCCAGCCCGGAGACCAGGTACAGCGCCAGGAACCGCCAGCGGCCGAGCAGCCGCTCCAGCGGCGGCCCCAGCACCCACAGCGACCACATGTTCAGCGCGATGTGCCAGGGCGCGGTGTGGAAGAACACCGCGGTGAACATCCGGTACCACTGCCCGTTCGCCACCCCCGGGCCCCACATGTAGAGGTCCAGCACGGACGCCGGGCTCATCACGTAGTGCAGCAGCCACACCGCCGCGTTGAGGCCGATCAGGACCTTGGTGACCAGCCGCCCGTCGGCGACCAGGCCCCCGCCGAACTCGGTCCTGGCCACCCGCTGGGCCGGGCCCCCGCCGGCCGGGCCCGCGCCGCGCACGCACTCCCGGCACTGGAACCCCACCGCCGCCTCGACCCGGCACTCCGGGCACACCGGCCGCTCGCAGCGGTTGCAGCTCACGCCGGTCTCCCGCCCCGGATGGCGGTAGCAGTCGGGAAGCGTGTCAATCATGTTCATCCTGTCCTCCGACGGCCCGGGCACACGACGGGCCCGGTGCTCGACAAGGACAAGCCTGCCGCGCACCGGGCCGCAGGGATACACCTATCGGCGGGAGATCTCCACCGACTGGATCACCACGTCCTCGACCGGGCGGTCGTTGAACGGGGTGACCTTGGTGGCCACGATCCCGTCCACCACGGCCTGGCCGTCCTTCCCGGTGACCTCGCCGAAGATGGTGTGCTTGCGGTTCAGCCAGGCGGTCGGGGCGACCGTGATGAAGAACTGCGAGCCGTTGGTGCCGGGGCCGGCGTTCGCCATGGCCAGCAGGTACGGGCGGTCGAAGGACAGGTCCGGGTGGAACTCGTCGCCGAACTGGTAGCCGGGACCGCCGGTGCCGGTGCCCAGCGGGTCCCCGCCCTGGATCATGAAGCCGGCGATGACCCGGTGGAACACCGTCCCGTCGTACAGCCGGGCCTGCGACTTGGCGCCGGTACGGGGATCGGTCCACTCCCGGGTGCCCTCGGCGAGCTCCACGAAGTTGGCCACCGTCTTCGGGGCGTGGTTCGGGAGCAGCCTGACCTCGATGTCCCCGTGGTTGGTCTTGAGAGTGGCGAACAGTTCCTCGGCCACGATGCGCCTTCCTGCAGTCCTGCGTACTTCCGCGTACAGCTCTGACACAGGGAATCCTCCCACGCCCTGCACAAAGCGGTGCGAAGGAGCAGGATGCAAGGAAGCCCCGGCGCCGTTCCGGCGCGCCTTGGTACGTTCCGGCGCGCATGATCTTTAACTGGGTGGACAGGTGAGAATACGGACGCCATCGAGGAGGAGGTACTGGTGACCCGCATCGACGCAGCGCGCGAGGCTGCCGGGAAGACCCGGGAGCAGCTCGCGCCATATGCCGTGAGCGCACGGGACGCGGCAGCGCACTACACCGACGAGGCATGGCAGCGGCTGGCCCCGCACGTCGAGGCCGCCGTGGAGCAGGCGCGGCTCGCCGCGCACACGGCCCAGAGCGCCGCGCAGAGCACCGTGGACAACAGGGTGACCCCGCGGGTGGCCCCGCTCTGGGACCAGGCCAGGTCGAACGTACCCCCCTCCGTGGAGGACGCCGTCAGCAAGGCCGCCGTGCGCACCCGCAGGGCGGCCAAGCAGGCGAGGAAGGCGGCGGTCCCCGTCGTCACCCACGCCTTCGACGAGGCCGCCCAGGCCACCGCGCAGGCCGCGCACGCGGCCCGGGAGCGCGGGGCGGCGGCCCTGCCGGTGCTGCGCGGCCAGGTCTCGCTGGCCGAGATCGAGGCGCTGGCGGCCCGGCACACCCGCCGCCGGCGCTCGCGCTGGACCCGCCGGGTGCTGGTGGTCGGCACCCTCGCCGCGGCCACCGTCGGCGGGGTGGCCGCCTGGCGCTGGTGGCAGCAGCAGAGCAACCCGGACTGGCTGGTGGAGGAGACCCCGGTCTCCACCCTCCCGCCGCGCTCCACCCCGGCGACCGGCTCCCACCCCAGGACCGACGCGGACGAGGCCATGCCGCTCGACCCGGAGGTACTGGCCAAGGAGGCCGGCACCCCGAAGGACCGCAAAAACGGCAAGGACTGAGCCGGCCCCGGTCACCGCAGGGGGCACCCCCCGGTTCCCCGGGTGGAGCCCACTGCTGTCGGACCGCTCTTCGGCTGCTCCGTGAGCTGCCGCCCGGCCCCCCGGTCAGGCGACCAGCCGGGGGCCTGACCCGAGCCGGTCGGCGAACTCGCGGTAGACCTCCGCGTAGCGCTGGAGCAGCTCGGCCAGCTGACCCCGGCAGTGCTCGGGCAGGACCGCCTCGATGGTGTCGCGGTCGCGGGCGAAGACCGCGCAGACGCCCAGCATCCGCAGCAGCATGCGGCCGGCCTCGTTCTGACGCAGCGAGGGGTCCCGGTGCACGCTCTCCAGCAGTCTGCCCAGATCCGGGCCGGCCGGTCCGGGGCGAGCCGGACGCCACGCTCCGCCGCCGGGGGCCGGGCCGAACCCGGCCTGCGCCGCCGGCTTCGTCGGCGCCGGGGCCCCGTCGGGCGGCGCGGCGCCCGCCGCAGCGGCACGGAGGGCGCCGCCGCGGGGAGGCAGTGCCGCGCTCTCGCCGCGGCTGAGCCGGTCCCGCACGTCGGCCACCGTGGCGGCCGAGATTCCCGCCGCCCGGGCGATCTGCCGCAGCGACGCCTGCGGGTCCTGCTCCAGCAGCAGCCGGGCCCGCTCCCGTCCGGCCGTCGCGTCCAGCGGCCTGGCCCGGCCGTCGCGGCCGACCCGGAAGGCGGCGTCGCACCCGCTGGCGCGGCGCAGCCCGGCGACCTTCGTCGCGGAGAGCCCGGCGAACCGCGCGACCTCCCGGTCCGACCAGTGCGGGTGCGAGGCGAAGACGCGTCGCGCCGCCTCCGCCCGGTCCTCCAGCGTCAACGGCCTGCCGTGGCCGACGTTCAGCGCCACGGCGAGCAGCCGGGCCTCCTCGTCGGAGCAGTCCAGGTAGCGGACCGCCACCGTGGTCCGGCCGCGCCGTACGGCGGCCCGCAGCCGGTGGACGCCGTCGACGACCTGCATGCTGGCGCGGTGGACCACGATGGGCGGAAGATCCGCCTCGGTCTCCGCCAGGGTCCGGGTGTAGTCCTGGTCCTCGCCGTCCAGCCGGGGGCCGGCCACGACGACCAGCCGGGAGACCGGCGCCTCCTCCTCGACCCCGGCCTCCAGCACCCGGTCGCGGAGCCGGATCAGCTCCTGGACCCCGATGGGTGCATCCGCTGCCCGCGGTCCCGCGTCCGCTCCTCCGAGCTGCTGCCGGGGTCGGGCGGGGTCGGCGGGCGACGGGCCGGTCACTGCCAACCGCAGTCGGCCGGGCTCGACGCGGCCACCAGGACGTGGGCCTGACCGCCCGCGTGGCCGCCGGGGAGGGCGGCCGCGGCGGCGGATCCGGCGGCGCCGAGCAGCACGGCCGCCGCGGCCAGTGCCGCGGTCAGCGTGACGGTGATCGCGGTGACGGCGTTGACGGCCGCCCTGTGCACGGTGACGACTCGCATGGTGATTCCCCCTTGTGTTTCAGCGGATGTCGCGCTGCCGATTCTGGTCGCTCGCCACGACGCTGCGAAGGGAGTCCAGCCCGGTCAAACTGGCCTTGGCCGAATTGGCCACGCGCCCGGAACGGACACCGCGGGACACCATGGACGGACCGGTCAGGGCCCGGGCCCGAGCCCGGTCGACTCCTGGGGCCGGTGCACCCGGATCGCGGCGACGGTCCACCCCGCGAGCTCCACCGCCCCGGTCAGCCGCGCCCAGCAGTGCGTGGCCAACAGGGCGGCCGCGGCGGCCGATTCCGCCCTGACGTAGAGGGCGAGCACCGGCCGGGGGCCCGCGCCGAGGTGGACGCCGGCGTGCTCCACGCCGCTCTCCCCGAGCGCCTCGTCGGCGGCCAGGGCCGGCAGCGCGGTGTGCTCGGGGTGCTGGACTTCGATGTGTACCAGGAACAAGGGACCGTAGAACCTCTCTGGAGACAGCGGAGTGATCTCTCCGTTGTGGCCTTTTCCCGCCGTTCAGCACCGTGAGAGTGGGTGGTTACACTGACGCCCGTCCGCCGGGTTGTCCACTATCGCGCGGACGCACGGTCAACGGAATGCTCAACAGGGGGGGCAGCCAATGGGAGGACAGCTGGGCCTGGATCCGCTGGTCGAGGCAGTGTACCGGGCGATGCTGGACAAGCCGGACGACGGTGTGGCCGAGCTGGCCGCCCGGCTGGACCTGCCCGAGACCGAGGTCAGGGCGGCCCTCAACAGCCTGACCGAGCTGACGCTGGTGCGCGGCGTGCACGAGGACGGCCAGGCCCGGGCGGTCAGCCCCCTGCTCGGCATGCAGATCCTGCTGGCCCGCCAGGAGGCGGAGATGGCCGCGCACCAGGAGCGGCTGGCGGCCACCCGGGCGGCGGCGGCCCAACTGATAGTGGACTACTCGGAGTTGCAGAGCCTGGCGCCGGGCCTCGGGCTCCAGTACCTCGAGGGCATCGACGCGATCCGCGACCATCTGGAGATCTTCCACGAGCAGGTGCGCGAGGAGTTCCTGACCTTCGCGCCCGGCGGCCCGCAGACCCCCGCCAACATGGAGGCCTCCCGCCCGCTCAACCTGCGGCTGCTGGGCCGGGGCGTGCGGATGCGCACCGTCTACCTGGACAGCATCCGCCGCGACGCCGCCTCGATGGCGCACGCGGCCTGGCTGGAGGAGAGCGGGGCGAGCGTGCGCACGGTGCCCGCGCTGCCCAACCGGATGATCGTCTTCGACCGCCGGGTGGCCCTGGTGGCGGCCAGCGCCGAGCAGACCGGGTCCGGGGCGTACGTGGTCAGCGGGCCCGGCCTGCTGGTGATGCTGACGTCCCTCTTCGACCGGGTCTGGGAGGACGCGGCGCCGCTCGGGGCAGCCCCGAATCCGCCGGTGGAGGGGCTGTCGCGGGCGCAGCAGGAGGCCGTACGGCTGATGGGCCAGGGCCGCACCGACGAGTCCATCGCGTCCAGCATGGGTGTGTCGGTCCGCACCGCCCGCAGGCTGACCAACACCGTGCTGGCGCAGTTGGAGGCGCGCAGCAGGTTCCAGGCGGGGGTGCACGCCGTGCAGCGCGGCTACCTGCCGCTGGAGCCGCAGTGAGCGGCCGGGGCTGACCCGCCGTCACGACGCGGCCGCAGGCCGTGGACGGTGGCCCAGCCGGCCACCGCCAGGCCGACCGTCGTCTCCGCGACCCACAGCACGAACGGCCCGCGGCGGTAGCCCTCGTAGAGCGGCCACAGCCAGGGCTCGACGAGGAAGGCCGCGCCCAGCGCCCAGCCGGCCACCAGGGCCGGGGCCCCCGCCCGGGCCGCAGGAGCCGCCGCGGCGGCCGGGCCGCTCCCGGCACCGCGCCCGCCGGGACCGCGCAGGGCGTGGCCCAACGCGCCGTAGACCACACCTGCCGGGACCGCGATCAGCCCCCAGGGCTGCGGGCCGAGGACGATGTAGTGGATCAGGCTGCCGACGTCCGAGGTGGTGCCGAACTGCCGTGCGTAGAAGCCCGCCACACAGGCCAGTTCGGCCAGCACCCCGGCGCCGACGGCGGCGGCCCGGCCGCGCTGCGTCCACCCGGCCCAGCAGGCCAGGGCCAGCCAGGGCGCGAACAGGTTGGCGACCCAGAAGACGTGCGGATCGCTCGGCGCCGGTATCCAGGAGGTGGCCGCCCCGTAGCCGCCGGCGACCGCCGCGCACAGGACGGCGGCCGCGGGCCGGAACCCCGGGGTCGGCGCGGGGCGGGGGACGGTCATGGGCGATCACTCCCGTAGGGCGTAGGCGAGGTCGACGCGGGAGGCCGCGAGCGCCGGGGCGATGCCCCCGCACGCGGACGCGGCCAGCGCCGCCAGCAGCCCTGCCGCCGCCGCGCTCACCGGGAACCCCGGGGCTTCCACGGCAGAGGCGGGGCTGAGCAGGTGCGGCACCACCCCGAATACCACCAGCAAGGCGGCGCCGATCGCAACCAGCGCGGCGAGCAGCCCGACCAGCAGGGAGGAGGAGAGCACCAGGGAGAAGATCCGCAGCCGGGTCGCCCCGGTCGCCCGACGGATCGTCAGTTCCCTTCTGCGGTCCCGGACCGTAGCCAGTCCGATGTTGAGCAGCCCCATCACCGAGGCGAGCAGGGTGACCACGGCCGCGGCCAAGAAGGCCGCCTGAGTGGTGCGCAGCGAGTCGGCCAGCTGCTGCACGGTGTCGGTCCTGCGGATGTCCAGCGCGCTGGCGGGAATGCCGAGATCGGAGCCGACCTGGGCCACCGCGTCGTGCAGCACCGCCTCGTCGGCGACCGGGTCGTGGGCCAGCAGGTCCAGGGACGGGTCGGCCGGGACCGCGCCGGGCTGGAAGGCATCGGCGGAGAGCAGCGAGAGGTAGACCATCGGGGTCTGCCTGCCGTCCGCGACCACGCCGAGCACCCGCTGCGGGAACGCCTGGAAGCGGTGGTCGAGGCCGACCAGCAGCGTGGCGCCCGGCTGCCCGTACTGGGCGGCGGCGGCCTGGTTGAGGACCACACCGCCGGGGTGGACCCGGGAGTCGGCGGGCAGCCAGCCGCCCTCCAGCACCGGCATCCGGCGCACCAGGTCCAGCCGTCCCGCGACCAGGGTGACGTCCTGCCCGTGCGCGGTCCCGTCGGGGGTGGTCAGCGATCCGCTCAGGTCGGTCGAGAGCGCGAAGGAGCCGCCCGCGTCGCTGATCCGCCGGTCCAGGTCGGCCACGACGGCGGGCAGTCCGCGGGCCGCCACGGCCGGGTCCTGGATCCGCGTCTCCACGGTGACCGCACGGCCGTTCTGCTGCTCGGCCCCGGCGACGAAGACGTCGCGGACCACCGAGCCGGCCGTGAACACGCCGACCACGGCGATCACGCCGATCAGCAGGCTGATCGCGCTCAGCACGGTCCGGCCGCGATGGGCGCGCAGGTCCTGCCACGCCTCCTTGACCAGTTGCGTGTCGATCAGCCGCATGGCGCCTCCTGCCGTTCCTCCACGAGGGCGCCGCGGTCCAGCCGCAGCACCCGGTCCATCCGTTCGGCGACCGCGAGGTCGTGCGTGACCACCAGCAGCGCCGCGCCGCGGCTGCGGGCCGACTCCAGCAGCACGGTGAGCACCTGCTCGGCGGTGCCGACGTCGAGCGCGCCGGTGGGCTCGTCCGCCAGGACCACCGAGGGCGAGCCGGCCAGGGCCCGGGCGATGGCGGTGCGCTGCTGCTCGCCGCCGGAGAGCTGGCGGGGCCGGCTGTCGGCCCGGTCCGCCAGGCCCACCTCGGCCAGGGCGGCCGCGGTGCGACGGCGGATCTCGGCCCGGCCGAGCCGCCGGCCCTGGGTCAGCGGCATGGCCACGTTCTCGGCCGCGGTGAGGTGCGGCAGCAGCGAGTAGTTCTGGAACACGAAGCCGATCTCGCGCCCGCGCACCTCGGACAGCTGACGGTCGCTCAACCGCGCCGTGTCCCTGCCTCCCAGCCGCAGGGCGCCCGAGTCGGCCGGGGACAGCAGGCCGAGCAGCGCCAGCAGGGTGCTCTTGCCGCTGCCGGACCGGCCCACGACGGCCGCCGACTCCCCGGCGGCGAGGCTCAGCGAGACGCCCCGCACCAGCGGCAGCCGCTCACCCGAGGCCAGCACGATCGACTTGTGCAGCCTCTCGGCGTGCAGCGCCGCGGCGTTCACGGCAGTCGCGCGCTCAGCGCGGGAGCGGCGGCCAGGACGGTGTCGCCCTCCGCCAGACCGCTGGTGACCTCCACGACGGAGCCGTCGCTCAGGCCCAGGCCCACGGTGCGGATCCGGGTGCCGCCGTCCTTGCCGACGACGGTGACCTCGCCCTGCTGCACGGATCCCGCGACCGCCTCCTGCGGGAGGGTCAGCACCCCGCGGCGCTCACCGCTGGCCACGGCCACGGTGCCGCTCAGCCCGGCGTAGGCGCGGACGTCCAGCGGCACCGCGCAGACGATCTGCGGGCCGTCGCCGGAACCGCCGCCCGACTGCTGCGCGGAGCCGCCCGACCCGGCCGCCGGCGGCGACTGGAGTACCGGGCAGTCGAACGGCCCGGGGCCGTCGGTGACGTCGGCGCGGGCGGTCAGGCGGCCGTTCAGGATCCGGTAGCCGGCCCCGTCCGGCAGTCCGGCGACCTCGCCGAAGCCGGGGTAGGCCAGCTCGGCGACCGGGACGCCCAGGCCGACCCGGGTGCCGTCCGGCACCAGCC
Source organism: Streptacidiphilus alkalitolerans (assembly GCF_042511045.1). NCBI lineage: Bacteria > Bacillati > Actinomycetota > Actinomycetes > Kitasatosporales > Streptomycetaceae > Streptacidiphilus > Streptacidiphilus alkalitolerans. The sequence continues at coordinate 347,634 of NZ_JBHEZX010000005.1, forward strand.
AGCGCACCACGGTGGCAGCCACCGGCGCGGTCACCGCGGTACCGCCGACGCGGAAGAGCTGCCGTCCGGCCGCGACGGAGGCGCCGGCGCCGGCCGCCGTCTCGTCGACCCGGCCGGCCACCGGGGCGGGGAGGGTGAAGTGCGGTTCGGGGACCAGGCTGGAGGAAAGCGTCACGATCTCGGTGACGTCGCCGCGGGCCACCGTGACGGTCCGGTTCCGGTCCGCCGCCGCGCCGGGGCGCCCGGCGCCCGCCGCCGCGGGCTGCGGCCACGACAGCAGCAGTCCGGTGGCGGTGGCGACGACGCCGACGGCCAGGGCCGCGCAGAGCACGGTGCGACGGCGCGGGCGGGTCGGCGTGTTCACGCCGGGCTCGCCGGGCAGTTGACCGCGACGTCCTTGACCAGGACCGTCTTGTCGCCGAGGCCGGCGTCGGAGATCTCCTTGTCGAGCGCGGTCTGGTCGGCGGGCAGCAGGGCGACCTTGTAGTACTCGGTGTTCGAGACGGACTTCATCACGGCGAGCGCGTGGTCACTGGCCGACGTGGAAATTCCGGGGCTCAGGTAGTAACGCTCCCACGAGCACATCCAGTAGAAATCGGCGTGGGTCGTGCCATAACCGCGCCCGAACATCATGGCGCGTCCGTCCGGTCCTTTTGACTCCGGCGTGGGATCGGCCGGCCAGACCCATTTCGGCGCCAGTGTGAGGTGCTGCTGCTCGGCCTTGAATTCGGTGGATACCTGTGTCGCGGTAATGCCGTCGGGGCCGGTCGCCTGGTGGCTTCCGCCCGACGAGCAGGATGTGCACAGCGCCGCAGCGGCGGCCAGGACGGCCGCCGCGATGACGTGCCGTCGCCTGGTGGTGGAACTCAGCATCGCGGCCTTCTGCCCTTCGGGATGTCGGTCGGATCGGTTGGCCCGGCCCGGCCCGGCGTCACTGGGACGACTCGGGCCGGACCGGCAGCGGAGAGGCTCAGTACTGCTCGGAGCCGTCGAAGCTGTAGTTGCTCTGGTGGCCGCTGGAGGTCAGCGCGTAGACGTTCTCGAACTTGGTCGGAGCGTCGCCGTTGGCCAGGTCGAACCAGGTGGTGTTGGACGCCGGGGCGAAGATCGTGCCGTGGCCGAAGCCCGAGTTGTAGTCACGGACGTACCACTTGATGCCCTTGGTGGGGGTGTTGTTGAACGAGATCCGGCTGGAGTTGGCGCCGGAGGTGTGGGTCCGGACGTTGTTGGAGGTGAACCAGTCGCCGTTCTCGTAGCAGGTGCCCGAGACGGGGGTGGCGTTGCCGTAGTTGTAGGCGGCGAAGGCGGACGGGCCGGCGATGCCGACCAGCGCCGCAGTGAGCAGACCGGTCGCAATGATCTTTCCGCGGATACCCATGACAGTGGATCCTTTTCTTGTTCGATCAGGACGGATGCAGGGCGATTTGTTCCCTCGTCAGAGTTCTGACGCCCCCGGAAACAAGGCGCCCGAATTCCCTCGTCAGGGTCGACCGCCTTTTACTTCCGAATTTCTTTCGACGCCTTCAAGCTGGCGTCGAAGAGGAAAGTAGCAGCGGCCTGAGAATTACTTCAACGGTGCTCGGACCGAACCCGCACCGACACCCGCGGAAGCCGCTCGACCGCCCGCTCGACCGCCCGCCGCATGCGCTTGCGCACCCTGCTGCGCGGCGTGGCGGATCCGCCTGCGGCGATCAGGGCGACGGTGCGGGTGCGGACGCCGGTGCGGCGGGCGAGGTCGGCGTACAACGCGCGGCCCAGGCGCCCAGGCGGCGAGGGTGGGGGTGACACCGCGGTGGGTGAGCAGGGGGACCAGGCCGAAGACGACGCCGTACAGTGCGAAGCCGGAGGCGGTGAAGGCCGGTAGGTTCGGCGCGGTGGCCACGACCGCCGGGGCGAGGGCTGCCAGGCAGGAGCCCGCGGTCATCAAGATGCGCGGGCCGTGCCGGTCCAGGATGCGCCCAACAGGTATCAGGTATACCGACGGCCGCAGAAACCAGCAAGCCGGTCGTGAACGCGGCGGTGGCCGCCAAGCCGGACCAGCCGGTCTGCGCGGTGATGTGCGAGGTGAGCACCGGGAAGGCGTAGCAGAGGGCGCCCCAGCCGGTGATCCGGGTTGTGAAGGGTCGTCACATGGACGGTCAGCAACTGCTGCTGGAGGGCGATGGTGCACCGATGCCGATGCCGGTGCCAGGACCGATGCTGAGCGGAGCGGGTGCGGGGGTCGCGCAGCATCCGCCTTCGCTCTGGGCAGCGTCGGCGTCGGGGTCGTCGAAGAGTCCGGCTCCGCCGCAGACGCCGGTGTCGGGCAGGGTGAGTTCGACGCGGGCGGCGGCTTCGTGGTCGCCGGCCAGGGCTGCGGCGACCGAGCGGACCTGCTCGTAGCCGGTCATGGCGAGGAAGGTCGGCGCGCGGCCGTAGCTCTTCGTGCCGACCAGGAACACGCCCTGCTCGTGGTGGCCCAACTCGGCGGCGCCGTGCGGGTAGACCGTCCCGCAGGAGTGCTGGTTGGGGTCGATCAGCGGGGCGAGCTTGACCGGGGCCTGGAGGCGCTCGTCCAGTGTGAGCCGCAGTTCGCTCTGCCAGGAGTGATCGGGGCGGAACCCGGTCAGACCGATGACGTGGTCCAAGCCCTCGATGCGGCGGCCGTCGTCGGCCACCAGCACGACCTGCCCGCCGCCGGCCTCGACGCGTTCGGTGCGGAAGCCCTGGACCACCTCGATATGACCGGCCGTCACCGCCTCCTTCGCCCGCAGGCCGAGGGCCCCGCGGGCGGGGAGCTCGTCGGACTCGCCGCCGCCGAAGGCGTTGCCCACCTGACCGCGCCGCAGCACCCACACCGCGCGGGTGCCGGGCTCGTCCTCGGCCAGGTCGGCCAGGGACAGCAGAGCGGTCAGCGCCGAGTGGCCCGAGCCCACGACCGCGGTCCGCCTGCCCGCGTGCCGGGTTCGGACGGCCGGGTCGGCAGTGTCGGGGGCGAGGTAGCTGATCCGGTCGCGGTGAGCATGCTCGCCCGCGGCCGGGAGGCCGTCGCTACCCAGAGGGTTGGGCGAGGTGAAGGTGCCGGTGGCGTCGATGATCGCCCGCACCTGGAGCCGCGCTTCGATACCGTCGGCATCCCTGGTGTGCAGGGTGAAGGGCTGATCCTCGCGGCCGGAGTCGACAATCCGGTCCCGGCCCCGGCGGGCGGCACCAGTGACGGTAGTGCTGTAGCGCACGCGCTCGCCGAGGACGTCGGCCAGCGGCTGCAGGTACCACTCGACCCACTCCGCGCCGGTCGGGTAGCGCGTGGGCTCGGGACGGGTCCAGCCGGCGGGCTCCAGCAGTCGGGCGGCGGCCGGGTCGACCAGCTCCGACCAGGCGGAGAACAGCCGGACGTGTCCCCAGGCCCGGACCGCGGAGGCCGCCGACGGCCCGGCCTCCAGGACGAGGGGTTCCAGGCCGCGTTCCAGCAGGTGGGCGGCGGCGGCAAGGCCGATCGGGCCCGCCCCGACCACGGCGATCGGCAGGGCTGCGGTGCTCGGGCTGCTGTTCTCACTCATGGCTGGCTTCTCCGTGTGGTTCGGATCGTCTACGAGGTGCCGGGGACCGGGCAATGCGGAGGCGGCGGGTCAGCAGCAGCCGGCCCCTGCGGCGACGGCTTCGGTCTTCGCGGCGGGGTCGCAGCAGGCCGAGGCGGTCTCGGCGGCCTGCGCGGTACCGCAGCACGGGCTCGCCGCGGCAGCGGTGGTGGGGGCGGGGGCGGTCTCGGCCGGAGTGGTGCCGCAACAGGCGGTGGCGGGGGTGCTGGTGGTCTCGCTCACGGCAGTCTCCTCATGGTTGTTCCTTGCTTCGACGTTTGTCGATACAGGGAAGCTTGTCGCCTGCTTAGACAGATGTCAAGATAGACACATGTCGAATCTGAGCGTCGTGGAACTGCCGATCCTGCAGGGCGAGGTCGTGGCCTGCTGCCCGCCGGTGACCTCGGCCGAGCTGTCCGAGACGGACGCCACGCGGATGGCCGCGATGTTCAAGGCGCTCGGCGACCCGGTACGACTGCGGCTGTTCTCCAAGGTCGCCTCCCATCCGGGAGGAGAGGCATGCGTGTGCGACATCCAGGACGTCGGGGTCTCCCAGCCCACGGTCAGCCACCACCTGAAGAAGCTCCGCGAGGCCGGGCTGCTGTCCTCCGAGCGGCGCGGGACCTGGGTCTACTACCGGGTCGAGCCCTCGGTGCTGGCCGCGATGAGCATGCTGCTGGGCAGCGCCGCCTCCTGATCCGTCGCCCCCGCAGGACGGCATCGGCCGCCGCCACGGGGCATGGCAAGACGCAGTCCCGTGGTCGGTTGACGGCCAGGCAGGTCACACGGTTGGCCGAGGAACCAGGACCCCGGCCAGGACCCCGCCGGGTGCCGACCGTGCTGTCAGTGTTCTCCGGAGTAGATCTCGCGGACCTCGCGGACCGCGTAGAAGACGATCACATAGCCGCCCATCGGGTCGGCCCACCACCAGCCCAGTACGGAGTTCAGCGTCAACCCGAGCAGGACGACGGCCGCCAGCACGCCGTCGACGAAGGTGACTTTCCCCTCGGTCCTCAGCACCGGGTTGTCCAGGGCCGCGCCGGTGCGGGCCTTGCCCGCCGCGAGAGCGAGCATGGCGGCGGCCGTAACCCCGGTCCACACGATGCCCAGCAGCGAGGGCTGCGGGTGGTAGCCGGCGATCAGGACCACGGTGGACTGCACCATGAGGTAGACGGCCAGCAGCGCGAAAGCCCCGCCGATCAAGCGAAGCGCCCGGCGCTGGCGCTCCGCACCGGTCCCCGAAAGTTCCCAGACGACCACGGTCGAGGCACCGATCTCGATCAGCGAGTCCAGGCCGAACCCGGCCAGAGCCACCGAACGGGCCGAGATTGCCGCCACCGCCAGCACCACGATGCCCACCACATTCCAGGCGAGCGTGGTGTACTCCAGGGCGAATCCCCGACGCAGCAGGGTCGTGCGGGCGATCTCGTGCGAACTGTTCACCCGGGAAGTCTCCCAGTCCGGCAGTCCGCCCTGCCCGGCCGATGTCCCGGGCTGGCCACCGCGCAGCGAAGGCTGTACCGCGCAGACCCCGACCGCGCGACGCCGTGCGGCTCCCGCACGCGACCGGCTCGCTCACCCCTGGCTTCGGTGAGTGCGCCAGGTCCCGAACAGCAGCGCGACCAGCGCCAGGCCGACGACCGCGCCGACCAGTTGCATCCCGACGAAGCCGGGCACGGAGGAGGGCTTGATCCCGGCGAAGGTGTTCGTGAAGGCACGGCCGATGGTGACGGCGGGGTTGGCGAAGGAGGTGCTGGAGGTGAACCAGTACGCGGCGCCGATGTAGGAGGCCACCGCGACCGGCGCGAGGTTGAGCCTGTCGGTGCGGGCCAGGCCGAAGATCAGCAGGATCAGTCCGGCGGTGGCGACGACCTCGCCGATCAGCAGGTGCCCGGCCGAGCGGTCGTGGGTGGACCACTGCACCAGCTGCTTGCCGAACATGGCGTCCGCCAGGACCGCCCCGCCGATCGCGCCGGCGATCTGGGCCGGGATGTAGACGACGGCGTCACGGATGCCCAACGCACCGGAGGACCGCCCGATCCACCAGTCCGCGAGGGTGACCACGGGATTGAAGTGCGCCCCGGATACCGGGCCGAGCAGGGCGATCAGCACGCCCAGCCCGAAGACCGTGGCGGTCGAGTTGGCCAGCAGCTGCAGCGCCACGTCGTGGGTCAATTCGGTGGCCTGGATGCCGGATCCGACCACGACCGCCACCAGCGCGGCGGTACCGACCAGCTCGGCCGCGGCCCGCCGCCCCAGCGGCGGTCGGTGTGCGACGGCGGGTCCTGGCGGCAGGGCGGCGTCGTCGTGGGGGAGGGCGCCGGCCCCAGTGGCAACCGGGTCGGCGTCGGTGGTGGTCACGGGCAGGGCCTCTTGGTGTCGGCGTCATGGGTGGCGCGGGCCTGGTCGGCGAGGGCCGCGAGATCCTCGGCCAGCGCCGCCACGGCGGCGGGCTTGAGCTTGTAGTACAGGAAGCGTCCGCACGACTCGGTCTCCACCAGCCCGGTTTGCCGCAGCAACCGCAGGTGGTTGGACAGGTTGGTCTGCTTGGCGCCGGTCTCCTCGACCAGGTGGCACACGCACAGCGACTCGACAGCCAGAAGCCGGAGGATCTGCATCCGCAGTGGATCGGCCAGAGCCTTCATTACTTCAGTATCGACTGATGTCACCATGGGCTGATACGTTACCGGTTACGGGGCCGCCACGCGAGCCCCGAAGCGGCCACCGGTCCTGGCCGGTGGCCCCTTCCCGCGCTGGAGACACCATGTCCGCGACGCCCCCGCCGACACCGCCGCCGTACCGCGGGCGGGACACCTCGGGTGCTGTTCGTCCGCACCGGCAACGCCGGGCCCTCCCAGCTACATCGCCCGCCGGGGTCCTGGACGACTTCGAACCGGCCCGTCCCCGACCCCACGGCAAGCCGCTGGACACCATCCGGCAGATCCGCGGCGCCGAACTCACCCCCGCGACCTCCTGAACTCCCCCTCGCCACCCGATCAGAAAGCACCCTGTTTCCGATGACTGCCGCACCCGCCGCCTCGGTCCTGTTCGTCTGCGTCCACAACGCCGGCCGCTCCCAGATGGCCGCCGGATTCCTCACCCACCTGGCCGGGGACCGCGTCGAGGTCCGCTCGGCCGGCTCCGTCCCGGGCGACCAGGTCAACCCCTCCGCCGTCGCCGCGATGGCCGAGGTCGGCGTCGACATCTCCCAGCAGACGCCCAAGGTGCTGACCACCGAGGCCGTCCAGGCATCGGACTACGTCATCACCATGGGTTGCGGCGACGCCTGCCCGGTCTTCCCCGGCAAGAAGTACCTCACCTGGGAACTCGAGGACCCGGCCGGACAGGGCGTGGAGGCCGTACGCCCGATCCGCGACGAGATCAGGCAGCTGATCGAGAGCCTGGTCGCCGAGATCGACGCCAAGCAGCAGAAGAGCTGACCGCCACGCCCGAACCGGCAAGAACTGTCCAGCGAAGTCCTGACGCACTCTCACCAGATGAACTCGCCCCGCGGAGGTCCTGCCCCAAGCCAATAATCCCGCAGTCACCGAACAGGCTCATCGGTACGACCCCGGGTACATCGTGCTCATTGCGCGCCTCCCAAACGGCCAACGGACACCGCCACCGTCCGGGCCGGCACGCCCCCCCGGACTTCACAGCGGCAGCTCGCACCACCACCGCTCGGGCCCCGGAGGAGGCACGAGGCTCCCAGGAGAGAAGCTCCCCGCTGCCCTTGGCAGCCTCGTGCGTACCCAGGGGCGCCAGGGCGACACACGGACCCGCGTTTCCGCAGGTAAAGCAGGAGCAGACCGCACCCAAGCTTGAGCCCCCGAGCTCCAAGTGGGCACGAAAAATGCCCTCCGACTCTGCATAGCCGCAGGTCAAAGGACATTTATACGCGTGGAGCCTAGGGGAGTCGAACCCCTGACATCCGCCATGCAAAGACGGCGCTCTACCAACTGAGCTAAGGCCCCTCGACGGTTCTGTGCAGAACCACCGCGCACCAGGGTACCGGTTCCCGGACCGAACCCCGACCCGGATTCTTCCGGGCCCGGCCGTTCACGGGCGCAACCCCGGCCGATCGGCCGGGGTTGCTGCGCCGTACGGATGCGGCAGGGGGGTCAGCGGGCGCCGACCGGAACCGCGTCGGTGGCCTCGGTCCACAGATCCTGCTCGGCGCGGTCCGCCTGGACCTGGCGGTACACGAAGTACCCACCAAGAGCAGCCAGGACTACCAGGAGAAGCTTCTTCACCGCGCGACCTCGTCCTTCTGTGCCGGTACTGTGCGGCGGCAGCCGGAAGGGGCTGCCGTCCTCCCGGCCGATGATACACACCCGGCACGGACCGCAACCCGGGCTGCGCCGAACGGCCCACCCGGCCCCACCGCGGCCCGCAGCCGCCCCGCAGACCCCCGCTGACGCCGGATCAGCCCTGCGGGGCCCGCGGCAGCCGGACCACCGCCAGGCCCGCGTCCAGGTCCACCCCGGTCCGCGGCGGAGCCCCCTCGCCCTCGTCGTCCCGGAGCATCAGCGAGCTCTTCCGCTCGTCCAGCTGCTGCTGCTTCCCGGCCGCGAAGACGGCGTGCAGCTGCTCGAAGCCGGTCGCCGAGATCTGCCCCTCCCGCCCGGTGCCGCGCCAGGGGATCCACTTCGCCCGGCCGGCCCGCAGCGCCAACTGGTCCACCAGCGCCACCAGCGCCAGCAGGCAGACCAGACCGGGGATCGTCATCGCGAACAGAAGCGTCATCGTTCCTCCACCCCGGAGCAGAGAAGCCCGGCCCCTGTCGGGGGCCGGGCTTCTCAACTCAAGCTCAACAAAGTGCGCCTACCAGGACTTGAACCTGGGGCCTCTTCCTTATCAGGGAAGCTTGTGAGTTTTGACATCATCGCTGATCAGCCGCCTAACTCTACCACCTGCAGGATCTCCAATCTACATCCGCAGCGTACTGCGTAGTCCATCGCAGGCCGCTGGAGTTCCGGACTCTTTCCGGACTACGCCACCGCCCCGAGCTGCCGGTGCTTGTGGTAATCCCGCATCGCAGCCTGTACCTGGCCGGCCAGGTCCTGCGACGCGTGCTCGTAGATCCACGTCACCGACGATGCCCGCTCGTGCCCGAGGACCGCCTGGATGACGACCTCCGGGCAGCCCATGTTCGCCAGCTCGCTCGCCACGGTGGCCCGCTGGTCGCGGAACTCGGGCCAGTAGTCGTGTCGCTTCGTGCCGTCCTCGAGCGTCTTGACCGTCACCCTGGCCACACCGGCCTCGGTGATTGCCCTGATCCACGTCTTGCGGAACGCGCTGCGGCGCAGTGGCCCGCGCTCCAGCGCGTGGGTCTTCCGGTTCTTCCGGTTGCGCCCATGGAACACCAGCTCCTCCGGATGCATGCCGTCCGAAACGTCGCTCTTGGTCGTGGCCGGCTTCTCCCGCTCCATGTGCAGCCGGAGCGCACCGTGGGCCCGCCAGCTCAAAGGGACGGTCCTCATCGAGGCGTCCTCCTTGGGGTATGCCTTGCGCTTCAGGGTCGCCCCGACCTCTGTGACCACTTCCCGCACCTGGACGAGCGCATTGTCCAGGTCCACCCAGCATGCCCGGAGGCCGACCAGCTCGCCCCAGCGGAGCCCGGTCTCCTGGGCCACGATCTGCAGGGTGCGTTGGTAGGCCGGGAGGGCTCGGCGCACTCGCCGCAGCTGCTCGAGAGACGGCGGCTTGCGGTCCTCGGGGTGCACCTTGTGGATCTTCGGCAGCTCGATTCCATCCGCTGCGTTATAGGGGACACGCCTGCTGCGCAGAGCGAAGCCGAGCATCCGGTCGAGGATCTGGAAGACCTTCACCGCACTCGAGGCGGCGAGGTGCCCATCGAGGCTGTTGACCCACTCCTGGATCTCCTCGTGGCCGATGCTGATGATCGGCCAGTCGCCGAACCGCGGCTTGATGTGGGTACGCCAGAGCGACAGGTCCCTCGCCTTCGTGGTGTCCTCTCCCTTCCGCAGCCCGTAGTAGATGTTCCACAACTCGGTAAGGGTGATCTTGCCGCGCACGGGGTCGGTCCAGTTGCCGGCGCGGACTCGGGTGGCGGCGGCCTGGCCGTCAGCCACAGCCTCGTCGTAGGTCGGCCGGTTCAGCGACCGGTCGCGCCCGCTGGGGTCGGTGTACCGGTACTGCCACGAGCCGATGCAGTCCGCTTCCTTGATGCTGGGCTTCCGGTCGGGGTGGTACTTGGTCGTGCACACCGGGCATCCGCACACTCTGGACGGGATCTGCCTCGGGTTGTTCGTGGGCCTGCGCCCCATAGCCTGCCTCCATGGTTGACGGTCCTAGCTGGCTCGCGCCGCTAGTGGCGCGAGCAGTTCCTCCGGCACGGGGATGGCCTCGCCGCAGAAGCAGCGCAGGTGCATCGGTGCCGGTGGCGCTGAGAGGTCCCGGAGGATGGCCGTGATCTCCGTGAAGGCGTCCTCAAGTGGTGTTCCACGGCGGACGGTGATGAGCACGTCCGAGCTGTTCCAGAACACCAGTTCGAGTGAGGAGTCGACAACGGCGATACGTAGGCACATAGGTCCCCCAGGATTGGGTGAGTGGTGCCGGCGCTGGAGGACACCGGCCTCCCGACGCTACCTCGGATGGTGCCTGTGTGAGCACTGAGCGTAAAAATTCGTGCTGAAAATGTGCAAGAGCCTGATCAGAGGTGTGCGCTGGGGGCGCACTACGCTCCCCCGCGCGCCGCCCTCGGTGTGCGGCCTAGCGCCACGGCCATGTCCACGAGCGCCCGTTGGGACTCGGTGGGTAGGTCGTCGTAGATGCGGAGCAGCTTCTCCCGGCGTTCGGTGTCGAGGTCGCCGGGGACACTGCGGCCGACTGCTTCGAATATCTCCTTGACGGAGGTGATGCCCACCGGCAGTGCGGCGACGAGGGCGCGCAGGTAGTCGGTGTTGACGCCGCCGCCGGTGCCGCGGGTGCGCCGCACCCACCCGTTGAGAGTGGTGTAGGGCACGCCCGCCTTCGCGGCGAGTTCCTTCTGGGTCATCCCCGTGTCAGTCAGCACGCGCTGGAGCAGCGCGGCGAGGTCCTCGCCACGCGGAACCTCGGTGTCAATGTCCACAGGGTTGTCCACAGGGCCAGTATGCCCGACAAATCTACATCCGCAGGTGGAGTGTAGATGTGTGGCCTGTACCTGATAGGCGCACGTGGGGGCGCATGTACAGCACCGTCTACAGGTGACGCGTCCAGCACAGCCCTGCACTGCATGTCAGCCGCCTATTGACTCCGATACACATACGCATGTAGATTGCGTATGTGCCGGTGAGGCCCCCACCCGGGGGTGAGATTCAGTCACAGTGCACATGTCATACGGAGGATTTCCCATGCAGCGACGGGACGGCGGAGCGCCGATCCGCGAGGCCATGGCCGCCGCCGGGCTCAAGATCGACGCCCTGGCAGCAGCCACGAAAGCGGTAGATCCCGCAGGCCGGGGCGTCGGACGGGCCACCATCGGGTTCGTCGTCGCCACCGGCGCCAGTGCCCGGGAGCGCATGAGCGACCGCGCAGCGACGCTCCTCGCCGACGCACTCGGTGCGCCGGTCGAGCGCCTCTTTGCGCCGGACGACATCAGCATGCCCGCAGAATACGCATCTACATCGCGTACCGGTACTACCGGGGCTGTAGAAACCGGCACCGCCAGGAAGACCCGGCGGGCGCCCCGGTCGTCGGCCGAGCCGCTTCTCACGCTGGCCGAAGAGGCCGAGCTGATCGGCCGCAGCAAGAGCTGGTTCTACGAGATGCGCCGCCTCTACCCGCGTGCGCACGCCACCCCGTTCCCCATCCACTACGCGGGCAAGAGCCCTCGGTTTATCCACAGCGAGGTTGTGGCGTGGATGGACGCCGCGTTCCCGATGGGCCTCGCGGCCTGAACGACGGCGGGCCGCCCTCCCGGGACGCACCCCGAGCAGACGGCCCTGCCAGCCAGTCCCCACCACACACCCGCTAGAGATCAGAGAGGGGACGACATGTCCCAGAGTACCGAACAGAGAGTGCCGGCCTCGCCGGTGGACGCCGAGGTGGACGCCTTCCTCGCGCCGGTCGCCGGGCACCTCAGCGCGATGACCGCCTGCCGCGCCATCGCCCGCTTCCTCATCGAGCAGCCGCAGTTCGCCACCGACCGGCACATCAACTGGATCCCCCAGTACAACGGTTACGTCACTGTGGAGGTGGCTCCGCGCCGCGAGGACGGCCCCGCGGTGATGGCCACGATTGCACGGCAGATCGGCACGGAGCTGATCCCGACGCCGTTCGCGTCGGAGGCCCACGGCCCCTGTATCTCGCTGACGATGTACGGCACCCACCACTCCGCTGAGTGGTTCGTCGTGACGGCCGTCACCGCCGCGGCATGGGCTGAGCACGTGGTTGCGCAGTCGACGGCGGTCGCCGCGTGACGACAGCGACCATGCTCCCCTCGGCCGTTGGCGACCTGGTGACGCCGACCGCGCGCCTGGTCCTTCCGGCCGGGACCGACCGGAGCGAGTGGCTGGCCGCGCGCCGCTTCGGCATCGGGGCCTCGGACGTCGCCGCGATCCTCGACCTGGCCGACTTCGGCACACCCCGGGCCGTGTTCCTCGACAAGCTCGGCCAGCTGCAGGACAGCGCCGGGGACGCAGCCCACTGGGGCAACGTCATGGAGGGGCCGATCGCGAAGGAGTGGGAGCGGCGCAACCGTTCCGTGGTCGAGGACATCGGGCTCGTAGCGCACGCTGAGGATCCGGTGATGCTGACGACGCTGGACCGGCGCGTGGTCGAGTGCCCGCTGCCGGAGACCCGGCACCAGGTCTGCGCACTGGAGATCAAGTGCAGGTCGGCGTTCAAGGGCGGCCGGTGGCACGACGGCGCACCAGACGATGTCCTCGCGCAGCTGCTGTGGCAGCTCGCCGTGACCGGTCTGGACCACGTCCACTACGCGGTTCTGGTCGGTGGGAACGACTACCGGCAGGGTGTCGTCAGGGCGGCTGCACACCAGGCCACGATGCAGGACATCGTGAGCGGGTGCCGCGCCTGGTGGGACCGGCACGTCGTGCCCGGTGTCCTGCCGCCGGCCTCGGACAACGCGGCCCGCGAGCTGGAGATGTACAAGCGGCTGCACCCCAACGGTGTCGGCATCGTGCGCCTGGACGACGACCCCGACGTCCTCACCCTGCTGCGCAACTACGAGACCGCACGCCTGGCCGAGAAGGCCGCCGAGCAGCAGAAGGACGCGGCGCAGGTCGAGCTGCGCCGCCTGCTCGGAGACGCCCAGTTTGCCTACCTCGACAACCAGTTGGCGTATGCCGCGAACCCGACTGACGGCCGGATCCGCACCAACTACGAGCGGCTGGCCGAACGGTGGCCCGACGCCTACGCGGACTGCGTCAGCTACGGCGACCCCGGCACCCGGTTCGACGTCGACAAGGCGTACCGCCTCAAGCCCACGAAGGAGTCCTGACATGGGGCTGAAGGAAGCCGCCGCAGTTGCCGCGGGCAGCACCACCGTGGTGGACCCGCTCGGCCCGTTCGCGTCCGAGGTACCGGGCGCCATCGACATGGGGGAGTACGAGCCCGGCGACGACGAACCGGAGATGGTGCCCGTCCACATCGCCTGGTCGCGGGTGCGCCGGGACGTGCGGTCCATCGGGAAGAACGAGCTGTACAACCAGTCCGGAACACGCTTCAACTACCGCGGCGTCGACACGATGATCAACGCCTTCGCGCCGATCACGCTGAAGCACGGCATCAACATTTTCCCTGTCGATGCCACCGCCTCGTACCGCGACATCCTCACGTCCAAGGGCAACAAGATGCGTGAGTGCACGGTCCGGATGGTGTGGGAAATCGTGGGCCCGATGGGCGACCGCCAGGTGACGTGCACCCAGGGGGAGGCCCTCGACACCTCGGACAAGGGGACAGCCAAGGCCCAATCGGTGGCGCTGCGCGTGCTCCTGGAACGCGCCGGGCTGGTCCCGACCAGCGACGCTGACCCCGACTCCGAGCACGTCCAGCGCGGCGAGGCCGGCATCCGTACGCCGGAGAGCTACCGCGAAGAGCTGCTGTTGCCGGAGACAACCTTCGCCCGGACCGAGCGCATCGGCGCCGAGCTGTTCGCCGCCGGGCTCCTGAAGGCCCTGGTCTCGGACCGGGACGGCAAGACCCTCGTGACGCTGGACGTCCTCGGCACCCGGCTCCTCGAGGAGCGCAGGCCGCCGGAGCAGGGGCAGGCCGAAGCAGTCGCGGCCCTGTATGCCGCCGGGGCTGAGCGGGGGATGGACCGGCCCGCGGTGGACGCATGGTTCTACGCCGAGACCCGGACGGGCCCCGGGCAGGCCGGCACCGCGCTCCTGCGGACGGCTGCCGCGAAGGTCCTCGAGCGGGAGCCAGTGCCGTGACGGGCCCCGTTGCCGCGTGGGGTGCGGGCCTCACGGTCGCGGTCCTCGGCTACATCGCGCTGGCCAGCTGGGTCGGCCGGTGCCTGAAGCGCCGCGCAGCCGAGCAGACCCGGACGCCTCCGCCCGACGACCCGTGACCGGGCGGCTCCTCAACTGGCGCGACCCCGCCCGGCATTGGAACTGGGCCGGGCCGCTGCCCTGCCGCTACTGCGGGGGACTGACGCAGCTGCTCGACAGCAAGCGGTCCCCCGCCCACAAGGTCTGCGCCGAGCAGGCCCTCGAGACCCAGGCAGCCGAACAGGCTGCCGCGAACGATTGGAAATCAACGCTGTGACGATCGTGGACACCACATCCGGCGAGATCCTCAGGGACCGCCCGGAGCCGCGAGAGCTGGCCTCGCTGCTGGTCGAGCACCTCAACGGCCGCACCCACGCCGAGCTGTCCCGCGAGCTGCACCAGCTGCTCGAGGCCGTGACCGCGCACGGCAAGAAGGGCTCGCTGGTCATCGCGATCAACATCGACCCGACCAGCGCCGGTGAGCACACCCCCGTCGCGATCAGCTTCGAGTCGACGGTGAAGGCCCCGAAGGCCAAGGCGGCCAGCGCTCTGTTCTTCATCGACAGCGACGGCAACCCGACCCAGGACAACCCCTCGCAGCCGTCGCTGTTCGCCCGCCCCGTCCCCTCCCAGAGCACCGAACTGAGGAACGTCTGATGCACAGCTACAACCCGGCCCCCGTCGAACTGGCTGCCACCGGCGGCGACGTGCAGGTCATCGTCGACACCGCCCGCGACTCGGTGCAGCCCGTCAAGCTCGAGATCGGCGAGGTCTACGCCGTCCGCAACAGCCGCGGCGAGCCGACCACCCTCGACCTCACCGGCGACGCCTACCGCGACCTGCCGAAGCGTAAGGCTGGCACGACCCGCGTGTGGGACGCCGAGTCCTTCGTCGCCTACTACGCCAAGCACAACGATCAGGGCAGCGACCTGTACGCCGACGTCCAGCAGCTCAAGGTCACCGCTGTCCTGGACGCTCACCAGCAGGACGCCGCACGGTGGGGTCAGCACCGGCTCGTGCTCGAGCTGCGCCAGACCACTGACTGGGCGACCTGGCTCAAGTACGACGGCAAGCTCATCGCGCAGGAGACCTTCGCCCAGCACATCGAGGACAACCTCGGCGTGATCGTGATGGACGAGGACGACATCAAGGCGCCCTCCGCCGCGCAGATGCTCGAGGTCGCCCAGAGTCTCGAGGCCAGTACCAAGGTCGAGTTCCTGTCCGGGGTCCGACTGGCGGACGGCCAGAGGCAGCTGACCTACACCGAGACCACCCAGGGCAAGGCCGGCCAGAAGGGGAAGCTCGACATCCCCGCGCACTTCTGGATCGGTGTGCAGCCCTTCGAGGGGGCCCAGCGGTACCGCGTCAAGGCCCGGTTCCAGTACCGGATCGGCGACGGCGAGCTGCGGTTGGCGTACCGCCTCGAGAAGCCGGAAGAGGCCGTCAAGGCGGCGTTCGGCGATGTCGTGGCGGCCCTGGCCGAGAGCATCACCGAGCCCATCATGAACGGCTCTCCGGCGTAGCTGCTCGACCTGCGGCGGCCCGGGACACCTCCCCGGCCCCGGGCCGCCGCGCCCCTCTTACTCACCACGAACACCCCGAGATGAGCCCTGCATGGCACGCCGCCACGGTCTGATCCTCTCCAGCATCTGGGATGACGCCGACTTCACCGACCTTCTGGGTGAGGGCGAACAGCGGCTGTACGCCTTCCTGTTGTCGCAGCCGAACCTCAACCATGCCGGGCTGCTGCCGCTCACGTTGAAGAGGTGGGCCAGGAAGGCGAAGGGCTTGACGGTCGACCTCCTGCAGCAGCGACTGGACGTCCTCGAGCAGCGGCGGTTCATCGTGATGGACGCCGACACGGAGGAGCTGCTGATCCGTAGCTTCATCCGCAACGACGGCGTGTACCGGATGCCGCGCGTGATGGGTGCCGCCGTGTCGGGAGCGCAGGAGATCAGCTCACACAAGCTGCGCCGGGCCCTGCTCGCCGAGATGCCGCGGATCCCGCTCGAGGAACTGAGCGACGCGGCCGGCCCGAAAGGGCCCTCGGTCCGGGCGCAGGTTCAGGAGCACATCGAGGTCCTGTGCCGGACCATCGCGGTACCCCTGCCGAACCCTTCTGCAGCCCCTTCGGCATGGCCTGAGCAAGCCTCGCCCAACCCTTCGGCAACCCCTGGCGATACCCCTCGGCAACCCTTCCCCAAGGGTTCGGCAGGGGTTGCCGATACCCCTGACACTGCCCCTGCCGATACCCCTGGGGAACCCCCTGCCCAACCCTCTACGCACGTGCGCGCAGAGGCGCATGCGCGCGTGGCCCCTGCCCTTTCCCCTGCCCTTTCCCCTCCCCCCTCCTCCTCCCCGCCGCCGCCGGATCCCGCCGTCGTCCAGCCGAGCACCCCGGCCGAAGGCGGAGGAGGAGGCGAGGACCCCACCGAGCAAGCCATCGAGTTCCTCGAACAGCTCCCGCAGCCCTGGACGCTCGGCCGCGTCACTGCCAAGGCGTACGCACCGAACCTGATCGCCCGCGCTGCCGAACGGCATTGGGAGCTGGACGCCGCCCTCGCCGCCGAACTGACGAAGGACCCGGGCGGCATCCGCAGCTACCGCGAGGTGCTCCGCAGCCGCATCGAAGACCTCGCCTACCGGCAGCGTCCTGCCCTGCCGCTCGCCAACCAGAAGCCCTGCGCGACGTGCGGCACCACCGAGCGCCGCCTCGCCGACAACGGCATCTGCCCGCCCTGCATCAAGGGCGACTCCGGAGCACAGCCGCGGACCCTCATGCCCGCCGGCTTCCGGCAAGCCATCCGGCCAGACGCCGCCCCCTCGACCGAACAGGAGTGACCCATGGAGCAGACGCACCTGCCCGCCGGGTACTACGCCGTCCCCGACCCCACCACCACCGATGCCCCGACGATGACGTACTGGCACGTCACCTACGACGACAAGGGCGACCGCACCGTCGCCCCGTGGCCGCCGAAGGCCCGGTACGGGCCGCAGCCGTACAAGCGCGACATGCCCGCCGACCCGGCCCAGCGGAAGACCTGGTTCGACGGCGTCGTCGCCAGCCGCCGCACCTTCTGGGAGCAGGTCGACACCGCGATCCAGCAGGACCCCGCCGGCTGCGCCGCCCGCTACGCCGAGTTCACGACCAGGTGCTTCGACTGCGGGCGCTCCCTGCGCTCCGACCGCTGGCGCCTGGTCGGTATCGGCCCCGACTGCTTCGCGAAGTCGGGCCTGAACTACACCGCCTTGGCCAGCACCACGACGCCGCTCATCGCCACCGCCCACGCCCTCCACCACGCCCAACGCACCGGAGCCGCAGCATGACCACCCGACAGGAAGCCACCGCTGTTGCACTCCAGTGGGCCACCGAAGCCACCGCCCACCTGCAAGCCGCAATCCAGCACCGTGCACAGGCCGCCAACCTCGAGGGCATGGTCGGCGCCCGGCGAGACCAGGAGCAGTTCCGGTACAAGACCGACACCGAGATCGGCGCCTACATCGAGGCACGGCAGACAGCCCTCATGTGGACCGAGATCGCCAACCTGCTCCCCGCGTCCGAGCCCGCCAGCCTCGCCGAACTGGTCCACGCCGCAGGCCGCAAGACCGTCGAGTCCTGGATGGCCCAGAACGCCGAGAAGACCGGAGCCGACTCATGACCAGCCCTCAGCAGTCCGCCGCCCTCGCCGCCGAATGGGCGCAGCACGCCGACCTCAACCTGCGAGAGGCCCGGCACAGCCGTACCCAAGCCCAGAGCCGCGCCTCCGGCCTGGACTCGGAACAGGAGGCCCAGCAGACCGAGCGCTGGCAGCGGCGGGCCGAACAGTCCACGGCGAAGGCCAAGGAGGCCCGGCTGATGGCGCTCATGTGGGCCGCTGTCGCCTCCGCCCGGGCTCCCATCGAGGCTCTGCCGGCTGCCTGCGTCTCGGCGTCCTGGCACGACGAGCACGGGGTCCACCGCTGCAAGGGAGGCCACAGCCCCGACGCCAAGCACAGCGACGGGGTCCAGAGTTGGGACACAGTCGAGATCATCCCCCCGGCCGAGCCCACGAGCCCGAGCAGCCGCTGCCCGTACTGCGGATGCCTCGATCGGCACTGCGACAAATGCCTCACCGAGTGCGCGCTCCCGCCGTTCTACGAACCGGGCACCAGTAAGCCCATCGCGATTCGCCGCCGGTCAGCACCCGACGTCCTCCGCTTCCACGCGGACGTCCTCGCCCAGATCAGCCGAGGCGCAGTTACTGCCGAGGCGCACGCCAGCATCACCGCCGCACGAGTCGGGATGAACCTGCTCGCCGACCAACTCGAAGCCCAGGACTAGCAGCCGATCCAGGCCGCCCAAAGGGGCCGCCACGGGGCCAGCGCCCCCGCGAGCGGCCCCGCCCCTGCCGGACCCGGAGATCGGCCCGCACGGCCCCACACAGCCCGTACGCCACACCGACCCCAGGAGCACCCGCAATGCGGAGGACTCGCCAGTTCACCATCGCCGAGCTCGAGGCCCTCGGCATGCCCAACAACCTGCCCAAGGGCATGGTCATCATGGACCGGATCGTCAGCACCGGCCGCCTGCACGAGAAGCACCAGCTCGTGTTCCGCCTCGAGGGCGTCGTCTGGTCCGTGTACTACGCCGTCGCGGTCCACGGATCGGCGGTGCCGCCGTTCCGTGAGGACCCGGTGACGGCCACCGCGATGGAGCTGCGCACCGTGGCTGTCCGCCGGTGGCGGCCGATCGAGTTCGTGCCGGAGGCGACATCGTGACGGGCCGCCAGCTGGCCGCGCGCAACGTATCCATCGCTGTCGGCCAGAACATCGCTGCTTGGCGCCGCTGGCACGGCCTGAGCGGCAGCACCCTGTCTGCGTCCATGGCAGCACGCGGTCTACCGATGAGCCCCGCGAACCTCAGCAACATCGAGAACGGGCACCAGCGCGTCACGGTCGACCAGCTGGTGGCGTTTGCCCAGGTCCTCGGACTCACCCCCGAGCAGCTGCTCAAGGGCCCGGCATGCCGGTCGTGCTGGGACACCCCGCCGCCGAAGTTCACCTGCCAGGTCTGCAAGGCCGAGGGGTGACCGCGGTCCCCGTTCCGGCCGGCGCCCGGTCCAGCGTCCCGGGCACCCACCCCACCCCGTACCGCACGGCCGCCTTCGCGCCCGTGATCCCCCTCCACCTCGTCACCCCGGAGAACCTCATGACCGCCACCTACAGCAAGCGCACCGTCGACCACCACGAGTGGACCGTCCCCGGCCCGGCCGAGCCCAGCGCCGTCGCCGAGACGATGCAGCTGGTCGAGAACGCCCGCGCCGGGCAGGCCGGCGCCGGGCCGGTGTACCTCAACGGGCGCGACGGCGCCGTCATCGTCGGCTACGCCCAGGACGCGCCCGCCACCGGCTACGCCCAGCCCGCCGCCACCGAGCAGCCCGCGTGACCGGCCAGCGCGAACACCGCGCGCGTCCCATCGGCGCCGACCGCGAACGGATGCTCGCTGACCTCAAGCGCCGGTATGAAGCCGGCGCCTCGATCCGCCAGCTCATGCAGCTGACCCGCCGCTCGTACGGCTGCATCCACCAGCGCCTCACCGCCGCCGGAGTCCAGCTCCGCCCGCCCGGCAAGGACCAGCGCCTCACCGAAGGAGACCCCACCTGATGGACGACTCACAGCCCACGACCCCCGGAGTAGTCCACTCGGAGGGGGAGCAGCAGGGCCGGCTCCTGGTCGACGTGGTCGACACACCGCACCCGGGCGACTGGACCGGCCACCGCCCGGCCGAGTCCGCCGCCGACCCCGTGCTCGAGCAGCAGGTGGCCGGCCTGGTCGCAGCCGGGTTCACCATGGCCGACCTGGCCGCCGCCCTCCAGCGCGGCGCCACCCTGGCGACCTACCTCACGGACTCCGGCACCCCCGAGGTGGCTGAGCTGCTGCGCAACGCCGTCGCGCTCAAGCCCCGCTGCTGCACCTGCGGCGCCCGCCCGGCGGTGTACAGGAACTTTGCCGCGCAGCCGTTCTGCCGCCCCTGCGCTGACGACCAGCAGACGCCCGTCGACACCGCGTCAGCGCAGCTCGCAGCCTCCGAGGCCCAGGGCTGGGCACAGCGTCTGACGCCTACCGCGACGCCCGCTGACGCCATCAGCATCCTCCGCGCGCACGCCGACTGGCTCGACCCCAACGGCACCGACGTCCCCCCGGTGGACTCCCTCACCGCGGCGACGCTGCGCCTGGCCGCCCAGTTCCTCGAGGACGTCGCACCGCTGCCGCCGCTGCCTCGCCGCAGGCGCCTCCGGCCCGGCCTGGTGGGCGAGATGATCGAGACCGCCCAGACGCTCCAGCGGGAAGCCGCTGGCCCCGTGGACGTCCGGTTCGTCCCGGTCCCCACGCACGACGCCGAGCTGAGCACCCCGATCCCGGACGAAGGCCGCATCCCGGCGCTGCTGTATCCCGGCAGCGAGTACGCATCCACCGCCTTCACGGGCTACGTCAACCGGACCCTCCCCGACATCCGGGCCTTGGTGCAGGTCGGCCTCGATCAGGAGGAAGCCGCAGCCGAGCAGGCCGCTGCAGACAGGTGCGAGGTGGTCGAGGTCGACGGCCAGCCGGTCCGCGTCCACGGCCAGGGCGACCTAACCGACGTCGCGCAGGCCGCGATCGAGGGCCTCGTGCGGATCGGCCGGGAGCAGCTCGAGGCCGAGGAAGCGCAGGCGGGCACTGACGGCCCATGACGTACGTCAGCGGCCCGCCACCGGGGTGGTGACGGGCCGCTGACAGGACGGTGACGGGTCAGGCGTCGGGCGCCGCGGCCTTCCGTTCGGCGTCGATCCGGTCGGCGATCCGGCGGGCCCACTCCCGGCTGTACGGCACGTGCCGGGCGATGGCCATCAGCGGTACGCCAGCGGCCCGGGCGTCGGCGATCAGCTCTTCCATCACCCGGTCGGCACGGGCTCGGGCGTCGGCGGCTTTGTCCAGCCGGCGCAGCCACGCGGCCTGCTCGTCGGGTGGGGGCTTGGGCGTCATGGTCTGCATGGTCTCACGGCGTAGTGCCAACGGACTAGGCAGTCGCCTCCAAAGGAAAAGTGCCAACTATGTTGCGATCATGAGCCGCATGGGTCCACACTAAAAGTGCAAACAAAGTTGGCAGTCGGAAGCACCGGAGGAACTCATGAGCGAGACCACAACCACCATCGCCACCACGGTCGTTGACGCCCCGCAGAACCTCCGGACCCACACTGCAACCGTCCACGCCCCCGGCCGCTACAACAAGCGGCTCCGCACCAACGTCCCCGCCTGCTGCACTACCGGCACCGCCGTCGCCCGCCTCCACTACCTGGCCCCCACCACCGAGGCCGTCACCTGCAAGCGCTGCCTCAACCGCACCGCCAAGTAGCCGCCCGCCGCCGCCCGGCCCACCAACCGGGCGGCCCCCACCACCGACCAGCCAGGGGGAACCGTGCCCGACGTCCGCCACCGCGCAGCCCTCGCAGCCGTCACCTGCGAGGCCGCCCCGATCATCGCCAGCGCCCTCGCCGACATCAGCCGGCCTAACACCCTGCAGTTCACCTACACCGCGTGCGGCGTCATCGTCACCGCCACCACCCCCCAGCACCTCGCCGACGCCGGCCCCACCCTTCAGGCCGCCTTCGAGGCCGCGCTCTGGGGCGTCACCACCGGCTACGGCCCCGGCACCATCGGCCGCGACACCCGGATCAACCTCATCGCCCCCGACACCCTGCTCTCCCCCTGCGCCCCCGAAGCCCGCTGCCTGTACTGCGGCCGACCCACCCCGGCGCCCATCCGCGGCTGCTGCTCCGCACACCACGCCACCCTCGAACACGACAGGAACTAACCCATGGCCACCGGCCCCGAGCACTACCGCAAGGCCGAGCAGCTGCTCGCCACCCTCGACCGCGGCACTGAGGTCGACGACGCCCTGGTGCTCGCCACCATGGCCGCTGCCCACGCCACGCTCTCCACCACCGTCGAGCCGACCGTCGACCACAAGGCGGAGCCCACCACCGACGAAGCCGCCCACACCCTCTTCCACGCGGGCCTGGACGGCGGATGGCCGCCGTCAGGATTCCCCGCATCCCTGCTCAACCTCTTCGGTGTCGCCGACGCCGTCAACGCGGGTCGCCTGGCGCTCGGGTTCCCCGGCTACGCCGCAGCCCTCCAGATGGTCCGCGACGGCAACATCGCCAAGCTCCACCGCATCGCTTCGGACGAGGGCTGACCATGCAGACCGCCGTGATCTCCACCGCACCCGAGGACTACCTCACCTCCGAGGAACTGGCCCAGGCCCGCGGCTTGTACGAGCGGCTGTGCATCCGCATCCGCAGGACCATCAGCGGCAAGCTCGCCCAGGGCGGCGCCGGCGCCGCGAACCACCTGCGGGCGGTCCGGGACCGGGTCACCGCGTCCCGCCGGTCGGCCACCGCCGACGACGCCCAGGTCTTCGAGCTGGTCCGCGAGTGGAAGAACATCGCGGCCCTGGCCGACCGCGAGGCCTCCTGGCCGGCGCAGCCCAGCGCCCGGCTGATGGAGCTGGCGCAGCAGATGGCCACCGGCTACGAGGCGGCCCGCATCGCTGCCCGCGCCGCAACTCGCGAGGACGAGCTGCTGCACACCGACGACGCGGGCGACCGCCTGTACGCCGCACCGCCCCGCGGCCGGCGCGGCACCATGCTGTTCATCCGCCCCGGCGAGGGCGAGACGTACCTCCCCACCCCGGCGGTGGACGCGCTCCGCGCCGCGCTCAAGGGCGAAGGCCCGACCGGCGCCGCCCGGGCGCAGCTCCTCAACGAGGCGGCCGAGATCGCCAGCAGCAAGCAGCACACCGATCACACCACCGAGGACTGCACCGCCTGCTCGATGGCCGCCGTGATCGCGTACGAGCTGCGGTGCATGGCCGATGCTGCGCTGGCCAGCGATGCCTAACTGGGTCCTGCTGCTGGTCCTCTGCGTGGCCGCCCTGGCGCCGGTTCTGGCCTACGACCACTACCAGCGCCGCCGCCTCGTCCGTATTCAGGCCCAACTGGCCACCGCTGACCAGCTTGACACCGCTATTCGAGACCTGCCCGACCGCGACCTGGACCACCTGCTCAGCGGCATCCGCCGCGCCAACGAAGACCCCGACACCAACGCCTGGTAACCGCCCACCGGAAGGGCCACCAACATGAGCACCCCGACCATCACCGTGCAGGACCTCGCCGACGAACTCGCCATCCCGCCCAGCGAGGTTGCAGTCCGGGTGACCGAGCTATGTCAGCAGTACGGCTACGCCAACGTCGTCGCCATAGCCGAGTGGCCCAACGCGAAGTCCACCCTGACCGGCTCGGCTGCGGACCTGATCCGCGACGACCTCGCGACCACCTGACCGGCTGCCGCCCCGCGTCCCCCCGGGGCGGCAGCCACCGCCGGTGTAGCTCAGCGGCAGAGCAGCGGACATCCCCCTCCGCGCACCCCGGTTCGACCCCGGGCACCGGCACTCAGTACCGCCCGCCACCACCTTGGAGCCCGCTCGCATGGACACCCCGTCCGAGCTGTACCTCGCCAACCACTTGGCGACACTCCTCCCCGGCCTGCCCGGTGAGAGTCCGGACGGCCTGATGCCCGAGGGCCGGAGCTGGATCGACCAGCTGCTCGACACCGAGTGGACTCACATCGAGCAGTGGGGCGCCGGCGCCGACCGGTGGGACAGCTGGCCGGACGACGCTCTCGCGCACCACAACAGCCCCGACCTCTACGGCCTCGCAGTCCACACCCCCGGCCTGACCACCGTCCACGGCTACCGGTCCCGGACCGCCCGCGACGCCGACACCCACGCTGTTCACCGGCACTGGATCAGCACCCCGCCCACCGACTGAAAGGCAGCCATGCCCCGCCTGACCACCTACACCAAAGCCCAGCTCTACGGCCGCCTCGGCCGCCAGGGCCACCCGACCTGGCAGATCGACCGCGCCTTCACCCTCGGCGCCATCCCCGCACCCGACGCCGGCACCAGCTGGTCCGCCAGCGCCGTCGACACCCTGACCGCGAACTGGGACACCGTGGTCGTGCTGGCCACCGGCACCGAGGAGCCCGTCGCGAGCACGGTGTTCGGGCACCGGCTCACCGCCGCATCGGGATTCGAAGTCCGCGGCGATGTCGTCCGGGGTCTGCACCGCCGCGGCCTGCTCGCCAGCGTGGGCGTAGGCCACTACGACGCGCTGCTATTCGACCTCCGCGAGGTCCCCCGCCTGGCCGCTCTGCCCGACCTTGCACAGCTCGCTGCCGAGGACGCACTGCTCGGGCCCGACCAGGCCGCCCAGCGGATCGGCCTGCGCCGCACCGACTTCGACCACACAGTGCGCCTCGGCTGGATCACGCCGACCGAGGTCCGCGAGGTCAAGGCCGAGTGGAAGCAGATCCTCGACGTCTCCCTGTACCGCACCGCCGACGTGGACGCGCTGCTCACCCGTGCCGAAGTGGACTGGGCTGCCGTCCTGGCCACGCCGAAGGGCAGCCGCTCGCCGCTCGCCAAGATCCCCACGCCGCCTGCGGACTGACCGATGCTCCGCTGCTACTGCGGCATTCCGGGCTGCCTCGGTCACCTGCCCTGCGAGGTCTGCGGCGGCGACGTCTGCGACCGGTGTCAGTTCTGCGACTGCCCCGAACGCCTCTGCCGCTGCCCGCCCACCGACCTGGTGCAGGGCCCGCAACGCTCCACACAACAAGCGCTGTTCTGACTCCTGAGGAGCACACCCATGGATGAGATCAACTACGACGAGAAGGCCGGTCTCGAGCGCCCCGAGCAGGAGGCCGCCGACGGCTCGGCCGCGCTCGAGATCGTGTACGCCGTTGAGCACCCCCGCGCTGCCTTCCCGGGCGAGACGTGGCGCGCCTCCTACGGTGCCCGCCACGAAGCGCCGGCCGACCCCGCCGCGTTCGCTACCCAGCTGGCCGACGAAACCCGCACCTCGCACTCGTACTCCGGGCCGCTGACCGTCTCGCTGTGGGCGCCGCGCGAGGACGAGCACTACGGGCTGCCCGTGCCCGACGACGCCACCGTCTTCCACTTCCCCGCGATCTGACCTACCGGCCGGGGCCGCGCCGGTGAGCGCGGCCCCGGCCCTCCGCCCAAGGAGCAGCATGACCATCAGCCCACTTCACCCCGAGACCCTCGCCGCCCTGCGCGAGTTGATCGGCGACGTCCCGCCGGCCAGCGACCGGACCGTGGCCGACATCGCCACCACCGTCGCCCAGCGCCGCGACCACGACCACCACGCCGGAGGTAACGAGGACCTGTTCTGCAGCAACCTCGCCGGGTGGGCAGGCGAGCGAGCCGGACACCTCATCTCCCGCCTGATCGTCGAGGGCGAGCGCATCGAGGACCGCCGCGCCCGCTTGGTCGCGCTGGACACCGACGCCCAGAACATCCGCGGCCTACTCGCGCCCAACGGCGCGCCGCGGCTGGTCCCGATGGAACTCGGCGAGCAGCTGCTCCCCGCGGTGCAGTGGCTCACGGAGCAGCTGGGCACCAAGCTGGCCTACCGGGCCCAGTTCGACAGCATGACCCTCGGCGTCTACACCACGCTGACGGCCGCGCAGGAGCACTGCGAGGACGACGTTGCCGCGCACGTCGACCTCGAGGAGCGCATCCTCCGCTGGGTCCCGGTGGATGAGGAGGCTGGCACCGATCCGGTCAGGGCGGAATCCGAGCTGTACACCTTCCTGTCCGACGAGCCGGGCGAGGCCACCAGCTACGTGATCTCCCCGTTCGAGCTGCTCACCGCCTACGACCCGACTGCCGAGGGCTGACATGACCATCGAAGAGACCCCCGCCCAGGCCGCGTACGCCGCCTACGGGCGCAGCACCGGTGGCCTCAACTTCCTCGGCGAGCCCATGCCCCAGTGGGGCGACCTCCCGATCACCATCCAGCAGGCATGGGTCGCGGCAGCGGACGAGATCCGGCTCGAGTCCATGTGCGCCATTGGCTCCCTGGTCAACATGGTCCAGGTCCTGATGGAACGCCATATCCAGCTCGGCACCTTGCTCATGAAGGTCACCCCGGAAGCGGACCGCCCGGCTCTGCTCGAGCAGGTGCGGACGACCACTCACGACGCCTACGCAGCGCTGGGCATCCTCTCCAAGCGGGTGATCTTCGAGCCGCTCGAGGTCTACACCGTCCCCGAGTGGCAGGTCGAGCGGCTCGCTACCGTCACCGACCTGACATGGCGGGAGGTGTTCTACGCCGTACGCGACGCCGCGAAGCACGTCTACACCGTCCACTCCTCGGTCGACACCGACCAGTTCGAGCGGATCGCCCTGCTTCGCGCCGCTGCCGCCACGTACGACGATCTCGCCCAGGACCTCGACACGGAGCGCCAGGAGCCCGGTACCCACCGGCACCCTCAGCTCCTGGCCCAGATCCAGGTGGCGGACCGGCTCGCTGCCGAGGCCGGCCTGTCCTGCCGGATCGCACCGGTGCTCGCGCACCTGGTCGACGGCGAGGAGCAGCTGCTCCTCGACCGCATCGCCGAGGCGGAGGCGGATCCGGAGACGTACGCGGACAACCTTCCGCGCCTGCGGGCCGCGCTCACTGCTGTCCAGGCCGCCAAGGCCACGACCGAGTACCGGGTTGTCTTTGCGCGCATCGGCGCCCGCGGCGGCAAGAACGGCACCGAGGCGCCGCTCCCGCTTACCGTCCACGCCCACGACGGCGACCACCTCGCCGAGCTGATCGGCGGCTACGCCCGCAACTTCCTCGGCTCCCGCGAGATCGAGGTCAGCATCGACGCGGAGCTGACCAGCGGCGCCATCATCGTCGGCATGGGCCGCCCGGCAGGGGAGTTCACCATCGAGAGGACCGCCCAGTGAGCAAGATCCGCATGCAGTGCCTCAGCGAACAGGGCGCCGCGCTCGTGGTCGAGGAGGGCACCCGCCCGGACGACCAGGTGCACACCGTGCAGCAGGACGGCGACGTGGTGGTCATCGGGTACGGCGACATCCGGTGGCCGATGGACGTCGCCGAGTGGGCGTCCAACAACGGCCACGCGACCGACCACGAGGCAGCCCGGGTGATCGTCGCGGCGCAGACCGGAGGGGACAGTGGCTGAGGACGAGGTGGGGCGCAGCCTCGCTGTCCAACTGCCGGAGGACGAGGGCAATCCGTTCGCCTGGCGCGAGGACTCGGCCCCGCGTAAGGGCCTGCTGGGCTGGCTGCTGCGCAGGTGGGGCGGGTAGGGCGGGTGGCCGGGGCACACTCTTCGAACTAGCATTCGAATATGTCGCCCCAAAAACCCCCTACCTCCGGCGAGGCCATCGAGGTCCCACCCTGGCGCCCCGAGCACGGCCCCCGGCCCGAGGTCCTGGTCTACCCCCACGGCCGCGAGCCGCTGCTCTGGATCTACGCGCACGGCGCCTGGTGCTACGCGGTCGCTCGAGGGCGCTTCCGGACCCCCCAGTACACCGCCTACCAGGTCCACATCCATCCGCCCGGGACGCTGTACGTGTTCATCCGTACCTACCGCTGGGGGACCGACGCGGTACGCATCCTGCGAGGGCCGAAACCACCCGTTGACGGGGCGTCGCAGACACGCTGACGGGGCGTAGGGTAGGATCTGCGAACACGTCCCTCCCGCACCTGGCCGGGGCGTCCCACAATCGAAAACAGAACGGCCCCGTCGCTGAGACTGGCATCTCGCGACGGGGCCTAACCACAGGAGACCTACCTCCATGGCTGCCACAGATCCTAGCGATCACGTGGCTGGTGACCGTACCCAGCCGCACGTCAACACCCATCCGACGCCCGTCACCACGCCCGTCATCTGGTGGCTCGGCGGACTCGCCGCCACGATCATCCTCATCCTCACCGGCGTGTCCCTCTGGCTCAGCTACGCCCACCTGCACGACGTCGATGTCACCTACGGCCTGGCCGACGACACCGCGCGCAGCTGGGCTTGGCCAGCCACACTCGATCTCTTCTACCTCGCCGGTGAGTTGCTCGTGCTCCTGGCCGCGCTGCGTCGCCGCATCGACTGGTGGGCGATCTGCATCACCGTGTCCGGCGCTGGTGCCTCGATCACGCTGAACGTTGCCGGGGTCGGCAACAGCGCCCGGCCCCTGGACTACGTGGTGGCCGCGATCCCCCCAGTGGCGTCGCTGCTCGCCTTCGGCGCGTTGATGAACCAGGTCTTCCGGCTGCTCACCCGGGCCAGCACGCTGACGCCCGCCGCTGTCCCGCAGACGCAGGCCACCGATGGTGAGGCAGAGCTGCCGACAACCCCCGTTGTCGCCCCGGCAGCGCCCGTCACCGCCCCCGTGCACCAGTTGCCCGCGTTCCCCCCGCCGCCGGCCGCCGCGCCCGCCATCGCGGCCCCGGCCATCGCCTACTCGGACCCCCGCTGCGCCGTGATTCGCAAGCTCTACGCCACGGGCAAGCGGCCCGGTACCAAGGCCATGGGCGCCGCCATCGCCGCAGCCGGCCTGGTCGTGCCCAGCGACGGGACCATCCGCGGCACCCTCCGGAAGGAAGTCGAGCTGCACGAGCAGCACCTCGCCACCTTCCCCGCAGCGATCTGAGGAGCACCCGCAATGCTGCACGCCCTGATGTGGGCGTGGCTGCTGGTGCTCGCGCTGCTCGCGTCCGCCGCTGCCACGACCTCGTTCCGCATGACCGATGTCCACCGCCCCAGCTCCGCCGCCCGGGCGGCCCACCTCTGCCTGATCGTCTGGGTTGCCGCCGGATTCTTCACCGTCCTCGGCTCGCTCCTCTGGGACCTGCTGTGAGCGCCCCCACGGACTGGTGGGACCGCCTCTACACGGAGGCCGCTGCGCCTGCGCCCGCTCCTGCTGCTCCCCCGCACCAGCGCCTGCCCGACTGGCGCACCGGGGAGGGCATCGAGCTGGGCAAGCCCGAGGCCCCCGCTGAGCCCGATCCCGAGCCGGAGCCCGCCGAGGCCGAAGAGGAGCAGCTGCTCGCCGAGGACGAGGAGGAACCGGACGACCAGGAAGACGCCGAGGCCGAGGACTGGGATGAGCCCGAGGCCCGGAGCCGCCGCTCCCCGCGCGAGATGCTCAGCGCCCACTCCACCCAGCGGCGCCGCTTCGCCATCCTCGTCTACAACGGGACCGCAGCCGCCGCTGGATGGGGCATCGGCCTGGTCCCCGCCATCCATACCCTCATCGCCAGCTGCGCCCAGCAGACCCAGTCGACCACCGCCGGGGTGATCCTCGGCGTCGGCATCTGCATCGCCATCGGCGCCGCCGTCGACCAGCGGACCCGGCACGCCTGGGCGCCCCTGGCCTGGGTCTGCCGCATCCCCCTCGCCTCCGCCTTTCTCGCCCTGGGCCTCTACGCCCCCAACTCCTGACGGAGGGACACCGTGTCCACCACAGCACTCGCACCGGCCGGCATCCACTCCGGCCAGATCCTCGGCTCTCTCGGCGCCAGCGGCGCAGCCCTGGCTGTCACCGTGATCCTGGTCCTGGGGGTCCGCGCCCGGCACCGCATCAAGTTCAACCAGCACCAGGCGGCGTTCGTCGGACTGGTCGCCGGGACCCTCTACGCCACCGCGGTGGGAATCTGGTCCGCACCAGCCTCGCTCTCCGGCGGCCTGACTGACGCGGTCCGGTCGGGGATCGGCGGCAACGTCGGGGCCGGCGCGGTCGCCGTCTGCATCACCGCCATCATCTACGGCGCGAAGCTGAAGCCCGGGGTAGCCGCACTGCTCGGCATCTGCGCAGCCACCGTGTACGCCGCAGCCGGAGGCATCTGGGGCCTGGCCTCAGCCGCCCTGGCGTCCGCCCTGGTGCAGGTCCTGGGGGCGGTGTGATCGACACCGAGCAGGAGACGCCGACGCTCGAGGTCGAGCCGGTGGCGCAGCGGGTGCTCGCCATGCCGACGCTGCGCCCCTACCTGCCCGGCCGGGCCACGGGCAGGATGCTGGCCGCCGGGTCCCGGGTGATGTGGTGCATCGGCTGGCGGTGGCTCACCGGCTCCGGCTGGCGCACCGGCCTGCACCAGGCCGGTGGCGTCGGCCTCGGCGTATACGTCGCTGCCTACCTCGATCTGCACGTCACGCCGTTCCTCGCGCCCGCGGCGGTGGCACTTTGGGTCGGCGGCGCGATCTACTACGCGCCGGCCGCCCGCGTGGCCGGCCCGGCGGCCGGGGCCGAGCCGCTGCCGGAGGAGCCCGAAGGCGAGCCGTTCACGGTCGAGGAAGTGGCCGCGCTGGTGCGGCAGATCGCGGCTGAGCACGGGTGGCTCGGCGTCCACCTGGACGACCTCCTCACCGCCCTGCCGGGGGTCTCCCGGACAGACCTCCTGGACGTCCTCGCGGAGGGCGGCATCCCGGTCGCGGAGCAGCTCAAGATCAGGCTCCCCGGAGGCCGCTCCCGCAACCGCCGCGGGGTGCGGCTCTCGGCCCTCCCGCCAGGCCTCGGCGAGGCCCCCGCCGCGGCCCCGTCCGGGGGCCCGCAGAGCGCGCCCCTCCCCCCGCTCTCGACCCCGCCCACGGCCCCCTCCTGAGGCGGTAGGAATCCCAGCTCAGAGGCCGCCTACCCGGCCGCCTACCTACCGCCCTACCCGCCGAACGGAGCACCCCGATGCGGTACCGCTACCGCTGCGCTGTCTGCCGCACGACCTCACCCACCGTGCCCACCCGGCGCGCGGTCGAGGCAGAGCGCGCTGAGCACCGCGACCGGATGCACGGCGGCCACATCCCCGACGGCGAGCAGATCACCGGGCCACCTCCGCCCACCGGGGCGCAACTCGGCTGCCTCGCCGCGACGGTGCTCGTGCTGCTCCTGCTCACCCTGGCCCACATCGCCCTCTGACCCCGGAAGGGGATCGCCATGATCCGCAGACTGCTGCTCCGCTGCTCCACCCTCGCGTCCTACGTCTGCCCGCACTGCGGCTGGTGGGCCGACGAAGGCCACCAGTGCCACCCCGTCGACCGGTGAGTCGAATCCCGACAACTGCCAGACAGAGCAGCCCGAACCGGAGCATCCTGGACGGGCGGCGCTTCATCGCCCGCAGCTCCCGGCCCCTCGCGCATCCCCCGTCGCGAGGGGCCGCGGTACGTCCCACCTAAGGAGGACATCAGATTGGCCGCCCAGCAGCCCGACAACGAAACCGACGACGACGACCAGCAACTGCTAGTCGTCCTTGAGGCGTTCCGCGACACCCTTCAGGCGATCGGGATGACCCCGGCAGCCATCGCGCACCTAGAGGCGGACTTCCGCAATCGCATGGAGGTGCACGCCCTGAGGGGCTTCCTCTCGTTTTTCGCCCCGAAGGGCGACCCACGCTGACGCTCGGCAGGGGTGGAGAAACGACTACGAGTAGCGGGCCCGGCGGCGACATCTACCGTGCCGTCAGCTCCTGCGCCCGAGCCTGCGCCCGTCGGAGAACCTCAACCTGCTCCGGGCCCCACGCGTCCCAGCTCTCCAACTGGGCCATCGCGGCGAGGATGCCCCGCGCCTGCTTCAGGACGCTGCGGATCGCGAGCAGCTCCATCAGCTGCAGGGAGTCAGCATGCGGGCGGCCGTACTTGGTGAGCAGCTCGAGGGCAGCGTCGAACAGGGCCCGGTCCGCCTGATCGGCGATCATCTTGTCCAGCGTCGGCCGGCTGATGTCGAGAGCCTCGGCAACGGCCCTCTTCGAGGCGCCGGAGTGCAGGGCCTGGGCCACGAGCTGGCCGGTCCGTGCGTCCCGCTCGCGCAGCTCGGCGAGCGCGGCCTCAGCAGCGTCCTCGCGGCGCTGCTCGATCGCGATGGAGATCTCGTAACGCACGAAGTCCAGCAGGTCGGACCGGGTCTGGGCGTCGTCGGTGGCGATCCGTGCGCCGTCGGGCTCGCCGATAGCCATGTCCTCGTAGTAGCGCTCTGCGATCACAGCCGGGGCCAGGGTCCCGCCGATAAGGGCGTCCAGCTCAGACGCGGTGACGAAGTCCTGGAGCGTGGAGCCGACGTGCATGATCGCCTCAGGGGCGGAGTCGTACGTGCGGGTAAACCTAGAGTCGGTAGCCATGTAAGGATTATTGACTTGCGTAAGGTATATGTCAAGAATCTTTACGCTATCTCCGTGGCCCCGTCCCCTCGCGCGGCCGGGTGAGAGACGACCGGCCCCCCGGCCGCGGCGGCGTCTTCGCCGGATTGCTGATCAGAGCCGACGAACCCGGCACCGGGAGCAGCTCGTACGCCAGATAGGCCGACGCATCGATCCGGCCAGGCGACGCCGCCCCAGGCACCCACGAGGACCACTCATGCTCCAACTGCGCGAACGTGCCCACCAGCCGGATCTTGTCCTCGGTGAACTGCTGCGCGATCGGTTCGGCCCGCAGCAACTTGCCGCGCTTGGCGTTGACCTTGACGATGCGCGGCGGCAACCCCTTCACCACGCCCTCGTCCAGCAGGGCC
The DNA here is from genome assembly GCF_042511045.1 of Streptacidiphilus alkalitolerans. Lineage (NCBI taxonomy): Bacteria > Bacillati > Actinomycetota > Actinomycetes > Kitasatosporales > Streptomycetaceae > Streptacidiphilus > Streptacidiphilus alkalitolerans. The sequence continues at coordinate 380,039 of NZ_JBHEZX010000005.1, forward strand.
TGCCACGCCGTCCGGACGGCGAACGTCGCCATGCCGCCGCCGTAGTTGGTCTCGACCACCACGAAGTCAGCGCCGGTCTCGTGCGCCACCAGGCAGACCTGCCGAGACCATTCGGCCGTCGACATCACCTCAGTCAGGTCGTGGGTGATGTAGGCGCGCCCGTCCGTACCGAGGTAGCCGGCCACGATTCCGGCCGTGTCCCGGCCATCGCCGGACGGGTCCACGGCAACACCGACCCGCTGCGGTGCGGCCGGCTTGGTCGTGCGCTGCGCCCGCATCGCGTCCCGGCTGATGAGGGTGCCCTTCGGCGGCCGAGGCCGCTGCCCGAACAAGGCCCACCAAACCTTCTCGCCGACGCCCCGTCGGATCCTGGCCAGCCGACTGGCCGGGTAGCGTTCCGGCCAGAGCGCCTCACCAGGCTGGCGGCCGAGCGGGTCCGGCTCAGGGTCGAGGTCGAGCGCCCGGTACTCGTCATCGGTCAGCGCGATCGCTGGCAGCCGGACGATCTCCCACTCATCCGGTTCCTCCTCCACCACCCGGGTGCCGAGGTCTCCGGGCGACCACAGAGTCTGCACCAGGACCACCGCGCCGTTCGGCTCGAGCCGGGTCTGCGCCGTGCCCGTCCACCACCCCCACGTCTGCGACTGATAGGCCAACGACTCGGCCTCGAGCATCCCCTTGACGGGGTCGTCGATGACGAACAGGTGCGCGCCGAGCCCGGTTGCAGCACCGCCGACACCGGTGGCGAGCAAGCCGCCCTCGGTGTTCTCGATGTCCCAGCGGCCGGCAGCGTGGCTGCTGGTCCGCAACCCGAATCCCAACAGCTCGCTGTTGGCTTCGATGGTGTCGCGCAGCCACCGGCCGTGCGTCTCAGCGAGGGTGGCGCTGTACGAGGCGAGCATGATCCTGCGGTCGGGGTGCAGCATCAGGTACCACAGGATCGCCCACCTGACGCGTCGGCTTTTGCCGTGCCGCGGTGGCATGAATAGTCCGACGCGTTCGGCCTCACCAGCGTCGATGCGCTGGAAAGCGCCGTCGATCAGGTCGAGGTGCGGGGCCTGCAGCTCCTTGCCGCCGGTGACGATCTCAGCCAGGCAGGCCGGGGACCGCTCGGCGTACATCCGCCGCTCGAGCACGGCCAAGTGCGGGCGCAGCTCATCCGGTGCAGCCCGGGCTAGGGTGATGCGCTGCTGCACCGTCATCGCCCGATAGGCGGCCTCAGCCTCAGGAGTCAGCACCGTCGCCGTCAGCCTGCTGGATGATCGCGATGAGCTGGTCAGCCGTCACCATCGGAGTGGTGACGTTGTGCTGAATCGGGGCGTCCAGGCCGAAGAGCTTCGCGTGCCGGTCCAGGCCCTTGAGGATGACCTCGGCTGCGCGGGCGTCGCCGTTGCGGACCTTCGGCCGAAGCCCAGTGAAGACCTCGCCGAGGATCTCGAGCTGGACGCCGATCAGGATGTCGCGCAGCTCGCCCTGCTGGGCGACACGGGCAGCGAGGCCGCGCTCGACCGCGCGCCGCGCACCGGACTCCTGGGCGTAGCCGAGTTCCGTCGCGATCTCCCCGTACGTCATCCCGTGCTGGACGCGCAGCTCGATGGCGCGCACTTCGCGGTCGACGGCGATGTCTTCGCCGGCGGTGCTGGGCCATGTCGATGCCACGTCGGCCTCCGAAAATCGTTGGTAATGGTCAGTATGCGCGAGAGACCCTTACCATACGGCTGTGACCATCGTTCAGTTTCTGCTCGCACTCGGCGCGACCCTGCGCATCACCCGCTTCATCAACGCCGACTTCCTCGCCGGCGGCCTCCGCGCCTGGGTGATCCGCCGCTTCGGCAACGACAGCAAGGTGACGTACCTGTCGACGTGCCCCTGGTGCCTGTCGATCTACACCGTCGTGCCCGTCATCGCCGCCGCCGCGCTGCTCGGCAACAGCCTGTGGTTCGTCCTTCCTGCCGCCGCCCTGTCGATCTCCTACCTGGTCGGCATCGCCGCCACCTGGCTGGACCAGTAACCGAGGTAGGTGAGCATGCGCTTCCGCCTGCGCCGCGACCCGCAGTACACCGCCGTCAATATCCCCGCCCATGGCGGCCGGGGGGCGCGCACGATCACCGCCGCCGCCCAGGTCCTCAAGGCCCCCAAGTTGCCGCCGCTCCCGATGACCGCCCTCATGGGCGCCAGCCGCGAGTACGGCAGGCAGACCGAAGCGTGGGGCTACTACGACGCGGTCGGTGAACTGCACTCGGCCACCGGATGGATGGGCAACAGCCTCAGCAGGGTGACCCTGGTCGCAGCAAAGATCACACCCGGCGAGGACCCCGTCATCGTCGCCGACGGTCCCGCCGCCCAGCTCGTAGCCGACTTCGCAGGCGGAGCCAACGGCCAAGCCTCCTTCATGAACCGGGCCGGGCAGCAGCTGTTCGTCCCTGGCGAGTCCTACCTCGTAGGCATCCCCTCCGACGTCAAGGGCGGCCCGGACCGCTGGCAGCCCTGCAGCTCCACCGAACTGACCTGGGGCACCGGAGACACCTGGTACCTGGACGACGGCACCGGCCGCGTACAGCTGCCCGACAACACCGTCATCATCCGGGCCTGGCAGTCCCACCCGCAGCGGGCCCAGTGGCCCGACTCCAGCGTCATGGCCGCCATCCCGATCCTGCGCGAGCTGGTCGGCCTCAACGACCACACCGACGCCCAGATCAAATCGCGGCTGGCCGGCAACGGCATCCTGGTCTTGCCGCAGTCCGTGACCTTCCCGAGCGGCCAGGGCGCGCAGGAAGGCGACGACGCGGACGGTGCGGATCCGTTCGTTGAGGACCTCATCGACGCGATGATGACGCCGATCCAGGACCGGAGCAGCGCCGCCGCCGTGGTGCCGCTGGTCATCAAGGTCCCGGATGACGTGGTCGGCAAGATCCAACACCTCACGTTCAGCACCGAGCTGGACGAGTCGATGCCGGACCGGATCGAGGCCGCGATCACGCGCCTCGCCACCGCCCTCGACCTGCCACCCGAGCTGCTGCTCGGCATCGGCAAAGCGAACCACTGGAGCGCCTGGCAGATCGATGAGTCCGGTGTTCGGGTCCACATCGTGCCGCCGGCCACCATCATCAGCCATGCCCTGAGCGTCGGCTGGCTGCAGCCCGCGATGGAGCTGCTCGGCGACCCAGACCCCGGGTCCTGGGTGGTGCTGCCGGACACCACGGGTCTGACGAACCGGCCGGACAAGTCCGGTGCGGCGCAGGCCCTCGGTGCCGCAGGTGCCCTGAGTCAGGCAGCCCAGCGCCGCGAGAACGGGTTCGGCGAGGAGGACGCACCGACACCAGCGGAGCAGCAGCAGGCACTGATCATGGCCATCCTGGGTGCGGCGCCGCAGCTGGCGCCGGCGCTGTTGCCGATGCTCGGGATCAAGGTGGACCCGGCGCTGCTGCCGCCCGTTGCCGGGACGTCACTAGCCCCGTCGCCTGCCGCCGACGCTGGTCAGCCGCTTGCTCCGTCGCCGCGCGCCTTGCCGCAGCGGCCCGCGTCGCCGCCCGACAACGCGCCGTCAGCGCCGCCCGTTGCCGCCGCCGCGCTGGACGTCGCCGTGTTTCGGGCCCTCGAGCTGGCCGGGAAGCGGCTCCTCACCCGGGACCTGCGGGCCACCTATCAGCAGGTGAGCCCGCACGAGCTGCACACCCACGTCACGGTGGCCGAGCGCGACTTGGACCGGCTGCTCGCCGGAGCGTGGGACCACCTGCCACTCACGCTCCCTGAGTACCCGGGTCTCGCGGCGTCCGCCGACCAGTACGTCCGGGCGCTGCTCCTGACCGGCGAGCCCCACAGCCGCCAGTCGATGTCGGGGTTCCTCGGGCACCTCGGGGTGCTCTGTGGCTGACCGGACCCTGCCGCGCGTTCGGCGCGTTGCCCGCCTCGCCCAGCTTGAGCGCGCCCTGGTGAAGGCCGCCGCGGACCTGGTGCGCGGCTGGCTCGCCACCCTGCGCCGCCTGCTTCTCCCGGCCGGGCAGCCGCCGGACCTGCACGTGCTGAGCAGCAGCGCTCCACAGCACGCGTGGGAGCAGCAGGTGCAGGAGACCCTGCTCCCCGAGATCAAGGCCGCGTTCGGCGAGGAATTTCGGGCGATGGCGCGGACGGCGGATGTGGGTGACCAGCACTACATCGAGCAGTACATGAGCCAGGTCGTCAGCCGCTTGAGGATCTTCCCGGCCTCGGCGATGGAGGAGATCCGCCCGGAGCTGCTCGAGGCCCTGGCCGAAGGCGAGTCGCACCAGCAGATCGCCGAACGGATCCTGTCGGCCCTCGACTTCGAGCAGACCGGGGACCGCTCCGGGTGGGCCTACAAGGCCATGCGGATCGCCAGGACGGAGGCGATGGGTGCGATGAACGGCGGCGCCCTGGCCGGTGCGAAGGCGTACCAGGACGCCAGCGGGGAGGCGGCCTACAAGGAGTGGATCCACGTCAGTGACAGCCGCGTGCGCGCGAGCCACGAGAAGGCCGGCGGTCAGATCGTCCCCCTGGTGCACCCGTTCCACGTCGGAGGCGTCCCGCTCGAGCATCCCGGCGACCCGTCCGGACCGGCCGATGAGGTCATCAACTGCCGCTGCGTCATGGCGATTCTGTCCCAGGAGGAGGCCGTTCAGATGGGCTACGACCCGCGCAAGCTCAGCCCGGCGCACATCGCCGCGCTGACCGCGTCGGCGAATATGGACGGCGCGATCATGGCCATGCTGCCTGCCGACCCCGCCGCGGTCGCCCATCCCGACGGCGACCCGGCCGAGGAACTGCATGTCACCCTCATCTACCTGACGGACGACGCATCGACCCTCACCGACGCCCACCGACAGGGCATCACTGACGCGTTGACGCAGGTCACCGGCGAATACCCCGGACCCGTCACCGCCACCGTGACGGGCGTCGAGCCCTTCGGCCCCCAGACGCCTGCGGCCACCGTCCTGATGCTCGACTCGCCTGAGCTACACCAGTTGCGCGACGCGCTCAAGGGCGCCCTCGACGCAAACGATGTTCCGGTCCCGCCCGAGAAGTTCGCCACCTTCGTGCCTCACCTGACTGTCGGGTACGGGCTCGACCCCGAGCTGCTCGCCGACCGAGTCGGCTCGACCCTGACCCTCGGCTACGCCGCGCTGATGGCAGGCCCCGACAGCACCGCCGTTGACCTGACCACGGGAGCACCCGAGATGAGCACACCCCCGCCACCGCCCGCGCCCGCTGCGCCGCCGATCACCGCGCCGCCAACCGGGCCCGATGTCGTACCGGACCCCGACGGCGACGGCTCCGACCTGCCCATCGGTTGGACCGGCACACTCTGCCCGCTGGACACCCCGTCCGGCGACCGCCGCGTCATCGCGACTCTGCCCGCCGGACAGGACCCGACCCGGCCGCTGCCGCTGCCGCTGCTGTGGCAGCCGTCGCTGCAGCCCGGGCACATGGGCGCGATGCTTGCGGGCAGCATCGACCAGGCCCAGATCGCCGGGACCGCGCTCACCGCCTCCGGCCGGTTCGACCTAGGCGGCGACGCAGGCCGCGAGGCCGCCCGCCAGCTGCACGAGGGCTACGCCCGCTGGGTGTCCGTCGGCCTGGACGACGTCGCGGTCGAGTGCCTGCCCGACGGCACCGACGTGGCCGTCGACTGGCGCCTGATGTCCGCAACGATGGTGCTCGAGCCCGCTTTCTGGCAGGGCGAGATCACCCCCGTGTACGCCACCGCTGGAGAGGAGGACCCCGCCATGGCACCCCTGGACGAGGACACCCTGCTGAGCCTCGCCGCATCGGCTGGCCTGACGTCGCTGGTCGCGGGGGCCGCGCCGGTCGCGCCCCCCGCGGCGTGGTTCGAGGACCCAAAGCTGAGCAGCTTCACCACCCCGCGGGCGGACGCCAACGGCCGGGTGTACGGGCACGTCGCACCCTGGGAAGAGCCGCACATCGGCTACCCCGGCGTGCGCACCACCGCGCCCCGGTCGGCCAGCGGGTACGCGCACTTCCACACCGGCGACGTCCTCACCGCCGAGGGCAACCTGCTCGCCGTCGGACACCTCACGGCCGGCACCGGCCACGCCGACGGGCGCCTGACCGCCGCCGCGGCGGCAGCCCACTACGACAACACGGGCCGCTGCGTCGCCGTCGTCCGCGCCGGCGAGGACGCGCACGGCATCTGGGTTGCCGGAGCCCTGGTGCCGGAGGCCACAGCCGAGCAGGTCGCCGAGCTGCGCCGCTCCCCGCTGTCCGGCGACTGGCGGATGAAGGGCGGGCAGCTCGAGCTGGTGGCCGCGCTGTGCGTCAACGTGCCCGGTTTCCACCGGCCCACGGCCGGTGTCGACAGCCGCCGTCAAGTGTCGCTGGTCGCCGCCGGAGCCCTCGCGTGGCCGGACGCTGACACCCCGTCGGCGAGCCTCGACTACGCCCGTCTGGCGCGGGCCGTCGTCCAGGAGCAGCAGGCCCTCGAGCAGCGTCAACGCCGCGTCCAGCGGGCGTCGATGCGCGTCGGCCGCGACGTCCGATCCCGCGTAGCGGCAGCCGCCGCACGCATCACCCCGCCCACGACAGGAGACTGAGATGGCATGCGGTAGCTGTGGAGGCGTGCGAGCGCACGCGCAGACCGTGGACCTGTGGCGCTACACCAGCGCCTCCGGGCAGATCAGGCAGTACCTGACCCAGGGCGAGGCCCTGGCCGCGCAGGCCGCTGACGGTGGCGGCGGCACGGTGGAGAAGGTCTGACGTCGGTGGCCCCTGCTGATGCGGGGGCCACCGCGCTATCCTCACCTGTAGCTGCTGGTTGCGGACCGGGCGCGTATCTGACGACACGTCCCCGGAAAGGCACCCTCATGGGACACCTGCAGCAACTCCTTGACGCACTCGCGGCCGGTGACACCGAGGCCGTCACTGCGCTCCTGGCCACCCCTGACCTCGACCTCGCCGCGCTGGACACCGAGGCCCTGGCGGCGTTCGACGCCCTGCGCGCCGGTGAGGCCCTGACTGATGACGACGTGGCGCAGCTGGAGTCCCTCGCCGCCGCGGTCGAGGCGGTCCGGACCGAGCAGACGAACCGGCAGACCGCTGCGGACGAGCAGGCCGCGCGGATCGCCGATCTGACCTCGCGCGTCACCCCGCCGGCCGACCCGGCGGGCGGCGACCCCGCCGCCGACCCCGCGGGCGACCTGGCCCCGGTCGCTGACCCGGCGGGTGACCCGGCGCCCGCGGGCGACCCGGCCCCGGCCCTGGCGGCGGGCAACCGCGCCCGCGTCGACCTCGCCGCTATCGCCCGGCGCGCACCCCGTCCGACGCCGCCCGCACCGGACCCGACCCCGAAGCTGCGCACCCGGCGCGCGTCCCTGACCGCCGCCGCCGGCGTCACCGGCTACAGCGCCGGCCAGGCCATCGCCGACCTGGACGAACTGGCCGAGATCGCACTCAGCCGCTTCGGCGGGTTCCCGCGCAACGACGCCATGGTCCGCAAGGGACGCGGCTCGCGGATGCAGGCCAGCATCGCCCGCGTGCAGCGCGACATCCCGGAGGAACTGACCGCCGACGCGCTGGACGCGCAGGAAGTCCTCGACCGGGCCGGTGACGAACGGCGGCTGCCGGGCGGCTCGCTGGTCGCGGCCGGTGGTTGGTGCGCCCCGTCGGAGACGCTGTACGACATGCAGGCGCTGGAGACCGCGACCGGCCTGCTGCAGATCCCCGAGATCGCTGCGACCCGCGGTGGCATCCGGTCGACCCTCGGGGTCGACTTCAGCACCATCTGGTCGGGCGTCGGGTTCCACCAGACCGAGGCGCAGGCGATCGCCAACACGGCGAAGACGCCGTACAACGTGCCGTGCGCCGACTTCACCGAGACCCGTCTCGGCGTCCAGGGTGTCTACATCACCGCCGGGATCCTGCAGAACCGGGCCTACCCGGAGCTGGTCAAGAGGGTCGTCGGCGGTGCGATGGTCGCGCACGAGCACAAGATCAACGCCCTGACGATCGCGGACATGGTCACCGGCTCCACCGCGGTGACGATCGCTGCGGGCATCGGCGCCGCCTCGCAGATCCTCAACGGCCTGGCCCTGCAGGCCATGGACATGCGGTACAAGTTGCGCCTGGACCCGGCCTCGACCGTTGAGGTCGTCGGGCCGGACTGGGTGATCGGCGAGATCGTCGCGGACCTCACGCTGCGGCAGCCGTTCGAGGACACTGGCGTCGTTCGCGCGCAGGTCAACACCTGGCTCGCTCAGCGTGGCATCAGTGTCCAGTGGGTCTACGACTGGCAGGACGCGTTCTCCGGCGTCGCCGGCGGCCCGGGCGCTGCGACAGCCATGGTGCTGTGGCCCGCCAGCGTCAAGTTCCTGATGTACCCGGCTGGCGTGTGGGTCCGCGCGACCGACGCCGTGATCAACCTCGAGGCCGTGTACGACTCGGCCACGTTCTCGGTGAACCAGTACACCGCGCTCTTCACCGAGGAGGGCCTCGCCACCATCAAGCGCAGCCCTGGCGAGTCCCGTGTCATCACCATGCCGATCGCCCCGACCGGCACCGTCGGCGCCCGCGTCGTCCTGCCGACCTCCTGACCCAACGGCCGCCCTGTCACAGCCCGCTGACGGGGCGGCCCACCACGGAAGGAGGGCAGCATGTCCATCGCACCCCTGCGGTACGTCGAACCACAGCCCGTCGCCCCTGCGGCCGGCGGCCTGTTCTCCGTCGCCACGATGCTGCCGATGGAGGACGCCCACGCCGAGAACGGCGTCATGTGGGAGCCGCTGACGTGCGCTGAGGCGCAGGCCGGTGGTGACCCGTGCGTCGCCGAGCGCGACCCGCTGGCGGTGGACGAGGGCGTCCCCGAGGTCGAGGCGACGCCGTTCATCATCTACGGCGGCTACAACTGCAAGCTGGTCGGACACACCGTTGCCGACGTGCGCAACAGGGCGCAGCAGGCGCTGTACCTCGGCGAGCAGCGCGCCACGGAGCGTGCGCTGTGGACCGGGGACCAGGGCAACCGGCCGCGCCTGGCCGACCCGACAGCGGTCATCCTCGGCCCCGGATCGCTGCTCGCCGACGCGGTCTCGCCGGAGGTCGGGCTCGCTCTGCTCGAGGCGTACCTCGGCTCCGGCACGGGCGGGGTGGGCATGGTCCACCTCACCCGCGACGTCGCCACGCTCCTGTGGCGCGGGCAGATGCTCACCACCTCCGGCACCCGGACCACCACCCGCCTCGGCACCCTGGTTGCCGCCGGTGGCGGCTACCCGGGGACGGGCCCGGACGGGTCGGACGCCCCGGCCGGGACCGCGTGGGCGTACGCCACCAGCCCGGTCGTGGTCCGCCGGTCCGAGGTCTACATGAACCCGGACACCCCCGAGCAGGCCCTGAACAAGACCACGAACAACCTCGAAATTCTGGCCGAGCGAACGTACGTCGTCGGCTGGGACTGCCTGCTCGCAGCGGTCCTGATCACCATCGCCTGAGGAGGCACCCAGTGGAACTCGAACTGCTCGAGAAGATCGTCCCGCACGCGTTCCGTGAGCGCGTGGCCCAGCTGCTGCTGCGGTTCGCGGACCACGTCCAGCACGTCCAGACCACGAGCGACGGTTTCCGGGCGCCCGAGGCCGTGTGGGACAAGGTGGCCGCGCACCTCAACACCGAGTCCGACAAGATCGTGGCCGCGCTCAAGCAGGAGGCCGCGGATCTGACCGACGACCAGGACCCGGCGGCGCCCGTCACCGACCCGTCCACGCCGGTCACGGACCCGGCCGAGGGTGAGGGCACCGCCCCGGCGACGCCCGTCACCACCGACCCGACACCGGGCGCTGACGCCTCCGTCGCCGACCCTGCCCCGGCCGCCGCAACCCCCGCCGCGACCTCGACCAAGACCACCAAGGCCGCGGCCAAGTAGTCCGCGGCAAGCACCCGGCCACCCAGAAAGGGCCACATCATGACTGCTCCTCCCGAGGCCACTTGGTCCTCTGTCCGCGGCCGGGTCATGCGCGTCACGCGCCTGGACGCCTGCGGCGTCCCCGTCATCGGGGCCTGCTCCACCATCGTCAGCGCCGGGTTCGTCTCCATCGCCTACTCGCCCGAGATCGAGAAGGCGGACGAGATCCTCGTCAAGGCCGCGTCCGGCGCGATCTGCGTCAACGACCCCGGGATCAACCAGACCAAGTGGTTCAACGCCGAGGCGACTTTCTGCGGCGTGGACCCGGACATGGTCAACATGATGACCGGCAACGCGCTGGTCCTGGACGCCCTCGGCTCGGCCGCCGGCTACCGAGTCGCGTCCGGCTCGCCGCTGGCCAACTTCGGGTTGGAGGTCTGGGCGGACATCTCGGGTCAGACCTGCGGCCCCGGTGTGGCCAGGGAGTACGGCTACTTCCTGCTGCCGTACGTGACCCAGGGGTACGTCAACGACTTCAAGATCGAGAACGACGCGGCGTCGTTCGTCATCACCGGGGCTAGGACCAAGGACGGCAGCGGCTGGGGCGTGGGCCCCTACGACGTGGACGACACCTCGATCATCTCCGGCACGGTCACCCCCGGACCGTTGCTGACCGCGATCGGCCCGCGCGACCACCTCGACCTGCACAAGACGACCATCGCTCCTCCGGCCGTCACCGCTGGCTGCGTCGCTCTCGCCGCACCGGCCTAAGACCGGCGGCCCGGGGCGCACCCTGCCGCACCCCGGGTCGCCCACCACCCCCACTGAGAGGAGCAGTTCGTGACGCAGCCCCAGCAGGCTGGGCCGTGCTTCGGTGCTGCTCCTGCCACGGTCCACGGGCCCAACGCCAACGCGTGGACGGCGGCGTCGGCCGCTCAGCGGACGTGGGCGTGGGGTGTCGCGGGTGACCTGTTGTGGCGCCTGGCCGGGAAGCGACACGGCAACTGCTCGCTGACGGTGCGCCCGTGCCGGCGCCCGCGGATGGACCGCCGCTGGTTCGGCGGAGACTGGCCCATCGGCGGGCAGTGGATGATCCCGTACATCGATGAGCTGGGGCTGTGGGTCAACGCCTGCTGCTCGATGTGCGGTGACGAGTGCTCGTGCTCGCCGCTGCGCGAACTGCTCCTCCCAGCCCCCGTGACGGGTATCACCAGCGTCAACGTGGACGGCGCGGTTCTGCCCCCGACGGCCTACGCGGTCTACGACCGGCGCCGCCTTCTCCGCACCGACGGCGGCCGGTGGCCCGACTGCCAGGACATGACCCTCGCCGACGACGCCGCGGGGGCCTTCGCCATCACGTTCACCCAGGGCGTGCCGCTCGGCCCCTCCGGCGAGTACGCGCTCGAGCTGTACGCCTCCGAGCTGCTGCTCGCGTCCATCGGCGCGACCTGCCGCCTGCCGTCCCGGGTCACCCAGCTGACCCGCGAGGGCGTGCAGATGACGATCCTCGACCCACTGTCGTTCATCGAGGCCGGCCGGGTGGGGCTGCCCGAGGTGGACATGTGGCTCGCCGCGGTCAACCCGAACGCACAGCGGTCCGCGTCTCGGGTCTACTCCCCGGACCGACCCGCAGTCAGGACCCGCACATGGTGACCCTGGACACGCAGGTCGCCGTCGTCGCCGACGCCCTCAGTTTGTGCCTCGAGCAGCAGCTCGCGCGGACCATGGCCGGCCCGGTCGCGGTCAGCACCCTGGTGCCCGGGCAGGCCGCGATCGCGGACTACTGCGCGTGCGGGGACAACACCGGCAGCGGCGAGGCGTGGGTCCGCCTGGTCGGCATCACCCCGGTCGTCGGCGCCGGCGTCGGGCAGAAGTTGGCGATCCCCAAGTGCGGGTCGGACGTCTACTACAACGCCACGCTGGAGATGGGCGTCTTCCGGTGCGCACCGACGCCCGATGACCAGGGCAACCCGCCGTCGGCCGCCGACTTGACGGACGCCGCCCACCGGCTCATGGACGACGCCGCAGCGATGCGCCGCGCGTACTGCTGCCTCCGGGACGCCCGCAAGGCGGCCGGATACGACAGCGAGTTGGCGATTGCGCCCGGCGCCTGGACCCCACACCCATCGCTCGGCGGCTGCATGGGCGGATCCATGACCCTGTCGTTCGAGATCCAAGACAACTGCTGCTGAGGAGCTGCTCATGTCGGTGACCGTCCAGGTCAATGCCGCGATCCTCGACCTGGAGATCGGCCAGGTCATCGAGGACGTTGAGCTGACGCCGCTGGTCGAGGGCGCGGTGGCGCACGGCTACCTGACCGTGCTGGACACCAAGCCCGAGGCCGAGCCGGAGAGCGAGGCCGAGCAGGCCCTCGCGGCGGTGGAGCCCGAGCCCCAGGTGGACGCCCCCGCCGCGGGCGCCGAGCCGGAGCCCGAGGAGGTGGCCGATGGGTCGGGTAGTGATTGATCAGGTTGCGCTGCAGCAGTTGCTGCGGGGGCCGCACGGGCCGGTCGTGCGCCTGGTCAACACCCAGTCCAGGGCGGTCGCCAACGCCGCGCGGCGGATCGCCCCGGCGAAGAGCGGGCGGCTGCGGTCCACGATCGGGTCGAACGTGACGGTCGAGGGCACCCGGGTCATCGGCCGGATCGGCAGCCCGCTGGAGTACGCGCTGTACCGGCACGAGGGCACCGGCATCTACGGGCCCAAGGGCACGCCCATCGTCCCGGTGTCGGCAAAGTTCCTGCGGTTCCCGAGCAGCGGCACGTTCGGCCCGCTCAACCACGGCCAGGTCAAGGCATCCGGCGCCGGGACCATCGTCTACGCCCGCAGCGTCCGAGGGGTCCCGCGTATGCCGTTCCTGGTGTACGCGCTCGAGGCCACCGTCCCCTACCCCATCCGTATCAACCCGATGTAGTCGATCAACAGGCAGGCAGGGAAACCACATGAGCAGCGACATCCTGGAGTTCCACTCCACCCCCGAGGGCCAGACGATCACCGAGGAAGGCGCTCCCGTTGAGGAGTCGCGCAAGGTCGTCTTCCGGATCGATGAGGAGGAGTTCACCGCGCACGAGCCGCAGTCGACCGTGACCGCCCGCCTCCTGGCCGCGCAGCACCTCGCTGGCAGCCGCCAGATCAAGGCGCTGGACGACTTCGGCAAGGCAGTGTTCCCGGACCTTGAAGAGCGGGACCGGTTCGTGGAAAAGACGAACACGATCCGCTTCGAGCTCTACGCGGACGTGCTGATCGCCCTGGCGAAGGCATTCGCCGGGGGTGCCCCTGCCAACCGGGCCGCGCGCCGTAGCGCCCGGTCGACCAAGGCCAAGCCCGCCCCGGTGGAGTGAGTACACCCTTCGAGGCAGCTGTCCACGGGCCACCCACCGAGTACGTCATCGACGGCCTGACGTATGAGGTGACCGGTCCGTGGACGCTGCTCGCCACGCTGCTCCCGACCGGCGACTGGGAACTGCCGCTCCTGTTGCAGCTCACCCACCCGGAGGACCGTGAGGCGCTCGAGGACCGCATCGTGGGCGACGCCGAGCCGCTGGGCATGGATGTGGTGGAGCAGGTGGCGCAGGCGCTGGTGCGCGCCGCGACGGGCCTGGACTGGTGGGCTGCGGCCCGGCTGTTCGGCTGGGCGGTGCTGCACTGGGTGGAGTTCGACGGCTCACTGAGCCGTGACGGCGTCGACTGGCTGGCCATGCTCGCCACCGCTCCCGGTCGGGCCGCCGGTGTGGTCTACGCCCGGCTGGTCGACGGCGCCGGGGAGCGCGAGCGGGCGGCGTTCGACGCCACGGTGTTCCTGCCCCCGGCCAGCGTCGATTCTGCCTCGGTCCCCGAGTCGATGGTGCAGGACGAGAGCGATGCCTTCATGGCTGCGTTCGGAGCCCACCAGGCGCAGCGGGCTGACGGGTAGCCTGTCGGTAGCGCTGCTGGTTACGGACCGGGCCCATCACCCCTGAGTGATTGGACCGGGACCATGACCGATGTTGCTGGCGCGTACGTCACGATCGAGGCCGAGACTGGCGGGTTCGAAGGGGACCTCGAGACACGGATCTCGGCGGCGCTGTCCCGGGCGGAGGCGTCTGGGTCAAGGTCGCTGCAGGAGATCGCCGACACTGCGGTGCGGACGGCGGCCGAGGTCGCCAGCTCGTACGAGGACGGCGGCCGGGCAGCGTCGTCGGCGCTGTCGGGTATCGGCGACGCGGCCGACGCGGCGGGGCGGTCGGTGTCAGCTGCGGCGTCAGCTGCTGCTGGGTCCCTGGCTGAGGTCGACGGTGCAGCAGCTGCTGCCGCGCACTCGGTCGCCGACATCTCGGCGCGCTCCCTGGATGAGGTAGCTGCGGCGGCCGGGCCGGCCACAGTCGGCCTAGAGGCAACCGCCGCGGCGGCCACCACAACCGCGGCGGCGGTCAACCAGGTGGGTGGCTCCTCCGGGTCGACCAGTTCCCGCCTCGCGGCGATGGGCGCGGCCGGCGTGGCGGCCCTGTCCCGTGTCGCCACGCAGGCCAGGAGCAGCGGCACCATCGTGTCGTCGGCGATGTCCGGGGTGCAGAGCGTGGTGCGCTCGGTCCTCGGGTCGGTCGGGTCGATGCGTGGCTCGTGGTCGACGGCGACCACCGCCGCAGTGGCGTTCGGGACTCGGACGGTGCGCTCGCTGTCGTCGGTGTCCGGGGCCGGCCTGGCCCAGATGTCGGCTGCCCTGTCTCGGGCCGGTGGTGGGTTCACCCACATCGGAACCACGGCGACATCTACGTGGGCCCGGATCACCGGCGGGGCAACTCGCGCGCGGGCCTCGGTAGTTGCTCAGTTCGCCAGCATGTCCACGACCGGCTCGCGCCTGTGGGCGTCGCTGGCCGGCACGATCGTTGGTGTCTTCGGGCCGCCGCTGGCGACGGCCCGCTACCGGCTCGGCGTGTTCGGCTCGGCATTTGCGCCGGTGGGCCGCCTGGCGCAGCGGGCGCTTGGGCGCATGGGTCCGATGCTGACCCAGATCGGCACAGGGTTCTCCTCTGTCGCTGGCCACATCGGGGCGATGGTGGGGGCGATCGGACCGCTGCCGCCCCTGATCGCCTCGATCATCCCTCTCGTTCTGAACCTGGCACCGGCTGCAGGAATTGCGGCGACAGGAATCCTGGCTATCGCGTCAGCGGTCGGCGCGCTGAAATTGGGAATGTCCGGAGTTTCGGACGCACTCAAGGTCGCATTCGACCCGTCAAAGACCAAGGAATTCGACGCCGCGCTGAAGAAATTGGCGCCGTCCGCTCAGCAATTCGTGCTGCAAATCCGTTCTATGCACGCGGAATTCACCAAAGTTAAAAGCGAGGTCCAACAGAACCTGTTCCAGGGGCTGGCCTCGGGGATCAAAAACGCGGGGGCAGTCCTGCCGACGCTGCGGGTGGGGCTGCTCGGCTCCGCGTCCGCGCTCAACGGCATGGCCAAGGGCGTCATCAGCTCGGCGCAGCAGCTGGCCACATCGGGCAAGTTCGGCACCGCCCTGGCAGGGGCAAACCAGGGCCTGCGCAACCTGACCAAACTGCCGGGGCAAGCCGTCGGCGCGCTGGTCACTATCGGTGCTGCAGCGGCTCCTGCTTTCGCCCGGGTCACCTCCGGCGCAGCAGGCGCAGCGACGACGATTTCCAGCAAGCTGAATGCGGCATTCAAGTCCGGCGCAATTACCAAGGCCATCGATACCGCCATTGGCCTTATCAAGGAACTCGGCTCCATTGTCGGGTCCGTATTCACTGTTATTCAGAACGTCCTATCCGCCACCGCTGCAAATGGTGGCGGAATGCTCGGCGTTATCAAGCAGATCGCCACCGCGCTCGCCGCTTTCTCGGGCACTCCGGCCTTCGCCTCGGCGATGCAGGCTATCGGTGGCACCCTGTCGGCGCTCACGTCGGCCGCGCTGCCGCTGCTGATCGCCGCGCTGCACGCCGTGGCTCCGATCCTGGTCGCCCTGGGCGGCCCGGCGCAGCAGCTGGCGACCGTTCTGGGTGCCGCGCTCGGTCCGATCGTGTCGGCTCTGGCGCCGCTGCTCACCCAGGCGGCGCAGGCGGTCGGGCTGCTGGTGCAGGGGGTGCTGCCGCTGCTGCCCGTGGTCGGGTCGCTGGTGTCGTCGCTGCTCCCCGCCCTGGCCCCGATCCTGTCGGCCCTGTCGGCGATCTTCGTGCAGCTGGCCCCGATCGTCACTCAGGTGGCGAACATCCTCATGTCGCTGCTCGGGCCGATCATCGCTCAACTCCCGGGCATCATCACCCCGTTGGTCGGGATCCTGATGACGCTGATCACCGCCGTCCTCACCCCGGTGTCGTCCCTGCTGACCGCGCTCGCGCCGCTGTTCACCGCCATCGGCACGATCCTGGGCCAGGTCGCCGGGGCCCTGGCGCCGGTGCTGTCCGCCATCGGCATGCTGGTCGGCCAGCTGCTCTCCGCGCTGATGCCGGTGCTCACCCCGGTCATCGGCCTGCTGGCGTCCTTGGCTGGCATCATCGCCACCACTCTGGGCCCCGTGATCGGTCAACTTGCTCTGGCCCTAGGACAGTTGCTTGTCGCCTTCGCGCCCGTGATCTCGATCGTGATCTCGCTGATCGGCGGAGCCCTCAAGGGCTTGATGGCGGTGCTGACCCCGATCATCACCCTGGTCGCCAAACTGGCCGGGGTCCTGGCGACGCTGCTCGCCGGATACATCACCACCGTGGTGATCCCGATCATCACGATCCTCGCCGACCTGCTGCAGGGCCACTTCTCCACCGCCTGGCACGGGGTCATCGCACTGGTCAGCAACCTGTGGTCGATCTTCAAGACGGCCATGTCGAAGGTGTACGACGTCGTCAAGTCGGCCATCTCCGACGTGCTGTCGTGGCTCGGCGGCCTGGCTGGCAAGGTCGGTAGCGCGCTGTCCGGGCTGGCTGGCACCGTGGCTAAGTACGTGTCGGGCGCCTTCGGGAAGATGGGCTCGGCCGCATCCTCGGCCGCGTCCTCCCTGTGGGACTGGCTCAAGGGGCTGCCGGGCCGGGTGCTCTCCACCCTGGGTGACCTCAACTCCCTGCTGCTGCACGCGGGTGAGGCGATCATCCACGGTCTGATCAGCGGCATCGAGAACGCCGCCGGCCAGCTGAAGAGCAAGCTCAAGTCGATCACCGACCTGATCCCCTCGTGGAAGGGCCCGGCGTCCAAGGACGCCACGCTGCTGACCCCGGCCGGTCGCCTGATCATGCAGGGCCTGATGTCGGGCATCTCGGCTGCTACGCCTTACCTGCGCCAGCAGTTGAAGAACGCCACCGCGTCGATCGTGACCTACGCGAACCAGGGGCTGGTGGCCGGCCTGACGGGCACCTCGGCGCAGATCACCTCGGCCATCGGCAAGCTGACGAGCCAGGTCACGAAGGCGTACGAGACCGAGCCGGCAGCGCTCATCACCTCGGACGAGGCCAAGCTCCGGTCGACGGCTGCCAAGCGCGAGTCTCTGCTCAAGCAGCTGGCGGACACGTCCACGAAGAACTCGAAGAAGCGGGCGCAGATCCGGGCGGAGATCGCGGCGCTCGACAAATCGGCGCACACCAAGCAGCTCAACGCGGAGATCGCCGCGGCGAAGGCGGACCAGAAGGCCGGCGCGGCGGTCCTGGCGGTCATCGCCGCGGACAACACCAAGCTGCAGGCCCTGGCCACCCAGAAGGCCGCCGTGGCGGTCAAGCTGGCCGCCGCCCAGACCGCGCTGACGGACGCCCAGAAGCTGTTCACCGATGAGCAGCAGTCGGTCTCTGACGGGATCCTTTCGTCGGGAGACATCACCAAGGTGGGCGGTGACTCCCTCACCCCGGCGTCGATCATCGCTGGGCTGCAGACGGCTACTCAGGCCGCGGCCGTGTTCGCGCAGAACTTGGCCACGCTCAAGGCCCGGGGCCTGTCGGACACCCTGCTGAAGCAGATCGCGGACGCGGGCGTGGACGGGGGAGCGGCGACCGCAGCGGCCCTGGCTACGGCCTCGCTGGGGCAGATCGCCCAGCTCAACTCGACTCAGGACCAACTGGTTGCCACCGCGACGTCGACCGGGACGCAGGTCGCGACCGAGTTGTACGGCGCCGGTGTTGCCGCGGCGCAGGGCCTGGTCGACGGGCTGCAGTCGCAGGAAGCGGCGATCACCGCCGCGATGACGAAGATCGGCGACGCGCTCGCTGCGGCGCTCAAAAAAAGCCTCGGCATCAAAAGCCCCAGCCGGATCACCTACGCCATCGGCGAGTTCACCGGCGACGGACTCGAGGACGCACTGGTCGCCTCACGCCGCCGGGTGGGCGACGCTGCCCACGCCCTGGGCCAGCTGGTCGGCAACCGGATCAGCGGCGCTGCCGGGCTCGGCGGCACGATCGGGCTGCGCGGCGGCATCGGTGCGATTGCTGCTCCGCGGTCGAGCAGCGCGGCCCTGCTGAGCGCCGCCGGTGCCGGCAGCAGGACCCACACCACGCTGGCGACGGTCAACGTGACGATGCCCAGTGGCGATCCGCAGGCAGTGGCAGCCGCGATCGACGCGCGCCTCAACGAGAGCAGGAGGTAACCGTGGTTGCTGAGTCGTGGCTGTGCCTGGGTGGCACCGAGCTGGCCAACAACTCCCGGACGGTGGCGTACGCGCGCAACGGTGCGGGCCCCCGCGGGGTAGCGGTCTACGACCTCTACCCGGGCCTGCCGGCGCTGCTGGGCGACGCCCCGTACACCACGCCAGCAGGGGATGACGCGGCCTGGTACGACCCCGCGATCCCCGCCTCGGCGGGGTTCGGCGGCCTGTACATCACGAACATCTCAGGAATGGACTCCGCACCGTACAGCCGCCCCGTCGTGGACCGTACCGGCGACGGCGTGGTCCTCGGCCGGCCGCGCTACGGGGGCCGCTCGGTGCAGGTGACCGGGATCCTGATGGGCCGCTCGTGCTGCTCCACCATGTACGGCCTGAGCTGGCTCGCTGCGGCTCTACGCGCCGGGTGCGCGGACGGTCCGGCGTGCGAGGGCGACAGCCTGCAGTACCTGGCCGCGATGCCCTCAGCCCTGGACTCCCCGGGCACCACCACCCCGTGGCGCACGCTGCAGAATGTAGGCCTGACGGACGGCGTGACCATCACCAACAAACTCGGCGGAGCCTCGGCCTGCGGAAACTGCGGCGGCTGCCCGATGATGGAGATCCAGTTCACCCTCACCGCCGCACCCTGGGCGTACTGGGATCCGACCACGATCCTGACGCAGGCCCCCTGGACCTCGGACGACCTGCCGCAGGCTTGCATCACCTGGGTGCACTCCACCGGCCCGTGCTCGAGCAGCGGCGACGACTGCCCGAGTACGGACCCGATGCCGCTGTACGACCCGCAGTGCCCGCCTTCGACGGCGATCCCGGACCTGCCGATCATCGCGGACGACTGCGCGTGCCTGCCGCTGTCGCGCCGCCGCAAGGTGATCTCGGTCCCGGCCGCTGACGTGCCGGTGTGGCTGGACGCCGTGCCGGTGATGGAGCTGTTCTCCGGCGACACCTCCCTGCGCAACGTACGCATCCGCTTTTTCCAGAACCCCTTGAATCGGACCGATCCGGACGACATCGGAGAGTGCGCCTGGTGCTCCGAGGTCAACATCTCCTACGTTCCGGCGTCGAGTTCGCTGGGGTTCGACGGGGCCCGGCAGCAGGTAGTCGTCACGCTGCCCGGTGGCGGGGTGCAGTCCGCGGCGCCGGTGGTGTCCGGGCCGTCCGGCGGTCCGCTGTCCTGGCCGACAATGACGTGCGGCACCCCGTACCTGGTCAGCATCGAGGCCGAGACCAGCAGCGTGGACCCGGCCGCCTGGGTGTCGCTGGACATCGTCACGAGGGAGGTCTGACATGGCGATCGTGCTGCCGTCCCTGGGGAGCGCGGCCCGAGTGCTGGGCTGCGCCACCGATTACAACGTGCTGGTGACCACAAAGACCGGCCGCACCAATCTCGGAGAGCTGCCGCACTCGCAGATCCAGTGGGGACGCGTCCAGGACGACACCTCGCAGGCCACCATCACGGTCCCCACCTCGGGGTCGCAGGAGTGCTGCGACCTGCTGTCGCGGATGCGGACGTGGGGCTGCGAGCTGCACCTGTACCGGGACGGGGAAGAGGTGTGGTCGGGGCCGCTGGTGACCGGCACGCACGCCTCGGCCGGCGCGGTCCTGGTGGCGCGGGACGTCCTGGCCTGGTCCGACAAACGCGGGAACCGTACCGCGGTCGACTACTCCACAGCGGCTGACGATCTCGCCGAGATCGGCCGCGCGGCGATCCTCGCGGGCTTCCCCCTCGATGACCCGAACATCTTGAAGTACCTGGTGGTGCGGGAGACCGGGATCAGTGGGCAGCGGTCCTATGCGGCGATGGGCCAGTACGTCGGTGACATCCTGCGGGACCTGGCCGGCAGCGGCCTGGACGTCACGGTGCTGGGCCGCAGCATCATCCTGTCCGGCGAGGGCAGCCTCGGCACCACCGCGCGCCTGACCGAGGAGCATTTCCTGGTGGAGCTGCAGGTGGTCGAGGACGGACTGTCCGCGGCGACCAACGCCACGGTAATCGGGCAGGGCGTGGTCGGCACCGGCGGCACGGCGGGCCCGTACGGGCAGCTCGACTACATCGTCAGCGAGTCCAACATCCTCGACCAGCCCTCGGCCGACGCGGCGGCGGCGCTGCTCGCTGCTGAGGGCTGGCCAACCCCGCTGTACGTTACCGTCCCCGACGGTGCCCGGCTGGCTCCGGATGCCCCGGTGACGATCTCGGACCTGGTGCCTGGGGTCTACATCCCGACCACCGTGGCCAACACCTGCCGACCCGTCAGTACGACGATGCGCCTGACCAAACTGGACGTCACGCACACCTCGGACGCGGGGGAGTCGGTGGCCATCACGACCGTGCCGACGGCGACCGAGGGCCTCGGAGGAGACTCATGATCCGTAAGAGCGGGCCGGTCACGGCACCGGCACTGCTGCGCGCCATCGTGGACCGGGTCAGCCGCCTCGAGCAGCGCCGCACCGCGGTCATCGGCGGGGTGTGGGTCCTGGACGTCGACACCGCCACCGGCAACCTGATCGCGACCAACACAACCACGGGCACCGTGCAGGTCCTGGCCACTCCCTGACGCGGCCCACCACCCGGTACTCTGGCCCCATAGCTGCTGGTTACGGACCGGGCTCCCTCTACGGATGGAGACCCGATGGCCAGCAGGTGCGGATGTGGATCGGCGCAGTGCTCGTGCGCCGTCATCTCTGGTGACGGCATCCTGGTGTCCGGGGTCGGCTCAGCCGGGAACCCGTACATCATCAGCGCCACTGGGGCCGCCCTGGGAGTCACCGACACTCCGAGCCTGGACCTGACCCTGACCGGCGCTGGTGTGCCGGGGAACCCGTGGGCGCTGTCGGGCAAGATCACCCCCTCAACGACTGCGGGCAACCTCCTCACGCTGGACGGCGCCGGCGTCCTGGTGTCATCCACCGCGGTCCGCAACGCGGTGGGCGCGACGGTGGGCAACGGGGTGGCGTACGTCATCGGCACCGGCAGCCTGGTCGCGAAGCTGAGCACCGACTCGGGCAATGTCCTCACCTTCGGCACCGACGGGGGCTTGCTCTCCCCCGCGTCCACCACGGTGGTCGCGGCCCCGCTGCACCTGTCCAACTCCAGTGGCAACACCCTGCTGGACGGCCAGGTCGGCGGCGACACCAACCCCCGGATCACGCTGGTGGCGGACGGCCCGCTGCGCTGGTCGGACGGAGCCCACGTCTGGGACACGAACCTCTACCGGGCCGGCACCAGCATCCTGCGCACGGACGGCTCCCTGATCGCGGCCGGCGGGTTCACCGCCGAGACGAGCTACATCACGTCGGCCGTCACGGGGACTTACGGCACCACGGACCGGCGCTGGTCAATCGGCCCGGACAGCACCGCGGAGGGGGGCGCCAACGTCGGCAGCCTGTTCCAGATCACGCGGTACACCGACGCCGGGGTGGCGATCGATACTCCGTTCCAGATCGAGCGGGCGACCGGCCGGGTGTACATCGGCGGCCTGGCCGGTACCTCCGGATCCGGGCTGACGGTGCAGCGAAATGCCACCGGCCCCGCGATCGTCCTGCTCAACACCACTGCCTCGGGGCAGGGTCTGATGGCCACGATGCAGGGCACGGCCAGCACGGTCCTGTCGGCGCAGGTCACCGGTGACACCACGGCGCGCTACCGCTTCGGCGTCGCCGGGGATATGGAGTGGGGCGGCGGCGCCGCTGTCCGGGACCTGTTCGCCGCACGCACCGCCGCCGGGGTGCTCACCCTCACCGGGGCGCTCGTGGTCACCGCTGGGCTCGCCGTGACAGCGGGGGTCGGCTCGCGCAAAACCTACGTCAAGCCGCTGCCGGACACCTCTCGGGCATCAACTGTCGCCCTGGTGGCTGATCCCTACTTCACCGGCATGGCGCTCGAGGCCAACGCGACCTACACGATCGAGGGGTATCTGCAGTATGCCGGCGCACCCACTGGCACCGGCGACCTGAAGATGGACTTCACCGGGCCGTCGGGCTTCGCCATGACGTTCTCCTCCGGTGCGGTCGTCGCCAGTGCCCCGGCGACGTCCTACGAGGCGTCGGCGACGACTATTCCAGCGTCGCGCGTCATCGGCACCAACGGGTCCGTGGACATGGTCGCGCACCTGTCCGGCTACCTCACCACCTCGGCCACCTCCGGGTCACTGGCGCTGCGATGGGGCCAGGGCACATCCATCGCCACCGCAACGCTTCTGCGCGCAGGCAGCTGGCTGCGCCTGGAACGCGTCTTGTAACCCCCTGGATTTGTTCACCACTAGGCAGGAGACAACTATGACGACCCCGACGCCCGACCAGCAGGTTACCGACGGCCAGGAGGTCAACGACCCCACCCAGGACACGGCTGGCAACCCGGACGTGGACCAGATGGACCCCTACGCCGTCACCATCCCGCCGCCGCCGGAGGACGACTCGGAGGATG
This sequence comes from Streptacidiphilus alkalitolerans, assembly GCF_042511045.1. Lineage (NCBI taxonomy): Bacteria > Bacillati > Actinomycetota > Actinomycetes > Kitasatosporales > Streptomycetaceae > Streptacidiphilus > Streptacidiphilus alkalitolerans. The sequence continues at coordinate 402,887 of NZ_JBHEZX010000005.1, forward strand.
CGACCGCGGCGGACACCACCGACGATCCCCCCGCGCCTGCGACCGCGCCCGCAGATGAGCCGGTGGACCCCGTCGCCGCGGCCCAGGCCGTCATCGCGGCGTACGAGCAGGAGCGGGTCCAGGCGTGCGCGCAGGACATCGAGGCTGTGCTCGCCAAGTACGGCATGCGCCTCGAGGTCCTCCCGGCTCAGATCACCCTCGCGCCTGTGGACAAGAGCTGACGTGGCCACGGTCTGCGTAGGTGAAGAGTTCGTAGTCGACAATGACGGTCGGCTGCGCATCAACGTGGCCAACGGTTCCACCCACGAGCCGGTCGTCCAGTCGTGGCTCTACAGCGCGGCCGACCCTACGGCGTCCACCAACGCGATCCGCTTTGATCCCGTACTGGGCCTGTGGGTTGACCCGCCTTCGCACGCGACCACGGTTTCGGCTCTCGGAACCACGACGGCCGGCGCCGGTGCGGTGCCGTCGGTGGCGAGCAGCATTGCGAGCCCGGCGGTGGTGGCGTCCAATCCGTCGGCGACGCGGTGGGCCGAGGTCGTGCAGCTGCTTGCGGTGGACGTGTATTGGTCGCTCCCGGCTGGGGCCTCGGCGTCGATCAACTGCATCTGCGAGGGCGATGAGTGGCTGCGCGCGGTGAACCCTGCGCCGGCCGCAGGCACGGCCATGTCGGGGTGCCACAGCGAATACCAGAAGATCATCGTCGGCATCTCGCTGGCGCCCGGCGAGACCCGAACGATCACCCGCGATCTGTCGATCAAGGGCGGCGGAGGTGCAACATGGAGTCAGGCGACGTGGAACAACAAGCTGCTGATCGTGACGCAGTGACAGTGACCGACGCGGCGGATGCCCCCACGACGGGTGTCCTGACGCAGTACTGGCAGATGCCGGACGGGTCGGTGACGATGCAGACCGCGTCCCCGCCGTCGGCGATGGTCGCCCCGCAGGGTGGCACCGAGATCGACGCCGACACTGCCACCCAGCTGCTGAGCCAGCTCGCCGAGGCGGCCCGGCTGTCCGACGTGGCGATGGCCTCCACCCAGACCGCGCAGGCGAAGGACGACTACGACGTCCTGATCGGGCTCGGTATGCCGGACGCGACCGCGCGGCGCCTGAGCCAGTACACAGGTGGCGACTCATGAGCGCGCTGACAGTCGTACTGGACATCGCCTGGTCGCGGCCCAGCACCGCCGCGATCAAGGCTGTAGTGGTCCGAGACAGCGAGGGTCTGGCCCATCACCCGGTGGGCGTGGTCAGGTACTTCTCCAAGGACGACACCAAGGATTTGCACGCCAGCGAGGTGCCCGCGTACCGGGCGGCCGGCGTGCTGCTAGCCACGGTGTACGAGACGACCGCGGGCCGGGCCACGGCCGGGTACGCGGCCGGGGTGGCGGACGCCCACGATGCCGAGGCCCAGCGCAAGCAGGCCGGGCTCGGCGCGGACCATGTCCACCACTTCGCCGTGGACAAGGACGTGCCCTGGTCCGCGGTGGAGGGCTACTTCAAGGGCCTCATCTCGGTCCTCGGCGTGGCCAGGACCGGCACCTACGGGAGCTTCCGGATCATCGAGGGTGCGTACGGCCTCGGTATCCGGTACCTGTGGCAGACCCTCGCGTGGTCCGGCGGCAAGGTGTCCCGGCACGCCACCCTCTACCAGTCCGGCGGCACCGTCCTCAGCGGCGATGCCGACATCAACCATGCGCTGGCGCCCGACTGGGGCCAGTACCCACGACCCACGGAGGAAGACATGGCGACACCGCAGGAGATCGCCCAGGCGGTTTGGGATCACGCTGAGACCAACCGGGCCACGGGGAAGCCGGTCCGCATGGGGACCGTCCTGGCGTGGGCCGACTTCGAGCGCCAGCAGACGGTCAGTGCGTTCACCGCGCAGATCGGCGCTCTGTCGGCCACGGTCAGCGCCCTGGCCAAGGCCGTCGGCGCAGCTGGTGGACTGACCGCGGAGCAGATCACGGCCGCTGCCGAGGCCGGTGCGACCGCGGCCCTGGACCGGCTCGGCAGTGCGCTCGAGGCCCCGGCGCCGACCAGCGCCTCGACCGCGCCGAGCGCGTGATGTTGGCCGCGGCGGCGCGGGCCGCCCACCAGCGGCTCGGCGGTCGCGGCTACGCGCTCCTGGGCGCGGGGTCCGCCTACGTGATGTACGGCGTGGGGATCATCCAGGACCACCGCCCGGCGGTCAACAAGGCGGCTGTCGTCCTCACCCACGCCTTTCCGCTGACCTACTGGGGGGTGCTGTGGATCGTGTGCGGGGGCGTCGCCCTGATCTGCGCGCCTCGCCGTGCCGGCCACGACGTCGCCGGGTTCGGCCTGGCTGCGCTGCCGCCTGGGCTGTGGGCTGCGGCGTACGTCATCGCGTCGGTCACCGGCCGGTACCCGCGGGCCTGGACCGGGGCGCCCGCGTGGCTGCTCATCCCCGAACTGCTGGCCGTGGTGGCGGTGCTGTCGACTCAGCTGCTCACGGCTCGGCGGCGTGTCGCCGATCTGGAGGCGCGCATAACGCAGATCCCGGGGGGCGTGCATGGATGATGCTGTGGCGATGGTGGCTGCCGGGCTGATCGGCGCCGTGGCGTCCGTGACCGTAGCCATGATCAGCAAGCCGGACGACGTCCATGTCGACCACGACCTGACGACGATTGCGGGCCTGGCTGCGGCACTGACGGAGACGCGCACTGAGGTGTCGCGTCTCCGGGATCGCCAGACCGCGGGCGAGGAACATGCGCGTCTGCAGGACCGGATCATCGCCGCGTTCCGTCGGCGCTCGGGTGTCCTCGAGGACGCCATGCGGGCGGCCGGCGTCCCGATCCCTCCCCCTGACCCGGCCGACGCTGCGCTGATCAGCGGCAGCGCGTGAGAGGACCGACGTGACTACCTGGCCCCCGAGTTGGCCAACCGTGCAGGTGCGGGCGGACTACACCGTGGCGTCCCCGGACGGCGACGTGCCGGTGGGAACGGTGCGGTGCGAGACGGTGCCGGCCCGGATCCCCTCGGCTGAGTACGGTGTGATCACGGTCGGCCAGCTGAACGTGGACCTGGTCGACGGACAGTTGGCCGTCCACCTCGCGGCTACGCCCGACGACGGGTCGTGGGTCTGGAAACTCACGCAGGTGATCAGCGGGACGACCACGGTATCGATCATCAGCATCCCCGCTTCCGAGCCGGTGGTGGATCTGCTGGCGGTGGAGTACCCGGGGGTGCCGCCGCTGCCGTACACGGTCATCACCGGGCCCAGCGTGCCAGGGACGAAGGGCGACCCGGGGCACACGCCGCAGCGGTACACCGGTGACGATCCGCCGACCGTGCTGCACGAGGACGGAGACGACTACCTCCGCACCAACGGCGACTACTACCTGCAGGCAGCCGGCGCCTGGACGGGCCCTCTCCTCAACCTGCGCGGACCCAAGGGGGACAAGGGCGATTCAGGGGGCGGCGGCGGGGGCGGTACGACGATCCTGTGGGCGGACGCGTGGATCGCCTCGGAGATCGTCACCCTGCCGGACTCGCCTTCGGCCTGGGTGCCGGTGCGCACGTCGGGCGGGACGCTGATCGGGTGCTCGATCGCGGGCTCGACTGCCGGGTCGATGGCCCGGCTCGGCATGACGATCATGCGGACCGCCAACTGCAGCTTCCTCGACATCGGGATCCTGGATCCGAACGACCCGAACAACATCCTCGCGTTCTGTGGCAGCCGCGGACCGGTGGCGCTCGAGGAGGGCAATCCCGGGGCGTACCCGCTGCAGTCCAGCTACCCATCGATCTTCGGTCCGCAGCCGATGGTGGTCGATCCCAGCTGGCTCGACGGCTCAGGGAACCTGACGGTCGCGGTGGTGTGCAAGGGCGCCAACGCGGACGGCAGCCGGAAGGTCTACGCCCACCCCGGCTATCCGGCGACGGTGACCATGGAGGTCAAGCTCGCGGCCTGACTGTCCCGTCCGGGTGGCAGGTTGGCGATCTCGCCACGGTGATCTCATTGGTGCCCGTAGGCTGCCGGGCTATCGCTGGCCGTGCGGCCGGCAGGACCTGGGGGGTCTGATGGCAGTGCGGTTGAGCGGCGGAGTGGGGCCGGTGGGTGTGTCTGTGCCGGTGGTCCCACGGTGGGGCGGTGGCTGTGTGATGCTGCCGTTCTGGCTGATGTGGTGGATGACGGTGTGGTTCATCTGGTGGCCGATGCGGTTGCTGTTCTGGGACCTGCCGCGGTGGGCGTTCACGAGGAACCGGCGACAGCCGCCGGCGCAGCACCCGCGCTGACGCACTGGGTTACCCAGAGTTCACCCGGCTTTGCTCCCGCGCTGGATCGCGGCGGCCTACCCTGCAGGTACAGGACGACCTCGCAGGGAAGGCCAACCTCATGACGCACGTATCCATCGGTGAACGGATCCGCATGCTGCGGAAGGTTCGCCACCTCACTGTCCGCCAGCTGGCTGCTGCTGCCCGGATCTCGCCGTCCTCGCTGGAGAAGTACGAGAGCGGCGACCGCAACGTGGTCCCCAGTGTGCTGACCGCGCTCGCCTCGGCGCTCTCCGTGGGCCCCGAGGTTCTGACCGGGCAGCCCTACTACAACTCCGCCGAGGCGGACGAGCGGATCCAGGCGACCATTCCGGACCTGCGCCGGGTGCTGGCGACGTACGACTCCCCGGATGCCCTGCCGTCGGCGCCGCGCCCGCTTGAGGTCCTGGCTGCGGAGACAGAGCGCGTCAGCCTGATGCGGCAGAACGCCCGCTACGCCTCGATGGGCAGCTTGCTCCCGGGGCTGCTGACCGAGCTGACGCACACCGCGCTCGATGGCCGGGGCGAGCAGCAACAGCGGGCGTACTGGTGGCTGGCCCGCGGGTACCGGGCGGCGAACAGCCTTGCCCACAAGCTCGGGCACCACGACCTGAGCAACACCGCGCTCGAACGGTTCCGGTGGGCAGCCGACCGATCCGGTGACCAGAACATGCAGGTCACCGCCGGATACCTGCGGGCTGGCGCGCTCGTGCGGCTCGGCGCGTTCGACTCTGCGCGCCGGGTGCTCGAGGGCCTGGTCGGCGAGATCGACCGGTTCGCCCCGGAGGGCAGCCTCACGGACGCGCAGATCGCGCTGCGCGGCGCGGTGCTCCTCAAACTCGCGATGGTCGAGGCCCGTGATGGCGGGGCCCGGACGGGTGACCTGCTCGATGAGGCGGACCTGATTGCGGCGCTGAACGGCGGCCGGGACACCGACCTCTACGAGATGGCGTTCGGTCCGACGAACGTCCGGATCCACCGGATCGCGGCGCTCATCGATGAAGGCGACGCCGAGCAGGCGCTCGCCCGGCTCACGGAGTGGGGCGCGGACCAGGATCAGAGCGAGTGGGTGCTGCCCGGGGACATCGCGGCCGAGCGGTCCTCGCACCACCACATTGACGTGGCCGGCGCGAAGCTGGCGCAGGCCGACGCCGCGGGCGCCTTCGCGTCGCTGCAGGTTGCTCGTAGTCTGGCGCCGGTGCATGTCCGGTTCCATCCGACAGTGCGGCAGACGACGGCGGCGCTGGTGCGGGCGGACCGCACGGGCAGCGAGGAACTCGCATCGTTCGCTCGCTGGGCTGGGGTCCAGTCTTGACGTCCCGTCAAGGGATTCGCTAGAAAATCATCCACACATTTTGTGGGTAAACGCACACTACTCAAGCGGCACGATCACCTCACAGTCAGTCACCATGACCGCGAGGGGATCGTGCCGTGCTCGTAGACCAGGCAACATCATCAGCTGCAGAGTGGCTCGCCGAGACCGTCGCCGACCCCGAACGCGTGCTCGCCTGGTGGCACGACGACGCCGAGCACATCGCCACGCTCCCCGCCGGCATCAAGTTCGACGCCATCCGGATCCCGCTGGAGCGCGCCGAGCGCGTGATGGGTGCCCTCGCCGAGGCCCGCGCACCACACTGCCCGCTCTACCTCGACCGGATCAACGGCCACGCCTACGTCCTCGTGGCACCGGGCACCGCGGCGACGTGGAATGTGCCGGGCACCTACGCCCTGGGCACCGCGACGTGGCTGTGGGTGCCGGACCCCGCGTCCGTCGGCGGGGACGGCATCTCGTGGGTCTGGCCACCGGACGGCAGCGGGCAACTCTGCCCTGCCGAGCAGCTCGCTCAGGCTCTGGTCGCAGCATGAGCGCGAAGACGGCACGGCTTTGCTCCTACTGCCACCAGCCGAGCGGCGGCGTCATGGCCCGCGTGCGGCCAGGGGATCCCACCTCCGCTCGCGTGGCGGTCGGCCACGAGGACTGCTACCGACGGCATATGGCGGTCCTGCCGACCGAGACCGCCGGACGTGCGTCGTGATCGGCCTCGGGGTTGAAGAGCCAACCGGCACCGCTCCTGGGTCCTGCCGGCGCTGCGGACGCTGGTCGGAGACCGCCCGGATCGTCGCCGAGATCCATTCCGACTCCGGCGCCGGCCCGACCATCGTGGAATGTGCCACGCCGTGCCAGCCGCCCAGGGCGCGGCGTCCGGAGGACGCCCCCCGGACGTGGTCCCTGTGACTCCCGCCCGGTCGCTGCGGAAGACCAGCGGCCGGGCGGGCACCATCGGCGTGCGGCAGGGTAGTGCACGCTGCGCTGCCGCGCTCGCTGGGGAACGAATATGTTTGCTATCCCTGGCGTCTCATGGCGCGGTCGCGGCTGGCTCGCCACCCTCGTGGGTGTGCGGATCCAGCCCGGCCAGGCTGCGCCAGTCGTCGGCGAACAGCCAGCTCAGCGGCACCCGGAGCCCTTGGGCCAGGCGTGCGTAGTAGCTGATGGCGGGGTCGCCGTCACCCGCCTCGATCCGCTGAACCTGCCGCGCGGTGATGCCGGCCTGCTCGGCCAGGTGCTCTTGCCCAAGATCGCGCCACTCTCGCACACTGGCGACGATACGGCCGACGCGCAGGAGCTCCTGCTCCGCGAAGGGGCCGATTGGATCTTTAGGCACACAGCCACGCTGGTGTCTGCCCGCGCGCTTGACCACGACAGGCCTGTCGTGCGCGTAGGCCATCGGGTGGAACTTCCCGCCTGACCCATTGACCGCGCCTCTCGGGGTGCCCTCAGCGCCCGGTGTGACGCTCATCCACCGTGGCGACCGCCCCGGGGCCACTACCGGCCCCGGGGCGCGTTCATGCCCCCGTGTAGACGGCTGTAGATATCAAGGTGCCCCCGCCACAGCGAGTGGCGGGGGCACATGTTCCGGCTCGCTCTGCCCTCCAGAGCAGGCGGCCGGGCACGAACAGGTTGCTCATCAGGGAGATCGTCGCTGTCTCTCCCACCCACCAGGCAGGTTAGCGGACCGTACGCCCACAGATAAAGGGTGTAGACCGCACCCGTTGGAGGGAAGATCGATGACTAATACCGGACTCTCAAGATCCAACCATGTAGAAAACCCGGCCCCCTCGAAAGGGGACCGGGTCTCTGACCTGCTAACTAACTGCTGTGCGCCTACCAGGACTTGAACCTGGGGCCTCTTCCTTATCAGGGAAGCGCTCTAACCGTCTGAGCTATAGGCGCCCGCTGCTGCGTTGCGTTGAAAGATTAGCGCACCGACGCGGATCTGCCCAAATCCGTTCCCGGCGGCAGGGTCCCGGAGGTGCGGAAACACCGTCCGGGACGCCTGCGCCCGGAGACTAGTCCTCTTCGGCGAGGGTCAGCTCGACGCCGCCGGTCATCCCGGCGGCGGTGTTGTAGATGAACGAGCCCAGCGTCGCCAGGGCCGTCAGCAGCACCACGTCGATCACCGCGATCAGCGCGGTGAAGGTCATCACATTGCCGAAGGAGAGGTACGACTGGAGGTCGAACCCGCCGTTCTGGTCGGTCCCGGTGGCCTGCTTCAGCGTGCCGCCGACCGAGCTGAACACCTGCGCGGTGTCCAGCACCATCCACAGCAGCGCCACGCCGACCACGGTCACCACGCCCAGCGCGATGGACAGCAGGAAGCTGATCTTCATCACCGACCAGGGGTCGGTACGGGCCACCCGCAGCCGGGCCCGCCGGGTCCGCCCGGACGGCGGAGCCGCAGGACCGGCCGCCGGGGCGGCGGCGGGGCCGGAACGGCCGGTCCGGCCGGCTGCGGCGGCAGGGCCCGCCACGCCCGCCACCGGGGCGGCGGCCACCGGGGCAGCCGCCGTCGGCGGCACCTGGGTGCCGCGGGCCGGCGTCGGCTGGCCCTTCTGGTACGTCGTCGGCTTGGAGTAGCCGGGCCGCTCCGGCGGCACCGCCGGAGCGTGCGCCGGCGGCGCCGGGGCGGCCTGGACCGCCTGCTGCGTCGCCTGCTGGCCCTGCGCCCCGCCCTGGCGGCGGCGCGGGGCCCCGCCCACCGCGGGCGCCCTCGGCGGCGTCCCCCCGGACGACGCCGCCTGGACGGTCGGCATCATCGAGGTGGTACCCGCCGCTTCCCGGCCCGCGGCCGGCGCGGGCCCGAATCCGGGGACCCGGTCGGCCGGACCGACGCCCGCCCCACCCTGGGGCACGCTCGGCCCCGGGCCTCCGCGCTTCGCGGCGCCGCTCCCGGCACCGCCGTTCGCGCCCGTGGCTCCACTCACCCTGGTCCTCCCGCAGTTCCCCACCAGGACCGGTCGGCCCTGGTCAGTATCCAAATGTCAGCTGTCTGCCAGCTGTGCTCGAACGACGCGACATACCGCATACCGCCGGCCCCGCCGCAGCCGACCGGGCCCCGGCAACTGCCAGGGCCCGACCGTACGCCACGCGCCGACGCTTCACACACCGGTGTCCGGGGATCAGTCGGACGCGCCGTCCGGCTGCTCCCCGTCCCCATTGTCGACTGCCTCGGGCCCGGCCGCCGGGAACTCCGCGTCGGCCGCACCCTCGCCGTTCTCGTTCTCGTCGAGCTCGTCCTCACCGGCACCCTCGGCGTTGCGGGCGATGCCGACGACGGCGTCCCGCTTACCCAGGTTGATCAGTTGGACGCCCATGGTGTCACGACTGGTTTCACGAACGCCCGAAACCCTTGTGCGAATCACGCCACCGCCCAGGGTAATCGCCAGGATTTCGTCCGTTTCCTCCACAACCAGGGCACCGACCAGGATGCCCCGGTTCTCGACGATCTTCGCTGCCTTGATCCCCAGTCCGCCGCGGCCCTGAACGCGGTACTCGTCCACCTTCGTCCGCTTGGCGTAACCGCCGTCGGTCGCGGTGAACACGTAGGTGCCCGGGCGGATGACGTTCATCGAGAGCAGTTCGTCGTCCTCGCGGAAACTCATGCCCTTCACACCCGAGGTGGCCCGGCTCATCGGCCGCAGCGCCTCGTCCGTCGGGGTGAACCGGATCGCCTGGGCCTTCTTGCTGACCAGCAGCAGGTCGTCCTCGGCCGAGACCAGCGCGGCGCCGATCAGCTCGTCGTCCCGGCCCTCCTCGTCGGTGCGCAGGTTGATCGCGATCAGACCGCCGGAGCGCGGCGAGTCGTAGTCCTTCAGCGGGGTCTTCTTCACCAGGCCCTCGCGGGTGGCCAGGATCAGGTACGGGGCCGCCTCGTAGGTCCGCACCGCCATCACCTGGGCGATGTGCTCGCCCGGCTGGAACGCCAGCAGGTTGGCCACGTGCTGGCCGCGGGCGTCGCGGCCTGCGTCCGGCAGCTCGTAGCCCTTGGCCCGGTAGACCCGGCCCTTGTTGGTGAAGAACAGGATCCAGTTGTGCGTGGTGGTGACGAAGAAGTGGTCGACGATGTCGTCCTGCTTCAGCTGCGCCCCGCGCACCCCCTTGCCGCCGCGCTTCTGCGAGCGGTAGAGGTCGCTGCGGGTGCGCTTGACGTACCCGCCGCGGGTGATGGTGACGACGATGTCCTCTTCGGCGATGAGGTCCTCGACCGACATGTCCCCCTCGTAGGGGATCAGCGTGCTGCGGCGGTCGTCGCCGTACTTCTCCACGATGATCGCCAGCTCCTCGGCGATGATCGCGCGCTGCCGGTCCGGGGAGGCCAGGATCGCGTTGTACTCGTTGATCTTGACCATGAGCTCGTTGTACTCGGTCGTGATCTTCTGGTGCTCCAGCGCGGCCAGCCGGCGCAGCTGCATCTCCAGGATCGCGTTGGCCTGGATCTCGTCGATCTGGAGCAGCGCCATCAGGCCCGTGCGCGACTCCTCCACCGTGCTGGAGCGCCGGATCGTGGCGATGACCTCGTCGATCGCGTCCAGCGCCTTGAGCAGGCCGCGCAGGATGTGGGCCCGCTCCTCGGCCTTGCGCAGCCGGAAGGTGGTGCGCCGGACGATCACGTCGACCTGGTGGTTCACCCAGTGCCGGATGAAGGCGTCGACCGCCAGGGTGCGCGGCACCCCGTCGACCAGGGCCAGCATGTTGGCGCCGAAGTTGGTCTGCAGGTCGGTGTGCTTGTAGAGGTTGTTCAGCACCACCTTGGCGACCGCGTCGCGCTTGAGCACGACCACCAGCCGCTGGCCGGTCCTGGACGAGGACTCGTCGCGGACGTCGGCGATGCCGCCCACCCGGCCGTCCTTGACCAGGTCGGCGATCTTCAGCGCCAGGTTGTCCGGGTTCACCTGGTACGGCAGCTCGGTGATCACCAGGCACTGCCGGCCCTGGATCTCCTCGACCTCGACCACCGCGCGCATGGTGATCGAGCCGCGGCCGGTCCGGTAGGCGTCCTCGATGCCGCGGCGGCCGACGATCAGCGCGCCGGTCGGGAAGTCCGGGCCCTTGATCCGCTCGATCAGGGCCTCCAGCAGCTCCTCGTTGGAGGCGGCCGGGTTGTTCAGGTACCAGAGCGCGCCGGAGGCGACCTCGCGCAGGTTGTGCGGCGGGATGTTGGTGGCCATCCCGACCGCGATCCCGGTGGCGCCGTTGACCAGCAGGTTCGGGAAGCGGGCCGGCAGGACGTCCGGCTCCTGCGAGCGGCCGTCGTAGTTGGCGGAGAAGTCGACGGTCTCCTCGTCGATGTCCCGCATCATCTCCATGGCCAGCGGCATCATCTTGCACTCGGTGTAGCGCATGGCCGCCGCCGGGTCGTTGCCCGGTGAGCCGAAGTTGCCGTTGCCGTCCACCAGCGGCATCCGCAGCGACCAGGGCTGCGCCAGCCGCACCACGGTGTCGTAGATCGAGGTGTCGCCGTGCGGGTGGTAGTTGCCCATCACGTCGCCGACGACGCGGGCGCACTTGTAGTAGCCCTTCTCGGGCCGGTAGCCGCCGTCGTACATGGCGTAGAGCACCCGGCGGTGCACGGGCTTGAGCCCGTCGCGGACCTCGGGCAGGGCCCGGCTCACGATCACGCTCATCGCGTAGTCGAGGTAGGAGCGCTGCATCTCGCTCTCGAGCTCGACCTGCTCGATCCGGAGGTTGGACTCCGGCAGCGCTGTGGGCTCGGGCTCGGTGCCGTCCGCCCCGGTGGGGTTGTCGTCGTCGACCACTGCTGGTCAGTTTCCTCTCGTGCGTGCTGCCAAGGACGGTCGGAACGGTCTGAGGGACCGTCAGACGTCCAGGAAGCGGACGTCCTTGGCGTTGCGCTGGATGAAGGAGCGGCGGGCCTCGACGTCCTCGCCCATCAGGATGGAGAACAGGTCGTCCGCGCGGGCCGCGTCCTCCAGGGTGACCTGGCCGAGCAGGCGGTGGTCCTGGTCCATGGTGGTGATCCGGAGCTCCTCCGCGTTCATCTCGCCGAGGCCCTTGAAGCGCTGGATCGCGTCGTCCTTGGGGAGCTTGCGCCCGGCCGCCCGGCCGGCCGCGATGACCGCGTCCCGCTCCGGGTCGGAGTAGACGTACTGGACGTCGTCGCGGCCCCACTTGATCTTGTAGAGCGGCGGGCGGGCCAGGAAGACGTAGCCGCCCTCGATCAGCGGCCGCATGAAGCGGAACAGCAGGGTGAGCAGCAGGGTGTTGATGTGGTGGCCGTCGACGTCGGCGTCGGCCATCAGCACGATCTTGTGATACCGCAGCTTGGAGACGTCGAAGTCGTCGTGGACGCCGGTGCCGAAGGCCGAGATCAGCGCCTGCACCTCGGCGTTCTGCAGGACCTTGTCGATCCTGGCCTTCTCCACGTTCAGGATCTTGCCGCGGATCGGCAGGATCGCCTGCACCCGCGGGTTGCGGCCCTGCTTGGCCGAGCCGCCGGCCGAGTCGCCCTCGACGATGAAGATCTCGCACTCGGAGGGGTCCTTGGACTGGCAGTCCGAGAGCTTGCCGGGCAGCGAGGCGGTCTCCAGCAGGCCCTTGCGACGGGTCAGGTCGCGCACCTTGCGGGCCGCCACCCGGGCGGTCGCGGCGGTGATGGACTTGCGGATGATGTCCCCGGCCTCGGTCGGGTTGCGGTCCAGCCAGTCGTTCAGGTGCTCGTGGACCACCTTCTGGACGAAGGTCTTGGCCTCGGTGTTGCCCAGCTTGGTCTTGGTCTGGCCCTCGAACTGCGGCTCGCCCAGCTTGACGCTGATGATCGCGGTCAGGCCCTCGCGGATGTCCTCGCCGGTGAGGTTCTCGTCCTTCTCGCGAAGGAACTTCTTCTCCCGCGCGTAGCGGTTGACCAGGCCGGTCAGCGCCGCGCGGAAGCCCTCCTCGTGGGTGCCGCCCTCATGGGTGTGGATGGTGTTGGCGAAGGAGTACACCCCCTCGCTGTACGCGGTGTTCCACTGCATCGCGACCTCGGCCGAGATGGTCCGCCCCTTGTCCTCGGCCTCGAAGCTGATGACTGTGGGGTGGATCACATCCCCCTTGCGGGAGTTGAGGTACGTCACGAAGTCGGAGATGCCGCCTTCGTAGTGGTACGTCACCGTGAACGGATGGCCGTCGTCGTCCACGTGGTCCGGACGCTCGTCGGTCAGCGCGATGGTCAGGCCCTTGTTCAGGAAGGCCATCTCCTGGAAGCGCCGCGACAGGGTGTCGAAGGAGTACTCGGTGGTCTCGAAGATGTCGCCGTCGGCCCAGAAGGTCACCGAGGTGCCGGTCTCGTCGGTCTGCTCGTGCTGCTCCAGCTCGGCCGTGGGCGCGCCCAGCTTGTAGTCCTGGGTCCAGCGGTAGCCGTCGGTGCGGATCTCCACCGCGAGGCGCTGGGACAGCGCGTTGACCACGGAGACGCCGACGCCGTGCAGACCGCCGGAGACCGAGTAGCCGCCGCCGCCGAACTTGCCGCCGGCGTGCAGCACCGTGAGCACCACCTCGACGGCGGGCTTGCCCTGGCCCGGGACGATGCCCACCGGGATGCCGCGGCCGTTGTCGGTGACCCGCACCGCGCCGTCCTCCAGGATGGTCACCCCGATGGTGTCGGCGTGCCCGGCCAGAGCCTCGTCGACGGCGTTGTCCACCACCTCGTAGACCAGGTGGTGCAGCCCGCGCTCACCGGTCGAGCCGATGTACATGCCCGGACGCTTACGGACGGCGTCCAGGCCCTCCAGGACGGTGATGGCGCTGGCGTCGTACGAGGAGTTGTTCTCCGAGAGCGAGCTGGTCACCGGGGAGAGCTCATCGGCGTCCCCCGGCACCGGATCGGCGGCGCCCGCTGCGGCAGCAGCCTCGGCCTCGGCGGACAGGGAGTTCTCGGGGGTCTGGCTGGGGTCGCCGGAATCGGCCACGAAGCGCCCTTTCTGGCACAGCTCGGGCAGCTTCCGTACCCCGTGGGTGGGACCGGAGCGGCCTCGGTACTCGACTCAGTCACCGCAAGCGGCGGTTTCACGTTCCAGTCTACCGGTAGGACCGACACTCATGGGCCTTTGGCGACCCCTGGCTTCCCCCGTGCCGCACGAAATCCGGGTCGGATGTGTCCCACCACACGCACGGGGGGCGAGATGGGCTCACATGGGCCCTCAGCCGATCCGGCCGGTGACGCCGCGGTCACCTCAGAGTCACCCCCAGGTGTCTCCCGGCCCCTTGCTTCCCGGGGCTCTCAGCCGGCCGTACGACCGGGCCGGGCCGACCGGGCCCTGCACCTTGATCAACCGCACCGTGCCGTGGCCCAGCTCCTGGTTCAGCTTCCCGACCAGCTGCGGGGCGAGCAGCCTGATCTGGGTCGCCCAGGCGGTCGAGCTGCAGCGGACCGAGAGCACCCGGTCCTCCTCGTCGTAGTGCTCGGGCTCGCAGTGCGCGGCCAGGTCCCGGCCGACGATCTGCGGCCAGCGGCCCATCACCCCGCCCACCGCCGCCGGGGCCTCCCAGCCCCGCTCGGACACCAGCCGGCTGATCGCGGCGCCCAGCGGCTGGGGGTCGCGCCCGTCGGCGCGCGCGCCGGAGCGCAGTCCGGTGCGCCGGGACTCCTTCTTCTGCCGCACGCCGTCGCCGCGCAGCCGGGCCTGCTCCTTGGCGTTGCGCAGGGCGACCCGGGCCAGGTCCACCCCGGACAGCTCCGGCTCGTCCGCGGGTCCCGGTGCTTCGGTCGAATCGCTCACAGCAGCCTCACTCTTCCCGGTTCGGGAAGGCAAGCCTACGAGGCCCCAGGGACATCAGGAGCGTTCAGGCGATTCTGCTGACCTCACCGCTCGCCACCGAGTAGCGGGTCCCGGCCAGCGCCTCCGGCACGTCCTCCGGCACCGCCGCGGTGACCAGCACCTGCTCGCCGTTCGCCACCAGCTCGGCCAGCCGCTCCCGGCGCCGGGTGTCCAGCTCGGCGAAGACGTCGTCCAGGATCAGCACCGGCTCGCCGCCGTCCGCCCGCAGCAGCTCGTAGGAGGCCAGCCGCAGCCCCAGCGCGTACGACCAGGACTCGCCGTGGCTGGCGTAGCCCTTCGCCGGGAGCTCGCCCAACTGCAGGCCGAGCTCGTCCCGGTGCGGGCCGACCAGGGTCACCCCGCGCTCGATCTCCTGCCTCCGGGCCGCGCCCAGCGCCCCCAGCAGCGCCGCGTACAGCGGCTCCCGGCCGCCGGTCAGCGGGACGCCCTCGCCCATCGAGCTGCGGTACTCCAGCACGGTCGGACCGCCGCCAGGGGCCAGCTCCTCGTAGGCGGCGCGGACCAGCGGCTGCAGCGCGCCGACCAGGTCGATCCGGCAGGCCAGCAGCTCGGCCCCGGCCCGGGCCAGGTGGTCGTCCCAGACGTCCAGCGTGGACAGCTCCACCCGGCCGCTGGAACGGCGGGCCATGGCCGCCGACTTCAGCAGCGCGTTGCGCTGCTTCAGCACCCGCTCGTAGTCCTGCCGGACCCCGGCAAGCCGCGGCGCCCGGGCCACCAGCAGCTCGTCCAGGAAGCGGCGGCGCTCGCCCGGATCGCCCTTCACCAGGGCCAGGTCCTCGGGCGCGAACAGCACCGTGCGCAGCAGGCCGAGTACGTCCCGCGGGCGGACGTTGTCGGAGCGGTTGATCCTGGCCCGGTTGGCCCGGCCCGGGTTCAGCTCCAGCTCGACCAGGGTCGGCCGCTGGTCCCTGACCACGCTGACCCGGATCACCGCGCGCTCGGCGCCCAGCCGCACCAGCGGGGCGTCCCCGGCCACCCGGTGGCTGGCCAGGGTGGCGGCGTAACCCACCGCCTCGACCAGGTTGGTCTTGCCCTGGCCGTTCGGCCCGGTGAACGCGGTGACGCCCGGGTCGAGTGGAACCTCGGCCCGGGCGTAGGAGCGGAAGTCGGCCAGCGACAGATGCGCGACGTGCATGCTCTGGTTCTCGCCGGCCTTCTTCTCGTCAGTTGTACTCGTCAGTTGCCGTACAGGGACCGGGAGTTACTTGTTCTCGACCGCGTGGCCGCCGAACTGGTTGCGCAGCGCGGCGATCATCTTCATCTGCGGGGAGTCGTCCTGCCGCGAGGCGAAGCGGGCGAACAGCGACGCGGTGATCGCGGGCAGCGGCACCGCGTGGTCGATCGCCGCCTCGACGGTCCAGCGGCCCTCGCCGGAGTCCTGCGCGAAGCCCTTGAGCTTGTCCAGGTGCTCGTCGGAGTCCAGCGCGTTGACGGCCAGGTCCAGCAGCCAGGAGCGGATCACGGTGCCCTCCTGCCAGCTGCGGAAGACCTCGCGCACATCGGTGACCGAGTCCACCGCCTCCAGCAGCTCCCAGCCCTCGGCGTAGGCCTGCATCATGGCGTACTCGATGCCGTTGTGGACCATCTTGGCGAAGTGGCCCGCGCCGACCTTGCCGGCGTGCACCGAGCCGAACTCGCCCTCGGGCTTCAGCGCGTCGAAGATCGGCTGGACCTTGGCGATGTCCTCGTCCTTGCCGCCGTACATCAGGGCGTAGCCGTTCTGCAGGCCCCAGACGCCGCCGGAGACACCGCAGTCGACGAAGCCGATGCCCTTGGCCGCCAGCTCGGTGCCGTGCTTCTCGTCGTCCGTCCAGCGGGAGTTGCCGCCGTCGACGACCACGTCGCCCGGCTCCAGCAGCTCGGCCAGCTCGTCCACGGTGGCCTGGGTCGGAGCGCCGGCCGGGACCATCACCCAGACCACGCGGGGCGCGGCGAGCCCGGCGACCAGGTCCTTCAGGCTGGAGACGTCAGCGAGGTCGGGATTGCGGTCGTAGCCGACCACGGTGTGGCCCGCGCGGCGGATGCGCTCGCGCATGTTGCCGCCCATTTTGCCGAGACCGATGAGTCCGAGCTCCATCACGAGTCCTTCGTTTTGAGGTGACTGCACAGCGCGCGGCGCCCTTGCCGCCAGGCAGAACCCTACGCCCGGTGGCGCGTACCCACCGGGCGCAGGACCCATCCGCGTGACCTCAGCCGGACAACCGCACCGGCATGATCAAGTACTTGTAGCTCTCGTCGGCCTCCGCGTCGACCGCGTGCTTGCCGCTGAGCAGGGCCGGCTTGGTCGAGGTGGTGAAGCTCAGCTGGGCGACCGCGGAGTCGATCGCGGAGAGCCCGTCCAGCAGGTAGGCCGGGTTGAAGGCGATCGAGATGTCGTCGCCCTCCAGGTCGGCGTCCACCCGCTCGACGGCCTGGGCGTCGTCGCCGGAGCCCGCCTCCAGGGTGAGCACGCCCTGCTCGAAGCTCAGCCGGACCGGGGTGTTCCGCTCGGCCACCAGCGAGACGCGCTTGACCGCCTCCACGAAGGCCGGGGTCTGGATCGTCGCCACCGAGTTGAACTCGGTCGGGAACAGCGCCCGGAACTTGGGGAACTCGCCCTCCAGCAGCCGGGTGGTGGTGCGCCGTCCGGCGCCCTCGAAGCCGATCAGGCCCTCGCCCTTGCCGCTGCCCGCCAGGGCGATGCTGACGACGTCTCCGGCGCTGAGGGACTTGGCGGTGTCCAGCAGCGTCTTGGCGGGCACCAGGGCCACCGCGGAGAGGCCCTCCTGCTCCGGCTTCCACATCAGGTCGCGGACGGCGAAGCGGTAGCGGTCGGTGGCGGCCAGGGTGACCCGGTCCCCCTCGATCTCGACCCGGACCCCGGTCAGCACCGGCAGGGTGTCGTCGCGGCCGGCGGCGGTGGCCACCTGGGCCACGGCGGCGGCGAAGGCCTCGCCCGGAACGGTGCCGGAGACGGTCGGCATCTGCGGCAGCGCCGGGTACTCGTCCACAGGCAGTGTGGGGAGGGTGAACCGCGAGCTGCCGCAGAGCACCACCACCCGCACGCCGTCGGTGGAGATCTCCACCGGGCGGTTGGGCAGCGACCGGGAGATGTCGGCCAGCAGCCGCCCGGAGACCAGGACCGTGCCGGCCTCCTCGACGTCCGCCTCGGTCTCCACCCGGGCGGAGACCTCGTAGTCGAAGCCGGAAAGGCTCAGCTTGCCCTCGTCGGCCGCCAGCAGCAGCCCGGCCAGCACCGGCACCGGAGGCCGTGCCGGGAGGCTGCGCGCGGCCCAGGCCACGGCCTCCGCGAGGACGTCACGCTCGACCCGGAACTTCACCGGTAACCGCCTCCTGTGTACTGCTCGTCTCGACAGCTGGTGTCGCTGGTACCGGGTCTCGGTTTGAGCCCGTCCCCAGGGTGGGGACCATCCCGGTGGGAGTCGCGCTCGCCTCGGCGGCCACCGCTGCTCCCTGTTGCTGGAGAACAGTCTGACGCACTCCACCGACAGGCGAGGCAGATGGGGTGAAGACGGCTCGAACCCGTGTCGGGTTGCCGTCATCCACAGATCTTGGCCACCACCTGCTTTTCGATCATCCCCGTGCTCTATAGGTGGGTAGTAGTAGTAGGGGTTGTGGATACCGTGGATAACCCCATTTTCCCCTGGTCAGGACCGCTTTTTTATCCACACTGCCTGGGGACGGGACCGGTGGAAAAACTACGCCTCCTGTGGACGCAGCACCCTTCGCCCACAGGGCAGTTGAGTTTTCCCCAGGTTTTCCCCAGATCCGTCCCCAGAAATGGGCCCGCTTCTCCACAGCCCCTCTGGCAACATCACGTGACCGCTTTCACTCGGGACGGTGACAAACGAATTGATGTTGTCGAACTGTGGACGTCGCTGTGGAGAACCGGGCAAAAGCTGGGGACAAGTGGCCCCTGCCTGGGGACGCCGAGTGGATAACCCTGGCGCGGTGTTGACGTCGGCTTCCCCGTCCACAGCCTGTGGAAAACTATTTCCCACAAGTACACAGGCAGGTGAGCTGGGCGGACGTCTCCATGATGGCCGAACCTGTGGAGAGATTCTGGATAACTCCGTCCTCCCCAGGGTGTGGACGGGGAAAACCGCGCCAGCCTGTGGATCAGGGCTCCCCGGCCCGCCGTTGTTCGATTGAGGGGCTCGGTTGTACGGACACGAAGCGGGTGCGAAGCGGGCCCGAGACGGGTGCGAAAAAGCCCCGGAACGGTGTCCCGGGGCTCTCGCTGCTGCTTCGACCGCCTGGTGCGGGCTTGGGAGTTCAGCTCTTGATGCGGTTGGTCAGCTCGGTCACCTGGTTGTAGATGGACCGGCGCTCGGCCATCATCGTGCGGATCTTGCGGTCCGCGTGCATCACCGTGGTGTGGTCCCGGCCGCCGAACTGTGCCCCGATCTTGGGCAGGGACAGGTCGGTGAGCTCCCGGCAGAGGTACATGGCGATCTGCCGCGCCGTCACCAGCACCCGGCTGCGCGAGGAGCCGCAGAGGTCGTCCACGCTCAGCCCGAAGTACGCGGCGGTCTGCTGCATGATGACCGTCGCGGTGATCTCCGGGCCGGCCTCCTCGCCGCCGGGGATCAGGTCCTTCAGCACGATCTCCGCCAACTGCAGGTCCACCGGCGCCCGGTTGAGGCTGGCGAAGGCGGTGACCCGGATCAGCGCGCCCTCCAACTCCCGGATGTTGCGCGAGATCCGGGAGGCGATGAACTCCAACACCTCGGGCGGGGCGTTCAGTTGCTCCTGGATCGCCTTCTTGCGGAGGATCGCGATCCGGGTCTCCAGCTCCGGCGGCTGGACGTCGGTGGTCAGTCCCCACTCGAAGCGGTTCCTGAGCCGGTCCTCCAGGGTGACCAGCTGCCGCGGCGGCCGGTCGGAGGAGATCACGATCTGCTTGTTGGCGTTGTGCAGGGTGTTGAAGGTGTGGAAGAACTCCTCCTGGGTCGACTCCTTGTTCTGCAGGAACTGGATGTCGTCGACCAGCAGGATGTCCATGTCCCGGTAGCGCTGCCGGAAGCCGTCGCCCTTGTCGTCCCGGATCGAGTTGATGAACTCGTTGGTGAACTCCTCCGAGCTCACGTAGCGGACCCGGGTGCCGGGGTAGAGGCTGCGGGCGTAGTGCCCGATCGCGTGCAGCAGATGGGTCTTGCCGAGACCTGACTCGCCGTAGATGAACAGCGGGTTGTAGGCCTTGGCGGGGGCCTCGGCCACGGCCACCGCGGCGGCGTGCGCGAAGCGGTTGCTGGAGCCGATGACAAAGGTCTCGAAGAGGTACTTGGGGTTCAGCCGCGCGGCCGGCTCGTCCTTGCGCGGCAGGACCGGCGCGGAGCCGCCGCCGGGGCGGTCCGGACGGTCCGGCAGCTGCGGCTCGGACCGCAGGGCCGGCAACTGCTCGTGCTCGGACCGCTGTTCGGCCTCACGCTCGTCCTGCGGGCCGGACGGGCGGAAGGGCTCCTCCGGCGGGCGCTGCTCCCAGGGCCGCTGCTGCGGCGCGGGGGCGGCCGGGGGCCACTCGTCCTCCTGGTCCCGCTGGTCCCGCGGGGAGCGGCCGGGGAAGGACCCCTGGTAGCCCTGGCCGGGGCCGGCCGCCGGGGCGCCGTAGTAGCCGCCGCGCTCCGGCGGGTGCTGCTGGTGCTGCGGGTACGGGGCCTGGGCCGGGGCGGAGTAGTCGGGGCGGCGCTGCTCGTAGCCGTCGTAGCCCTGGTTCTGGCCCGGTCCCTGCCCCTGGCCCGGCCCGGGGCCCTGGGTGTAGTCGCGGTGCTGGAGCTGCTGCGGCGGCCCCTGCTCGCGGGCGGGCGGGGGCGGGCCGAGCGGGGCCGCGTTGGCGTCGACGATCACGGCGATCCGCATCGGGCGGCCGTACTCGTGGCTCAGCAGCTCGGTGATCGCCGGGAGCAGCCGTCCCTCCAGCACTCCCTTGGCGTACTCGTTGGGGGTCGCCAGCAGCGCGGTGTCCACCATCAGGCCCATGGTCTGGGTGCGCTGCAGCCACTGCGCGTCCTTGGGGCCGACCCCCTGGTCGTTGCCCAGTCGCTCGACGATCCGCGCCCAGACGGTCGCAAGCTCGCTGCTCGTATCAGCCACTGGTGCACGCTTTCTCGTTCCACCGGGACAGGTGGGGAGGACCGGGAGAAGAGAGGAGGGGTCGGAGGTCGGACCGGAGAGTCTGCCAACGGTAGTCAGGCCGAGGGGCTGCGTTCAAGTTCTTGTCCACAGGCTGTGTACAGCAGTGTCGCAGACCGGGGGCGGGCTTCCTTCCCCGGAGCCCGATCCGGGAAACCTCAGGCCGGTTTGACCCGCGGAGCCCGTTCCGCGTACCGTAACGAGGTCGAGTTGTCGATGGCCGCTGCCGCATGCCCGCGGAATATCCGCACACCAAGGCGCGCTGCTACGGGCGTCGTGGATCACCGTACATAACGGTTATGGCGATCGCGCGGACGCACGGTGACGGCTGTCGACGCCCCGCCACCCTTCGATTCATCCTGGAGTCCCCCCGTGAGCAAGCGCACCTTCCAGCCGAACAACCGTCGCCGCGCGAAGACCCATGGCTTCCGCCTGCGGATGCGCACCCGTGCCGGCCGTGCGATCCTCGCGGCTCGCCGCGAAAAGGGCCGCGCCCGCCTGTCCGCCTGATCTATCAGGTCATGTCGTGCTGCCCCCCGAACATCGGCTGAGGCGGCGCCAGGACTTCGCGATCGCGGTGCGGCGGGGCCGTCGTGCCGGACGTCCCCTCCTTGTGGTGCACCTCAGTGAGAACGCTGGGAGCACGGCCGGGAGGACGTACGGCGAGGGCGACCCCGTGGCATCCACGGTTCTGCCGTCAACGGACCCGCACAGCACCGGGGAGTCTCCCTCTCCGGTGCGTGCGGGTTTTGTCGTCAGCAAGGCCGTCGGACCTGCTGTTGTCCGCAACCGCGTGAAGCGTCGCCTGCGTCACCTCGTAGCCGCGCGTCTGGCCGACCTGCCCGCAGGTAGCCTGATAGTGGTACGCGCGCTGCCCCCCGCGGGGACAGCGGACTTCGCGGACCTGCAACGCGATCTCGATTCCGCCCTGCGGAAGCTGGCCGCCCCCCGGGGCGGGCGGCCCCGCGCCTCCGGTACCGCATCCTCGCCGACGGGAGCAGGACAGTGACGTACCTGCTGATAGCAGCGACAGGCCTGGCCTTGCTGCTGGCGGGGAAGTACCTGTTGCTCGCGGGGATCAGGGTCTACCAGTGGACCATCAGTCCGCTGCTGGGCCCGGTCTGCCGCTACCACCCCTCGTGCTCCCGCTACGGGTTCGAGGCGATCAAGGTGCACGGCGCGCTGAAGGGCTCGGCCCTGACCGCGTGGCGCATCCTCCGGTGCAATCCCTGGGCGGCGGGCGGGTTCGACTACGTCCCGGCCCGCAAGCACCCGGTCTGGTACCGGTGGGTGCTCAACCTTCCGTCCCGCGACGTGGGACCCCACACCTCGAGCGACGCTGACGCGCCGACTCCCTCGACCAACGCCCAAGGAGCATGACCGTGGGGTTTCTCGACTCGATCCTCAGTCCGCTGTATACCGCCGTCTCATGGATCATCGTCCAGTTCCACACCCTGTACAGCCAGGTCTTCCCGGCTGACAGCGGCTGGGCCTGGGGGCTGGCGATCGTCTCGCTGGTGATCCTGGTCCGCGCCTGCATGATCCCGTTGACGATCAAGCAGACCAAGTCGATGCGGGCGATGCAGGCGCTGCAGCCCCGGCTGAAGGTGCTGCAGGAGCGCTACAAGGGCGACCGGCAGAAGCTCTCCGAAGAGAGCATGAAGCTCTACAAGGAGGCCGGGGCCAACCCGGCGTCCAGCTGCCTGCCGCTGCTGATCCAGTCGCCGTTCTTCATGTCGCTGTACGGCGTGCTGAGCAACGTGGCGCACGGCAAGACGGTCGGCGTGATCACCCCGGCGCTGCTGGTGAGCGCCCAGCAGGCGCACATCTTCGGCGCCCCGCTGTCGGCGACCTTCTTCAACTCGCACATCGTGAACGTCAAGATCGTCGCCGCGGTGATGATCCTGACGATGTGCTTCACGCAGTTCCTCACCACCCGCCAGCTGATGACGAAGAACGTCGACCTGTCGGTCAAGACGCCGTACATGCAGCAGCAGAAGATGATGATGTACGTCTTCCCCGTCATCTACATCTTCATCGGCGCCAACATGCCGGTCGGCGTGCTGATCTACATGGTGACCAGCAACATGTGGACGCTGGGCCAGCAGCTG
This sequence comes from Streptacidiphilus alkalitolerans, assembly GCF_042511045.1. Lineage (NCBI taxonomy): Bacteria > Bacillati > Actinomycetota > Actinomycetes > Kitasatosporales > Streptomycetaceae > Streptacidiphilus > Streptacidiphilus alkalitolerans. The sequence goes on from NZ_JBHEZX010000005.1 coordinate 425,527, forward strand.
GTGATCATCCGGCAGAACCCGACCCCCGGCTCGGTCGCCTTCAAGGCCCGCCAGGAGCGGCTGAAGGCCGCCGGCAAGCTGAACGCGGACGGCACGCCGATCAAGGCCGGCCTGGCCACCCTGGTGAAGGGCGGGGCCCCGGTGGTCGAGGAGGCCCCCGAGGACGCCGCACCGGTGCGCAGGCAGCAGCCGAAGCGGCAGACCAAGGCCCAGCGCGCCAACGCCGGCGGCGGCGGTACGGCGGGTACGGCTCCGGCCGACGCCGTGGTCCGCACGGCCGAGACGGCCGCAAAGGTGAGCACCGAGAAGCCGGCCCCGGCCGGCAAGGCGGCCCCGGCGAAGGCCGCGGCACCCGCACAGGCCCGCGGACGCGCCAAGACCGGTGGCGGTGCCTCCGGCGGCGCCGCGGGCGGTACCGGCTCCGCTAGCGGTTCCACCCCGGCCCAGAAGAGCGGCACCCAGAACGGCGGGGGCCAGGGCGGCGGGACGCAGAACGGCGGCCAGAAGCGCAGCAACCAGCCGGCCAAGCGGAACCCGCAGCCGGCCGGTCGCTCGAACAGCAAGAAGAAGTCCTAGCGCCGTCGCCCGGCCGTCCGCCCGTCCCCCCAGTCCTTGTCCTGCTTGTCTTGTCGGAACCACAGAACCCAAAGGAGTCCACCAGTGACGGACGGCACCGCGACGCCGGTCGAGAGCGTCGAGCCGAAGAGTGCAGCGTCGACGACCGATGCGCTCGGCCATCTGGAGCAGGAGGGCGAGATCGCCGCGGACTACCTGGAGGCCCTGCTCGACATCGCGGACCTCGACGGTGACATCGACATGGATGTGGAGGGCGACCGGGCCTCCGTCTCCATCATCGGCGAGGGTCCCGGCGACGACCGCTCGCTGCTGCGGCTGGTCGGCCAGGACGGCGAGGTCCTGGAGGCGCTGCAGGAGCTGACCCGGCTGGCGGTGCACCGCGAGACCGGTGAGCGCAGCAGGCTGATGCTGGACATCGCCGGGTTCCGCGCGCACAAGCGGGCCGAGCTGTCGGAGCTCGGGGCGCAGGCGGCCAAGGAGGCCAAGGAGACCGGCACCCCGGTGAAGCTCCGGCCGATGACGCCGTTCGAGCGCAAGGTGGTCCATGACGCGGTGGCCGCCGCGGGGCTGCGGAGCGAGTCGGAGGGCGAGGAGCCGCAGCGGCGGGTCGTCGTCCTGCCCGCTTAGTCCTGCTGTCCCACACTGGTCGTACGGAGGAGAGGGTCGGCGATGGCTGAGGCAGCGGCGGAGTCCGGGGCTGTACCGGCGCCGGAGGAGTTCTCGCGGGAGCTCCCGGAGGCGCCGGCGTCCGCCGGGGCGGTCTTCGGCGACCGCTTCGAGCAGGCGGTCCGCTATGCGGAACTGCTGGCCGACGCGGGGGTGCGGCGGGGCCTGATCGGGCCGCGGGAGGTGCCGCGGCTCTGGGAGCGGCACCTGCTCAACTGCGCTGTGCTGGGGGAGCTGCTGCCGGAGGGGGCGACGCTGTGCGACGTCGGCTCGGGGGCCGGGCTGCCCGGGATCCCGGTGGCGCTGGTGCGTCCCGATGTGCAGATCACCCTGCTGGAGCCGTTGCTGCGGCGGACCACCTTCCTGGAGGAGGTGGTCAAGGAGCTCGGCCTTGACAACGTGACCGTGGTCCGCGGCCGGGCCGAGGAGATGATCGGCACGCTGTCGGTGGACGTGGTGACCGCCCGGGCGGTGGCCCCACTGGACCGGCTGGCGGGCTGGGGGCTGCCGCTGCTGCGTCCCTACGGGGTGATGCTGGCGCTCAAGGGGGACTCGGCCGCGCAGGAGCTGGTCGAGCACAAGGCGGCGCTGGTGAAGCTGGGGGCCAGGGAGTGGTCGGTCGGCACCGCGGGCGAGGGTGTGCTGGAGACGCCCACCCATGTGGTGCGGGTGAAGGTCGGCGAGAGCCCGGGCGGGGTGAAGGCGGCCACTCGCAGGGCGAAGGCCGCGCGGGCGGGCCGGGCCAGGGCGGGTTCGGCGGCCCCGCGCCGGCACCGCTAGGGTCTTTCCCCCGTCTTTTCGGCCTGGTACGGGGCGAGCCCCCTGTTTCACGTGAAACAGGGGGCTTTCTGCTGCCCCGGCCCGGCCGGAGTGTCGAACCGTGAGATTTCCCCTATACCGGGCATCGTGTTTCACGTGAAACGTCGCTCTCTGCTTCCTGGGATCCTGAGCCGCAGTCGTGGAGCCGCTCAGTACGGTCGTCGTTCGGGTGAAGTTCTGCCGCTGAAGGGTCCAGAAGGGCCACAACCGTCTCCCCCGGTCACCCCGCTGCGCGATGATTCCAGCGACAGCCAGGACGGAGAGGGGGGCGAATCCATGCCCAGTGACACTCAGGTCGAGCCGTTGCCCGGCCCCAGGGGCAGGAGCCGTCGCGCGGTGGCACCTGTTTCACGTGAAACCGCAGATACTTCGGGGCCCGCCACCCGCACGCTTGTGCCGCATGAAACACTGGCGCCCATGCAGGACTCCGAACTCACCCCGCTGATTGACGACACTCCCATCGGTCGTGCCGCCCAGGCCGCGGTCGAGGCGATGGGCCGTGTCGGAGAAGCTCTGCCCCGCCCCGCCAGCACCCGGGTGATGGTGGTCGCCAACCAGAAGGGCGGCGTGGGCAAAACCACCTCCACGGTGAACCTGGCGGCGTCCCTGGCCATGCACGGCGCCAGGGTGCTGGTGATCGACCTCGACCCGCAGGGGAACGCCTCCACGGCGCTGGGCATCGACCACCACGCCGAGGTTCCCTCCATCTACGACGTCCTGGTCGAGGGCAAGCCGCTGGCCGATGTGGTCCAGCCGGTGGTGGATGTGGAGGGGCTGTTCTGCTGCCCGGCCACCATCGACCTGGCCGGGGCCGAGATCGAACTGGTCTCGCTGGTGGCCCGGGAGAGCCGGCTGCAGCGGGCGATCGAGGCCTATGAGCAGCCATTGGACTACATCCTGATCGACTGCCCGCCCTCGCTGGGCCTGCTCACCGTCAATGCGATGGTCGCGGGCCGCGAGGTGCTGATCCCGATCCAGTGCGAGTACTACGCGCTGGAGGGCCTCGGCCAGCTGCTGCGCAATGTGGACCTGGTGCGGGCGCACCTGAACCCGCATCTGCATGTGTCGACGATCCTGCTGACCATGTACGACGCGAGGACCAGGCTGGCCTCCCAGGTCGCGGACGAGGTGCGGAGCCACTTCGCGGAGGAGGTGCTGAAGACCGCCATCCCCCGCTCGGTGCGTGTCTCCGAGGCCCCCAGCTACGGCCAGACCGTCCTCACCTACGACCCGAGTTCCACCGGGGCGCTCTCCTACCTGGAGGCGGCCAAGGAGATCGCCCTGCGCGGGGCCGAGAAGGACGCCCGGGCGGCCGACGGCCGGTCGGCGGCCGACCTCGGGAACACCGGGGTGCACCAGCAGCAGCGCCGGGTGGCGGACCAGGTGCCGGTACAGCACGAGACAGCAGGGCACAGCACGATGGAGGGGCAGCGGTGAGTGAGCGACGTAGGGGCCTGGGGAAGGGAATCGGGGCACTGATTCCGGCTGCCAGCGGAGCGGACAGCCGGTCCATCTCCCCCGCCATCGGTGGTTCCATCTCGCCGAGCGAGGTGCCCAGGATGGGCGGCGGCGCGGTGAGCACGCTGGAGCGCACGATCGAGGGCGTTGTTTCACGTGAAACAGCGACGGGTCCGGATCTCCGTCCGGTGGACGGGGCGTACTTCGCCGAGATCCCGCTGGACGCGATCACGCCCAACCCGCGGCAGCCGCGTGAGGTCTTCGAGGAGGAGGCCCTCAACGAGCTGGTCCACTCGATCAAGGAGGTGGGCCTGCTCCAGCCGGTGGTGGTCCGGCAGATCTCTCCGGACCGCTATGAGCTGATCATGGGGGAGCGCCGCTGGCGGGCCTCCCGTGAGGCCGGTCTTGAGACGATCCCGGCGATCGTCCGGGACACCGAGGACGAGAAGCTGCTGCTCGACGCCCTCTTCGAGAACCTGCACCGGGCCCAGCTCAACCCGCTGGAGGAGGCTGCCGCCTACGACCAGCTGCTGCGCGACTTCGCTTGCAGCCATGAGGAGTTGGCCAAGCGGATCGGGCGTTCGCGGTCCTATGTCTCCAACACCCTGCGGCTGCTGAACCTGCCGCCGCTGGTCCAGCGGCGGCTGGCGGTCGGGGAGTTGCACTCGGGCCATGCCCGGCCGCTGCTGGGCCTCGACAGCCCCGAGGAGCAGGAAGCGCTGGCCCGGAGGATTACCGCCGAGGGCCTCTCGGTGCGGACCGTCGAGGAGATCGTCGCGCTGTCCAAGCTGGAGCAGGCTCCGACGAAGAAGCCGCAGGCGCCCCGGGCCGGCAAGCGGGTGCACCCGGCGCTGGCCAGTCTGGCGAGCCGGCTGTCGGACCGCTTCGACACCCGGGTGAAGGTGGAGCTCGGCAAGGACCGCGGAAAGATCGTGGTGGAGTACGCCTCGATGGACGACCTGGACCGGATCCTGGCCCTGTTCGCCCCCGGCGAGGGCCAGGTGCTCAAGCAGGAGAAGACGGACGACGAGAGCTAGCTCGGTCCGCTCGGCCCCGCCGCGGGCGGGACGACGAAGGGTCCCTGTTTCACGTGAAACAGGGACCCTTTGCTGTGGCGGTCCGGCGGTCCCCACGCCGTACAGTGAGAGGCATGGGACGCAGGCTGGTACCGCTCACTCTGGACTCGCTCTCCGATCTTCCGGGCCGCTGCGGCTCCTGTGTGTTCTGGGAGTTGGACGCGGTCAGCGGGGAGGCCGCGGTGAAGGCGGGGCGGCCGGAGATCGAGAAGGAGTCCTGGATCTCGGCGGTGCTGCTGGAGTGGGGCTCCTGCGGGCGGATCGCCTATGTCGACGACGTCCCGGTCGGCTTCGTGCTCTACGCGCCGCCCGCCTATGTGCCGCGGTCGCTGTCCTTCCCGACCAGTCCGGTCTCCCCCGACGCGGTCCAGTTGATGACGGCGCTGGTGCTGCCCGGCTACCAGGGGCAGGGGATCGGCCGGACCCTGGTGCAGACCGTCGCCAAGGACCTGGTGCGGCGGGGCTTCAAGGCGATCGAGGCCTTCGGTGACGCCCGCTGGGAGCAGCCGGGCTGTGTGCTGCCGGCCGACCATCTGCTGGCCGTGGGCTTCAAGACGGTGCGTCCGCACCCCCGGTATCCGCGGCTGAGACTGGAGGTGCGCTCGGCTATCTCCTGGAAGGGGGAGATGGAGGTCGCCCTGGAGCGGCTGCTCGGCGCGGTCCAGAAGGAGCCCTCGCTGCGACCGCTGTAGCCGGTTTCACGGACGAGCCGGTGCTCCCTGTTTCACGTGAAACAGGGAGCACCGGCCCGCGGCCTGTTCAGAGCAGCGCCGCCGGCAGGTGCAGCACGCCGGTCGGGGAGTCGTCCTCCGGGGGGAGGTAGAGCCGCTGGACGGCGACCGCGATCGCCTCCACGGCCTGGCCCCGCAGCTGCGGCGAGGAGAGCCGTACCGCGTCCTGGATGTTGGTGAGGTAGCCCAGCTCCAGCCGGACCGTGGCCATCCGGGTGGACCGCAGCAGGGTCCAGGTGCGGGCGTGGCTGCGGTTGTCGCCGAAGCCGCAGCGGGCCACGAGTTCGCGCTGCAGCAGCCCGGCGAACTGCTTGCCGGTGTGCGACCAGCGGTGGCCGCTCTCGTCGCCGTAGTAGTAGCTGGAGGCCCCGGAGGCATGCGGGTTGGGGTGCCCGTCCAGGTGCAGCGAGAGCATCAGATTGGCCTCGGTGGCGTTGGCGAACTGGGCCCGCTGGATCTCGTCGCCGCCGTTGTCGGCCCCTCGGGTGAGGTAGGTGCGGACGCCCAGCGCGGTGAGCCTGCCCTCCAGCCGGGTGGCGATGTCCCAGACGATGTCCGCCTCGGTGTGGCTGTGGGCGCTGACGCCGGTGTCCCCGCCGCCGTGGCCGGGGTCGATGATGATGACCTTGCCGGGCAGCGCCGACCCGGAGTGCAGCAGCATCTCGGTCTCACGCATCACATGGGGCGCTCCGCCGACCACGGTACGGGCGAGCCGGGCCAGCACGGTGAAGGTGGCGGGCCCCAGCGTGCCGTCGGCCTGCAGTCCCATATTGCGCTGGAACTCACTGAGCGCCTGGGCGGTCTCGGGGCCGAAGATCCCGTCGACCAGGCCGGGGGTGAAGCCCATGTCCAGCAGCCGCTGCTGGAGTTGGGCCACGTCGTCGCCGACCTGGAGGTTGCTCACCACATGGCTGAGTACCCGGTCCCCGAGTCTCCAGCGGGCCTCGTTGAGGTGGCGGTAGGTCTCGGGGCCGACGATGCCGTCGGCGGTGAGCCCCCGCTGCTGCTGGAAGTGCCTGACCGCGGCATCGACCTCTATGTCGAACTTGGAGGAGGCGGAGGCCAGTTGCTGGTGCCGGCCGGTCCGGTCCCCGGTGCTGGGCAGCAGGCCGAGCAGGCCGAGCTTGAAGCGGATCTCGGCCACCGCGGGTCCGGTCTGGCCGAGCTTCCAGTGGTAGGTGTGGGCGGGATGCTGCTTGGTCATGATGCGAGGGTCCCCTCCTCCTCATGGACTGCCATGATCGTACGCGCCGTTTCACGTGAAACATCGCCCGGCACCAGGACGACGCCGGGGCAGCCACCTGGTGGTGGCTGCCCCGGCGTCGGTCGGCACTGCTCCGCGCTGCCTACTCGTCGCCGAGCAGGAACTCGGAGAGGTCGCGCACCAGGGCGCTCTTCGGCTTGGCGCCGACGATGGTCTTCACGACCTCGCCGTTCACATAGACGTTCATGGTGGGGATGGACAGGACACCGTACGTCGCGGGGACGTTGGGGTTGTTGTCGATGTCCAGCTTGGCGATGGTGATCTTGTCGCCGAACTCGGCGGCGATCTCCTCGAGCGCCGGGGCGACCTGGCGGCACGGGCCGCACCAGGTGGCCCAGAAGTCGACGAGCACGGGCTTGTCGCTCTTGAGCACCTCGGACTCGAAGGTGTCGTCGGTCACGGTGATGGTGGCGCCGGCCACGGTGTCTCCTCGGGTGTGGGAAGGGGTGGAGCAGGGGGCAGTTGGGGCTCAGACCGTGCTGGCGGCCAGGCTCTCGGTGTGGGCCAGCAGCGCCAGGTAGCGCTCGGCGTCCAGGGCCGCGGCACAGCCGGTGCCGGCCGCGGTGATGGCCTGCCGGTAGGTGTGGTCGACGACGTCGCCGGCGCCGAAGACACCGGGCAGGTTCGTCCGGGTGGAGGGGGCCTCGACCCGGAGGTAGCCCTCTCCGTCCAGCTCCAGCTGGCCCTTGAACAGCTCGGTCCTGGGGTCGTGGCCGACGGCGATGAACAGGCCGGTGACCGGGAGTTCGCGGGTCTCGCCGGTGACGGTGTCGCGCAGGGTGAGCCCGCTCAGCTTGGCCTCGCCGTGGATCTCGGCGACCTCGCTGTTCCAGGCGAAGCCGATCTTCGGGTCGGCCACGGCGCGGTCCTGCATGGTCTTGCTGGCCCGCAGGCTGTCCCGGCGGTGCACCACGGTGACCGACTTGGCGAAGCGCGACAGGAAGGTCGCCTCCTCCATGGCGGTGTCGCCGCCGCCGACCACGACGATGTCCTGGTCCCGGAAGAAGAAGCCGTCACAGGTGGCGCACCAGGAGACGCCGCGCCCGGAGAGCTCGTCCTCCCGCGGCAGGCCCAGCTTGCGGTGCTGGGACCCGGTGCTGACGATGACGGCCCTGGCCCGGTGCACGGTGCCCTCGGAGTCGGTGACGGTCTTGATGTCACCGGTGAGGTCGACCGCGACGATGTCGTCCGGGATCAGCTCGGCGCCGAAGCGCTCGGCCTGGCCGCGCATGTTGTCCATCAGGTCGGGCCCCATGATGCCGTCCTGGAACCCGGGGAAGTTCTCGACCTCGGTGGTGTTCATCAGCGCGCCGCCCGCGGACACCGCCCCCTCGAAGACCAGGGGCTTGAGTGCGGCACGCGCTGTGTAGAGCGCGGCCGTGTAGCCGGCCGGCCCTGAGCCGATGATGATCACGTTGCGGACGTCGCTCACTGCACATCTCCTGAATCGCTTCGCAAGCCTGGGGGCCGGGCGGGACGGAAGGGCACCTGCCTTGCTCCATCTCGCTCAACGGTTCCCCAGTCTCCCGCATTCCCGGCCGTTCGGTGTGCCGGGTGCACTCAGCCGCGTGGCACGGTCCGCCGCACCAGCACGGTCGCACCGGCGGAGCCGGGGGCGCCGTCGGACGCGTGCGCACCGCGGTCGGCACAGGAGGCGGACACCAGGTAGGCGTCGACCTTGTGCAACGGGTCGACCGGGCTGGTGTAGACGACGGCGAACACCGCGGTGCCGCGGTAGCTGCCCCGGGTACTGGCGAGAGGAGTCTCACCGGTGCGGCCGACGGCGGCCAGGACGCAGGCCGGCGCGCGGGTGGAGACTCCCCCGTCGGTCTGCGGGTGGGCCTGCGGCTGCAGGGCGGTGGAGCCCGCGCCGTCCGGCAGCAGCTGCTGGATCTGCTCGTCCAGGCTCGCGTCGCTGAAGACGACCAGCGCGGCGCCGTCGGTCCTGGGGTTGGCCGCCCCGGCCCCGGCGACCGACTTCGCGCTGCCGCTGCCGGCCTTCATGCCGCCGTTCCCGCTCTGCAGCACCGCGGTACTGATCAGTCCGACGACGGCGAGCGCGGCCACGCCCAGGGCGGCCCGGCGCCAGCGCCTGGCCCGTCCGGGCCCGCGCGGTGGCCGCAGCGGACCCGTGGGCGCGGAGGACGCGCTGCGGGGCTTCCCCGGGGCGTCCCCGGCCCGGTCGTCCGTGCGGTCCGTGCGGTCCGTGCGGTCCGCGGCCGGGGCGGCGGGGCGGTCGGCTCCGGCCTGGTCGGCCGGGCCGGGGGCGGTGGCGAGCAGCGCCTCGGCGGCCAGCGCGGCGTCGATCCGGATGCCGACCTCGGCCGGCAGCACCGGTGTCGCGGTCTGCCCCAGCAGCGACCTGATCTCCTCCAGGGCGGCCCGGGTGTCCCGGCAGTCCCGGCAGTCGGCGACGTGGGCGTGCAGCAGGGCGGCGTCCTCGGGGGGGAGCAGCGCCTCCAGGTCCTCCGCGATGGTCTCCACCGGAGGGTGCCCGGAGGAGTCCAGGACGGGGTTCGGGGGGGTCGGGCTCACGGCTGCTCACCTCCTGCGCGGTGCTGGTCGGATCGGGGACCGTCCAGCAGTGGGACGGACGTTCCGGCGTTCGGGTTCCTTCCCCGGCCCGGTGGCGGGATATCCCCGGCCGCTGTCCCGGCAGAGGCGTTCCCCGGGGCGCGCGGTGGTGTTTCACGTGAAACAGCGCCGGCCCGGAGGTGGGCTATCTGTGGCAGCAGCCGGGCCCGGCCCCGGGCGCAGCGGCTCTTCACGGTGCCGACCGGGACGCCCAGGATCGCCGCGGCCTCGGCCACCGGGTAGCCCTGCATGTCCACCAGGACCAGGGCCGCCCGCTGCTCGGACGGCAGCGAGGCCAGGGCGGCGCCCAGCTCGCGGCGCAGCTCCCCCCGCTCCGCGGAGACGTCCGCGCCCTCGTCCAGGCCGAGCAGGGCCTCCTGGGCGGGCTCCTGGTCCAGCGGGCGGGTGGGGCGGCTGGCGCTGCGCCGGGCGCGGTCCAGGCAGGCGTTCACCACGATGCGGTGCAGCCAGGTGGTGACGGCGGAGCGGCCCTGGAAGGTGTGGGCCGCGCGGAACGCGGAGACCAGGGCGTCCTGCAGTGCGTCCGCCGCCTCCTCGCGGTCGCCCAGGGTGCGCAGCGCCACCGCCCAGAGCCGGTCCCGGTGCCGGGCGACCAGCTGGCCGAAGGCGTCGTGGTCCCCGGCGACATGGCGTGCCAGCAGGGCCGCGTCGGCGTCGACGCTGTCCTCGGACTGCGCGGGACGGTCGTCCCGTGACGGACTCGCCACTGTTGTTGTTCCCCCATGGAAGGCGGCTGGTCAGCCCAGGACCTGGATCTCCGAGATGCCGCCGCGGTAGGCGCCGGACCTGGTGGGGTCCGCGGGGAGGCTGGTGACGTGGATCAGGACGAACCGGGTGCGTACCGGGGTGGCCAGGGTATCGCTGGTGAAGGTGGTGCCCATGACCTCGCCGATGTTGGAGACCCGCTGGCTGAAGTCGGAGCTGCTGCTGAGCGGGGCGCTGGTCGCGTCCGCGGGCGCGGCGAGCACCTCCAGGGTCTCCCCGGCGACCGGCAGCACCAGTTTCACGCCGGAGACGTTCTGCACGCTGCCCAGGTCGACCACGATGCCGCTGCCGTCGGCGCGGCTGGGGTAGTTGCCGAACTTCGCGTAGTTCAGGTACTGCGAGGTCATCCAGGCGGTGCCGGGGTCGCCGTCGACGCTGAGGGGGGCCTGGGGGCCCGCTATCGGCTTGTCCCGGGGGGAGAACTCCACCGCGCCGCTGATCTTCAGCGGGTGCAGGGACGGCTTGGCCGAGACCGAGGGCTTGGGGTTGCCGCCGACGCCGGCGGTGACCGGATTGTTGCCGCTGCCCGTGCCGCGCTTGTCCATCAGCACCTGGGCGGTGCCCCAGCTGCCCAGGCCGACCGCGGCCAGCACCACCAGGGAGATGCCCCAGCGCAGTGCCTTGCCGGTGCGTCCGGGCAGCGCCGGGGGCGGCGGCTGGACCGGGGGCCCGGGCCGGCGCGGCGGCGCGGTCGGCGGGCCGCCCCGCGCCGGGCTGCCGGGGTAGCTGCGGGTGGGGTACTCGGGCAGCACCAGCGGCTCGGGGTCGGGCTGCCGGATCTTGGGGATCAGGTCGATGGCCCGGGCGAGCCCGGCCGGCGAGGCGATCGGCTCCAGGTGCCGGACCGGGGGCTCGCACAGGGTGCGGGCGCACAGGTCGGAGAGCCCGCGGTGGACGCCGGCCCTGACCTGCTCGGGCGGCACCACGCCGACGGCCCTGGGCATCCCCTGCAGCCCGTACCGGTCCTCGGGGCCGGGCCAGCGGTGGGTCAGCGCGGCGAACAGCAGGGTCCCCAGCGCCCGCGCGTCGGTGCGGGCGGCCTCGGTGCCGTCCTCGGTCTCCAGGCCGTGCAGGGCGGCGTCCAGGGCGATCCCGGTGATCCGGTACTGGCCGCCGTCGCTGCGCAGCACGCAGGCCGGGGTGAGCCTGAGGTGGGACAGGCCCTTGCGGTGCGCGGCGGCGATGGCGTCGGTGACCTGGCGGGCCATCTGGTAGGCCTCGTAGGGCTCCAGCGGGCCCTCGGCGAGCAGGGCGCCCAGGTCGGTGGCGTCGGGGAGCCACTCGCGGATGATGTAGACCAGCTCGCCCTCCTCGACCGCGTCCAGGACCTGGACGAAGCGCGGGTCGCCGAGCAGGGCGGCCTGCCGGGCGGCGGCCACGGCGGCCTGGGACCGGGCGTGGCCCGCGGCCAGCAGGTGGATCCCCACGGCGCGGCGCAGCTTCTCGTCGACGGCGCGCCAGCTGGTGAACACCCCGGCCTGGGTGAGGCACTCCTCCAGCCGGTAGCGGTCGGCGATGCGGTCCCCGCTGTGCCGTACCGGTGCGGGGAGCAGCGGCGTGGTCTCCGTGACCGGCCCGGTTGCTGAGTCGGCGTCGGCTGACGTCCCGTCCGCTGACAGCTCGTCCGCTGACGGCTCGTCCGACGGGGCGGCGTCGGACACGGGTTCCGGTTCGGACGCGAGCTCGGGTTCGGAGACGGGCTCGGGTGCGGAGGCGGGGGTCTCGTCGGTCTCCGGTCCGGCCGCGGCGGCGGGCGCCTCGGCGACGAGTTCCTCCGCTTCTTCTTCCGGCGCTGCCGGTTCGCTGCTCTCCGTGATCGTCTCGACCGGAGCCTTGCTGCGATCCGCCACCTTCGTCCTGCCTCCCCTTGGTGTTCCCCCAGGTCGTTCTGAGGGCGTACGGTCAATTGTGACAACTCCCGCTGTCCGACTACGACCCACGATCCCCCCAGTTGGTTGCACAGGGGAGGCGGGATCCGGTCTCAGCGGCCGAGCTTCCCGCGCACCATACCGATCAGCGGTGTGAGCTCCTCGATGCGGAGCCGCTGGGCGACGAGGACGAACAGGCCGATCTGCACCGACCCGCCGACGGCCACCGCGGCGATGTCGGACAGCACCCCGCCGCCGGTGCTGTGGACGATCAGGTAGCCGATGACGAAGCCGACGGCCGCGGGGACCACGGCGGCGCCGATCAGCCTTCCGTAGGTGCGCTTGATCCGGGCCCCGTCCAGGTTGCCGACCCGGCGGCGCAGCCTGGGCAGCGCCACCATCAGCCCCACCAGGTAGGAGAGCCCGTAGGCGAAGGCCATCCCGGTCACGGCCCAGTGGCGGGGCAGCACCAGATAGCAGACGCCGGACAGGACCGCGTTGCTGCCGGCCACCCACAGCGTGTTGTAGAAGGGGGTACGGGTGTCCTCGTACGCGTAGAAGCCGCGGAGCAGCACGTACTGGGCCGAGTAGGGGATCAGGCCGAGGGCGAACGCGGAGAGCATGTAGCCGACCGAGGAGCCCGAGTGGCCGTAGAGGGCCGAGCCGATGAAGGGGCCCAGCGACAGGAACATGAACGCCGCCGGGACGATCGCCACCGCCGAGGTCCGCAGCCCGTAGGAGAGGTCGTCCCGGACCGCGGTGGCGTCGCCGTCCGCGGCGGCCCTGGAGATCCGGGGCAGCACCGCGCTCATCACCGACACCGTGATCACGGCCTGGGGGAGCTGCCAGATCAGCATGGCGTTGGAGAAGGCGGCCAGGCCGGCCCCGTCGGACCCGGCCGCGGCGGTGGCCAGCTGGGTGACGACCAGGAAGCCGGCCTGGTTGGCGAGCACGAACAGGAAGGTCCACTTGGCGAGCTTGGCCGCGTGGCCGAGGCCGTGGCCGCGCCAGTCGAAGCGGGGCCGGAACCTGAACTGCGCCGCCCGCAGGTAGGGGATCATCGACAGGGCCTGGACCACCAGGCCGAGCAGGGTGCCGATGCCGAGCAGCCGGACGCCGTCGGGGGAGACGGTGTCCGTGGTGACGCCGGTGCTGCTGAACGGCCCGTAGACCCAGGCGTACATGCCGAAGGTGAAGATGACGACGACGTTGTTGAGGACCGGGGTCCACATCATCGCGCCGAACCGGCCGCGGGCGTTCAGGACCTGGCCCATCACCACGTGGACGCCCATGAAGAAGATGGTGGGCAGGCAGTACCGGGCCAGCGAGACGGTGACCTCGGCCGAGTGCGGGTCGTTCATGACCGAGTTGGAGACCAGCCGGACCAGGATCGGGGCGGCCAGCACGGTGACGAAGACGACCCCGCCGAGCCCGACGATCACCAGGGTGAGCAGGCGGTTGGCGTAGGCCTGGCCGCCGTCCTCGTCGTTCTTCATGCTGCGGACGAGCTGGGGCACGAAGACCGCGTTGAGCGCGCCGCCGCCGACCAGGATGTAGAGCAGGGTCGGCAGGGTGTTGGCGACGTTGTAGGAGGTGCCCATGCCGTGCAGGCCGATGGCGAAGGCGATGACCATGGTGCGGACGAAGCCGGTGCCGCGGGAGACCAGGGTGCCGGCCGCCATGATGGCGCTGGAGCCCAGGATCCCGCCGGTCCTGCCGCCGCCGGACTTGGCGGCGGGCTCGCCGGGCGTCCCGGTCCGCGGCCCGGCCGAGGTGTCGATCCGGATCAGCGGCATGGTGCCGGTGGCCTCGCCGACCAGGTCGCCGCCCGGCTCCCCGTACAGCCCGGGGGTGTAGGGCTGCTGGTCGGAGTCGCGGAAGAGGTAGCCGAAGGGGTCCTGCTGCCGGGCCCTGGCCGTCTGCTCGTCCTCGGTGGCGTGGGTGAGCAGCTCGTCGACCCCGACCTCGGCGTAGCCCTGCGGCGGTCCGAAGCCGGGAACGGTCGAACCGTCGGGAACGCCGGGGTGGGCCGGCTGCGGGACGTACGCGGCCTGGCCCTGGGCGTACTGCCCCTGGCCGTACTGCTGCGGCGGGTAGTACTGCCCCTGCGGCGGGTAGCCGTCCTGCGGGGCCGGCGGCACCGGCGGAGCCTGCTGCACCTGCTGGGCCTGCGGGTATCCGGGCTGCGGCGAGTACTGCGGCGGCTGGGCCTGCTGGGGCGGGGCCTGCTGGTAGGCGTCCTGCGGGTACGGCTGCTGCGGGTACTGCGCCTGCGGGTACTGCCCGTCCTGGTACTGCGGCTGCGGGTAGGGGTCCTGCGGGTAGGGCTCCTGGCCGTACGGGTCCTGGGCGTACGGGTCCTGGGCGTAGGGGTCGCGCGCGTAGGTCTCGTCCAGGTAGGGGTCGCTGACGACCTCGGCGGCGGGCGGGGGGACCTGGCGGGGGTCGGCGGGAGGCGCACCGCGGTGGGGACCGCGTCCACCGCGTCCCTGCTGGGTCCTGCCGTCGCGCGGCGCGCTCATGCCACCTCTTCCGAATCTGTGGTGCTAAGGGTCCACCCTCTCATCCGCGGACCGTCACCCAGTGAATCAGGGCGCGTTTTTCTGAGGGTGACGTGCGAGTCGCCCCTCGTCCTCACTCTCCTGGGCCCCTTCGGGTCGTGGCTGGTCACCCCGGTCGGGGTCCTGCTCCGGGTCCGGACCCGGACCGCCGGCGGCGGTGTTGTGCTTGCGCTTCCAGTACAGCCGCAGGCCGGCCAGCAGGACCAGCAGGCCGCCGCCGGCCATCACCGCGATCACGCCGTTGGGCAGGCTGGTGATGTCGACGTAGAAGTACACCGGGTCGCCGTAGGGCTGGTGGTCGGCGGTGGTGTAGAGCTGCGCCGTCATCTGCACCTTGTTGTTGGCGAACGCCTTCACCGGGAACTTGATGGTGATCTTGGTGCCGCCGCCGGCCGCCACCGGCTTGTTGGCGGCCGAGGTGAACTGCTGGTTGCCCAGGCTGAGCCGGGCCGCGTTGCTGGAGCTGAGCTCGACCACCAGGTTGATCACGCCCTGGGCCAGGTCGTTCTGCACGGTGACCGGGATGGTCGCGGAGCCGCTGCCGGACAGGGTGATGCTGCCGCCCGGCTTCGGCAGGATGGTGACCTTGCCGTAGAGGTTCGCCAGATAGCCCGCCGCGTTGCCGCGGTAGCTGTCGCCGAGGGCGTCCCGGCCGCGCCACTGGGTGGACACCGAGCGCAGTATCGCCGAGCTGAAGGCGCTGCGGACGCTGGCCGGGTTGACCAGGACGTTCTCCAGCTTGTCCAGCTGGGCCTGGGTGTCGGAGACGGCGAACAGGTCGGCGGCGTCGAGCTCGGTCTTCCTCAGCGCCGCCGGGTACGCCGACACCGGCGGCACGGTACGGCCGGCGCCGGGGGTCGGCGCCGCCTTGGCCGCCGCGCCGAAGGTCTCCGGCGAGGCCCACTTGCCGTGCACCGCGGCCTTGAGCGAGGCGGCCAGCACCTGGGCGGTGCTGGCGGACATCTCCCGCGGCGGCTGGACCAGGATGCTGCGCTGCTTGCTGGGCTGCTCCAGCGTGATCGCCAGGGTCTCGGCCAGGAACCGCTGTTCGGCCATGACCTGGGCGCTCGGCGTGGACAGGTCCCCGGCGAAGATCGAGGCCAGGGTCGGGTCGGCGACCACGGCGGTGGTCCCCTTGCCCAGCGAACGGGCGGCGTTGGGAGTGAAGTTGAGGTCGGGGGAGGGCAGGCTGCTGCCGGTGGCCACGATCTCGGTGTCGCCGACCGCGCGGGCCAGCGAGACCACCGAGCTGTCCAGGTAGCCCTGGTAGGGCCAGGCGACGGTGTGGCTCGCGCCGACCTGCAGCGGGTTGAGGCCGACCTGGCCCAGGTCGGTGTTGGCGATGCCGATGGCCTGCTTGAGGGTGGACGAGCCGGAGCCGTTGTGGGCGATCGAGGCCAGGTCGGGGTCGGCCGCCGGGAGCGAGATCACCTGCCGGCCGTCCAGGCCGCTCAGCGCCGCCTGCAGCCCGGTGCGCCAGCTCGACGCGGCGGCGGACCCGGTGCCGGGCTTGGTGCAGTCGCAGGCCGCCGAGACGCCCTGGCTGTCGTCCCCGGAGACCACCCGGTACTTGGGCTCCATCTTGAGCACGCTGCTGATCAGGTCGGGGTCGATCACCCAGGTCGGGCTGAGGCCGGAGAGGCCCAGGTCGGCGCCGATGGCCTGGAGCTGGCCGAGCCGGCCCTCCGCGCCGAGGTCGGCGGCCAGCGAGTCGTCGGTGAACACCGCCTCGTCGTTGCCGGAGGAGTCGGCGTAGGTCTGCGGCTGGACCCGGGGCGGCTCCACGATCGGCCACAGCGTGGCGATCTTCGTGGGCTTGTCCTCGGTGCTGTCGTACAGCGGGAGGTAGGTCCTGGCGATGCCCAGCGGGTGCACCTCGGAGGAGCCGCCGGCGGCGCCCTGGGCGTCCACCGCGATCTCGTACACGTGGTTGCTGCTCAGGCCGAGCGTGCCCAGGTCGACGGTCAGGCTGAACGCCGGGCTGGTCGCGCCCGGGGCCAGCGTGCCCAGGTCCTTGTCCAGCGTGCCGATCTCCTGCGGGTCGTTGCCGGAGGGGGTGGCCGAGGCGGCGACGGCGGCGATCTGGGACCGGTTGGACAGGTGTTCGAGGTTCACCCAGACCCCCGCGTGCAGCGAGGAGATCGGGGTGCTGCCGGTGTTGGTGACGGTGCCCCTGAGCGTGACCTTGCCGGTGGCCGAGGGCGTCACCGGGCTGACCGTGGTGAGCGTCACCCGGGCCGGGTAGCGGCTGCCGGCCGCCTTGACCGTCTTCGGCGCACCGGCGACGGCGGCACCGGCCGGGGCCTGCCGCACGGCGTCGACCCGGTACTGGGCGGCTCCGGCCGCCGGGGCCAGCGCGGTCCCGCTCGCCAGGGTGAGGCCGGCGGCCAGCAGCACCGTGCCGCCGCGGCGGGCCCGCCGCCAGGGGCTGTCCCAGGCCCGGTCCCCGGTCCGGTCCCGGGCTCGGCCGCGGCCGTCGCCGAGCCGGGTAATGCGACCTCTGTACCGTGCCGCCACGCCCACGCGCCCTCGCCGTTCTCGTCGCTCTCGGTGCACTGCCACGGCCGGGCTGCCGACCGGTTCTCCCGGCATCGTAACGACGTTGCCTGGGAGCGGTCGCAGCCGGGCGCGCCCGGATGGGCGCACGGGCCCCCGTCCGGGACGGGGGCTCCCTCCGCGTATAACGAGGCGCGGCCCGTGGGTAACGCCACGTAGGCTTGTCTCTCGTGCCGAACGCCATGCATTCCACCGAGTCCAGCGATTCCCTCAACGCCGCGCAGCGGGCCGCCGTGGGCGGGGTCCTGGGCGCGTACCCGGTCGCGGACGAGCTCGGCCGCCGCTTCCAGCAGGCCGGATTCCGGCTGGCGCTGGTCGGCGGCTCGGTGCGGGACGCGCTGCTCGGCCGGCTCGGCAACGACCTGGACTTCACCACCGACGCCCGCCCCGAGCAGATCCTGGCCCTGCTGAAGCCGTGGGCGGACGCGATCTGGGACGTCGGCATCGCCTTCGGCACCGTCGGCGCCCGGAAGAAGGCCAGGCCGACCGCCGACCCGGTGCACGGCGAGCTGTTCGACTTCCAGATCGAGATCACCACCTACCGCTCCGAGGCGTACGACCGCGACTCCCGCAAGCCGGAGGTCTCCTACGGCGACACCATCGAGGAGGACCTGCTCCGCCGCGACTTCACCGTGAACGCGATGGCGGTGGCCCTGCCCGAGCTGGTCTTCGTCGATCCGCACCACGGCCTGGCCGACCTGGCCGCGAAGCTGCTGCGGACCCCGGGCACCCCGGAGCAGTCCTTCTCGGACGACCCGCTGCGGATGCTGCGGGCGGCCCGGTTCGCGGCCCAGCTGGACTTCGAGGTCGCCCCCGAGGTCGTCACCGCGATGACGGAGATGGCGGAGCGGATCGACATCGTCTCGGCCGAGCGGGTCCAGGCCGAGCTGAACAAGCTGCTGCTGTCCGCGCACCCGCGACAGGGCCTGCTGCTGCTGGTCGACACCGGGCTGGCCGCCCGGGTGCTGCCGGAGCTCCCGGCGCTGCGGCTGGAGCGCGACGAGCACCACCGCCACAAGGACGTCTACGACCACTCGCTGACCGTGCTGGAGCAGGCCATCGACCTGGAGACGGAGGGTCCCGACCTGACCCTGCGGCTGGCCGCGCTGCTGCACGACATCGGCAAGCCGCGGACCCGGCGCTTCGAGGAGGGCGGCGGGGTCTCCTTCCACCACCACGAGCTGGTCGGCGCGAAGATGGCCAAGAAGCGGATGCGGGAGCTCAAGTACTCCAACGAGCTGATCGCGGACGTGTCCCGGCTGGTGGAGCTGCACCTGCGGTTCCACGGCTACGGCGAGGGCGAGTGGACCGACTCGGCGGTGCGCCGCTACGTCCGCGACGCCGGACCGCTGCTGGAGCGGCTGCACAAGCTGACCCGCTCCGACTGCACCACCCGGAACCGGAAGAAGGCGGCGGCGCTCTCCCGCACCTACGACGCCCTGGAGCAGCGGATCGCGGTGCTGCAGGAGCGGGAGGAGCTGGACGCGATCCGGCCCGACCTCAACGGCGACGAGATCATGGCGCTGCTGGGCATCAAGCCGGGCCGGGAGGTCGGCGAGGCGTACAAGTTCCTGCTGGAACTCCGGCTGGAGAACGGCCCGATGGGCCCGGAGGCGGCCGAGGCGGCGCTGCGCGCCTGGTGGGCCGGGCGGCAGGGGTAGGCGCCGGTCCGGTCAGGCGCGAGGGGGGACGGGGGCGGCCAAGGGGGGCGGCGAGACCCGGTGACGGACCGTCAGTCCGTACCCCAGCGCGGTGGCGGCGTAGAGCAGCGCGGCGACCAGGACCACCGTCGCGGACCGCCCGCTGGGCGACATCAGCAGCGCCGCCAGGGCGGCGGCGGCCACCAGCGCGGCGTTGTAGAGCACGTCGTAGACCGCGAACACCCGTCCCAGGTAGGCGTCCTCGACCCCGGTCTGGACCAGGGTGTCGGTGCTGATCTTGACGCCCTGGGTGACCAGCCCCAGCAGGTAGGCGGCGGTGATGACGGGGACGGGGGCGAAGAACAGCCCCAGGGCGGGGGTCAGCACCGCCGCCAGCGCCGCGCAGCAGACCAGCCAGCCGTTCACGCCGAGCCGCCGTCCGGCCCAGGGGGTGACCACCGCGGCGGTGAAGAAGCCCGCCGCGGAGGCGGCCAAGGCGAGGCCGAGCCAGCGGATGCCCGCGGCCTGGTCCTCCGGCGCGGCGAAGGTGTTCCGGCAGAGCATCAGCGTCAGCACCAGCAGCAGGCCGTAGCAGAACCGGCACACGGTCACCGCGGCCAGCGCGTTCGCCGCCGGACGGCAGTCGCGGACCAGGTGCCGCAGCCCGGCGGCCAGCCCGCGCGCGGTCTCCGCGAGCACGGCCCGCAGCCGCTCGGGGGCCTGCTGGCCGCGCTGGGGCCCCAGCAGGTCGGGGGCCATGGTCGCGGTGGCGAGCGCGGCGCAGCCGTAGCCCGCGGCGGCGAGCACCAGCAGCGCGGCGTTGGCCCCGGCGCCGCTGGGCAGCACCAGCCGGACCACCAGGCCGGAGCCGCCGCCGATGCTGGTGGCCACCGTGCCGAGGGTCGGGGCGAGGGCGTTGGCGCCGATCAGCAGCGGGGGCGGGACCACGGCCGGCAGCGCGGCGGAGAGCCCGGCCAGGACGAACCGGTTGGCCCCGGTGACCAGCAGCGCGGCGCCGAAGAAGACCGGGGTGGGGACCTGCAGCAGCACCAGCGCGGCGGTGCCGAGGCAGAGCAGCAGCCGCGCCAGGTTTCCGTACAGCAGGATCTGACGGCGGCGCCAGCGGTCGAGCAGCGGTCCGGCGAAAGGGCCGACCAGGCAGAACGGCAGCAGCATCACCGCGAAGGCGGAGGCGATGGCGCCCGGGGACGGCTGCCGCTCGGGGGAGAAGACGACATAGGAGGCCAGGGCGACCTGGAACACGCCGTCGGAGAGCTGGGAGAGCAACCGGGTGCGCAGCAGGCGCCGGAAGTCCGGCAGCCGGAACAGGGCTGCACCACGGGTGATCGACACCTGCACAGAGTAGGGCCTGTCCGCGGCGGGCCGGGCCAACCGGAACGACCGAGGGGCACCTGTTTCACGTGAAACAGGTGCCCCTCGGGACGCTCGGTCCGGCTCAGCGGCCGGTGTTCAAGCGGGCGGTGCTCAGTGGTCGACCTCGCCGCGGATGAACTTCTCCACGTTGTCGCGGGCCTCGTCGTCGAAGTACTGCACCGGCGGGGACTTCATCAGGTAGTAAGTCCTCAACTTTGCCCCGTTCAACAAAGCGCCAGTTCAGGATACTTATCGCGGCACAGAATTCTAGGAAATCAAGGCCAGGGGAGAATTCTGGGAGAAGATCTTCGCCGCATGGCGCTGGAGGAGGACATCCAGGACCTGGACACGAGACCTGGGAGAAATCGCCAGCCGGGCTGTCAGCGACTCCTCCCACATCTCTGTGAGGCCAGCCATCAGCCGGTCCCGCATCCCCTGGGTCACGTGGGCGTAGCGGCCACCGGTCGACCCGTCGATGTGCCCCATCCGCTCATCCATGAGAACTTTCCGCGTGCCGAGATCCTCCATCCACGTACGGTGGCAGTGCCTCTCGCCGTGGGTCGTCAGGCCGAGGGCCACCGGCAGCCAGGACACCTCTGCCTGGTCGGCCGAGTAGCGGCCAGTCACTGGCTTGCCGGGCCAGACGTCGGCCTCCACGACAGCGACAGGGTGCTCTTCATGGCCCGGGCCCCGTGATGGGAACCAGCCCCGGGCCGCCGGAGTGAAGATCGAATAAGCCCAGTCGGATCGCCTCCAATGCGGATCGAACACTGGCGGGTGCAGAGCCTGCAGGTGCTGGAGGGCCAGATGGACCGCGATCCTGGAGGAGACCGAAGTCATCTCCGGGTGCAGCAGCACCCGCGACACCGTCGGGTGGCTCACCCCTGCCTCCCGGGCAATGTCCGCACGCAAGATCCGCGTGCCCGGCGTTGCCCGCGCGCTGGTGAAAACGGTCTTGACCTGGTGGCACGGACAGGCCGCCGGCTGGGTCCGGCGGATGTGCTCGTCGAGCATGCTGTCCAGGAACCCCGGGACGTCCAGGGTGCGGTAGGAGTCGTCCTTCGGTGGGCAGAGGATCCACCGACCGGTGCGCAGCTGGTAGAGCTGCTGCTCTACCCGGATCTCGCGCGGGCGCTTGTACTTCCGGTCGAGGCCGATCGTCTCTCCCCACCGCATCCCGGTGTAGGCCGCAGAGACGACCTGCACGAACTCGTCATCACGCCCGGACAGCAGTGAGGCGCGCTCGCCGATCAGCAGGATGCCCAGGGGGTCCGTGACGGCCTTCTCGGGGCGTCGGTGCTTGAGACGGCCGGTGCGCCGGCCTCGGCCGCGACGGCGGGCCGCGGGGTTGGGGCCCGGCCTGGTGCCGTCCTCGATGGCGTCCGCGAGGATCGTGTGCAGGATGCTCCGGTACGTCGCCGCGCTGGACGCCGCATAGCTCTGCTTCTTCAGTGCCTCCCAGACGTCGATGGCTGACCGGGTAATCTCGTCCATCGCTACGTCGTTGAAGGTGGGCAGTAGGTGGCCCTGGATGTGGTCGAGGTATCCCTCCAACGTCGACTCGGCCAGCTCCTGCTGTTGCGGCCACCATGTCTCGTTGACGTAGGTCCCGAAGGTGGGGACCGGAGGCTTCTCCCGCTGCACCGCCTTCGCGGTCTTCGCCTGGACGCGGAGCTCGGCTTCCTTGTCGTTCGCCGCCTGGCGTGCCTCACGGGCGGTCTGGAACCGGATCGTCGCACCGTCTTCGTCGGAGACAGTTCCGTATCTGCCAGGCTCGATCTTGTACCTGCCGCGGTAGTAGCCGCTGCGCTTCTCCGGGTATCCCACGCCTGGGCCTCTCCTCCGGCTACATGACGGTCTGTCCGATCGGCAGGTCCACCTCCGCGGTGGAATCCAGCGGGGCAATCTCGCCGTCCCACCACCCGAAGACGCCCTCCCCGAGGCCGGCCTGTGCGAGGACTGTGAGCGCCGCGGCCTGCTCTTCGGTGTACAGCGCGCAGTTCAGGATGACGGTGGCTCCGCCGCGGGCCCGCTTCACGTAGCCGTGCCCCGGCAGGCTGACGTTCGAGAGCCTGAACGTGATCAATGGTGCCCCCCGGGTGGTCTTCACTCCTCCTTCACACCCTGGCACAACTGCGTCTTACTGTGCACGGATTAGGACGAGATCAGTCCGATTGTTGTTCTCTACGCGCACGTTCGTCGGCTTCGATCATGGTTCGCCACCGGTTGACCTCTGCTTCGGTCATCCCGGCCAGGTGCGCGACGATGACCTTAACGGAGTCTCCGTACCCTGCCAGCTCTCTGGACTCGAACTCTAGGAACTGCACCGCTGCCGCCGCCCGTACGATGGTGATCGGCTTACGTAGGCCGGCCGCGATGGCTCGGAGCTGGTCCGGACTCGGAGCCGACTTGGTCGCCTTGGTGGCCAGTTTCTGGAAATACGGCTTGCTGATCACGTGGCCTTCGGCCGCAGCGCGGTCGGCCATTTGTTGGTAGGAGACACCCGAGTCGTTGACCTGCCGCACGAGGCGGCTGAGATCGTCCCGGTCCAGGTCGGCAGTCAGCTCAGGGCCAACTTCGCTCAGGGCTCTGGGCCGCGTGGGCTCGGAGCTCATGACACCTCCAGCTGTGATCCGCGCCACCGCGTCTACAGGACGTGCCTGCGTCGGTGGCACAGCTGATCCGATACAGAGACGAACTGTCTCAGGTCACGGTATCTGGTCCAGGCCCGCCGCGTGTACTGCTCATTTCAGCCGTTCCGATCTGTAGACACATCGGATACAACTGTGCTTAGGTATGGACAGCTAGAGACGACCTGTAGGGATGTGTAGACGCCAGTGAGGTACAGCCTGAAGAGCCGCGGGGCTCTGCAATACCTGATGGGCTCCCCGGGGCGCGGCGCGCCATACAGCGTTCGCGATCTGGCCACGGTCACCGCCGTGGACCGAAACACCGTAGACCGGCTCCGCACCGGCCGTCAGGCCAGCGTGGAGGCCGACGAGGCACACGCCATCGTGGAGGCCCTGGGCGTTGCGCTCTTGGTGCTTTTTGCACCTCCGGCGTCTCCAAATCAGATCGATTCAGATCCAAATAAGAACCAGGAGGAAACCGACCCATGGCACGACGCACACCACCCCCGGGCATGATCCATATCGAAGACAGCGAGGCCGGGCCCGGTATCGCCTCTCGGCTCGGCGTCAAGCCGGGCACCGTCAGGCGCTGGAGGACGGCCGGCCGCGGCCCGCGCACCTGGGTGCAGAACGGCCGAGTCACCTCGACACCCGAGGACGTTGCCGAATATCTCAACGCCGTCCGCTCGTCGTCGCTCAGGGCGGCGTGAGCCTGCCCACGCTCCACACCCCCGAGGAAATCGCCGAGGCGTTCCAGGTCAGCGCTTGGTGGGTGAAGGAGCAGGCCCGCAGGGGTCGCTGCGATGCCATCAAGGTCGCGGGCACATGGCGATTCTCCGAGCAGCAGGTGCTGGCCCTACTGCGCCTGCACACCACAGACGCGGCACCACAGCACCAGGACGTGAACACCGTTCGCCGCCGTGCGGCCCAAACCCCGGCCTCGGCCCCGGTTGTACCCCCTGAGCCCCAGCTGCAGCCGCGGCCACCTCGGCGCCTGCGGGCTGCCTTCTGACACACAAAGGCCGCCCGGTTGCGCCCGGACGGCCCACTCACCACTGACCCAAACACGAGGAGTGGCTATGCCCATCATCCACGAGAACCCGCCCGACCAGTGTGCGACCGCCGCTGACTCGGTCGCTGCGTACCTGGCCTACGCGGGCCACCACCCCGCTGACGCGTCGGCCTGGTCGGCCGACGACGTCGCCGGCTTCACCACCCTGACCACCCGCCTGCGGAAGCGCGTCCACCAGACCGGCCCGGACACCTGGACCCTGTTCGACGAGACCACCGGCGAGGAGATGCGGTTCTCGACCTGCGTCGCCGCCGCCGACTGGCTGCTGCTCCACCCGGCGGTGTCCGAATGAACGACAACCCCACTCCGGTCGGCCCGACGGCGGAGTTCCTGGACGAGGCCGAGCGGCAGGTCTACGCCGCGATCAGCCTCGGCCGCCGGCTGATCGCCAACCCCCACCCCGACCGCCCGATTACCGATATCAAGCTCGACGAACGCCCGGGCGGCTTCGGGCTCCGCATCTGGGCGAAGGACGGCCCGGACAGCGTCCACGCCTGGGCGGAGGTTCTCGGCGTTGCCGTGCACGTCCACGGCAGCAGCAGCACGGTCGTCCCTCAGAACGTCCACTACAA
Organism: Streptacidiphilus alkalitolerans; assembly: GCF_042511045.1. Lineage (NCBI taxonomy): Bacteria > Bacillati > Actinomycetota > Actinomycetes > Kitasatosporales > Streptomycetaceae > Streptacidiphilus > Streptacidiphilus alkalitolerans. The sequence continues at coordinate 449,750 of NZ_JBHEZX010000005.1, forward strand.
CGCCGACGGGGTGCTGGAGGGTGTCCCGGTGTACATCTGGGCAATCGTCCGCGTGCCGATCACAGCGGGCGCGGTGGTGGCGAACGAGGACGGCGTCCGGGTGGTCTACGTCCAGGGCGGTGCCAAGCACTCGGCCCCGATGTACAGCAGGACCCAGGCCCGCGAGTGGGTCTCACGGCACGTCGCCCGACCGACGGCGGTGGCAGCGTGAAGAGCTACCGGATCATCAGCGCCGAGCGCCTGCAGAGGGTCCTGGCGGGGAGCGGGCGGAACGTTGCCCTGAACCTGCAACTGGTCCGGGAGAAGCGGGACCTGGCGGCCAAGTTGCGCCTGGCGGAGCGGGAGAACGCGGCGCTGCTGCTGGAGAACCAGGCGCTGCACGACCAGCGGAAGGTGCCGCCGACACCGGGGGCGCCCGGGTCGGCGCGGATCCTCCAGCTGGAGCAGGCGCTGCACCAGGCGAAGGAGCACGCGCGGCTCTTGGACGAGCGGGTGCAGCAGCTGACGACGGCTAGTGAGGCGGCGCTGCGCGACCGGCGCTCGGTCCCGGCGGCGCCGGTGCCACGGTCGGCGCGGATCGCGCAGCTGGAGCAGGAGCTTCACCGAGCGAAGGAGCACGCCCGGCTCCTGGACGAGCGCGTGCAGCAGCTGACGGAGGCCAGTGTGGCGACGGACCGGCAGTTGCTGGCCGCGTCGCAGGCCGCGGCCGGTCTGGCGGTGGCCTCGTGATGCCGCTGCTGGCACGGCGCGAGTCCACCGCCCGGCACCGCCGGCCGAAGACGTCCGAGAACTGGGACCGGCTGGCCGAGGACCTCGACAGCGCCGACCACGAGAACCAGCTGCTGCAGCAGGCCGCGGCCGAGGCCTTGGCCGCGGTCCAGGCCGCGCGGGACGAGCTGGCGTACGAGCTGTGGATCCGGGACCTGCAGGACCACCTGATCGGCCGCCTGGTCCAGCAGCGCGACCACGCCCGCTCCCAAGCCCAGTCCCTCTACACCGAGTTGGGCAAGTCGATGGAGTCCAACGGGCGGTGCGTGGAGGTCATCGTCGGCCTGCGGCAGCAGCTGTCCGGCGTCCGCCCGCCCGCACCGCCGGCCCCGGCGCCGGTGGTCGGGGACGTCAGCGTCCTGCAGCCGGCCGAGGCCGGCGCCGACTGTGATCGGGAGGGCTGATGCGCATCGCGTACGTTCCGAAGAAGTTCAGCGGGCCCAGCCTGGACATGATCGCCATGGCGGAGGAGATCTGCCGCGACTACGCGGTGCAGGGCTTCGACCTGACCCTGAGGCAGCTGTACTACCAGTTCGTTGCCCGCGGCCACCTGGCCAACAAGCAGTCCGAGTACAAGCGCCTGGGCTCCGTGGTCAACGACGCCCGCCTGGCCGGACTGATCGACTGGGACCACATCGTCGACCGGACGCGGAACCTGCGCGGCCTGTCGCACTGGGACAACCCTGAGTCGATCATCCGGTCGGTGGCCTACGGCTACCGCACGGAGCTGTGGGCCAACCAGCCGCACCGGGTCGAGGTCTGGGTGGAGAAGGACGCGCTGGTCGGCGTCATCTCCCGCGTGGCCAGCCGCCATGACGTGGACTACTTCTCCTGCCGCGGGTACACCTCGCAGTCCGAACTGTGGAGTGCTGCAAGACGGTTGAGCCGGTACGAGCGCGAGGGGCAGAAGCCCGTCGTGATCCACCTCGGCGACCACGACCCGTCCGGCGTGGACATGACCCGGGACATCCAGGAGCGGCTGGAGCTGTTCGGCGCGCACGTCGACGTGCGGCGCATCGCGCTGAACATGGACCAGGTCGAGCAGTACAACCCGCCGCCGAACCCGGCCAAGCTCACCGACTCCCGCGCGACCGGCTACATCGACCTCTACGGCCGCAGCAGCTGGGAACTGGACGCGCTGGAACCGACGATGCTCGACCGGCTCATCGACGCCGATATCGCCCGCTGGCGCGACGACACGCAGTGGGAGGCGGACCGCACCGCCATGGAGGTCGAGCGCGAGTTGCTCGAAGCCGTCTCCTCCCGCTGGCACGAAGTCCGCGCCCTGGTCTCGACCCCGCCGTCCGCCTGACCCACTACCGGACCGCCGGGCGGCGCCTACTCCCGCCGCCCGGCCCACCGACAGGAACACGAGCATGGACACCAATCCCCGCACGGGGCCCGACCCTGATCCGCTGGCCTGGGTCCTGGAGGCCGCGCCGAGGGTGCAGCGCCTGGCCCAGATCCGCCGCGTCGCCTCCACCGTCAGCCCCGAGGCGATGCCGGACTGCATCCCCGCGATGCTCCGGGACCTGGTCGACGAGTACGACCAGCTCACCCACGCCCACCGCGTCCAGCGCGCCGAGGTGATCAGCGAGGTCTCCGAGATCCTGCGCCGCGTCGGCCTGCCCGCCGCCGCCGACCTCCTCGACGCCCAGGTCCTCCTCGAATGGGTCACCGGCCCCGACCAGCCACCGCTGCGCCCTTCGGTCCACGCCCAACTCCTGCGCGCCCTGGCCCGGTTCGCCAAGGGCGCCGGCCTGGTGTTGCGGACCGAGGACGGCGGCGCCGTCACGAGCCTGACCGCCACCGCGCCCGGCGCCGACTCGGCCGAGGCCACCGAGGCCCTGGAAGGCATGGTCACCGCGGCTCGCACCGCCCAGGCGTAGAACTCCCGCCTCACCCCAAGACCCGAAAGAGGAAGACATGACATCCCCCAGTCCCAGTCCCAGTGCCGCACCGCGCACGGCGGACCTCGACACCATCACCACCGCGCTCGAGGAACTGTGCCAGCCGCTCGATGCCGCCGGCACCATCGTGCACTTCGCCGCGGCCGTGGGCCGCGGGGACGACCGCTGCACCTGGCACGGCACCGTCGCCCAGCTCGCCGAGCACGTCACCGGCGTCCTGCACCGTGCTCCCGGCCACGACACCGTCATCGATGACACGACCGTGCCCCGCAACCCCCTCCTCGACGGTGGCCAACTCCTGGACGCCTACCTCGACCTGCAGGGCCAGCCCTGGTACCCGCCCCGCGCCGGTGACCAGATCACCGTCCACTACGAGGCCACCGACCACCTGGCCGCGTTCGGCGAGACCTACGCCCTGGACCGCCTGCAGCCCTCTCATCCGCAGGTGAGCCGCGAGACCTTCGCACTTCGCCTGGTCCACCACACCGCTGCCCAGCATTTCGAGGCTGGCCTGTTCGCACCCGGGCCCACGACGGAGACCCTGACCGAGATCTGGGCCGAGGCCGGCGCGGACCGGATCACGGTCCTGCGCGACGGCGTCGTGGTCCACAACGGCCCTGCCACGAAGGCGGTCTGACATGCCCAAGCCCCTCTGCCCGCGCGATGCGTGGATCGTCCGGCTCCGTACCGAGGCCTTGGCCGTCGGCACCCCGGCCGCCGCGAAGGTCGCCACGGTCGGCCTCTGGATCGCCACCTACGCCAGCGACGCTGGCCAGAAGGCTTTCCCTGGCACCCAGGCCCTGGCCGTGCTGACCGGCTACACCCCGCAGACCGTCCACCGCGCCACGAAGGTCCTGGAAGCCATCGGGCTGCTCGGCAGGCACCTTCGCATGAACGCGTCGCCCCTCTACAGCCTGCTGCTGCCCGAGGCGCCCTCGGACTGGGACCGGCACATGGAGCGGTTCACCGACGTCACCCAGCGACGGGTGGACCCCGCCAGGAAGAGCGCGTGACCCATGGGCGCCTTACCACGGGCGCCGCCCGCGCGGCCTGCCGAACCGCCCCTTCCGAACCAGGAGAAGAGACCGCGTGACCGACATCCCAGACCCAGAGCCGCGCGAGCACTCCGTGCGCAGCGTGTGGACTCTGCGGCTGCGCCACGAGGTGCTGCGCGTGGGAGGCCGGGACATGGCCCGGGTGGGCCACATCGGGATCTGGCTCGCCAGCTTCGCCGACACCGACGGCGGCCGGTGCTTCCCGGGCATCCAGACCCTGGCAGAGCTGGCCGGCTGCTCGCAGGACTCCGCCCGCGACCTCATCAAGGTCCTCGTCAGTGCCGGGATGCTCTCGAAGAGGCGCCGTCCCAACCAGAGCACGGTGTACCAGCTGCTACTGGCGGAGGAGCGGCCCGACTGGGCCGTGCACCTGACCCACTACACCGACACTCCCAAGCGCCAGCGCGCCCAGAAGCGGAAGGCCGCGCTGACTGAGGAACTCGCCCAGGAGACCCGGAACCCGCCACGTGGCGGGTTCCGGAACCCGCCACACGCGGTACATCCGGAACCCGCCACAGCGGGGGGTTCCGGAGGGTCCGGAACCCCCCCGGAACCCGCCACAAAACCCCTCCGGAACCCGCCACAGGACGGGTTCCGGAACCCGCCACAGGCGGGGGGTACAGATACATACCTACCTACGGTAGGTACACCCCCAGCCGACACAACCCGTCTTGGCCCTGGACCTCAGCCACCGGACGCGCGTGCGCGCGAATCGCCGCTGCACCTGGTCGACCAGCCGGCGGGCCACGCCCCGGCGCCGTCCGGGTCGGTGCAGCCGCCGCTGCTGATGTCCGCGCCGACCGAGCCGCCCGCCGCGCTGCCCGAGCCGGACATCCCGGACAAGTACGCGCCGCCGGCCTGCGGCGAGTGCGGGCAGCTCCTGGTCGTCTACGGCTCCGGGCGCACGGTCCACCCGCTGCCCTGCGAGCCCCGTCACCACGATACCGGCTGACCGAAGGGAGCCACCGATGCGCTACCAGCCACCGCCGCCGGCGTCGTTCAGCCCGTACGGGCTGGGTGTCTGCCGGGACTGCCGCCGCACGATCCGCTGGGCCACGACCGAGGCCGACCGGAGGATCCCCCTGGACCCCGAGCCGGACGAGACGGGGAACGTCGTCGCGGGCCTGGGCGGCGGCCCCGGCTGGTGGGCCCGCATCCCGACTCCCGAACGCCCCCAGAGCGCCGGGGAACGCCGGTTCATGCCCCACGCCGCCACCTGCCCCGCCCAAAGGCCCCCACGGGTCCCACAGGCCCCACCAGCGCCCGCGCAGGACCCACCACCGACGCACCAGGAGCAGCTCCTGCCGCTGGACCTCCCCGATCCCGTACCGGCCACCCCCGCTGCCCTGGCCCACATCCGGCGAACCAGACAGGAACACCGATGATCAACTCCCGCGAGTGACCGGCCTGCTGGCCCTCGGCGTGGCCGCCTCCGCCCTGGCCGCCTGGGCGATCGTCCGCCTGCTGGGCCCGCACGTGCCGCCTCACGACGATCCCGGCCTCACCGACGCCGAACGCCGACACCTCGACGCCCACTGGCCCGAAGTCTTCGACGCCTACCACGAGTTCCCGAAGGACGACTGATGCAGCTCACCCACTCCACCCCGACCCCGCCCAGGGGCGGCGACACGATCGCCTGCACCGCGGCGACCGCCTGCCCCCACTCCGTCAACAGCCACGACCCCCGCGCCGCACTGATCACGGCCAACCACCTGCACACCGAGCACGGCATCCCGCTGCCCAAGCGCCGCCGCGGCGGTACCCGGTGACGCCGCTGACCGCGCTGCTCGTCAGCCTCGCCACCGGGACCGCCCTGACCGTCCTCGACCGTTACCTGCGCCGGGCCCGCCGCGCCCACGCCCTGGCCGCGCTCTCCGGCTACGGGAAGCCCGCACCCGGCGGCGCCCCGGCGCCCCCGCAGGCCCTGTACGTCCTGGACCTCTCCGGCCACGAACTCGACCAGCTCCTCGACGCCGTGAACCGCGCCGACGACGACCCCGACCCGAACGCCTGGTGAGCACCCGCCAGCAACGCCGAACAGGAGGACCACGAGCATGACCACCCCACCGCCGCGCGGCGCGACCGCCGCCCGCGCCGCCCTGCGCGACCGCCTGGCCGCCCGCCTACGCCACGACCTGAAGACCCGCACCGAGCCGGTCCCAGGCCCCGCCGGGGGGATGGGCCTGACCGAGTACGACCTCGCCGACACCGTCCTGGACGACCTGAAGGCCGAACTGGCCGAACTCGACCAGCTGCGCGCCACCGTTAGCACCGAGCAGATGCCCCCGCGCCCGAACCGCTCCGGGGGCAACGCCCGCCGGCTCGTGTACCTGGCGCTCATGGCCGGCGGCGACCACAGCCCCGACCGCTCCGAGCGCGCCACCGACCTGATCGAGGAGCTCCTGGCCGACGAGGGCGCCGCCCTCCGCGCCCACTACGACCGCGCCGCGTCCGCGCTGTCCGAGCTCCTCCTGGTCGCCGAGTGCTGGGACGTCGAGTGCCCGAGGACCCTGGGAACGCCGTCGGTGGTCCACATCATCCGACGCATCGTCGGCACCGCCCTCGGCCTGCCGCCCGCCCTCCTCAAGTCCCGGGCCTCGCAGCCCGCACCGGTCCTGGACCGGGAGGACCTCGCCCGCCGCTGCCGCGCCGAAGAACTCGCCTTCCGGACCGCCGCACGGCCCCCGCTGACCGGCATCGTCAACCTCGGGAGCATCTCGTGACCCCCATGGGCTGGTCCGTCAGCAACCGTGACTGGCCGAGCACTCCGCCCCGCGTCAGCGCCGCCGAGACGAAGGCCGGCCTGGCTGCGTTGGACTCGCTGATCGATCCGCCTGCGACCGAACAGGGCACGAGCGTGCCGAAGAGCGCTGCGGCCCGGCTTCGGGGCATCCTCCTCGCCCGCGGCATGACCGCCGGCGCCGTCGACCAGCTGCTGCACGACGTCGCGGCCGAGCAGCTGCCTGCGGGCCTGCGCGAGCAGGTCGGTGCTGTCGACGCCGAGCGCCGCGCCATGCCGCCCGAGCAGCGCCAGCGCTACGAGGCCGCCGATGCGCCCCTGCTGCGGCTGGAGCTCGCATTCTGCAGCCGCTACCTGGAACAGGCACGTGCCACGATCACCTGGCTCAGGGAGTCCCACAACGACGCGCTCGACCTGATCATCCGGCTCTGCGACCAGCGCGACGGCACCGCCGAGCCGGAACGCTGCTGCATGTGCGGCTCGGCCGACGTCCGGTACCGCAACTACCGGGAGCAGCCGTTCTGCTGGCCGTGCGCCGACGGCACCTCGCCGCAAGGCCAAGCCGCCGTCGCAGCCTCGCTCGCCGAACCGAACCCCGTGGCCCACGCAGCCGACCAGCCCCAGCCGGCCGCCGCCGGCGGCCGAACCGGGGAGATCTACACCGGGCCCGGCTCCGTCGGCGACGTGCTGGCCCGCGCGTTCCGCGCCACCTGGAAGCGAGGCCGCTGATGCCCGACTCGCTGCCCTGGATCGAGGTGTTGCGCCGCCGCAACGGCCTACCACCCGCGCTCGCCACCATCGCCCGCGGCGTCACCGCCGCGCTGAGCACCACCCAGGACGACTACGCGCTCAGCCCGCAGTCGCCCGAGTCGCGCTGCGGCCTGTTCGACCTGCCCACCAGCATGTGCCACCACTGCAAGGAGATCGCGTTGAGCAACACGGTGCTCGCCCAGGCCGCCTACGACGCCTACAGCGCCAGCCGCGCCCACAAGAGCTTCGACGGCGACCAACTGCCCGCCTGGGCGCAGCTTTCCCCCGAGATCCAGGACGGATGGCTCGCCGCCGTGGCCGCCGTCGCCGCGCCGGCGGACCAGGCCGTGCGCGGTGTCCAGCAGTGGATGGCCCTGGATCTGCACACCGCCCTCGGCCACGCTGCCGACCAGGCCCCCGACGTCACCAACCCGGGCCACCCGACGTGGAACGACTGGTGGACCCGGCTCCTGGCCGACGTCCGCACCCAGGCCCCCCGGACCGACCGGCTCCTGGCCGACCCCGAGCGCCCGGGCAGGCGCCCGCTGAACATCCAGGCGCTGGAGGGCATCTACGCCGAACTCACCGCCGAACGCACCCACAGCACGCCCGGCACCTACGCGGCGCGGCTCGACACCCCGGTGGCCCGGTTCCACGAGGCCCGCATCAAGGCCATGGTCGACAGGCTCGAAGGCCTGCCCGAGAACGCCGGCTGGCTGGACGCCTTCATGCAGCACCAGTTCCTGACCCCGGACCAGACCGACCCCGCCCGGATCCGCACCGGACTCCTCCAGGCCGCGGTCGCCGCCGTTGCCTGGATCGAGGTCATCGACCTCCTCACGGCCCGCAACCGCGAGCAGGACGCCCGGTCAGCGTCGGAGGCCGACCGTGCCTGAGCCGACGGAGGAGCAACTCCTGCACCTGGTCGACCGCGCCGAGAACGGAACCCTCCTCGCGGCCGAGGCCCTGCTGCTGCGCAACAGCATCCGCCGCTACGCCGCCACCGAGCGCGCAGTCCTGTCGGTCTTCAACGCCTCCATGGCCGTCGTCACTTCGGCCGCCCGTGCGTTCCAGCAGCTTGGCCTGCTGCCCGAGCAGCCGGCCACCGACGGGGACCAACTGCTCGCCGCCTCCGAGGTGCTGGGCCAGGCGCAGCGTCCCTTGAACACCCCGGGCGCCCTGTTCGCGGAGGTCGCCGCCGGGTGCGAGCGCCAACTCAGCAAGTGGGGCGGGCAGCACCGGCAGGACGGCACGAACCCGCTGAACCGCGACTACGCGAACCACTGCCGGGCCACCACCGCCCGCGCCGCGGCCGAGCACCGGGCGACCTGGTCGCACGTCTTCGTCGAGCACGTCGCCGCCGCCCTGGCCGAGACCAGCTGGCCGCTGCTGCGGGCCAAACTCGTCAAGGCCATGGCCGTGGGCGCGGCCTGGATCACCGAAGGCGACCAGCGCCCCGACGCCACCGGCGTTCCCGCCGGCGGGTGGGAGTCGGTGCCCTACGCCGTCGCCGGGCAGCAGCCGACCGCGCTGCAGCTGGCCGCGGTGCGGGCGGCCGGCCTGCCCGCGCACAACGTGCCCGACACCGCGGTGACAACCGCGATGGTCAACGCGGCCATCGACCACCTGGTCATCGTCCGGTCTTGGGAGCAGGCGAACCAGCAGTCCGGGAGCCCCTCATGACGAAGCCCAGCCCCAAGGCGCTGCGCGAGCTGATCGAGAACACGCCCTCGGCCTGGACGCTCTGGCGCAAGCCCGCACCCGCCGCCCCGCCCATCCCGCCGCCGCCGCGGGCGGTGGCGCCCGTGTACGAGGCGTGCGGGTCGACGGAGGCGCTGGCGGACGGCACCCCGGTGTCGTGCCGCAAGCCTGGCGGGCACCTCAGCCCCTGGCACGCGCAGGGGGACGACCGCTGGCGCACGATCTACGCCAACCGGCGCGCGGCGGCCGACCGCCCCCGCACCCCGGCCGGCGACGAGCTCGGCCAGCGCAGGAACCAGGTCCAGATCCTGCGCGCGGCCCTGCAGCAGATCAACCGCAACGGATCCGGCCGGACCTGCGAGTGCGCCGACACCGCCCGTGACGCCCTCGCCCGCGCTGACGCCCACCCGCTGGCCTCCGGGGGCGGACATGGCTGAGTCCGCTGAGCGGCAGGTGCGGGGGATCCTCGCCGCGACCCGCACCCGGGTCCAGATCGACGCCCTGATGGACCAGCTGCGCGCCGAGTTCCACGCCGAAGCCGAGCCGATCCCTTACCAACTCGCCGACCCTGCTGATCTCGCAGGCCGCCCTGAGTTCTTCGAGCAGGTCCACACCCTGGAGAACCGTTCATGAGCCACCCCCAGTACGGCGTTCCGCGCCTGACCGGTGTCCTGGTCGAGGTCGCGACCGAGCGCAGCCGCCAGGACCTCAAGTGGGGCCGGCAGAACCACCCCGACGGCACCGGGTCCGTCAACCAGCAGGAGGCCGCGGTGCAGGCACGGACCTGGTGCAAGAGCGCGTTCGGTGCCGGGTACGGCACCTGGTCCGACGTCCTGGCCGAGGAGGTCGCCGAGGCCAACGCCGAGAGCGACCCCGAGCGCCTGCGGGCCGAGCTCGTCCAGGTCGCCGCCGTGGCGGTCGCGTGGATCGAGGCCATCGACCGCCGCGACCCGCCCGAGAACCCGGGCCGCGGCGAGCAGTTGGCCCGCGCCGCTGCGGCCGGGCCGGTCTCGCCGATGTTCCGCGAACTCGCCGCCGCCTCACCGCTGCCCGCACCAGCCGCCGTCCCAACTCCGTTGCCCGCGGCAACGGTTGCCACCGGGCCGGCGCCACGGGTGCTCTGCGGGGACACCGCCGACAAGGGCGGCTCGCAGGTGGTGTGCGCGAAGACTGCCGGCCACCCGAGCCCTTGGCACCGCTCCCTGCAGGGCGACAGCTGGCGGCGGCACCTGGTCTTCAGCACCCTGCGGCGACCCGGCCGCACCTGACCCGCCCCTCGCACACCGCACCGCTGGAGACCGTGATGATTCCCCTGCCCGCCGCGACCCGCCTGCGCTACCAGCTCATGGCCCTCCCGGGCCTGGCCGCCACGGCCTACGAGGACCTGGCCCCCTCCAGCCACCGCGGCACCGGGATGCCCACCGGCACCCGTACGCCGCCCCTGCCCGTCCGCGAAGACATCCTGTCCCTCCTCGGCCCCGGCGACTACCTCACCCAGCCGGACCCGAACGGCGACCAGACCGGCGACATCCCCATCCCGGCCATGCTGTCCAACTGGTGCCAGATCATCTGGGGCTACCCCTGCACCGGGATCTCCACAGCCGTCGAGATCCTGCTGCGCCACCACACCCGGGCCTGCGCCGCGGACTACGCCGCCGACTACGCCCGCGACATCAGCACCGCCCACCAGCGCCTGGAAGCCCTGGCCCGCACCTACGCCCCGCCGCTGTCGGTGCGCTGCCCCCGCTGCACCCAGCTCACCCTCGCCGTCGACCCCGGCCGCGGCTACCTGTGCTGCGACCCCGACTGCCACACCCGCCTTAACCCCGACCAGTACGACCACCTCGCCGAAGAGCAGATCAACAAGGAAACCGCCCACAGGGAGGCCGCCGCCGGCGGCAGTCCACCGCGGTGACGATCGCCGCCCTTCGGGCCCTGCTCGCCGAAGAGCAACCCCACGTCATCCGCTGGCCATCCCCGCGCTACACCGGCCCCCTTCCCGAAAGGACCCCCGTGCCCATCCCCGCACGTCCACCGGCCGCCGCGCCCGCGACCACCATCACCGCCAGAGACCCGGCCGTACCGCCCGGGCCCCCGCTCACCGTCAAGGCGCTCATCGCCTGGGGCGAGGCCCATAGCGAGGCCGCATTGCGCCGGCACGCCGAGCAGGCCCGCGCCCACCTGGACGCCCTGCGCGAGGGCCACCGCGCCTTCGCCGAGATCGAGCGCATCGCCGCCCAGGAGCGCGTTCTTGAGGACCAGCTCGCGCAGCTGCGCGAACGCAAAGCCGCCCTGCGGCCCGGGGCAACGCGCGCCCCGTCCTACGACACGGCCGTCATCCGGGCCTGGGCCCGCGAAAACAACGTCCCCTGCCCGCCCACCGGCCGGGTCCCCCAGGCCGTGGTCGACAGCTGGCGCGAACACACCGCCGGCCACCAACTTCTCGGCAACCAGAACACCCAGTAGCAGACGAAGGAGCAACACCCATGGAAATCACCTACGCCCGTGCCGTGGCCGTCGCCAGCACCAAGTGGGAGGCCAGCCGCGAACGAGGCGACGCCGAGTGGACCGCCCTGAGCGACGACCACCGCCAGACCATCACCGCCCAGGCCCTGGACTGGCTCAACGCGGCCCAGGAGAACGGCTTGATCGCTTCGTCCGAAGCCGTCGAGGACGCAGCCGAGCCCGCGCTTGCGGGTAACGCCCACCTGGTGGACCTGGACGACCCGAACATCCTGGTCTACCTCATCTCCAGCCGCGGCGACGGCACCGCCAGCCTGGTCCGGGCCGGCAACCCCGGGCTCGACCTCGAGGGCGCCGCCTACACCCTGCGCACCATCGCTGAGACCTGGCAGCCCGGCCAGGAGCAGCACATCGCGATGACCCGCCGCTGGGTCGCGGTGAACCGCCGCCTGGACGAGGTACGGGCGGTCCTGGCCGCCGTCGTGGACGGGCGGTTGGACGTCCCGGCCCTCGACCTGTGCGAGACGGTCACCGGGATCCTCACCCAGGTCGACCAGAGCCCGGCTGCGGACCTGGCGCTCTACCACGCCGAGTTCGAATCGCTGCCGCTGGGCCTTTACACCACCCGCGAGCAGGCCCGGGCCCACTGCCAGCGCGACGCGGAGTCGATGAACGACATGGCGGCGGCCGGCCTGTTCTGGTCCAGGGACGGCGACGACGACCAGAAGGAGGAGCTTCACCGCACCACCCCGGTGGGCCACTCCCTCGGCACCGGCTTCCGGGTCAGGACCGTCACTGCCCACGGCCGCTTCGACCCGAACGCGGAGGGCTGACCCGTGCTGAACCCCGACCTCGCCCAGCAGATCCTCGACCGCGTCACCGCCGACCCCGCCGCCTACGACCCCGCGATGAGCGGCTTCGTCAGCTCCCTGGGATACGCGGTCTGGCCCGAGGACACCGTCACGGGCGACGAGATCACCATGGGCACCGCCGCCTGGGCCTGCTACCTGGCCGGATGGCACCTCACGATCGACAGCATGGGCGACTTCTACGCCTTCCCGGAGCACGGCAGCGACGACCACCGGGACCTGGACGACCTGGCCGCCGACCTCCTCGGCCTCGACGGCCCGGAACTACTGGAGGAGACGGACCGCGATGCGGCCCTGGCCGGCCTGCGCGCCCTCACCGCCAGCCCGGGTAGCGAGCCCGCCAACAAGGACCTCAGCATGCTGGGCAGCGTGTCCTCAGGCGTCCTGGGCCTCGGCGCCCTCGCAGCCCTGGGCGGCAACTCCCAGGCCGTCATCCAGGCCCGGGCCGCAGCCCAACAGGCTGAAATCGAGGCTGCCGCCGCCCGAGGGCCGGCCGTGGCCGCCCACGATGACAGCCACGCCGTCATCGGCTTCGACGGCGCCTTCGACAACCCCCGCTTCCAGGTCGTGCAGATGACATTCACCGCGGACAATACCCGCTTCGTCCAGGCCATCCGTCAAATCACGGACGCGCTGCAGGCCGCCTCCATCGGGCTGCTGGGGATCCTGCGCCCCTTCCAGGAGTCCGCCGCGGCCTTCCTCGCCTACTACGCCCGCCAGGCCGCACCGAGGCCGAAGCGCACGTACCGGCGCATCGTCCGCACATCCCACCCGCCGCGCCGGCGCGAGCCCCGCGCGGCACCGTCGGCCCTGAACGCCGCCTACACCCGCCGCTACAACCACCGGAAGGGGCGCCGGACATGAGCCGTGACCCCAGCTACGTCCTCGGCCGGCTCTTCGGCCGCATCCCCAGGCCAACCTCGGCCAGGGAGCGCCTGATCGAGGAGATGACCGCAGCCGAGGGCGGCTTCATCTGGACCCGCGAGGAAGCCACCGAACTCGTTGACGCCGCCCTGGTCGACGCCATCCTCGCCGCGACCCTCAACGCTGGCCTGACGTGCGATGCCGGCGCGGCCATCGGGCTCCTCAACCCGATCGGCCCGTGCATCCTCCGCGCCGGCCACGACGGGCCGGTCCACGTCGCGGCCAACGGCGCGAAGTGGTGGCCGACCATCCCCGCACAGAACTGACCCAGGAGACACCGTGCCCAGTGCATCCGCAGCCGACCGACTCAGGGCATTCCGCGCCATGGAGAAGCGCGCCGACACCGCCGATAAGACCGCCGCGCGCCTGACCGCCGAACTGGCTGCGCTCACCGCGAGCAGCGAACGGCAGATCGCCAACCTCCGCGCCGAGGTTGACCGGCTCTCCGCGCTGCTGTTGGGCGAGGACCGCAGCAGCCGGGGCAAGCCGTCAACCCCCGAGATCGCCGCGGCGTTCGCCCGCGGCAAGGAGAACTGATCATGAAGGTCTGCGACAACACGTCCGTCGGTGTGATCATCACCAACGCGGCCGGGGACTACCTGATGTTCGACCGTGCGACGTTCCCGCCCGGGACCGCCCCTGCGGCCGGGCACGTCGACACCCACGGCACCTTCGAGGACGCCGCCCGGGCCGAGGTCGAGGAGGAACTGGGCCTGCACGTCGAGTCCCTGACGGTGGTGGCGGGCGGCTGGCGGAACAACCGCTGCCGGCGCCTGCCCGGCCCGCGCGGCACCGGCCACCGGTGGAAGGTCTACACCGCCACCACCAGCGGGGACCTGAACCCGAGCACCCGTGAGACGCGGAACGTCCGCTGGATCGCCGCCGCCGACCTGCAGGACCTGGCCGACCGGACCGCCGCCTACGCCCGCGGCGACCTGGCCGTCCAGGACTTCACCGCGAACCCCGGCCTCGAACCGGTCTGGGCCCTGTGGCTGCACTCCCTCCACGCCATCACCATCGACCACGCAGACCGCCCCTACCTGGCCCTCGCCACCAGCCAGATGCCTGGGCCCGAACACGACGGCGGCGCCAGGTGACCGACGCCCTGGCCCACCTGCTCGCCGCCCACTCCCGCGCGCACGCCCTGGCGCGGGCGGCGACGTCGGGCCCATGGCAGGCCCGGCATTCAGCGGACGGCAGGCACAGCGTCCTGGGAGGCAGCCATCCTCTACCGGGCACCGAGTCCGACAACCGGATCATCCACCGCGACGGCGGATACAAGCCGGACTGGCCCACGCAGGTCGTCAACGCCGGCGGACGCCGACCACATCGCCCTGCACGGCCCGGACACCGTCCTGCGCCGCGTGGCTGCAGAACGCGGGCTCCTGACCGCGCACCTCGACGACGGCTGGGGCAACTGCACCAGCTGCGCCACGGCCGAAGAGGCGGAGTTCGGCGAGCGCCTGGTCCAGGTCCACGTCCCCTCGCCGCACCCCTGCGCCGTCGTCACCGCGCTGGCCAGGGCCTGGGGCTGGGAGGGACCGCGGTGACGACTCCACGCTGGGGCCACAAGCCCCCACCGGTCCAGCGGGCTGACGAGTACTGGGGGAGGACGCCGCCGGCGCCGTCCGAGCGGATGGCGTACTGGGTGCGGCGGTGGCGGTCGGGCGAGTGGGAGCCCAACCGCTGGCTGCTGCGCGAGTGCTCCGACTGCCGCGCCGGGATGCTAGGCGTCTGGATCTGGGAGGCCCGCTTCGCCTTGGCGCCCCTGGTCCAGATCCGCGCTGGAGTTCCCGCCGATGAGGCCGCCGCGCTGGCAGCCCGGTACAGCGACACCGGCCCCGGCCCGTACTGGGCGCTCCTCGAGGAGCGCTCCCGCACCAGCCACGGCGAATCCGGCCAGGATCAGGGCCGGCAGCAGGACTTCGTCGGCAGCCTCGCCACCGCCATGGCCGAAGGCGCCCAGGCCGGTCCGACTGTCGAGGAGCTGCGGGCTGGACTGCTGCAGCTCGACAGGGACGCCCACCACACCTACACCCAGCTCATTCGGGGGGCTGATGCCCCCTGCGCCGACATCGGGGCCGACCGGTGGTGCCCGTGCGGCCATCCGCTCGACCACCTGGGCTTCCCCGACCTGTACGCCTGCATCAGCGGGGAGGTCTACGGGCCGTGCACCTCGGACGAATGCGGCGGCATGTGCGAGACCACCGCCGCCTGCACGGCCGCACCCGGCTGCTGCGCCGAGGAAGGACGACCATGAGCGACGTCGACGAGTCGGCATGGCTGCGGGCCGCGCTGCGGGAGGAACTGGCCTGCCTGTGGTCCGACCTGGACCAGGCGATCCGCTACGCCCGGAACGGGGTGTGGTCGATCGCCTGCGCAGGCGTCCAGGCCCGCATCACCGCGATCACACAGCTGGTCGGCCCCACCCCCTGGGACGAGATCCAGTTCAACCTGCTGGAAGACGGCACCTACCAACGCCTCCACACCGAGATGGGTGTGGACGCCCCGGTGGACATGGCGGAGGTGGCACGAGCGCGGGCCGAGAGCAATGCCTGGCGGACCGAGCAGCGGGCCAGGATCAGTGAGGCCCTGGCCGACCGCGACGCACGGCTGGGAGGCTGAGCACATGAAGATCTGGCTG
The DNA here is from genome assembly GCF_042511045.1 of Streptacidiphilus alkalitolerans. Lineage (NCBI taxonomy): Bacteria > Bacillati > Actinomycetota > Actinomycetes > Kitasatosporales > Streptomycetaceae > Streptacidiphilus > Streptacidiphilus alkalitolerans. The sequence goes on from NZ_JBHEZX010000005.1 coordinate 465,574, forward strand.
CATTTCAACGACCAGCTCGGAGACATCGTCACGGAGCTGCCCGCTGTCCCGCGCGTCGGCGACGGTCTGGACTGGACCGAGAACCACAAGACGCTGGACTACCGGGTCGTCGCCGTGCAGTGGCACGCGAGCCTGCTGGGATCGGGCCGGACAGCCGGTGTGACCGTGAGGCTGGAGCGGCTGCCGGACCCGGATCCGGACGAGGCCTGAACGCGTCGGTGGGGCCGTCCCCGTGCGTCGGGACGACCCCACCACCTCGCACCCGAGGACCCTCAGCCTGCGGGCCGCCCCGGCAGGCTACGACGTGGGTACGACAACGGCCGACCACCAGCCCTGACCGGTTTCACAGCCAGCGGGGTTCGGTATCCAGGCGCGGATCCGGGCGGCTGGGACTGGGGTCGAACGGCGGCTCGTCCGAGAAGCCGCCCGTCAGCGCGGGCTGACACTCCGGGCCATCCCCGCACAGGGATGAGCTGTGGACCAGGCACGCAGGCTCACCCGGTTCGTCGGGCCCGATCTGCCGCTCGTCCCCCGTGTCATCGAATTCCATGATCACTCCTTCGGCTTGAGGTCAGTCCGTTCACCCTGCCGCGACTTCCGCTCCCGGAAATACGGCTTCGCCGCCTGCCAATCCACGGCGTTCGCCCGGCCCACCTTGACCACCGGCGGAAAATCCGGGTCGTCCCGCGCGAGCTGCGTCACCCGCTGATGGCTGATCTGCGCGACCACCTGCTCAGCGACCAGGCGACGCGCCAGCTCCCTCAGCGAGATCAACTCAGGCCCCCTCTCGGTCGGCTCGGCCATGGCTCACCATTCTGCCTCACCTCATAGGCACATGCCTAGGAAGTCGGCTACTCTCGATCTGCACCAGTAGAACGGCCCCGGCGGCGTGTCAGCGCTGCCGGGGCCAGCCAGTCCTCCACAGAAGGACCGACTCGTGACCGAGACTACCGACCAGCCCCCCACCAGCACAGACAGCCCACCGAACGCCCTTGCCCGCACTGTTCTCGCCATCGGAGCAGCTGCCGTCACCGTGCTCCTCACCGCAGCCGCCTTCTGGCTCAGCTACGAGCACCTGCACGACACCGCCGTCCAGCACGGCCTCCAGGACGCCGCCCGGGCCTGGGCGTGGCCGGCCACCGTCGACATGTTCATCGTCATCGGCGAGCTGCTGGTCCTCCGCGGCTCCCTGGCCCGGCGAGTAGACGGCTTCGCCATCGCGCTGACGGCCCTCGGCTCCGGCGGGAGCATCGCGCTCAACGTCGCCGGGACCGGGGCGCATCATCAGCTGCTCGACTACGTCGTCAGCGCCGTCCCGCCGGTCGCCGCGCTGCTCGCATTCGGCGCCCTGATGCGCCAGCTGCACGCCCACCTCGCCCCAGCCGCATCACCGGCGCCTGCCGTTGACGTTGTCCACAGCATGGAGCCCGTCCTCGACGCTGTCGAGGCGGACCCGGACGCCGATGATGCGCCTGCTGCGGACGACGATGCGCGGCAGGTCACACCCCTGATCCCCTACGAGCCCGGCACGCCGCTCCAGGACGCCATCGTGGCCGCCGCAGCCGTCTTCCCCGACGGCGCATCATCGGCTGCCCTCGCCGCCGCGCTCGCCGACCAGCACGGCCTGGAGACGAGCCCGGCCTACGTTCGCGCCGCACTCTCCCGGCACCGCAAGCAGCAGGCGCAGCGGCCCGCAGCAGAGCCGCAGCAAGGCACCGGAGGGTACCTGTGAACACCTTGATCTTTCACGTCTGGGCGACCGTTGCGATCGCTCTCTGCATCACCTACGGCGCCCTCTTGGCCAACTGCTGCACCCGGACCGCAGCATGGACGGAGAACACTCTCCTCTGGTGGTGCGCCCTCGGCTGCGGCTACCTCTGCGGGGTCATCCTGTGAGCGGCCACCAGGTCTCAGCCGGCGGTGCCCTGGTCGGACTGCTCGCCACCGGCAGCGTGCTCACCTACTGGTACTTCAAGCACGGCCGCAAGGGCGGTGGCCAGGGCATCAAGGGCGACGGCGGCGGCAAGGGGCGCCAGTGGATCCGCCTCGCGCCTTTCGCCTGGGCCGCCACCCTCGGCGTCATGTCCTCCCTCGCCACCGGCGGCGCCATGGGCAACACCGCAGTCCAGGTCGGCATCAGCAGCAACGACCTCGGCAACCAGCTGCTCTCCAGCCTCGCCGGGGCCGATGCCCCCGCCATCACCCGCGCCGGGACCGTAATGCTCAACGGCTGGGGCTCGATCTGCCTGGTCATCGTGCTGCTCGGCGTCCTCATCTGGCTGGCAGTCAGCAAGTGGGGCGTCCGGATTCAGCTGCTGCTCGGCTACGTCGCCGGATGCACCCTCGGCCCGACCGCCGGAATCGCCGGAATCGCCGGGGTCGTCATCGCACCCCTGTTCAACTGGATCGGACTCGCACTGGTGGGTGGACTGTGAACGGCTTCCAGCGCGTCGTGGTGCGCGCGCTCAACGGCACGGTGCAGATCGGCGGCCGGTGCTGGCGCTGGCCCTGGGAGAACACCAAGGGCCGGCAGCGGATCGGCCGCCTACTCGCACTTGCCTTCGGCTGCTGGGCGCTGTTCCGCCTCAGCACCTTCTGGCCGGCCTTCGGCGCGCTCGCTCTCGCCGGACTGCTGATCCTCGGCTACTGGCAGGCCCTCCCGATGCCGATCGGTGAGTCCGAGGCAGAGGACGAGACCGAGCCTGAGGCCGCTGACGAGCCGCCGATGCTGTCCCCGGCCGAGACCCGGCAGCTCATCATCGACTCGGCCCGCCACCTTGCCGGTGAGCGGCAGGGTGTCCACCTCGAACAGATGCATGCCTACTGGTCGACCGAGGGTGACCTCGGTATGGACCTGTCCGAGTTCCGCCGCTGGGTCGAGCAGCACGGGGTGCCGGTGCGGGACTCGCTGAAGGTCTCCGGCAAGACCAGGATCGGCATCCACCTCGGAGACCTCCCCAGCATCGCACCCCGCCCGGCCGCCGCACCCCCTCCCCCGACCGTCCCGGACGACCTCCTCCAGGACTGGTAGTCGTCGCAGGTCAGCCCCAGAACTACCCCCTTCAACTACCCGGTCAACTACCCCGAGGACTACCCATACTGAGACAGCTCCGCCTGCTCCTGCAGGGCGCCAACGACGTCCAGTGCACCGTGTGCTGGTTCTGGTACGACCCGCAGTACGGCCACCTCTGCACCGGCCCCTGCTGAGCGACCGCCACCCGATCCCCGGACCCCCTTGGGAAACTGATGCCATGACGAACCCACCGGCTGCGCCCCCGTCGGAGTACCACCTGCGGCTCGCGACCAAGGGGCCCGGCGCCCGCGCGCTCCTGCTGTGCGAGCGCTACCCCGAGCACGGGATGGACTGGCACGCCGCAGTCGAACTGGCCTACGCCCTGGCTCTCGCCCAGGACCCGACGCTGGCCCCCGACCCGGAAACGATCTGCGCGGTGCTCGCGCCGGGGACGGCCGCCGCGCTGACGGCCGCCGACGCCCTGTACAGGCCGCTGGACGAAGCCGCACACGCCATCACCGGCCTGCCGCCTGCAGAGACGCAAGCCCGGATGGACGCCTACCTCACCCAGGCCAGAACACCGCCCGGCGTACCGCTTCCCACCGCCGTACACACCATCCTCGAAGGGCGGCGACCGGACCCGCTCTCCGACTACCACGACGCCCGCGGCCACGGCCTGGCCGTGGCCCGGGACATCCTCGCCCACCAGATCCTCCCGGCCCTGGGCCCGGATGACCGATTCCGACCAATACACACCACGAGAGAACGGACGACCATGGACGAGTTGAAGACGACCGTGCAGGTACGGGTGCTGCTGCTGGTCGGCGGCGAGGCCGAGGTGACGGCGGACGCGGCGGACTGGGAGGCGCCCAGGCGCTACCCGGCGTCGGTAATCGCCGAGGCGGTCGGCGTGCCGATGGCGGAGCTGCCGGGAATGCGGCTGCTCGCCGATGTCGGCGCCGATGACAGGCTGCAGGGGTGGCGGCGTCCCTGACCTGCCGAACGGCCCGGATTCGCATGGGAATTCGGGCCGTTTTCCTGCCCGTAAGTGCTGTAAAACAACCTAGATTGGAGTAGAGTTGACCACGTCAGAAGGACCAAGGGGCCGGAATCCCCAAAGTCCGCCAGCACAACGAAAGGACACCCAATGTCCGACTCCGGCGACGACGAGGCCAAGCGCTCGCTGCAGTTCCTCGTCATCAACGTCTACGCCGACCTCCACCGGGTCTGCGCCGCGCTCCCCATCCCGATCGCCCTGCCCGTCGGCAAGGTCGACCTCCAGGACCTGGTGGACGCGGCCAGCCGCTCGGTCGACCTCATCGAGGACGAGCCGGTCAGCGACTTCCAGAAGGCGGCCCTGTCCGTCGCCTGCATCCGCTGGGTGGCCGCCGCCTACCTCACCGGCATCGAGGGCAACCCCCAGAACGACCAGGTGCGGATGATCGGTGCCACCGCGAACCTCGCGGACGCCGTCGAGGCGCTGCGCGACTACACCCACCCGGAGGACTAACCCCAACCGCCGCCCCGGCATCCAGCCGGGGCGGCACCCCCGCGCACCACAAGACGAAGACGGACCGGCGGGCCGGGCCGGAGCCCACACACCCAAGGGCATGTCGGAATGCCCGCCGGTCCACCAGCACCCCGAAGGGAGCACCACCAATGGTAGAGGCCCCGCGGCCCACCGAGACGCTCGCCGACATCGCCAGCAGGACCGACCGCTCCCTGGAAACGGTGCGCGGCTGGTCCAAGACCAGCACTTGGCCAGCACCCGCCGGCCGCGTCGGCCGCGCCCACGCCTACGCCACCGCCGACGTTGACGCCTGGCTCACCCGCCACATCCTGCGCACCGTCCCCGCTCTGCAGCCGCGCCGCCTCTACACCGCCGCCGAAATCGAGCGAGCCACCGGCATCAAGGTCAGCACGATCCGCTCCGACGTCTCGCGCGGCAACTGGCCGGCCCCGGACGACACCAGCCAGCGCGCACACCGCTGGTACGGCCACACCGTCAACTCCGCCGTAGCGAACCGGCACCCGTACCGCCAATCCGACTGAACGCCCATCAGGCCGCAGCTACCCTTCTCTGTCATGACCCATTGGCTCGAAACGGTCTTCCCCGTTGCGACGTTCTTCTTGGGCGGGCTCTCCACGCATCTCCGCGATTCCATGATGGAGAAGCGGCAGCGCGCACGCGAGGAAAGCACCCGCAAGGCGGATAGGGAGAGAACGATCCTCGACCGCCGCGAAGCCTTCGAGCTGGACAATCTCGGGCGCCTCGGTGAAGCGCTAAGCGACCTCGCGAGGGCGGCGGGCCGCGCCCACTACGAGGACGTGGCAAACGCTCGGACCGTCGGTGCCTACGGGGTCGCCCAGATGGGAGGGACCATCAGCGAGGACCGCCTCCTGGCCAATCGCGCCGTCCACAGACTGGCCGGCCTCGTGTTGAACGATGACCTTCGCGCTTCAGCCGAGCGCGCCCGAGATGCCCTGAACATCCCAAGCGGCATGAGGAACGTGCCGGTTGCACACGCTGAAACGGCCCTCACTCAAGCGGCACTTGCCGTCTCCACCGCGCAAACAGCGATCGCCGCCCGAATCCGCTACATCTACAGCTGCCAAGGCCAAGAGCCCCAACACCCTGGAACCACCCCCGCCACAACCGCGTGACAACACCCTGAGCAGCCCAGACACCCAATTCCTTGCGCTTGATCAACTGTTGTGCAACGCTACTGCCAGCACCACACGTGCGACCACGTCAAGGCCCGACCACACCGGTCGGGCCTTTTGCGTACCCGGAGGTCACCCCATGGCCACCCTGCTCACCGGACCGCAAGTCGCCAAACTCTGCGGCGTCAAACCACCCACCGTCCGCTCCTGGGTCCGCCGCGGCTACCTCACCAAGGCCGGCCTCGACGCCCGCGGCCGCCCCCTCTACACCCAACTCGCCGCCGCCAAGGCAGAACGCGCCACCGCCGAACGCGCCGGCCGCCTGTAACCACCGCCACGCACCGCCTGCTACCGAGAGGGACTCTCATGCGAGACATCCGCGCCAAGTTCGCCTGCGCGAGCGTCCAGGACTTCGGCTCCAACCGGCCCGCTGCCGTGGAATTCACGGCCGTCTACGACGCCACCACCGAGGAGAACGCCCGCTTCACCAAGGCCACCCCGTCCGGAAAGATCAGCATGACGGTCGACAACCCGGACGCCGTGTTCGAGCCCGGCGCCTACTACCACGTCACCTTCACCAAGGTCGAATAGCCGCACCTGCCCTGGTAGCTCAACTGGCGGAGCACCGTATTCGTAATACGGCGGCGTGCAGGTTCGAATCCTGCCCGGGGCCCTCCTGGCGCGGCATCACCCACAGGAACGAACCCCTGTAACGGATAGGGAAATCAGCACCACAGGCCACGACCCACCAGCGGGTCAGGGCCTTCGCCATGCCCATGGCCATGACCACCCCTGATCCAGCACGGCGGAAGGATCCACATGGCCACGATGGACCCGATCGAGTTCCGCTGCCCGAACTGCGCCCAGATCCTGGACCTGCCCGTGACGGCAACACCCGGTCCAACAGAGGGCATCACCGTCACAGTCCAGGTGAAGGTCGATCCTGAGACGCTGCTCCACCACATGACGTCGCACCTCAAACGACCATGACCGTACGGTTGCGCAGGCCCTGCCTGAACTGCGGCACACCCACCCGCAACGCCTCACGGTGCGACCGGTGCCAGGCAGTCTGGCAGCAGCAGCGCGACCAGGTGCGGGGCAGCGCGCACCAGCGCGGCTATGACGGCGCCTGGCAGCGCACCGCGGCGGCGGCCGTGGCCGCCCACCGTGCGGCGCACGGCGACTGGTGTCCCGGGTGGCAGGTGCCGGCCCATCCCGCCTCCGATCTAACCGGGGATCACATCGTGGCCAAGGCCAACGGCGGCACCGATTCCTCCGACAACGTCCAGGTCCTGTGCCGCGGGTGCAACGCCCGCAAGCGCGACCAGTGACGCCCCGCGTCCGCCGTCACACTGCGTCAGCGTGCTGACCTGCGGTGAAAAAGGATGGGGGGTGGGTGAATCTCGCGACCATGATCGCCTAGGGACCCGGCCCCCCGCCTTTCACACGCGCCCGCGAAATTCAGCGGTTTTTTCAGCGACCGGTTTCGGGGGTAAACGATCATGCCCGCAGGCCGGCCGCCCACCCCCACCGAACGTAAGCGCCGCACCGGCAACCCCGGGCACCGCCCGCTGCCCGAGCCCGCGATCGTCACCCTGGTGGCCTTCGCCGAGATACCCCCGGTGCCCGCCACGCTCGGCGACCTGGGCACCGCGATCTGGGAGCGGCTGTGGACCGCCGGGCAGGCGTGGCTCTCGCCGACCACCGACCTCGACGTCATGACCCGGCTGTGCGAGGCCCACGACGAACGCGAGGCCATCCGGGACGAGATCTTCCGCACCGGCTACCTGGTCCTGGGCTCCATGGGCCAGCAGCGCGCCAACCCGCTGCTCTCCCATCTGCGGGCGCTGGAGTCGCAGATGACGAAGTGGGAGAGCTTGTGCGGCTTCACCCCGACGGACCGGGCCCGGCTGGGAATGGCGGAGGTGAAGGTGAAGAGCAAGCTCGAGGAGATGCTCGACCGCCGGCAGCGGCGTACCGGTGCCACGTAGGCGCGCGGCCCCGCCCCGCTTCCCTCGCCGGCTGCCGCGCGGCCCCCAGCTGTGGGACCGCGAGAAGTCCAGGTGGTCCGAGGAGAACACCGACGGCGTCTTCGCCTGCGAGCTGATCGAGTCCTACCTGCGGCTGACCAAGGGGCCGGCCCGCGGCACGCTGGTGCAGCTGCGCGAGTGGCAGGCCGACCTGATCTGCGACATCCTGCGGCTCGACGCCAAGGGGCGCCGCCAGTACTGGACCTACCTGCTCCTGGTCCCGCGCAAGAACAGCAAGAGCTTGCTCGGGGCCGGCCTGGCGATCGACGGGCTGTTCGACGAGCAGGGCGCCGAGGTCTACTCCTGCGCCGCCGCCAAGGACCAAGCCAAGATCATCTTCGGTGAGGTCCGCGCGGCCGTCGAGATGGCACCCGAGCTGGACGCCAAGCAGGGCGGCCTGCTCAAGGTGTACAGGGACGCCATCGAGTACCCGGCGACCGGCAGCGTGTACCGCGCGCTGTCGAGCGAGGCCTTCACCAAGGAAGGGCTCAACCCGAGCCGGGTCCTGTTCGACGAACTGCACGCCCAGCCCAACTGGGAGCTCTGGAACGTCATGAACCAGGGCTCGGACACCCGCCAGCAGCCCCTGGTCATCGGCATCAGTACCTTCGGCGTCAAGTCCGACGCCTCCGGCCAGGACAGCGTCTGCTACGCCCAGTACCAGTACGCCAAGAAGATCATCAAGGGCGAACTCGAGGATCTCCGCTACGGCGCCCGGATCTACGAGACCAACGACCGGGTCCGCGGCTTCGACTACCGCGACCAGCAGGTCTGGGAGCGCGCGAACCCCTCCCTCGGCGACTTCCTGGACGCCGAGAAGATGGCCGCCGCGATGCGGAAGACCCCCGAGGGGGACTTCAAGACGAAGCGGCTGAACATCTGGGTGTCCAAGGCCACCGTCTGGCTGCCCGAGGGCGCCTGGGACCGCTGCGCGGCCCCGGACACCGCCATCCCGGACGGCGTCGACGTCGTCCTGGGCTTCGACGGGAGCTACAACAACGACTGCACCGGCCTGACGGTCGTCCGGATCCCCGAGACCCTGCGGTTCGACCCCGACGCGGCCGAGTACGCCTCCCTGGAGGACGACCAGAAGCAGCGCCTGTTCAAAGTGCGCAACGCCGGCCTGCGGCTGCCGCACCTGGACGTCGTGCAGCTGTGGGAGAGGCCGGCCGACGCCGGGCAGGACTGGACGGTGCCCATCCTGGAGGCCGAGGAGGCCATCCGGGAGGCCTGCCGCCGCTGGCAGGTCCGCGAGATCGTCGTCGACCCCGCCCGCTGGGCGCGCACCTTCCAGATCCTGGACTCCGAGGGCCTGCCGGTCATGGCCTTCCCCCAGTCCCCCGAACGGATGGTGCCGGCGACGGGCCGCTTCTACGAGGGCGTCATGAACCAGCGCTTCACCCACTCCGGAGACCCGCGGCTGGCCCGCCACATCGGCAACGCCGTCACCAAGCCCACCACCCGCGGCCCGATGGTCTTCAAGGACTCCAAGTCCAGCCCCCGCAAGATCGACCTGGCCGTGGCCTCGATCATCGCGCTCCACGTCGCCTGCAGCCCCCCGGAGGGGCCGCCCGAGCCCCAGTTCTTCAGCTGGGACGACCTGTAGGAGGTGCGCGTGAAGCTGCCCCGCCTGCCGCGTCCAGCCCGGGCCGCCCGCACCGCCTCCGACTTGGTCGACCTGCTCGGCCTCGGATGCCTGGACGCCGCCGCCTGGTGGCTCTACCCGGTCGCCGGCTTGGTCGTGCTCGGCCTGGTGCTGCTCCTGATCGGCTGGGTGATGGACCGGTGAGCCTGCTACGCCGCGCCATCCAGCCCCGCGAAACCCGCCTTCTGACCACCTCGTCCAGCGGCGCCGGCGACCCGTGGGCGATCCCCTCCAACGGCTCGCTCACCTACACCCCGGCCGGGGTCCCGGTCACCGACGAGACCGCTATGCAGCTGCTCGCGGTCGCCGCGTGCGTGCGGATCCTGTCCCAAGCCGTGGCCGGGCTGCCGTTCGACTCGATCCGGATGCGCGGCCAGCTCCGCGAGACCCTGTCCCCGCCGCCCACGATCATCGCCGACCCGTTCGGCGGCGCCACCAGCACCGCGCTACTGAGCCGCCGGGTCGGGTTCGGCCAGATGATGGTCAGCCTGCTGCTGCGCGGCAACGCCTACGCCGTCGTCGTGGCCCGCGACAAGCTGATGCGGCCGCTGCGGGTGCGAGTGCTGCACCCGGACCGGGTGCGGTGCCGGTTCGACAAGGACGGCAACCGCGCCTACTGGGTGGACCGCAGGAAGGAAGACGCCGAGGACATGATCCACCTGGTCGGCATCTCCTACCCGGAGTCGCCCACCGGGATGAGCGTCATCACCTACGCCCGCAACTCGATCGGCCTGGGCCTGGCCGCCGAGCAGTTCGGCTCCAGCTTCTTCGGCCGCGGCGCGCACATGACCGGCGTCATCAGCGTCGAGGCCGACCTGGACAAGCCCAAGGCCCGGATGATGAAAGAGGCCTTCGAGGCCTCGCACAGCGGGCTGCCGAACGCTCACAGCATCGGTGTGCTGTCCGGCGGCGCCAAGTGGACGCCGATCAGCGTCACCCCCGAGGACGCCCAGTTCCTTGGCACCAGGATGGCCCAGAACCTCGACATCGCCATGCTGTTCGGGGTGCCGCCGCACATGCTCGGCCAGGTCGACCGCACCACCTCCTGGGGCACCGGCATCGAACAGCAGGGCCTGGGGTTCCTGCGCTACAGCCTCGCCCCGTGGATCGGCTCCTTCGAGGACGCCTGGACGATGATGCTGCCCCGCCCCCAGCAGGCCTGGTTCGACGCCGACGCCCTGCTGCGCACGGACACCGCCGGCCGCTGGGCGGTCTACCAGATCGCCCGGAACATCGCCGGGATGACCCCGGACGAGATCCGCCAGCGCGAGAACATGCCGCCGCTGCCCGACGGCCTGGGCCAGGACCCGTTCGCGCCGCTGAACAGCGCGCACACCACCGACCCGGGCTGGGAGCCCGGCCAGCCCGAACCGGGCCCCGAACCCGCGCCGCCGACGAAGGGGAAGTGAGAGATGGACCTGTCCGCCCGGGCCGCCCGGCCCACCGAGATCCAGAAGCGCCAAATGCCCTTCCGCGACGTGCAGTTGCGCGCGGCCCCGAACGGCACGGGCAAGGACATGCTGACGTTCACCGGGTACGCCTGCGTGACCGAGGTCGGCTACGAGATGCAGGACTGGCTCGGCCCCTACACCGAGGTCGTCCGCGGCGGCGCGTTCGCCAAAACGCTGTCGGAGGGCGCCGACGTGCCGTTCCTGCTCAACCACTCGGGCATGACCTTGGCGAGGACCAAGTCCGGGACGATGGAGCTGTCCGAGGACACCACGGGGCTGCACGTCGAGGCCCAGCTGTCCGCGGCCAACTCCATCGTGCGGGACATCCAGGACGCGATGGCTCGCGAAGACCTCGACGAGATGTCGTTCGCGTTCTGGGTCACCCGCCAGCAGTGGTCCCCCGACTGGGACCAGCGGGACATCCTGGAGGTCAACCTCAACAAAGGCGACGTGTCGCTGGTCAACTTCGGGGCGAACCCCAACACGGCCGGCTCCCAGCTGAACTCGCGGGACCTGGCAGCCCACCTGGACCGGTTGCCTCCGGAGGAGCGCCGTGAGGTCTTCGACCGCCTGGCCGCCGAGTTCAACCGGCCGCCGGTGGACCTCACCTCCCCCGCGCAGGCCCGGGCCTGGGCCAAGGAACGCTTCGCCGAGCTCCGCGACGGCGCCCAGCTGTCCGACGCCACCATGGCCAGCCTGCAGGACGTCCTGGACCTGGTCGCCGCCGCGGACACCGCCGTCGACGAGGCACAGGTCGTGCTGTCGGACCTGATGGACGTCCCGAACCCGGACGACCCCCAGGAGAACGGCGCCGACCTCGGCCTGTACCGGGCCCGGGCCCAACTCCTGGCCCTGTAGTACCCGGCGGACCTGTTCCGCCCCCACATTCCAGCCCCGGACGGCCCATGCCGCCGGGGCTTTCGCCTGCCCGGCTCGCGCCGGAGCCCGCGCCGGACCCCCACGCGAGGGGCACCACCCGGGCCACCACCCGTCACCACGGCAGGCACACCGCAACCCACCCCGAAGAGCAAGGAGAACCCTGTGACCAAGCAGGAGATGATCCGGGCACTCCAGGAGCGGCGTGCCGAGATCCGCACCACCCTCGACACCCTCCTGGACACCGTCCAGACCAACAAGCGCAGCAAGCTCACCGAGGCCGAGCAGACCGCCTTCGACGCCGGCGCGACCGAGATCCGCGAGATCGACGAGCGTGTGGCTGAGCTCGACGGCCAGATCGTCGCCGACGAGGCCGCGGCGGCCGTGGCCCGCCGGTACGCCGGCGACCCGGAGCTGCGCCGCAGCCCGGCGGACCTGTCCGTGACCGAGCCCCAGGTCTACCGCTCGGGCCCCGGCGGCCTGTCGTACTTCCGGGACCTGTACCGGGCCAACCGCAAGGGCGACCCGGTCGCGCTGGAGCGCCTGCGGCGCAACGACAAGATGGTCGCCGAGGAGCGGGGGCGCCGCGCGGAGAAGGAGGGCCGGGCGCTGTCGACCACGGCCGGCGCGGGCGGCGAGCTGGTGCCGCCGCTGTGGCTGGAGGAGCAGTTCGTGATGCTGGCCCGCCCGGGCCGGGTGACCGCGGACCTGTGCGTGCCCGGGGAGGTGCCGGCGGGGACGAACAGCATCAGCATCCCGAAGGCGATCAGCGGTACCGCGGTTGCGGTGCAGGCCACGCAGAACACTGCGGTGCAGGTCACCGACATGGTCACGGGCAGCATCAACGCCCCGGTCATCACCATCGCCGGTGGCCAGGCGATCTCGATGCAGCTGGTCGAGCAGTCGCCGCTGAACGTGGACGACATGGTGCTGGCGGACCTGGCCCAGGACTACGCGGTAAAGCTGACCCGGCAGGTCCTGTCCGGGTCGGGCACCTCCGGGCAGGCCACCGGCTTGCTGACGCTGGCGGGCACCAACTCGATCGCGTGGACCCAGGCCAGCCCGACGCTGGGCGGGGCCGGGTCGCTGTACTCCAGCATCGGTGCGGGCATCGCCGCGGTCCACGGGACGCGGTTCCAGCCGCCGACGCACATCGTGATGCACCCGCGCCGCTGGGCCTGGGCCACCACGCAGACCGACACCGCCGGGCGGCCGATGGTCGTGCCGGCCGGTCAGGGTCCGAACAACGCCATGGCTGCCCCGGCCGACCTCAAGGCCCAGGGCTACGTCGGCGAGATGGCCGGCCTGCCCGTGTACACCGACCCGAACCTGCCGATCAACCTCGGTACGGGCACCAACCAGGACGTGGTCGTGGTGGCCCGTATGTCGGACCTCTACCTGTGGGAGGGCGAGGTCCGGGCGGAGGCGTTCGAGCAGACGTACGCCCAGAACCTGCAGCTGTTCGTCCGGCTCTACAACTACGTCGGGTTCCAGCCCGGCCGGTACCCGGCCTCGATCACCGCGATCACGGGCACCGGTTCGGTCACGCCCACCTACTGATCCGCCCCTGGGGGCGTCCGCCGACTGCGGGCGCCCCCGCACCCGTTGAGGAGCCTCACCCATGAACATCGTCAACATCGCCCGGGGCCTGCTGGACCGCCACGAGCAGATCAGGGACTCCGACCCGGAGACCGCCGCGCAGATCCGCGACGACCTGACGCTGATGGCCGACGAGGTCAAGCTCGCCATCAGTGAACTCCGCGGCCTGGTCGACCCGCCCACCATCGAACTCGAGGACAAGCGGGTGATCCCGACGGTCATCGCCGAGGAGATGCGCCTGACCGGGCGCCGCCTGGAGGAACTGGTCGGCAAGGCCAAGCGCCCCGCGCCGGTGCCCAAGGACGCCGACAAGGCCCCGGCGAGGTCCACCGCGGCGGCGGCCAAGGCCCCCGAGAAGGCCTGAGGCGCGACGGTGACGCTGATCTACGTTGCCGGGCAGGACGTCGGCCTGACCACCACCGTGATCAGCGACTCCGGCGTCCCCGCCTCCGGCACCCCCACCGTGGTCCTCACGGTGACCGACCCCACCGGGACGGTCACCACCCTGGCCACCCTGCAGGTCGGCCAGGGCGCCTACGCCGCCGTCGTCCCGGCTGTGGCCACGCCGGGGGTGTGGCAGTACCGCTGGACCGCCACCGGCACCGGTGTCGGGTTCGCCGACGAGGGCCAGTTCCAGGTCCGCCCGCTGGGAACCCAGCAGATCGTGGACCTGGCCAGCGTCAAGGCCCACCTCAACATGCCCCCGGGCGACAGCAGCCAGGACGCCGAGCTGCAGGGCTTCATCCTGGCCGCCGGCGACGTCGCCCGGAACATCGTGGGCCCGGTCGTCGCCGAGAGCCACACCCAGTACTTCAGCGGCGGCACCCCCACGGTGGTCGTCGACTGGACGCCGCTGGCCTCGGTCCAGTCCGTCACCGAGTACTACGGGCAGTCCGGCTACGTCCTGACCGAACAGCCCCTCGGTGCACAGACCACTGCCTTCGCCTTCACCGTCGACTACGACACCGGGCAGATCAGCCGCCGCACCTTCGGCGGCGAGGCCGCGCGCTTCGCCATCGGCGACAAGAACATCAAGGTGATGTACACCGCGGGGCGGGGCGGTGCGGTCGGGTGGGCGGTGCGGCTGGGCACGCTGGAGCTGATCCGGCACCTGTGGCAGCTCACCCAGCAGGGCGGCCGGCCCCGGCTGACCCGCGGCGGCCTGGACTCCGACAGCCCCGGCATCCCGACCGGGTTCGCCATCCCCACCCGGGTGCTGGAGCTGTGGCAGGGCGACAAACGGCCCCCGGGCATCGCATGACCACGCCGATCGCGGACATCCCCGCCTCCAGCACCCCCGACGCCCGCACCTGGATCTTCGAGGGCATCGGAGCCCAACTGGCCGGTGCCGAGAACGTGCTGGTCTGCCTGGACGAAGCCGGCACGTACCAGCCCGACGACATCGTCATCGTCGGCGACGTCCACCAGACCTACAGCCCCGAGCAGACCGTCGGCTCCGGCGGCCGGTTCTGGCTGCGCGAGGACTTCACGGTCACCGTCACCGTCTCGGTCTACCGCGGCGGCGACGACCCGGCCGGCGTCTTCGCCCGGGCCCGCCAGCTCGCCGACATGGTCGTCGCCGTCGTGCGCTCCGACCCGTCGCTGGGCGGCGCGGTGGACCGCGCCATGCCCACCTCGGCCGTCCAGACCGGCGGCTGGGCCGACGAAGACGGCAGCGGGCGCGAGTCGACCATCGAACTCGAAATCGGCTGCATGAACACCATCTGACCTGCATTGACCTGCGAGGAGTGCCGTGCCCGACTACACGTACACCGGCGACGAGGGCCGGTACTACCCCACCCTCGGCCTGACCCCCGAACCCGGCGACGTCCTCGAACTGGACCGCAACCCGGGCGACGGCCGCTGGACCCCGCCCGACCCCGAGCCCGAGCAGGAGCAGGACGAGGACCAGGTGGCTGCCCAGC
Source organism: Streptacidiphilus alkalitolerans (assembly GCF_042511045.1). Lineage (NCBI taxonomy): Bacteria > Bacillati > Actinomycetota > Actinomycetes > Kitasatosporales > Streptomycetaceae > Streptacidiphilus > Streptacidiphilus alkalitolerans. The sequence goes on from NZ_JBHEZX010000005.1 coordinate 480,777, forward strand.
CGCTGATGGAGCCCGTGGCCGATCCAGCTACGGGCGCCACGGAGATCACCGGCGACGGCAGCGGAACCGCGCTGCCGCCCGTCGACCCGGCTGACCCGGGCCCGCGCACCGCACCCGCCCGCATGCGAACCCGTACGAGGAAGGAGGCCTGACATGCCGAAGCCGTCACATCTCGCGGTACTCATGGCGGGCAAGGAAGCCGTGGAGGGCACCCCCGTACCGCCCACGATGTCCGTGCCGTGGAAGACCCTGACGCCGAAAGACGATCTTGCTTTGATCGCGGACGAGGGCGTGCGCGGGTCCGCGGTCGACAACTACGGCCAGTCCCCGGGCCCCCGGGGCTCGGGCCTGGACATCGGCGGCGACGTCATGGCCGACATCATCGGCTGGCCCCTCGCGTCCCTGTGCCCGGACCTGCTCGTCACCGGCTCCACCGCGCCCTACACCGGGGTCTTCAGCACCCTGAACACCGGCGACACCCAGCCGGCCACGCAGACCTGGACCATCTTCGACCCGCTGGGGACCTGGCAGTACCCGGGCATCCACTGGTCCGAATTGGGCTTCAAGTGGAACGCCGACGGGTTCTTCCAGTACAGCGCGAAGGGCATCGGCTGGGGCTACCAGACCACCACCTCGCCGACCCCGTCCTGGACCGCGTCGCCGAAGCCGGTCGCGAACTGGTCGGTCACCAACAAGATCGCCGGGACGCAGATGTTCGTCGCCGACGGCGAACTGACGATCAAGCGCCCCGTGACCGCGATCCGCGGCGCCAACGGCACCCAGGACCCCTACAAGCTCTTCTCCGGCGACATCTCCGTCGACGGGAAGATCACCACCGTCATGGAGACCACCGCCCAGCGGCTGATCTTCCAGGCCGGGACCATGCAGTCCTTCGAATGCGCCTACACCCAGGGCGCCGCGACCGCGCTGAACTCCCTGCTCCTGCACTGCTCGCAGGTCGCCTACACCGAGGGCACCCCCTCCTACGGCAAGGACTACATCGAGCTGCCGCTGACCTTCAAGGCCTCCGCGAACACCTCCGACATCGGCGCGAGCGGCGGCTTCTCGCCGATCAAGGCCACCCTCCTGAACGCACTACCGAGTGGGACGTACAAGTAATGGGGATCGAACGAAAGAAGCTGCCCAACGGTCAGTGGGCGGACATCCGCGACTCCGCCGAGGTCCCGGAGCGCCTGCAGCGCGCGGTGCGGGCGATCCAGATGCAGCTCATGAAGGACCCGGCGTTCGCCGGCGTCGTCGACAAGGCGAAGGCAGGCGGCGTCAAGAGCGTCGAGGACCTGGACGACGCGGTCGGCGAGGAGCTGGCCCAGGAGATGACTCCCGAGGCCATGGCGCTCCTGGACGACCTCAACGACCGGCTGATCGTCTCGCGGGTCGCCGGATGGTCCTTCGAGGCCGAGGTGAGCATGGACGCGCTGCTGGACCTGGCCAGCGGCACCTACGAGGCGCTGAAGGAGCTGTGCGCCAAGGGCGCGCTGTCGGGCAGTCCGGACCTGTCTCCGTCCACTGATGAGGAGAGCCCTACCGGCTCCTCTACCGCCTCCGTGTAGCGGTAGAGGAGAAGTTCGACTACCCCGCTCACATGCTGCCGATGGAGGCCTACCGGGACTGGCAGCTGTGCCAGGTCGTGGGGCCGCCGGACAGCTGGATGGACCTGCCGGCCGCGCGCCTGGACTGGATCCTCGCGGTCGACGGCGCGATCGAGCAGGCCAAGGCCAACAAGGCGAGGGAGACGGCCGATGGATGACATCGGGATGCGAGTGGAGGGGACCCGGGACCTGGGGGTCGCACTGACGGCCATGCAGCGGCGCATCGACCTGGCCACGGTCAAAGCGCTGAAGAAGTCGCAGTCGCTGACGCGCAACGCGATCCGCGGCCGGATGCGCGCACGCCCGCGGTGGGACCACCGCGGCGCCTCGCGCAGGACCGGTCCGGCGGTCTCGCTGGACCTGACGCCGCACCACGTGTCCAGGCGAGGCGGCCCGGGCAAGCTCAGCGGCGCGCTGGCGGCCTCGATCCGGTCCAGCAAGCGGCCCCGCGTCAAGGGCCAGGCACTGTCCGCGGTCGTGATGTCCGGCGGTGCCGGTGGTCCGCAGAACCTCTACAAGGCCCGTATCGAGGGCAGCTACCCGTACTTCCGGCCCGGCGCGCAGGCGGCCGAGAAGAAGATCGCGCCCGTCTGGGCGGAGGAGTGGTACGCGGCGGTCCTGGGGCGGCCCGTGTAGGTCCTGACAGCACGACAACTCAATAGCGGTGAGGGGGTGCCCCGTGGGTGCGCTCCCTCCCGTCTTCATCGAGTTCCTGGGGTCCTCCAGGGGCGTCAAAGCGGCGATCAAGGACGTGAAGGCCGAGCTGGCGGGCGCCGACGCCGAGAGCCAGGGCACGTTCGCGCGCGCCGGGATGATCGGCAAGGCGGCGATCGCGGGCATCGGCCTCGCTGCGGCCGACGCGGCCGTCCACACGGTCCACATGGCCGCCGACTTCGAGACCCAGATGACGAGGGTGCGCACCGGCGCCGGCGAGCTGGCCGGGAACATGCGGATGGTCGGCGACGGCGTCCTGACCATGTCCGGGCAGGTCGGGGAGTCCACCACCGACCTCACCTCCGGCCTCTACACCGTCGAATCCGCCTCGTTCCACGGTGCGGACGCGCTCACCGTCCTGAAGAACTCCGCGATGGGCGCGAAGGTCGGCGCCGCGGATCTGGCCACGGTCACGGACGCGGTCACGACCGGCCTGAACGCCTACCACATGGGCGCCTCCCAGGCCGCCACCGTCACGAACGAACTGATCGCGACGGAGTCCGAGGGCAAGACCAACATGGAGGCCTTGGCGGGCTCCATGGCCTCGATCCTGCCGACCGCCTCGGCCGCGCACGTCGGCATCCAGGAGGTCCTGGGCGCCATGGCCACGATGACGGCCCAGGGCACCCCGGCGGCCGTCGCCGCGACGTACCTGCGGCAGACCATCGGGATGCTGTCCAACCCGTCGGCGAAGGCCGCGTCCGAGATGAAGGACCTCGGGCTCAACAGCGTCCAGGTCGCCCAGAACCTCGGCAAAAGAGGGCTGGCCAGCACACTGACCGAGCTGACCGACGCCATCCAGAAGAAGATGGGCCCTGCCGGCACGGTGTTGATCAAGCACCTGCAGGACGCGGCGAAGAACACCACGGCCTACCAGAAAGTGCTGGCCAAGCTCCCGCCGGCCCAGCAGACGTACATCGGGGCGTTGGCCACGATGGTCGGCGGCACCAAGAGCATGCAGGCCGCACTGGAGCTGACCGGCCCGCACATGGCCACGTTCCAGGCCAACACGAAGGGGATCGCGAACCACGTCAAGGACGCCCACGGCCAGATCGAGGGCTGGGCGGACGTGCAGAAAACTTTCAACCAGCGCATGGCGGAGGCGAAGGCCTCCACGCAGGCCATGGGCATCCAGATCGGCAACCAGCTGCTGCCCGTGGTCACCAAGCTGGCCGGCTACCTGGCCACCGGGGTGACCTGGCTGACCCGGCACAAGTCGATCGCCGAGGCCCTGGCGATCGTCATCGGGGGCGCCCTGGTCGTGGCGCTGACCATGATGACGGCCGCGCTGTGGGCCGCCGCCGCCGCGAGCACCGCGGTGACGTGGCCGATCGTGCTGATCGGCCTGGCCGTGGCCGCGGTCATCGCCGTGATCGTCCTGCTGATCATGCACTGGCGCGAGGTCTGGTCAGTGATCAAGACCGTGGCCCTGGCGATCGGCAAGGCCGTGGCCGACGCCTGGGACTGGGTGGCGTCCAAGACGGCAGCGGTCTGGGGCGACATCACCTCGGCCGTGGCCAGGGCCTGGTCCTCCGTCGCGGACTTCTTCGTCGGCGCCTGGCACGACGTCGCCGACCCGATCGTCGGAGCCTGGCAGACGATCACCCGCGTCACCTCCGAGGTCTGGGATTCGATCATCGGATTCTTCAAGCGGTGGTGGCCCCTGCTGCTGGTGATCTTCGCTCCGCCGATCGCGCTGCTGCTGGCGATCTGGAACCACTTCCACACCCAGATCATCGGCACCGCCGTCCAGGTCTGGAACCGGATCAAGGGCTTCTTCCAGACGGTCTGGGCCGGGATCAAGCAGGACGCCGGTGCGGCCTGGGGGCTGATCCAGACCTACATCGTCGCGCCGGTCACCGCGACCTGGCACGAGCTCGTGCGGATCTGGGGCGTCGTCAGCGGCTGGCTGTCCTCCCAGTGGCACGCGATCTCGGCCTCGGCCGCCCTGGCCTGGGCGCACGTGAAATCCGCGATCATCGATCCGATCACCTCGGCGTGGGACGACCTGGTCGGCCTGATGCGCAAGATCGAGGACACGATCGGGAGTGCCGTCAGCGGTGCCTGGCACACCGTCGAGGGCTTCATGTCGCACTGGTACCAGGTCGGCATCGACATCATCAAGGGCATCATCAAGGGCGTAACCGGCTCCGCCGGCGGCCTGATGTCCAGCATGAAGGGCATCGCCGAAGGCGCCCTGAACAGCGCCAAGTCCTTCCTGGGGATCAGCTCCCCGTCGAAGAAGTTCGCCGAGATCGGGATGTACATCAACTCCGGCCTGGTCCAGGGCCTGGAGGGGTCGGCCTCGCAGGTCCAGGCCGCGACCCGCAAGATCTCGAACCTGCTCTACGAGCAGTTCGGCGCCGACAGCCACGTCGGGCTGCAGAACCTGGTCAAACTCGACGGCCAGGACCTGAACCGGCTCGCCGGCCAGCGCACCGCGGTCGCCGCCCGCCTCAAGACCGCCAACAGCCAGTTGGCGACGCTGCAGAAGGACTGGGCATCCACCCAGGCCCAGGTGGCCGGCAGCATCATGCAGTCCGTCTCGGTCGTCATGGCCGGCCCGGACAACGGCGGCGCACTGACGACCGACCAGGTCATCGCCAACATGCAGGCCCAGGTCACCAAGGCCCAGGCCTTCGCGGCCGAGCTGCAGACGCTGCACAAGAACGGCCTGTCGGCGGACATGATCCAGCAGATCGCCGCCGCCGGCGTCGACCAGGGCGGCGCCACCGCCCAGGCCCTCGCCTCCGCCACCAAGGGCCAGCTGCAGCAGATCAACGCCCTGCAGACCAGTGCGAAGACCGCCGCGGGAAGCGTCGGCACAGCGGTCGCGAACTCCATGTACAGCTCGGGGATCGCCTCCGCCCAGGGGCTGGTGAAGGGCCTGCAGTCGCAGGAAGCCGCGATCCAGCGCCAGATGAACAAGATCGCTACGCAGATGGCGGACACGATCAAGCACGCCCTGAAAATCCACAGCCCCTCGCAGATCTTCAGCGAGATCGGCGACTTCGTGGCCCAGGGCCTGGGAGCCGGGATCGAGTCCGGCACCCACCACGCGGTCACCGCCGCAACCGCGCTGGCCGGGGCGGTCACCGCGGCCGGAGTCCCCGCCCTCCCGCGCCTGGGCGCCCTGACCCCCGCCGGAGCCACCGGCGCCGGCGGCCAGGCCGCGCAGATGGCCCAGGTCACCACCAACGTCTACCTCGACGACGACCTGCTGTTCTCAGCGATGCAGGAGCGCGCCCTGCTGTTCGACCGGCGCAACTCCAAGCCGGGCATGGTCTACGTCCGCGGCTGACGGCTACGTCGACTCGCCAAGGAGGTCGTAAACAGTCTGGCGGGCGAGCCCGGTCGCGTTGATGATCGCCTGCTTGCTGCCGACCACCGGTTTGCCGTCCTGGCCGGGCGCGCGGGCGGCCTGGACGGCGGCGGCGATGTAGCGGGTTGTGTGGCGGACCTGCTCGCGGGCGACCCGGAGCTCGTCGGCCAGCTCCTCGAGCATCATCAGCGCCTCGGGCTCGGTGGCGAAGTCGAAGATCGGGTCGTGCAGCCAGTGGACCAGCGGATCGTCGTCCGGGGTCACACGGTGCGGAGTCCGGTCGCTCATCAGAAGCGCCTCCATATCGTCTAGTAGTAGACAAACTAGCCCCGCAGGCGGGGGGTGTCTACCACTAGACGCCGATCTGCCCTGCAAGGAGGTTCCCGATGGCTGTTCCCGGCCTCCTGGCGAACTGGCCGCGGATCGCGTTCCAGATCGCATGGAACACCGGCGGCCCGCAACCGGCCACGCCGTACTGGACGGACCTGACGGCCCGGCTGCAGGGCAGTTGGACGGCCACGCAGTCGGGCCGCCAGTACGAGCTGGACGACGTGGCCTCGGGCAGCATGTCCGTCACTCTGGACAACACGGACGGGATGTTCGACTCCACCAACCCGTCCGGCCCCTACTACGGCAGCATCCGGCCCTACCGGCTGGCGAGGATGACGGCGACCTGGCCGCCGTCGCAGAACCTGCTGCCGAAGGGGCTGGCGAACGGCAGCGACCTCCTGGACGCCCTGCCCATCTCCGGGACCCTGGCCCTGGCGACGGTCGCGGCGGCGCCCAGCGGCCACACCAGTGCCGTGGCCTGGACGTTCCCCGCCGCCGGCACCGCGCTGACGGTCGGGTTCGGCCTGGGCGCGCACAACGCCAGCTTCGGCACCGCGTGCGACTCGGACGCCATCCCGGTGGTGAGCCTCAAGGGGCCGGCCGTCGGCCGGCAGTTCACCATCACCTCGTACCTGTCGGCGCTGGCCGGGGGCACGTCGGGGCTGTCGCTGCTGCTGCGGATCTCCTGGTACCGGCAGGACGGCACCAGGATCACCACCACCGACGGGGCCGCGGTCACCGTGCCCGTGCAGCCGTCCTGGGTGCGGGCGACCGTGACCGGCACCGCTCCGGCCGGGGCTGTCTGGCTCCGGTACGCGGTCCTGAACGCGGCCACCACCGCGGTGTCGAACACGGTCTACGCCACCGGGGCCCAGGTGGAGCTCGCCGGCGCGGCGACCGCCTGGGCCGACCCGGGCACCACCTACGCGCTGTGGACCGGCTACCTCGAGCGGACCAAGCAGCGCTGGAAGGGCGCGCAAGGGTTCGCCGACGTGCCGTGTGTGGACTCGCTGGCCGGGCTGTCGCGGATGGTGCTGCAGCAGTCCCTGCAGGCCTCGCTGCTGGCGCTGGGCCCGGACCGGCTCTACCCGCTGGACGAACCCACCGGCAGCACGACGTTCCGCGACCAGACCAGCGCCCACCCGGCGCTGACGATCGGGAACAGCACCCTCGGCGCGGGATCCGTGACCGCGGGCAACGCCGTCACCGGCTCCGGATCCGTAGGCGCGCCCGGGCCGGTCGTCACGATCACCAACCCGGCCCCGACCGGCTTCAACCAGGCCGGGTCCTTCCTGCAGCTGCCGACCCCCAACGGGCCGCCGTCCAGCGGGGGCTGGGGCAGGATCATCTGCTTCCGGACCAGCACGACACCGCCGGCCGGGCAGGTCTCGGCCCTGTGGTGGTGGGGCGCCCCGACCGGCAACGCCTCCCAGGCCGGGATGTACATCGACTCCGGCGGCCACGTCAACGCCTCGGCGGCCAACGCGGCCGGGCAGAGCGTGACCACCAACGTCACCACGGTGCCGGTGTGCGACGGGAACTGGCACATGGCCGTGATCATCCTGCGGGCCGACGGGATGCTGCTGAGCCTGAACGTCGACGGCACCGGCGCCAACGGCCCCTCCTCCTTCGACCTGCACGGCACCGGGATCCGGGTCGACACGATCGGCATGAACGCCAACCCCATCAACAAGTCCTTCACCTGGGGGTTCACCGGCGATGTGGCCTACGCCTGCGAGCTGCCCACCAACCTGCTGCCCACGTTCCCGGACCTGGCCACCGGGTTCGCCACCGGATGGGCGGGGGAGTCCTCCGGCGCCCGGGCCCAGCGGATCCTGGCGATGGCCGGGTACACCGGCGCGTTCTCCGCCCTGGGGACCGCCACCGCGATGGGCGCGATCAACGTCGCCGGGAACGACGCCGTCGCCTCGCTGAAGGTGTGCGCGGACAGCGAGGCCGGACAGGCCTACGTCGACGGCGCCGGAACGGTCACCCTGGCCGGCCGCCGCTGGAGGTACCTGCACTTCACCCCGGACATCGTGTTCGGGGAGAACACGGGCGCCGGGGAGATCCCGTACCTGGGCGGGGTGGAGGTCGACCTGGACCCGGACCACATCTACAACACCTGGGCCGTGACCAACCAGTCCGCGCCCAACGGGGTCCAGCAGCCCGACGCCCTGGGCGCCAACGCCCTGTCCCAGTCGGAGTACTTCGCGTCCTCGCAGACCAGGACCATCAACGTCCTGGACCCCGCCGAGGCACTGGCCGCCGCCTCCTACCTGGCCTCGCAGTACGCCGAGCCGCAGCCGCGGATCTCCAAGGTCGTCATCGACCCGTCCGCGAACGCGGCCCTGTGGCCGGCGTGCCTGGGGCTCGGGTTCGGCTCCCGGGCCCGGCTCATGCGCCGGCCCAACGGCAGCCCCAACACCATCCAGGTCGAGACGTTCGTCGAGCAGATCTCCTGGAAGGGCGACGACACCGGGCGCCTGCAGCTGACCTCGCAGCTGTCCGCAGCCACCCCGTACCTGGGCTGGTGGATCATCGCGTCCCTGCACAGCACCCTGCAGGCCGTCGCCACCGCGGGCACCAACACCATCACCCTGGGCCCGCTGACCGGCGCCGCGCTCAACGCCGCCGCAGCCGTGCTGCCCGTCGGGACGGTCCTGACGGTCGGGTACGGCACCGCGGCGGCCGAGAACGTCACCGTCAAATCGGTGGGGGCCACTACGGCGGGCTACACCTCGGTCGTGGTCACCCTGACCGCGAACCTGACCAGCACCCACGCGAGCGGCCTGACGGTCTGCCAGCCCCTCCCGGGCGGCTACAGCATGCCCGCCAGCACCCTGGCCGGGTTCCCGGCCTCCCTGGACGCCGGGGCCACGCTCTCGGACACCAGCCCCCGCGTCTCCTACTAACCACTCCGGAGGGCACCGTGGGCGGCCTCGCTGTTCCCATCCCCTACAACTGGGCCGTCGGCGACATCGGCAACATGGCCCTGCTCGACGCCCAGATCCGCGACCCGATGACGTTCTTCCTCAACGTGCCGATCTTCTCCACCGCCCAGACGGCCGTGCAGTCCATCGCCACCGGGTCGCTGATCACCCTCACCTGGCCCGCCCCGCCGATCGACACCTACGGCGGCTGGGCCGCGGGCGCACCCACCAAGTACACCCCGCAGGTCCCGGGCTACTACGAGATCGACGCGGTGTACCAGGCGGCGGCGAACGCGACCGGCGACAGGCTCGCCCTGATCCAGAAGAACGGCACCACGATCGCCCAGGTCTCCGGACCGGCCGCGACCGCGTCCGACAGCACCGGTGTCCCCGTCCGCGCACCCCTGGTCGCGTGCAACGGCACCACCGACTTCATCGAGATCGTCGCCGTCCAGCGCTCCGGCGTCGCCCTGAACACCGTGGTGGCCCTCACCCAGTTCTCCGCCAAGTGGGTCCACGCCCTCTGACCAGCTCACCGCCCGCCCCGCGACCATCCGGTCCGGGGCTTCGTCATGCCCGAAGGAGACCCGCATGCTCACCGCGACCACCGCCGACGCCGACACCCAGGCGTTCCGCCTGCTGCCCGAACACCCGGACAACCTCTACCGGCTGGGGCGGCACCAGATGCTCGACACCCTGGTGGCCGAGTTCGCCGCCATCGTCGACGAGCTGGAGCCGATCCTCGACGTCGACCACACGGAGGTCCAGGACCCGTTCGACCAGGGCAAGGTCGGCGACTGCACCATGAACGCCGGGTACGGCTGCCTGGTCACCGCGCCCCTCGGCAAGGCCGGCCAGACCCCGGTCACCCAGGCCGTGATCCTGTCCGGGTACGAGCTCGAGACGCGCCTGGACGACTCCCAGATCCCCGGGCACTACCCGCCCAACGACACCGGCTCCACCGGGGCCTGGTCCATGACCACCCTGGTCAAGCTCGGCCTGATCAGCGGCTGGCACCACACCCGCTCCCTGCGCACCGCCCTGATCATGCTCAACAAGGGCGCCATCTCGATCGGTGTCCGCTGGTACCAGTCGATGTTCACCCCCGACGCGGACGGCACCATCCACGTCGTCGAGTCCTCCGGCGTCGCCGGCGGCCACCAGCTGTGCGTCGTCGCCAACGACACCAAGAACCGCCGCATCCGCCTGCGGAACTCCTGGGGCACCGGCTGGGGCGACAACGGCCACTGCTGGCTGAGCTGGGCGGACTTCGCGCTGCTCCTCAAGCAGGGCGGCGACGTCGTCCAGCCCCTCGCCCTCGCCGCCTGACCCGGAAGGACACACCATGCTCCAGGGCATCGACGTCTCGGACTTCCAGTCCGCCAGCCCCGCCATCAAAGGCCTCGGCTTCATGATCGCCAAGGCGACCGAGGGCCACACCAAGGTCAACGCCAAGGCCGCCGCCCAGGCCAACCGGGCACGCCAGCAGGGCCTCGTTGTCGGCTTCTACCACTTCCTGTGGCCCGGCAACATCGACCAGCAGGCCCAGTACTTCGTCACCCAGGCGCCGTCGGTGGCCGGCGACATCCTGGCCTGCGACTGGGAGACCACCGAGGTCGGCACCCACGCCAGCTGCACGGAGAAGGACCAGTTCCTCGCCGCGGTCAAGCGGCTGCGCCCGGACCACAAGGTGATCCTGTACTGCAACCGGGACTACTGGCTCAACCACGACACCACCTCGAACGCCGGCGACGGCCTGTGGATCGCCGACCCCAGCGCCGCACCCGGCCACCCGCGGGTCCAGGCCCCGTGGATCATCCACCAGTACGGCGAGACCGCAGGCACGGACCGCAACGTCGCCAACTGGTCCTCCGTGGCCGACATGGCGCACTGGGCCGGCGGCCCGACCCCGCCCGCACCCCCGGCCCTCCCGGTGGTGCACCTGGCGCACGTCATCGCCGCGGCCAAGGCCGACCCCAGCGCGCCGCAGGGCCACACGACCTACCGGACCGAGGTCCTGACAGTCGAGAACGCCCTGGTCGCCGAGGGCCTCCTGGCCGCCCACTGGGCCGACGGAAGCTTCGGCACCCAGACCGTCGCCGCCTACGCCGCCCTGCAGCGCCGCGACCACTACACCGGCGCCGACGCCAACGGCATCCCCGGCCGCGCCTCCCTGACCGCGCTCGGCAAGAAGCACCACTTCACCGTCGCCTGAGTCCCTCCAGTCCCTGACAGTTCCTGACACCAGAGAGGCACCCATGTCCCCCAAGCTGATCTTCGGCCGCGAGCCCGTGCTCTGGCTCGCCCTGGTCGCCGTGATCGTCAAGTTCATCTCCGCGTTCCTGTTCCACGTATCGGTGGACCAGCAGGCCGTCATCAACGCCGCCGCCGCGGCGGTCCTCGGTCTGCTGATCGCCCTGTCCACCCGCGACGGCGTGAACGCCGCGATCCTCGGCTTCATCCAGGCCTTCGTCGCCCTGGCCGTCGGCTTCGGCCTGCACCTCGACGCCGACCACCAGGCCCTGCTGATGTCCCTGGCCACCGCCGTCCTGGCGATGTTCACCCGCACCCAGGTCACCGCACCGGTGACCCAGGCCGACCTCACCAAGGCAGCCTGATGTCCCCCGCGGCGGCCACGCGGCAGCTGCTCGCCGGGCCGCGGCGACTGCTTCACCACCTCGGCCGCCGCGGGGGCTACCTGCTGACCCTCGGCTCCGGGTGGGTCGGCTACGGCGCCAGCATCACCGTCAACGCCCGCTACGGCACCAGCCGCGGCATCGCGATCCTGACCCGCGTCGCACCCATCCCCTTCTGGGGCTGGCTGTGGATCGCGGCCGGCCTCCTGGCCATCACTGCCGGACTACGACGGGGGGCCTTGATCGACACGATCGGCTACGTCTGCATCAGCATCCCGCCCGCCCTGTGGGGCGCCGCCTACGCGGTCGCCTGGTACACGGGCGCCTACCAACCCGTCTGGGGCTCGGCCATCGCCTGGCTCTCGGAGGTCGGGGGGTTCGTCATCGTCTCCGGCTGGGTCGAGCTGCCCCGCGCCACGATCCGCGCGATGCGAGGCAAGGGGCCACAGCATGGGGGCTGACACCGTCGCCCTGGTCGTCGTCGCCGTCTGCGGCGCGGTCACCGGCGTCTTCAGCTTCCTGCAGTCCCGAGGCGCCAGCACCACCGCAACCGAAGTCCAACGGCACGTCACGCCGCCCGCACCCGGCCCAGCGCCGGAGCTGACGATCTCGCCAGCGCTGCACACCGAGTACACCGAGCGCCTGGCCGAGGGCGAGCGCCGCGAGTCCCGCCTGGTCGAGCTCCTTCGACTGGCCATGCGCATCATCCGCCGGCAGAACCGTCGCCTGCTCCAGGCCGGCCTGGACCCCGAGCCCATCCCGGACGAACTGATCCCGCACTCCATCGGCTGACAGGAGCTGACATGGCGCTCGCCCTGGAGACCGTCACCGGCACCGTTCCCCTGCCGGACACCAAGACCCCGGCACAGGGGTACGTAGTCTTCGCGCCGAACTGCGGGGTCCTGGTCGACCCCGCCGACAAGAAGATCATCGTCGGGAAGATGAAGCTGAAGCTGGACAGCTTCGGCTCGTTCTCCATCGCGCTGCCGCCCACCGACAGCACCGGTATCCAGCCCGAGGCCAACTCCTGGAACTGGTCCGTTTCCTTCGAGCTGGTCGGCGCGACCGTGGACCCGTTCAACTTCGCGCTCCTGACCGGGTCCGGGCCGGTGGACCTGTCCGAGGTGATCCAGGTCGCCCCGCTGGACGGGGACTACCTGGTCGTCCCGGGGCCGCCCGGGCCGCAGGGCGACCCGGGGCCGAAGGGCGACAAGGGCGACCCCGGGTCGGGTTCCGCCGAGCCCTGGGTCTTCGACGCCGTCGTCCACGGCGGGGCGGTCGGCGACGGTCGGTGGGTCACGGACCTCAGCGTCACCTCGGGCTCCGCCGTGGCGACGTCGGCCACCGCCGCGTTCACCCCGAGCAACACCAACGGCAAGTCCTACCTCCTGCACGGGGCCTCGGCCAGCGGCGACGCGGTCACCGGCACCCTGACCTACGTGTCCGCGACCCAGGTCCTGCTGTCGGCCCCGGCCGGGACCACCGTCAGCGGCGCGACGTTCCTGTGGGGCACCGACGACACCCCCGCGTTCCGCCTGTGCCTGACCGACGGCACCGCCTACGCCCTTGCGCACTCCTACGAGTTCAAGGTCTACGTCCCCATCCCGCCGGCGGGGCATTTCTACGTCGTCGCCGGGCAGTTCGTCACCGGCGGCAGCACCCTGGGGTGCGCGCAGATCCCGCTGCCCGTCATCCCCGCCACCGGCCCCAAGGTCACCTGCCTGTGGGAGCACGCCGGCAACTCCGCCGGCCTGGAGCTGTGGTCCCAGACCGCCCCGAACATCACCGGCGCCACCATCGTCTCGTTCGGGGTCTTCGCCAACCAGAACGCCCAGGGCGACCTGATCGGCTCCGACGGCAACCCCTGCGTGATCGGCGGCCCCACCCAGCCCCACGGCTACGGCCGCGGCGACACCTTCTCCAACCTGTTCCTCGACTTCACCGGGTCGATCCTGACCACCCACAGCAAGACCGGCCTGACCTACGAGGCCCTCGGGCTGGACGGCATCGCCAACGCCCAGGTCCACGACTTCTACATAGGGACGACCGGCTCGGTGGCGCGGGGCGACTACGCGACGTTCGCGGCCTTCGGCGGCGGCTACAGCATCGGCCTGTCGATGCCCGCCGACGGCAACAACGACATGTCCGTGATCCGCAACGGCACCATCGGCGGCGGCTACACCTTCGGCGTCTACGCCACCGAGCACACCGACATCACCGCCCTGCGGATCCTGTACTGCTGGGCCGCGCTGTGCCCGGTCGGGAACTACTACGGGTCCGTCGGCGCGGTCCACTCCATCACCGGGTCCCTCGTGTCGATCGAGGCCTGCACTGTCCTGGTCCTGGTCATCGGCAAGGGCTCCGACGGCATCGGCCCCACCATGTACCTGCGCATCGACACGGAGACGTCGACCCCCAGGTTCGGGGACAGGAGCAACGGCAACGACATGGGCGCCGCCGCCGGCGAGATCGTCCTCGGCGGATCACCCGCACGCGCCGGCCTGATCCTGGACGGGCCACCCGGGTTCGACATCATCGACGCCCACGGCACCGCGACCACCGTTACGGGCAACTACACGCTCTCGTTCCTCGACGAAGTCGTCCTCGTCGACGCCTCCGCCGACTCCACCCAGACGCTGCCCACCGCCCTCTCGTTCCCGGCCCGGAAGCGGATCACGATCAAGAACCTGACCGCCCACACCGTCACCGTCGCTCCCGCCGCCGGCGGCCAGCTCATCGACGGGGCCGCGACCAAGACCGTGGCCCAGTGGGCCGCCATCACCCTGCAGGCCACCAGCAGCCTCTGGTACACCGTGTAATCCCGTCGGGCCGACCCGGTCGGACGGCTAGTGTGGCCTCGGGACGGAGCACAGCCCGGTCGATCACCGGGCAGTCCGAGGGGGCCCGCGCGAACCCCGTGCTCCCGGGTTGGGATTGAATCCCAGGGCCTCCACCAACACCTACACCCCCGCCCGGCCCCGCGCTGGGCGGGGGCTTGCGCTGTAAGGTCGCATCATGGCTGATCCAGGGCCCGAGGAGGCCGCGCCGTCCGAGGCCGTGCAGGCGCGGCCGTGGCGGCAGGGCGATCCGAAGGCGGACGTCTTCGTCTTCCCCAACATGGGTGCGCCGATGCTGTGGATCTACACCGAGGGCCGGTGGCGGAGCGCCGTCGTGCGGGCCCGGCATCGGTACCCCGACGGACGCACGGCCTACCAGGTCGCCATCGAACTCGACCGAACCCGGGACACCCACTACCGGACGTACTGGTGGGACCCGGCCTGCATGCGCATCATCCGCCGCCAGCAGCCTGCCCGGCCCAGCACCCACCCTTGACGACCCGCCCCCGCCCCCGCTCGGCCTCGCGCCGAGCGGGGGCGGTTCGTCGCGCCCTAGGCTCGGTGTCACCGGGTCGGACACACAATCGCTGCCCGGGCCAGCACGCGCCCGGGATGCTCCGCAGCAGCAACGAAGAATTCACCTCGACCCGCCAACAAACGGCTCACGACCGCCTTACGCTGCGAGTAGCGACCCTCGGCCCGCAGGAGTAGAGAATGACCACCACCGACAAAGCGATCGGTGCGCGCATCCGCACCGCGCGGAAGATGCGGCATCGCACTGTGGAGGGCCTCGCCAGCGAGGTCGCCATCAGCACCAGCCTGCTGGAGAAGATCGAGCGTGGCGACCGCAACCCGACGCCGGCGCTCATCGTCCAGCTCGCCAAGGCCCTCGACATCGGCGCCGAGCACCTGAACGGGCAGCCGTACCTCAACGGCACCGAGACCGAGGACCAGGTCCACGCCGTCATCCCGCAGCTGCGGCGCATCATGCTCGCCTACGACTCCCCTGAGGACCTCGTCATCGGCGTCCGGCCTCTCGCGGTCCTGGCCTCGGAGGTCCAGCAGGTCTCCAAAATGCGCCAGGACGGCCAGTACGCGCCGATCGGGCCGCTGCTGCCCGGGCTGCTGAACGAGCTCACCCACACCGCCCTGGAGACCGAGGGGGACGTCTCCGAGCGGGCGTTCTGGAACCTGGCCCTGGCGTACCGGGCGGCGAACAGCGTGGCCCACAAGCTCGGTTACCAGGACCTGTCGATCGCGACGATCGAGCGGATCCAGTGGGCATCCGAGCGCTCCGGCGACCCCTACATGCCGCTGATGGCCGGCTACCTGCGACTGGGGGCGATGCTGCGGCAGGGCACCTGGAAGGCGGCGAACCTCCTCGCCACGGAGCTGGAGGGGAAGCTGCGGAGTATCCAGGGGGCGCACTGGGACGACACGAGCCGCGGACTGCTGGGAGCGATCGTGCTGAAGCGCGCGGTCATGCGGGCCCGGCAGGGAAACGCGGACGGCGCGATGCGGGAGCTGGAGGAAGCGGCTGAGATCGCAGCGGCCTCCGGAGACCGCGACGGGGTGTTCTACGAGACGTCGTTCGGTCCGTCGAACCTGCGGATCCACGAGGTCCATATCGGCATGGACACGAACTCCGCAAGCTGGGCACTGAACCGGCTCACGGACTGGGGCGACCAGGGAGCGGCTTGGGAGCCGCCGGTGGATCTGCCTGCGGAGCGCAGGTCGCACCACTTCATCGACCTGTCAGCGGCACAGTTGGCGACGGGGGATCGCAGGCAGGCGCTGGTGTCGCTGCAGAAGGCGCGGCAGATCGCCCCCAACCACACGCGGTTCCACCCGTCGGTGCGGTCCACGGCCGAGGCGCTGCAGCGCGCGGACCGGCACGCGGATGATTCGGTGACGGGCTTCGCCCGCTGGGCTGGGGTCTGACGCACGTCCCTGTCAAGGGTTTTGACGGTTTTTCACCCCGCACAATGTGTGCGGTTGCAGGCTGCACGAAGCGGCACGATCTCCTCACAGGCAGTAACAGTGCAGTGAGGAGATCGTGCCGTGCCCGTCGAACAGCTCTCTCCCGTCGAATGGCTCTCCCAGGCCGACCCCACCCCGGAGCACGCCTACAACTGGTGGGTCCAGCACCCTGACGAGATCGCCATGATTCCGGCCGGGGTCCTCTTCGACGCCGTCAAGGTCAGACTCGCCCTCGGCGACCGGATGCGCGCCGCCCTCGGGGCCAGCAGCGGACCAGTGTTCTCGGATGCCGACAACGGCACTACGTACTTCCTCGTGCCGCCCGGCACCGCCGCCGTCTGGCCGGCCGACAAGGAGGCGGCCTGCCTCGGCGCGGAAGCGTGGCTCTGGGTACCGGTGCCATCCCGCATACAGCGCACCCACTCGTACTGGGACACTCCGCCCGACGGCTCCGGCGCACTGCACGACCCGCAGGCCCTACTGGACGCCCTGGCAACCATCAGAGGCGCGTCGTGAGCTCCGGGACGCGGGTCTGCGGCTACTGCCCCGAACCCACCAGCGGCCGGGTCGTCGCTGTCCGCCCCCAGGATCCAGCCAGTCCCCGTGCGGCCTTGGACCACCCCGACTGCTACGCCCGGCTCATAGCTGCCATGGAAATCACGCGGGACGCGATGGCCGGACTCGCCGGGAGCGCCGAATGATCGACATCGACACCCCGCCGCCGGACGCGACCCAGACCGGCTACTGCAGCGTCTGCCAGGAGTGGACCTCGGGGGCCCGGGTCGTCGCCGAGATCCATGGCGACACCGGATGCGGCGCGACAGTCCTGCGATGCGCGGGGTGCGACGCCAGGGCCAAGGTGCGGGTCGGACAATGGCGCGCACAGGCCCGGGCGGCGATCCTGCGGGGCCAGCGCGGCGGTCGCTGAGCGTCCGTCCCGTCGTGGTCATGACCTCGCGCCGAGCCGCGCACCAGGAGCGCGCGGCTCGGCACGCACGCCGTGGGTACGCGCCCTCTTGCGCCGGATCACAGAAGATTCACATGGTGGTCAGGGGTAGCGTTTTGGTGGCGCTTCGTCGGGCCATTCGCCACCCCCCGCGCCACCCCGGGTGGGCCAGGTCCAGTCATCGGACAGTAGCCAGGTCACGGGCACTCTGAGTCCGTCGGCCAGCTTCCAGACCTGGGTGAGGCGCATGCTCGTTTCGCCTGCCTCGGTGCGTTGGATGGTGTTGCGGCCGACGCCGCTCTCGCGGATCAGGTCGTCTTGCGAGAAGTTGCGGTATGCACGCAGAATTTTGATTCGCTCACCAAGGGCCTGACGGCGATCCGCCAGCCGCTTGCGATCGTCACGGTGCATCTCAAAAACTCTTGATCACCGGGAGCTGTCATGTCAGCCCCGGAAATCGTGCTTTTTGTGATCATGGAACGAAGGTACGGCCTGGGAGCGTTACCATCGCACGCATGTTCGACTGAAGGGGGCGAATGGCCCCGCCAGGTGGCTCTCGGCGAGAAAGGCGCGATCATGCCCAGCGGCCCCGAGAGATCGGCGGCTCGGCGTCCCGCATGGTTGCCGGACACCCCGCACTCGCGTGCGGTCGCTGATCCCGGTGACCTTCTGGGGCCGCCGCCGCACGAGATCCTGGCCAGCTACGTGTGGGTGCAGGCCGGTGTGTGCACGTCCTGTCAGAATTTCCGGTGGGCGGCTGAGATCGCGTCTATGCCCGCACCGGACGGAACGCTTCGTCCCGTCTTGCTGTGTGCTGTCTGCGTGTTGACGTTCGAGGAGCGCCGTTATGCCCGGGCCCGGGAGCGCGGCATTCCGTACCGGCCTGGGCGTCTCGGCAAGCCCGCCTGATCCGACGTCGGGGAGAAATCTGGGAGACGATCATGCTTGGGAGACTCTCCCAAGCCCATTTATGCCAACGAATACCAACGAGGGGCCCGCATGGTCAACTCATGCGGGCCCCTCGTTGTGCTTTGTCCAAGCCTGCTATTTTCGCAGGTCAACTCAGTGGTCGACCTCGCCGCGGATGAACTTCTCCACGTTGTCGCGGGCCTCGTCGTCGAAGTACTGCACCGGCGGGGACTTCATCAGGTAGCTCGAGGCGCTGAGGATGGGGCCGCCGATGCCGCGGTCCTTGGCGATCTTCGCCGCGCGGACCGCGTCGATGATGACGCCGGCCGAGTTCGGGGAGTCCCACACCTCGAGCTTGTACTCCAGGTTCAGCGGCACGTCGCCGAAGGCACGGCCCTCGAGGCGGACGTAGGCCCACTTGCGGTCGTCCAGCCACGGCACGTAGTCCGACGGGCCGATGTGGACGTTGCGGGCGCCCAGGTCGCGGTCCACGATCTGCGAGGTGACCGACTGGGTCTTGGAGATCTTCTTGGACTCCAGGCGGTCGCGCTCCAGCATGTTCTTGAAGTCCATGTTGCCGCCGACGTTCAGCTGCAGGGTGCGCTCCAGCAGGACACCGCGGTCCTCGAACAGCTTCGCCATCACGCGGTGCGTGATGGTCGCGCCGACCTGGGACTTGATGTCGTCGCCGACGATCGGGACACCGGCCTCGGTGAACTTGTCGGCCCACTCCTTGGTGCCGGCGATGAAGACCGGGAGGGCGTTGACGAAGGCGACCTTGGCGTCGATGGCGCACTGGGCGTAGAACTTCGCCGCGGCCTCGGAGCCGACCGGCAGGTAGCAGACCAGGACGTCGATCTTGCGGTCCTTCAGGACCTGGACCACGTCGACGGCCTCCTCGGAGGACTCCTCGATGGTCTCGCGGTAGTACTTGCCGAGGCCGTCCAGGGTGTGGCCGCGCTGGACGGTGACACCGGAGGCGGGCACGTCGCAGATCTTGATGGTGTTGTTCTCGCTGGCGCCGATGGCGTCGGCCAGGTCGAGGCCGACCTTCTTGGCGTCGACGTCGAAGGCGGCGTGGAACTCCACGTCGCGGACGTGGTAGTCACCGAACTGCACGTGCATGAGGCCGGGCACGCGGCTGTTCGGGTCTGCGTCCTTGTAGTACTCGACGCCCTGGACAAGCGAGGCGGCGCAGTTGCCCACACCTACGATGGCTACGCGAACCGAACTCATTCCGGTTGCTCCCTCTTGTGATCGTGATGGAAACGCCAGTGCGTTACGTCAATGTGGTGCCGGCAGTCCCCCGACCGCCCGCGTGCGCGGTCCGCGCTGTGGTCAGCGCTCCTGGGTGGAGCGCCCCGGGCGGTCGGGCGGCGTTGCGGCATTGTCCGCGGGCCGGTCCCTGTCGTCCGAAATCTGTGGGGCCCGCTCGGGGCCGGGTGGCGCGGCGTCGCGGCCGGTGCGGTTGGCCCGCTCGGTCTCGATCAGCTCGTTGAGCCAGCGGACCTCGCGCTCGACCGACTCCAGGCCGTGCCGCTGCAGTTCCAGGGTGTAGCCGTCGAGGCGCTCCCTGGTCCGCGCCAGCGAGGTGCGCATCCGCTCCATCCGCTCCTCGAGCCGGCTGCGGCGGCCTTCCAGCACCCGCATCCGCACGGCCCGGTCGGTCTGGCCGAAGAAGGCGAAGTGCACACCGAAGTGCTCGTCCTCCCAGGCGTCCGGGCCGGAGTCGGCGAGCAGTTCCTCGAAGCGCTGCTTGCCTTCCGGGGTGAGCCGGTAGACGATCTTCGAGCGCTTGCCGTTGAGCGCGGTGGCCGGGATGTACTCCGTGTCGGGGTTGTCCTCGATCAGGGAGCCCTGGGCGACCAGGCCCTTGAGGCAGGGGTAGAGCGTGCCGTAGGAGAAGGCGCGAAAGGAACCAAGCAGCACGTTGAGACGTTTGCGCAGTTCGTAGCCGTGCATCGGGGCGTCGTGGAGCAGGCCGAGGACGGCGAACTCCAGGATCCCGGAACGTCTGCTCATGCCCTGCCGCCTCCCTCCGCCGCTGCTGCCGTCCGCTGTTATGCCGACTCGATGTATCGAGTCGATACATCGAGACGATATGCCGCAGGTGCGTCACAAGCAAGGGGCGATTGCGTGAAGGCGATCACAGATGGGTCGGGAGCCAACGGTTTCTTAAGTATCTGCGGTGGTTATGTCCGTAATTGATAGCTGACGCCCCATAAGCGGTCTTGGATTGCTGCGTACTCTGTCGCCTATGCAAAGAGCCGGGAACCGATGGGGCGGCTGGGGCGTCGTGGTCCCTGGTGCAGTGCGGCCTCGTCGGCCGGTACCCCGGGGGACTCGCGTACAGGGCCAGCAGGGCCCTGGGGCGAATCGGAAGTGGACCACCGCCTTCAGGCCCTGCGGCCTGTCCGAGGAGCAGCTGGAAGCATGAGCGAACATCGGCGCAAACAGCAGTCGAGCCCCGGGAGCACTCCCGCCGGAGGCCGCGGCCCCCAGGCGCCGTCCGGCCCGCAGGGCGGCCCTCCCCCGCGCCGGACCGCCCGCCCCCAGGGCGGTGCGCCTGGCCAGCAGCAGGGCCTGCCCGCCGAGCCCCGGCTGACCCGCGCCGAGATGCGCAAGGGAGTCCAGGCCAAGGGCGGCCCGGCAGGCGGCGGTCCGGCCGGATCCCGGCCGAAGCGTTTCCTCGACTACCCGCGCTGGGGCAAGACCGGCGTACGGCGCTGGGTGCCCTCGATCAAGCAGATCCTCAGTGGCGCGCTGATCGCCTTCGTGGGCATCGTGGGCCTGGTCGGCTACGCCTACGCCACCACCAAGGTGCCGCAGCCCAACCCGACCTCGGAACTGCAGAACAACATCTTCTACTGGGACGACTGCAAGACGGTGATGGCCACGACCGGCACCGTCAACCGGCAGAACGTCAAGCTCCAGGACGTGCCGATGGCGGTCCAGCACGACTTCATGGCCGCCGAGGACGAGACCTTCGAGACCAACTCGGGCATCGACCCCAAGAGCATCCTGCGCGCCATCAAGAACATGGCCACCGGCGGCCAGATCCAGTCCGGCTCGACCATCACCCAGCAGTGGGTGAAGGAGAGCGTGCTGGGCAACAGCGAGCAGACCCTGAGCCGGAAGTTCCAGGAGATCATCATCTCCACGAAGATCGGCGAGGGCTACTACACCAAGGACCAGGTCCTCGAGGGGTACCTGAACGGCAACTACTACGGGCGCGGCGCCAACGGCATCGAGGCCGCCGCCGAGGCGTACTACCACGAGCACGCCTCGCAGCTGACGGTCTCCCAGGGCGCCTTCATCGCCGCGACGGTGAACCAGCCCAGCTACTACCAGGACGTCGCCACCGACAAGGGCGTCCAGGCGGCGGCCCTGGCCCGGTGGAACTACGTACTGAATCGGATGGTGGCCAACAACTGGATGACCGCCGCCGACCGGGCCCAGTACACCCCGGACAAGTTCCCGATGCCGGCCCCCTGGGTCAGGAACGCCACGCTGAACGGGCAGGTCGGCTACATGGTCGACACCGCCACCAACTACGTCGAGGCGCACAGCACCCCCAAGGTGACCGACGCCGACTTCGCCGCCGGCGGCTTCAAGGTCTGCACCACCTTCAACAAGAAGAAGGTCCAGGCCCTGACCTCCGCGGTGAACCAGGTGGACGCGGAGCACATCGACCCGAAGAAGCGCCCGAAGACCGACACCTACTTCCAGACCGGCGCGGCCTCGGTCGACCCCAGGACCGGCGCCATCGTCGCCATCTACGGCGGACCCGGCGCGGACAAGGGCCACTCGGTCAACAACGCCAACAGCTCCGGCGTGCCGGTCGGCTCGACCTTCAAACCGATCGTGATGGCCGCCGCCCTGGAGGACGGAGCCGTGCTCACCCCGGGGGCGGATCCCTCACCGATCACCCCGGACAGCAAGTTCAACGGCAACGACCTGATCACCATCAAGAACCAGCAGGGGCAGCTGCTCACCAACAAGGACGGCTCGCTGTTCAAGCAGAAGAACGACGACACCGCCCACCCCGGGTTCATCACCCTGCGCAAGGCCATGGCGAACTCGGTCAACACCTCGTACGTGCAGCTGGGTGAGGACGTCGGCTACGCCAACGTCCGGAACATGGCCATCAAGCTGGGGCTCGACCCCAGCATCCTCACCGGTGACACGGCCGGCTTCTTCATCGGCACCTCCACCCCGAGCGCGATCCGGATGGCGAACGTCTACGCGGCCTTCGCCAACGGCGGGATCTCGCACGACCCCTACTCGGTGCAGTCGGTCCAGCGGACCGGCATCGGTGTGACGACCCCGGTCCTGGCCAAGATCAAGTCGGTGCAGGCGATGAGCGCGTCGACCGCCAACACCGTCAACAGCATGCTCCAGGACGTGGTCACCTATGGCACCGGTACCGCGGCCCGGGCGCTGGACCGGCCCGCGGCCGGCAAGACCGGTACCACCGACGACTACAAGTCGGCCTGGTTCAACGGCTACACCCCGCAGCTGGCGACCGCGATCGGGATGTTCCGCGAGGACCCGAACAAGGCGGGCCTGCTGAGCATGATCGGCACCGGCACCGGCCAGCAGACCACCTTCTACGGTGGAAAGCTGCCGACCGAGGTGTGGACCCTGTACATGACCGACGCCCTGAAGGGCCTGCCCGTGGTCAGCTTCCCGCCCGCGCCCAGCCTGCCCAAGGGCGCCAACGAGTCCGGGGCGCCGACCCCGACGCCCACCCCGACGGCGACCGCCACGGCCACCGCCACCGCGCCGCCCACGGCGACGCAGACGCCCACGGCCACCCAGACGCCCACGGCCGGCAACACGCCCACCGGCATGCCGACCCAGCCGTGCATCCCGGTGGTGCAGAACTGCGACACGGCGTCGGCCACCAGTACCGCGACCTCCACCAGGACCAGAGGCGGGGTGACGTCCGGCGGCACCGGCGGCCACGGCTGACCCGCTGCCGCCGCACCCGGCGCGGCCCCGGCACGCGACCCGCCCCCAGGGGCGGGCCCGCGCCGGGGCCGCGGCCATTTCCGGCGAACCCGCCGGGTGCCCGGTGCTCGCACCGGGACGTGCGGCAGGATGTCCGGCATGACGTCGAGCGAGCGTGACGAGGCAGCGGAGCAGCCCCCTGCCCACCCGGGTGCCGACCCGGGCGTACCGGAGGTCCGGCCGGCCGTGCTGACCCTTCCCCCGCCCCCCGCCGAGGACACCGTCGTGGTCCCCGCCGACGAGGACCCGGTCGCCGCCGAGGGCAGCGAGGTCCTCGGCGGCGCCCCCGGCCGCCACGCCCTGCTCGGCGTCAACTGGTGGACCGCCGCGCGGGTCCTCGCGGTGTGCACGATCATCCTCTTCGCGCTGGGCATGGTGCAGAAGGTCCCCTGCTACAACAGCGGCTGGTTCTTCGGCACCACCGCCCAGTACGACCACGCCTGCTACAGCGACATCCCGCACATGTTCTCGCTGCGCGGCTTCTCCATCGGCTCGGTGCCGTACCTGGACCGGATCCCCGGCGCGAGCGACCCGGCCAACGCCAACATGCAGTACCTGGAGTACCCGGTGCTCACCGGGCTGCTGATGTGGTTCGCCGCCTGGCTGACCCCCTCCGGCAGCGATGTGCACCGGGAGCAGGTCTACTGGCTGCTCAACTCGGGCCTGCTGATGATCTGCGCGGTCGTCGCGGTGATCGCGGTGATGCGCACCCACCGGCGGCGCCCCTGGGACGCGCTGCTGTTCGCGCTGGCGCCGGTGCTGCTGCTGGACTCCACCGTCAACTGGGACCTGCTGGCGGTCGCGCTCACCGCGCTCGCCCTGGCCTGCTGGGCCAACCGCAGGACGGCCTGGGCCGGAGCGCTGCTCGGCCTGGCCGCCTCGGCGAAGTTCTACCCGCTGCTCCTGCTGCTGCCGCTGCTGCTGCTGTGCTGGCGGGCCGGGCGGATGCGGGCCTTCGGGGAGGCGCTCGGGGCCGGGATCGCGGCCTGGCTGGTGGTCAACCTCCCGTTCATGCTGCTCAACTTCCACGGCTGGGCCACCTTCTGGACCTACAACGCGACCCGGAAGATCGACTACGGCTCGTTCTGGCTGATCCTCTCCCAGAACGGGGTGATCACCTGGTCGACCACCACCGTCGACACCGTGGTCCTGCTGCTGATGGCCCTCTGCGGCCTGGGGATCGCCTGGCTGGCGCTGGGGGCGCAGCGCCGGCCGCGGCTGGCCCAGCTGGCCTTCCTGATGATCGCCGCGTTCACCCTCACCAACAAGGTCTACTCCCCGCAGTACGTGCTGTGGCTGGTCCCGCTGGCCGCGCTGGCGCGTCCGCGCTGGCGGGACTTCCTGGTCTGGCAGGCCTGCGAGGTCCTCTACTTCTTCGGTATCTGGTACTACTTCGCCTACTCCACCAGCCCGCACCAGAAGGGCCTGCCGGCGGACTGGTACCACGGGGCGATCGTTGTCCACATCCTGGGGCTGCTCTACCTGTGTGTAATGGTCATCCGTGACGTCCTGACGCCGGAGTGTGACGTGGTCCGCTGGGACGGGAGTGACGACCCGTCAGGAGGGGTCCTGGACAGGGCGGATGATGTTTTTGCGATCCTCGACGAGGAGCCTGCTGGCCTCAAGTACGCGGATTCTGAGCCTGGTTGAGCCTGTGGATAAGTGAGCACCGGCCTGTGGATAAGAAGTTATCCACAGGCCGGTGCCATGCCGGGCCAAGAAGGCTCTGCCGTGGGCGAGTTGACGGGCATATGTACGAGGGTGAAGGGGGCGATTTGTCGGGACTTCACCCTCGCGGGTGAAGTCCGACCGCTCCGCTTGCCCAGCGTGTCCGTCGGGCTACTATGTGTGCATCCGGCGCGGTGAGGACCGACCCGCCGCCGTATTCCTGCGCTTCCGGCCCGACGGCCCGCGCGTCCAGTTCCGCCGTTCCCTCTGCCGTTGCCTGCTTCCGGTCGCTTCACGCTGCCCGCCGCCTGACGTCCGTCGCCCGCTCTCCGCTGCCTGCTGCCCGCCGCCCCGACGTCGCGGGCCGCGGGCTGCCCCGGCGACCCCGCACACCCAGGGGGATCCACCCATGCACCAGGACAGTTCCGCTCCGCCCGAGTCCGCGCCCCGCCGCGACATCGAGTTGGAGAGCTTCGCCCACAAGTCCTCCGGCGGCTTCGTCCGCCGGCTCACCCTGCCCGACGGCCGCTGGTGGTTCCCGGCCGCCGACATCTGCAAGGGCCTCGGCCTGGCCGACGTCCAGGAGGCCCTGGCCGACCACGTCCCGGAGTCGATGCGGACCACGCTCGGCAGCCTCTGCGCACTGCACCGGATGCCCGTCCCCAACCAGCCGACCTGGGACGGGACGCTCCCGCTGCTGAGCCGGCGCGGGGTGGAGGCGCTGCTCGGCGCCCCGGCGGGGGCGGGCGCGGCGGCGTTCGCGCCCTGGCTCCGGGCGACGGTCATGCGGCAGCCGGACCGGGCCGCGCTCCCGGCCGCCCCGGAGGACGCGATCGAGATCAGCGACTTCGTGCACGCGGCGACCGGGGCCCGGATCCGGCGGCTGACCATGCCGGACGGGACGCACTGGTTCCCCGCGGCGGACGTCTGCAGAAATCTGGGCTACCTGAACTCTAGAAAAACAGTCGCAGATCATGTACAAGCAGCCGACCGAGACGTCCTCGAGGGTGTAACTGGGCGTTACACCCTCAGCGTTCCCGCAGGTAGGACGTGGCAGCGGAACAGCGTCGTGGTGAATCTCCGGGGTCTGATCGCACTGGTGAACGCTTCCACCAAGCCCGAAGCGGCCCCGTTCAAGCGGTGGGTCTCCGATGTCGTCGCCACCATCCAGCGCGAGGGGTGCTACGAGCTTCCGGGGGTGCGGACGGTCATCGTCGACTCCCCGCCCCCCGCCGTTCCGGTCGAGCCGTTCCCGCTCGCCGAGTTCCTCTCCTTCGTGCAGCGGTCGGAGGAGCGGCAGGAGCGGATGCTCGACCGGATGAGCGAGACCCAGAGCAGGTTCACCGAGGCCCTGGCGGCGCTGCTGGCGAAGCCGGGGCCGCTGTCGGGGCGGCAGCAGGGGCCGGGAGCCGTGGCCGCGCCGCCGGCGGCCCAGCCGCCGCCCTCCGCGCCGGAGATCCTGGCCGACTGGCAGGCGCGGTTCGAGGCCTCGGAGGAGGTGTGGGCGGTGGCCGCGTACATCATCCCGGAGATGCTGATCCACGGGGAGCTCGTCGCCTCGGGGGAGCGCATCGGCGCGCGGCTGGGGATCGCGCCGAACCGGGTGCACCGCTGCCTGGGCCATCTGCGCCGGCACGGCTGCATCCACCAGGTCGGGCTCACCCCGGGGGCGGGGTGTCCGGTCTATGTGTTCGCCTGAGAACGCCGCGGGGACCGTGGTCCGCGCCCACGGTCCCCGCAGCGGTACGGCTCGGCCCGGGTCAGTCCCGGTCGGCGATCCGGTCGAACAGCGTGGTGGTGTGCCGCAGCGTCGCCTTCAGCTCCTCGCCGGGCTGCGGGGGCTGCACCTCGCCGGGCAGCCACAGCAGCGAGGCCTGCATGTGCGGCGGCTCGGCGAAGGCCAGCTTGCTGCCGCTCCAGCTGAACGGGGAGGGCGTGCGGTTCAGGGTGGCGAGCCCGGCCCGGGCCAGGTTCTTGGCGCGGGGGGTGAGGCCGGTGAGGTTCTTGGGGGCCTCCAGGCCCACTCCGTGGGCCGTTCCGCCGGCGACGACCAGCAGGTGGCCGTCGGCGCTGGCCCGGTGCTGCCGGTAGCCGTAGCGGTCGCCCTTGGCCATCGGGTGCACGTCCATCACCGTGCCCCTGCTCTCGATCGCGCCGTGGTCGCCCAGCCACAGCTGGGTGCCGATCCGGGCCCGGAAGTGCACGTCCGGGTAGCGCCGGGTCAGCTCGGCCACCTCCTGCGAGGTCAGATGGCTGACGAACATCCGCCGCAGCGGCAGCCCGGCCGCGCGCAGCCGGTCCACCCAGGCGGCGGTCTCGGCCAGCGGGTCGACCCCCTCCGGCCGGTCCATCGGCAGGTGCACGGCGAAGCCCTCGACCCGGACGTCGTCGATCGCGGCCCGCAGCTTGCCGAGGTCCTCGGGGGAGACCCCGTGCCGCCGCATGCTGGTCATGCACTCGATGATCACGCGCCCGCCGACCAGGCCGCGCACGCCCTCGATCGAGCCGACGGTGCGGATCACCCGCTGCGGCAGCGGCACGGTGTCCTCGCGGATCCGGTACGGGGTGAGGACGATCAGGTCCTTGCCGAAGTAGTCCTTGAGCTCGGCGGCCTCGTAGGAGGTGCCCACGGCCAGCACGTCCGCGCCGAGCCGGACCGCCTCCTCGGCGAGCCGCAGGTTGCGGAAGCCGTAGCCGTTGCCCTTCGCCACCGGCACCAGGCCGGGGAAGGCGTCCACGACGGAGCGCTGGTGGGCACGCCAGCGAGGGGTGTCCACGTACAGGGTGAGCGCCATGAGAGGTGGGATGCCTTCCGTGCTGCGAGGTGGGATACGGGCCGGGGAGGGGGTCTAGCGGCGATTCATGTACATGTCGAGTGCCTTGTGCAGCAGCTTGTTGAGCGGGAAGTCCCACTCGCCGAGGTACTCGGCCGCCTGCCCGCCGGTGCCGACCTTGAAGCGGATCAGCCCGAACAGGTGGTCGTCCTCGTCCAGGGTGTCGCTGATGCCGCGCAGGTCGTAGACGGTCGCGCCGAGCGCGTAGGCGTCGCGCAGCATCCGCCACTGGATGGCGTTGTTGGGCTGCACCTCGCGCTTGTGCACGGTGGACGCGCCGTAGGAGTACCAGACGTGCTCACCGACCGTGATCATGGTGGTGCCGGCCAGCGCGTCGCCCTCGTGGTACGCCAGGTACAGGCGCATCCGGTTGGGGTCCTCGCTGGTCAGGGCCTTCCACTGGCGCTGGAAGTAGGAGAGCGGCCGGGGGATGAAGTGGTCCCGCTCGGCGGTCTCCAGATAGAGCTGGTGGAACACCGGCAGGTCGTCGTAGCCGCCCTGGACGATCTCGACCCCGGCCTTCTCGGCCTTCTTGATGTTGCGGCGCCACAGCTGGTTGAAGCCCTTGAGCACGTCGTCCAGCGAGCGGTTGGCCAGCGGCACCTGGTAGACGTAGCGCGGCTGGACGTCGCCGAAGCCGGCCCCGCCGTCCTCGCCCTGCTGCCAGCCCATCCGGCGCAGCCGGTCGGCGGTGTCGATGGCGCGCGGCTCGTACCAGTCGGCCTCGACGTCGCGGAGCCGCTTGGCCTCCTTGCCGGCGATGGCGCTCTTGATCGTCTCGGCCTGCCAGCGGCGGATTATCACCGGCGGGCCCATCTTCACGGTGAACGCGCCCTGCGATTTGAGGTGGTCCAGCATCGGCTGCAGCCAGCGGTCCAGGTTCGGGTCGAACCAGTCGATGACCGGGCCCTCGGGCAGATAGGCGAGATAGCGCTTGAGCTTGGGGATCTGCCGGTACAGCACCAGGCCGGCGCCGACCACGGCGCCGCGGTCGTCGAACCAGCCGATGCTCTCCGAGCGCCACTCGGCCTTGACGTCACCCCAGGAGGGGACCTGCATATGGCTCGCGGAGGGCAGGGTCCGGACGAAGGCCAGGTGCTCCTCCCGGCTGATGGTCCTCAGGCGCAGGCTCATGGTGGGGGTGCTCCTCGGGCTTCAGTTCGCGTCAGACGCGAACTCTACTGCCCAGGTGGAGCACCCCCATAGGGATGTCGCCGCCGACCGTCGGTGCGTCGCCGCCGCCGGAGGTCAGCGGCGGCCCGGGGAGGTCAGTAGAGGCCGCCGTGGGCGAGGCCGATGCCGAGCCCGGCCGCCGCCGCGACCCCGGCGCAGACGAAGAGGAAGCGCTCGGCGGTGGTCACCGAGATGTACTGGCCGACCGCCGCGGTGAGGATCCCGGCCAGGCCGGTCCAGGAGGCGACCAGGTGCAGCCCGCGGAACATGCAGGTGGCGACCGCGATGGCACCGAGGATCACGGTGACCGCCGCGAGCGAGTCCTGCAGCGGGTGCGACTTCACGCCGTCGCTGTGGCGCTGCAGGCCCGGACCGTAGGGGGACATCGGGGCAAGGGACGGCAGCGGGGAGGGGACCTGTCCCTGGGACTGTGAGGAACCGAACGAGTGAGCCATCTGACCCGCCTCCTTAAGGAGGATCGTCGGGACCGGCGGCCGGGGTCGGCCGTACGGCCTCGGGATGGTGGCGGACTGTAGCGGACGCCGCTACCCGATGTATACACATTGCGTCGATCGGGGGGTGGATTTCAAGACCCCATTCGGGTACCTGTAGGCTGGACCGTCTGCACCGGTGTGGCGCGGCTCTTCTGCCGCGACCCGTGCACTGCCCGAGGCTCGCCCAGCTCGATTGTCAGTGCCGACCGCTACCGTTGCGACGCGTTCAAAAAACCCTCCTGCCACGGAAATACCGTGGCCGCTGAGTCCAGAGGAGGTGGGTTCCACATGCGTCATTACGAGGTCATGGTGATCCTCGACCCTGAGGTCGAGGAGCGCGCTGTCTCCCCCCTGATCGAGAACTTCCTCAATGTCGTCCGCACCGGCGGCGGCAATGTGGAGAAGGTCGACACCTGGGGCCGTCGTCGCCTGTCGTACGAGATCAACAAGAAGTCCGAGGGCATCTACTCGGTGATCGACCTCAAGGCTGAGCCTGCGGTCGTCAAGGAGCTCGACCGGCAGCTCAACCTGAGCGAGCAGGTCCTCCGCACCAAGGTGCTCCGCCCGGACACCCACTGAGGCTCTCCCAAGTGCCGCACGTCCTGTGAGGCACTGCACCGCCCGGCCGTCCGTACGGTCGTCGCGGTGAGCACTGCAGATACGGAACCGCTCCCACCGAGAGGTCGAACACCACCATGGCAGGCGACACCGTCATCACCCTTGTCGGCAACCTTGTCGACGACCCCGAGCTGCGTTTCACGCCTTCGGGTGCGGCCGTCGCGAAGTTCCGCATCGCGTCCACTCCTCGTACGTTCGACCGCCAGACCAACGAGTGGAAGGACGGCGAGAGCCTCTTCCTCACGTGCAACGTCTGGCGTCAGCCGGCGGAGAACTGCGCTGAGACGCTGCAGCGCGGTATGCGCGTCATCGTCCAGGGCCGTCTGCGTCAGCGCACGTACGACACCAAGGAGGGCGAGAAGCGGACCGTCTACGAGGTCGAGGTCGACGAGGTCGGCCCGTCCCTGCTCCGCGCCACCGCGAAGGTCACCAAGGCCCAGCGGTCCGGCGGTCAGGGAGCTCCGGGCGGTGGCTTCGGCGGCAACGCCGGTGGCGGCGGCGGTGGAGGCTTCGGCGGTGGCGGCCAGCAGGGCGGGAACGGCGGTGGCTGGGGTTCGCAGAACTCCGGCGGCGGCCAGTCCGGCCCGTCCGACGACCCCTGGGCGTCCAGCGCCCCGGCGTCCGGCGGACAGCAGGGCGGCTCCGGCGGCGGCTGGGGTGCCCCGGCCGGCGGCGGCGGCTTCTCCGACGAGCCCCCGTTCTAGTCCTTCCCGGACGACAGCAGTGTGCCGGGCCGATCCCTCCGGGGTGACGCCCACTCAGACTTGATCCCGTGCGACCCGGCTGTTGTGCGAACAACGGCCGGATCGTGAACACCAGTTGGAGTACATGATGGCGAAGCCGCCTGTACGCAAGCCTAAGAAGAAGGTTTGCGTCTTCTGCAAGGACAAGATCTCCTACGTCGACTACAAGGACACGAACTTGCTCCGCAAGTTCATCTCCGACCGTGGGAAGATCCGCGCCCGCCGGGTCACCGGCAACTGCACCCAGCACCAGCGCGACGTGGCCACGGCTGTGAAGAACAGCCGCGAGGTCGCTCTGCTGCCCTACACCTCGACCGCTCGCTGAATAGGAGGGTGACCGAACAATGAAGATCATCCTCACGAACGAGGTCTCGGGCCTCGGGACCGCCGGCGAAATCGTCGAGGTCAAGGACGGTTACGCCCGCAACTACCTGGTTCCGCGTGGCTTCGCCATCCGCTGGACCAAGGGCGGCCAGAAGGATGTGGACGCGATCCGTCGCGCCCGCAAGATCCACGAGATCCAGACCCTCGAGCAGGCCAACGAGGTCAAGGGCAAGCTCGAGAGCCTGACCGTCAAGCTCGCCGTGCGTGCGGGCGACGCGGGCCGGCTCTTCGGCTCCGTCACCCCGAGCGACGTCGTCGCGGCCATCAAGGCCGTCGACGGTCCGCTCGTGGACAAGCGCCGGGTCGAGATCGGTTCGCCGATCAAGACCACCGGTGCGCACACCGTCACCGTCAAGCTGCTGTCCGACGTGGTCGCCAAGATCAACGTCGACGTCGTCGCTGCCTGACGCAGGTCGCAGGAAAGGCCGGTCCCTTCGGGGGCCGGCCTTTTCGGCGTACTCAGGCGTAGTTGAGTACGCGTGCGCATTCGCGGGGCGCGGCGGGCGCGCACGATGAGTCTTCTACCGGTCGGTAACTTATCTGGGGGAGTACAACGATGGTCATCCGGGTCAGCAAGGTGACCAACCCGGCCGAGCTGCGGGAGTTCTGCGACCTCCCGCTGCGACTGCACCCGCCCGAGCTGTACGTCCCCGTCCCCGAGCAGCGGATCCAGGCCTGGTACCGGGGCACCGGGCCGCAGCGCCGCTACGGCCCGGTCGACCTCTACCTCGCCCGGGACGGCGGCGGCCGGGTGGTCGGCCGCACCTGCCTGCACCGCAACACCGACCTGGACCGCAGGCTCGGCCGCCCGGTCCAGCTGTTCGGCCTCACCGAGTTCGCCGACCGCGCCGCGATGGACGTCGACGGCGACGACCCGGCCAAGGAACTGCTCGACCTGGCCGAGCAGGCCGCCACCGTCAGCGGCTGCGACCTGCTGCTCGGCCCGGCGGCGCTGCTGCCGGACCGGTCCCCCGGGGTGCTCACCTCCGGCTTCGACCTGCGCGGCTGCAGCGACGGCGGCTGGAACCCGGCCCACTACGCCGCCGCGTACGCACGCCACGGCTTCAGCCCGCGCTGGCCCGGACAGACCTGGCTCTGCGAGGGCCTGGATGACCCCGGGCGGCTGCCGCCGGAGAAGGCCTTCGCCTTCGACGAGCGGCGGATCCAGGACGAGCGGCTGGTGGTGCACCGGGGCCGGCGGCGGGCGCTGCGCCGGGTGCTGCCGCGGCTGCTCGGCATCCTGAACCCCGCGCCGGAGCGGAACCCCGCGCCGGGGCAGCCGGCACGGGTCGAGCGGGTCGAGCGGGCCGAGCGGGGTGGCGAGGTGTCCGCCGCGGACTTCGCCGACTTCGTCGACTACGCGGACCTCGCGGGCCGGGCGGCGCTGGATCCGGACCTGCTGCTGTACCTGACCAGGGCGGGCGAGCCGGTGTCCTTCCTGCTGGCGGTCCCCGACCCGTCCGTGCACCCCGGCGGTGCGGGTGCTCCGCAGGGCCGGCCGACCTTGCAGGCATGGCAGGCCCTGCAGGGACTGCAGGCCCGAACCGCGCCGCTGCTGCGGCGCGGCCTGCGGCCCGCCGCGCAGCAGGGGCCGGCCCGGCCCTGGGGGCAGGCGCAGCAGCAGACGCAGGGGCGCCGGCGTGGCGCCGAGGCGGTGCTGGTGGCCTCGGGGACGGCCCCGCAGTGGCAGCGGCGGGGTTACTCCACGCTGCTGGCGCGGGAGTTGTACCGGAACCTGGGGGCGGGCGGCTACGCGACGCTGCGTGGCCGCAGGGTGCCGCCGGGTGACCGGGCGGCCGAGGCCCCGTACCGGGGGATGGGCGGACGACCGTTGCAGCAGTCCGTCTTCTACGAGCGCAGCCTCCGCTGACCCCCCGTCACAGCCCGCGCCGCGCTGCAGGGCCGCCGCTCAAGGCCCCCTCCGCTCAGGCTCGTACCGCGCCGGTTACCAGCCAGGCGCCGGTGCGGGCGCGCAGGGTGAGGAAGAGCAGCCGGACCACCATGCACAGGGTGATCGCGCCCCACAGCGCGTTCAGGCTGCCGCTGCCGACGGTCAGCGCGACCGGCGCGTACGCGGCCAGCGTGGCGACCATGGCCCAGGCCAGGTAGGGGCCGTCGCCGGCGCCCATCAGCACCCCGTCCAGGACGAAGACCACGCCGCAGACCGGCTGGCCCAGCGCGGCGATCAGCAGCACCGAGCCCAACTGCCGCTGCACCGCCGGGTCGGAGGTGAACAGCGGCAGGTAGAGCGGGCGGGCGAGCAGCAGCAGCCCGCCCAGGACGACGCCGGCGCCGATCCCCCACTGCACCATCCGCCGGGTCGCGTCGCGGGCGCCGGCCCGGTCCTCCGCGCCCAGGTAGCGGCCGATGATGGCCTGTCCCGCGATGGCGATGGCGTCCAGGGCGAAGGCCAGGAAGCTCCACAGGGACATCGCGATCTGCTCCGCCGCCATCGCCGTGTTGCCGAGCCTGGCGGCGACCGCGGTGGCGATCAGCAGCACGGCGCGCAGGCTGAGGGTGCGGATCAGCAGCGGGGTGCCGGCGGTGGCGCACGCCTTTATCCCGTCCGGGTCCGGCCGCAGCCTGGCCCCGGTCCTGCGGGCTCCCCGGACCACGACGCCCAGGTAGGCGGCGGCCATGCCCCACTGCGCCAGCACCGTGCCCAGGGCCGATCCGGCGATGCCCAGGTGCACGCCGTAGACCAGGACCAGGTTGAGGGCCAGGTTGGCGCTGAACCCGGCCACCGCCACCACCAGCGGGGTGCGGGTGTCCTGCAGTCCGCGGAGCACCCCGGTGGCGGCCAGGACGATCAGCATCGCGGGGATGCCCAGGGCGCTGATCCGCAGGTAGGTGACGGCGTAGGGGGTGGCGGTCGGGGACGCGCCGAACACCCCGATCAGCTCCGGGGCAAGCAGCAGGGCGGCCAGCACCACCGGGACGGACAGGACCAGCGCCAGCCAGATGCCGTCGATGCCCTGCTGCACGGCGGCCCGGCGGTCGCCGGAGCCGACCCTGCGGGCCACCGCGGCGGTGGTGGCGTAGGCGAGGAAGACGAAGACGTTGACCAGCGTGGTGAGCAGCGCGGCGGCGACGCCGAGCCCGGCCAGCTGGGCGGTGCCGAGGTGGCCGACGATGGCCGAGTCGGCCATCAGGAACAGCGGCTCGGCGATCAGGGCGCCGAAGGCGGGGAGGGCGAGGACGAGGATCTCCCGGTCGTGCCGGGCGGTGCGGGAGGTCGATCGCATGGGTCTACCGTAGTCATCCACAGGTAATGACTGCCAACCGGGTTGGAGTATTACTCGCATGTGCTCCGGGTAGCCGAACGTACACCTCGGGTCGTGATCTTCACGCTGGGCGTTAAATTTTTCTCACACACAGGCAGTGGATGAGATCACTGCAGGTCAGCGTGTTGACGCCGTAAAGATCTTCGGGTTATCCACAGACTGTCCCCCGACCCGTGCACAGCTTGGGGTCAGTTCTCCACAGCAACCGGCCCGTCATCCACATGGCCTGTGGATAACCATCTTGGCCGATGGGCTGCTCCGCCCTTAGCGTGGTCGCTCTGCCGACGCGCCGCACCTGCGCGCTGGCGCCCCGTGTCAGTGGGGTGCCGTATAGAAGAGGGTGACGCGCATGTCCGTTCCGGATCCCGCGCAAGGAACGACGAGGGGGTCCCGATGAGCGACGTGCAGTACGACGACCATGGCGACCACGACATCCCGCCGCCCGACGACGAGTGGCCCCCTCCGCCGTCGCCGAACGACGGGCCCGGTGACCGGCTGCCCTTCGGCAAGGGCAAGGGCGGCGGTCAGGGCGGCGGCCGGCGGGACGGCCAGGGCGGCGGCTTCGGCGGGAACCAGGCGGACCGTTCCTCCTACGCCAACGCGGGCAAGGACAGCAAGCAGGGCGGCGGCGACTCCTCGTACGAGCGGGTCCCCCCGCAGGACCTCGCCGCCGAGCAGTCGGTGCTGGGCGGCATGCTGCTGTCCAAGGACGCCATCGCCGACGTGGTCGAGGTGATCAAGCCCGCCGACTACTACCGGCCCGCGCACGAGCTGATCCACAGCGCCATCCTCGACCTCTACGCGCGCGGTGAACCCGCCGACCCGATCACGGTGGCCAGCGAGCTGGTCAAACGCGGTGAGATCACCCGCGTCGGCGGCCCCTCCTACCTGCACACCCTGGTCAACTCCGTCCCCACCGCGGCCAACGCCGAGTACTACGCGGAGATCGTCCACGAGCGCGCGGTGCTGCGCCGCCTGGTCGAGGCCGGCACCCGGATCGCCCAGATGGGATACGCCGCCGAGGGCGACGTCGACGAGATCGTCAACGCGGCCCAGGCCGAGATCTACGCCGTCACCGAGCAGCGCACCAACGAGGACTACGCCCCGCTCGGCGACATCATGGAGGGCGCCCTCGACGAGATCGAGTCCATCGGCTCCCGCAGCGGCCAGATGTCCGGCGTCCCCACCGGCTTCGCCGACCT
Organism: Streptacidiphilus alkalitolerans; assembly: GCF_042511045.1. Lineage (NCBI taxonomy): Bacteria > Bacillati > Actinomycetota > Actinomycetes > Kitasatosporales > Streptomycetaceae > Streptacidiphilus > Streptacidiphilus alkalitolerans. The sequence goes on from NZ_JBHEZX010000005.1 coordinate 516,407, forward strand.
CGACTCGCTGACCAACGGCCTGCACCCGGGCCAGATGATCGTCGTCGCCGCACGACCCGCGATGGGCAAGTCGACGCTGGCCCTCGACTTCGCCCGTTCCTGCTCGGTGAAGCACAAGATTCCGAGTGTCTTCTTCTCGCTGGAGATGGGGCGCAACGAGATCGCGATGCGCCTGCTCTCGGCGGAGGCACGGGTCGCGCTGCACCATATGCGGTCGGGCAATATGACCGACGAGGACTGGACCCGGCTCGCCCGGCGGATGCCCGAGCTGAACGACGCCCCGCTCTACATCGACGACTCCCCCAACCTGTCGATGATGGAGATCCGCGCCAAGTGCCGCCGCCTCAAGCAGCGCAACGATCTGCGGCTGGTGGTCATCGACTACCTCCAGCTGATGACCGGCGGCGGCGCGAGGCGGCCGGAGAGCCGGCAGCAGGAGGTCTCCGAGATGTCCCGAAACCTCAAGCTGCTGGCCAAGGAACTGGAACTCCCGGTCATCGCCCTGTCCCAGCTGAACCGTGGCCCCGAACAGCGAACCGACAAAAGGCCGATGGTCTCGGACCTCCGCGAATCAGGTTCGATCGAACAGGATGCCGACATGGTCATTCTGCTGCACCGCGAGGACGCCTACGAAAAGGAGTCCCCCCGCGCCGGCGAGGCCGACCTCATCGTCGCCAAGCACCGCAACGGCCCCACCGCCACCATCACCGTCGCCTTCCAGGGCCACTACTCCCGCTTCGTGGACATGGCCCAGAGCTGACTGGTCAGAACTCCCCGGCGTGGTCGCTGACCCAGTCGGCGTAGCTGCGGGGGGTGCGGCCGGTGATCTTCGCGACGGCGTCGGTGACCGGCCGGGGGTTGCCCACGGACTCGGCCCAGAGCGTGAGGATGCTGTCCAGGATCGGGGCCGGGACGTACGGCGCCAGCTGCTCGCGCGCCGTCGCGGGGGGCAGTTCGAGGTAGCGGACGGGGCGGCCCAGGACCTCGCCGATGATGCGGGCCTGGTCGGCGTGGGTCAGCGACTGCGGTCCGGTGAGGTGGTGGACGGCACCGCTGTGGCCGGGCCCGGTCAGTGCGGCGACGGCGCACGCGGCGATGTCGGCCTCGTGGATCGGCGTCGCGGCGGCGTCGGCGTAGGCGCCGCGGATCTCGTCACCGGCCCTGGTCTGGGCGGCCCACTGCAGCGAGTTGGCGGCGAAGACCTCCGGGCGCAGGATGGTCCAGGCGAGGTCCGAGGAGCGCAGCGCCTGCTCGATCTCCCAGTGGTAGAGGGCGATCGGATCGGTCGGGGGGTCGGTGCGGTCCTCGACCGCGCCGGAGGAGAGCAGCACCACCCGGCGCACCCCGGCGGCCTCGGCCGCGGCGACGAATCCGGGGCCCGTGCCGGGGGCCGGGAAGAGGTAGGCGGCCTCGACGCCGTCCAGCGCCGTGCGCAGAGACGCGGGATCGGCCAGGTCGCCCGGGGCGACCTCGGCCAGGTCCGGCCATTGGGCCTGCTCCGGGTTCCGGGACAGTGCGCGCACGGTGCGCCCGTCGGCGATCAGCTGACGCAGTACCAGGCGGCCGACGTTCCCGTTGGCTCCGGTGACCAGGATCATGACTGCTCCTCCATGGCTGTGACCAGGCGGCCCGCGGCTGCGGGCCCGGTGCGGTAGACGCTAGGCAGGATCGAGGACAGTTTCCGTCCTCAACGGGAGACGAATTCTGGGAGGCTTCCCTCATGGTCCGGACCTCGGCCCGGCTGCTGGGCCTGCTGTCGCTGCTCCAGTCCCAGCTCGACTGGCAGGGACGGGAGTTGGCGCAGCGGCTGGGCGTCACCACGCGCACCGTCCGCCGCGACGTGGACCGGCTGCGCGATCTCGGCTACCCCATCGACTCCACTTCCGGTACCGCGGGCGGCTATCGCCTCGGCGTCGGCGGGGCCCTGCCCCCGCTGCTGCTGGGGGACGAGGAGGCCGTCGCGGTCGCGGTCGGGTTGCGGGCCGCGGCTGCGGGCTGGGTGTCAGGGGTCGAGGAGCCGTCGCTGCGGGCGCTGGGGAAGATCGAGCAGTTGCTGCCCTCGCGGCTCCGGCACCGCGTCGCCGGCCTCGGCTCCGCGCTCCTGCTGCTGCCCGGCCAGTGCCCCACCGTCGACGCGGGCCTGCTCGCCGCGCTGACCGCCGCCTGCCGCGCCCACGAAGGCGTGCGCCTGCGCTACGGCGGCGAACCTTGCCGGGTCGAGCCGTACCGCCTGGTCCGCGGCGGCCGCGACTGGTACCTGCTGGCCTTCGACCTGGACCGCGACGAGTGGCGCGCGTTCCGTGTCGACCGCATCGACGGCGGCGTCCAGCCGGGCGCGCGGTTCAGCCCGCGCCCCGAACCGGGCGGCGACGCCGCCGCCTTCGTCTCCGACGCCATCGCCCCGAGCTCCCGCCTGTACCGGGCCACGATCCTGTTCCACGCCCCGCTCGAGACCGTCACCGTCGCAAGGACGGCATCACCCGCCGCGGGAAGGCTCGAGCCACGTGATGCGACCTCATGCCTCCACCACACCGGCGCCGAGACCCTGGAGGCCCTCGCGGTCCAAGCCGCGCTGACCGGAATCGACTTCGAGGTACTCGACCCGCCCGAGCTGCGGGAGCACGTCCGTGCCCTGGGCGAGCGCCTGGTGCGGGCTGCCGGGCCGCCCTCGGTATCCGCTGGTCCGGGTGGCGCGGCGGATGCTTCAATGCGCGGGTGAGCTTGAGCGTGGATGTCTACATCACGACCCCGGGAGGCGGCATGGAGGTGCTCGAGGTCCCGGAGGGTTCGAGCGACCTCGCGGGGTTCGAGTCGTGGCGGCACAGCGTGTGGGGCTCGGACCGGGTCCAGGCGCTCGGGGCCGAGTTCTTTCCGGCCCTCGCCACTGGCGACCTGTATGTCGAGCCCGGCGAGGTCGAGCGCTTCCAGCGCGAATGCGCCCTCCTGCGCGCGAACCTGGAGACCGTCGCGGGCGGCGTCGACCCGCACCGGGCCACCGTCGGGACGGTCTCTGCGCGCCTGGCCCACATCGAAGACGCTGCGCGCCGCGCACGCGAGGTCGGTGCCGGCGTCGTGGTCTGGTAGCTGCCACTGGCCCCACGGAACCTGCGGATCGGTAGGAACATCACGGTGGCGCTGGTTCGTAGAGGATCCCGCCGGATCATCGTGGAGGGAGTCGCCTACAGGTGGCGGGTGCGGAGGAAGCCCACCTACTGCCAGGGCAACGGATGGGGCCCGCAGAGCTACGCGGTGGAGGCGGAGATCCGTCCCGGGACGACGCTGGTCGTGGAGACGGGCCGCGCGCACCCGGGCAATTGGCTCGGCCTGCCGTCGGGCCCGGTTCGGCCCGCGGACGTCGCCGCGAGCATCCGCGCGGCGCGTTGCCGGGGGTGGGACCCTGCGGCCCAGGGCTCACCGTTCGTCCTCGGCCCGGCCGCTGCCGGCGAGGAGGGGCGGGACGGCGAAGCGCCGCCCACCGGCGGTTGACGTGCTGTGATGCGGTGACGGCCAGTACAGTACCTGGATGGCAAACCTACGGGAGCGGATCCTCGCTGAGCTCGGCGTCAAGACGACCACTGTGCCCAAGGACGAGATCCGGCAACGGGTCGACTTCCTCAAGGACTATCTGCGGTCGACCCCGGCCAAGGGCTTTGTGCTGGGGATCAGCGGCGGCCAGGACAGCACGCTGGCCGGCAGGTTGTGCCAGCTCGCCGCCGAGGAGCTGCGGGCCGAGGGACACGAGGCCGTCTTCGTCGCGGTGCGGCTGCCCTACGGCGTGCAGGCGGACGAGGACGACGCGCAGATCGCGCTGGGGTTCATCCGGCCGGACCGGTCGATCGAGGTGAACGTCAAGCCGAGCGCGGACGCCGTCGCCGCCGAGTCGGCGCTCGGCCTGCGGGAGCTGCTGGGCGAGGCCCCCGCGCTGCGGGACTTCGTGCGCGGCAACATCAAGGCCCGCGAACGCATGGTGATCCAGTACTCGATCGCCGGGCAGCTGAACCTGCTCGTCGTGGGCACCGACCACGCGGCCGAGGCGGTGACCGGGTTCTTCACCAAGTACGGCGACGGCGGCGCCGACCTCACCCCGCTGACCGGCCTGACCAAGCGTCAAGGAGCAGCCCTACTACAGGAATTGGGCGCACCGCCGAGCGTCTGGCAGAAGGTGCCGACCGCCGACCTGGAGGACGACCGGCCCGCGCTGCCGGACGAGGTGGCACTCGGCCTGACGTACACCCAGCTCGACGACTACCTGGAAGGCGCCGACGTCACCCCGGAGTTGGCGGCGAAGGTGGAGTCGGTCTACCTGGCGACCCGCCACAAGCGGACCGTTCCGGTCACCCCGCTCGACGACTGGTGGCGGCACGATCCTTCCCAGTGACGGGACAGACGGACAGACCCTGGTCTTCGCCCGTCAGTCTTCGCCCGCCGTCCAGCCGAACGGGGTGAATGCCATACGCGCGCCGAAGGGGCCCTCTCCCGCGCGGAAGGCCAGCAGACGCGCGGAGGGCGTGTCCGCTGCCTGGGCGAAGTGGAAGACCGCCAGCGGGATGTCGTGGTCGGCGGAGGCATAACCGAGGGTCTTGGGAAGGCACGGGTCCGGGTCACCGAAGGTCACCGAGGGCCGGCCGTAGGTCTGGAGAACCTGGTCGAGCGTGCGGTCGTCCTCCTCCACCCAGGTTTCGGCGGTCTCGACCACATGGGTGTGCTGCTGGACCGGCAGCGTCCGGTCGAGCCGGAGCCAGCCCCGGCGGTAGGCCGCGGCTCCGTACTCCGAGGCCACCTCGTGGATCTCCGGGTCCGGAAAGCAGCGGCGCATCATCGCTGCCGCGTTCAGACGGGCGTTGCTGTCCACGATCCAGCGCGCCCCGTCGGGTTCGGCCCCTCCCTCGGCGAGAGCGAGAGCGTCCAGGAGCGGCGGGAGGCACGCCACACCGCCGTGCGCGGCGGGCACCCGCACAGCGGCGTTGAACCGGTCGAGCAGACGGCCCCGTTCGTCCGCCGGGGCGGGGCGGGCCGGGCGGTGGACGGGGGCGGGAACGAGAACGGGAGCGGGAGCGGTCCGCAGTGACGGCATGGCGACCACCATGGACCGGCCCCCGCACCGTGTCCACCCCGTTTCCGCGGGCCGGAAGGTCCGGGGCGTCCGAAGGGCCGGGGCGTCCGGGGCGTCCGGGGCGTCCGCGGGCGGTCCGGTTCCGTCCGCCGGTTCAGTAGCGGCTGTTCATGGCGGAGCGGACCTCGTCAAGGGTGGTCTCGGCGACGGCCTGGGCGCGTTCGTTGCCCTCGCGCAGGATTCGGCGGATGTGGCCGCGGTCCTGGGCGAGCTGTTCGCGGCGGGCGCGGATCGGGGCCAGGTACTCGTTGACGGCCTCGATGACGGTGCTCTTCAGGCCCGCTGCCCCCGCGCCGCCGATCTCGTCGGCGAGTTGGCGGGGGTCGCGGTCCAGGCAGAGCGCGGCCAGCAGGACCAGGCTGGAAACCTCGGGCCGGCCCACCGGGTCGTAGCTGATCTGCCGCTCGGCGTCGGTCTTGGCACCGCGGATGAGCCGGGCGGTCTCGTCGGCGCCGGCGGAGAGGGCGATGGCGTTGCCCCGGCTCTTGCTCATCTTGGTGCCGTCGGTGCCCAGCAGCAGCGGCGCCGCCGACAGCAGGGCGTCGGGCTCGGGGAACACGCTCGTCCCGTTGCCGTAGCGGTCGTTGAAGCGGCGGGCGATGGTGCGGGTGAGTTCGAGGTGGGGCAGTTGGTCCTGGCCGACCGGGACCAGGTCGGCCTTGCAGAAGAGGATGTCCGCGGCCTGGTGGGCCGGGTAGGTGAACATCAGGCCGCTGACCGAGGACTGCCGGGAGTGCGCGATCTCGTCCTTGACGGTGGGGTTGCGGCCCAGCTCGGCGACCGAGACCAGGCTGAGGAAGGGCAGCAGCAGCTGGTTGAGGGCCGGGACCGCGCTGTGGGTGAAGATCGTGCTCCGGGCGGGGTCGATGCCGATGGCCAGGTAGTCCAGCACCAGGTTCTCGACGTGCTCGGCCAGGTGGTCGGCGACATCGCGGTCGGTCAGCACCTGGTAGTCGGCGATCAGGACGAACACCTCCGTCCCCAGCTCCTGCAGCCGGACCCGGTTGTGCAGGGTGCCGAAGTAGTGGCCCAGGTGGAGTCGGCCGGTCGGCCGGTCCCCGGTCAGTACCCGGAACCGCCCCGGGTCCCGGGCGAGTTGTTCTTCCAACGCCGCACTGCGGGTCTGCGCGGCGGACGTTCCCAGCGGGTCGCCCGGCGGGTTGGCGGATTCCAGGTCGGTGGCGGCGGCGAGGGACGTGGCGGCGATGGCGGTGGTGGTGGTCATGACTGCTCCTGGTGGTGGTCCGGTGGGATGCCGTCCGCACGGAGCAGGGCCTGCGCAGGGGTACGCAAAAGGGCCGTCCGTCCGAACGGCCCTTGGTCGTGCGTGAGAGAGGTGGCCGCTCCTAGGAGGAGCGCCACCAGCTCAGGCAGGACGAGAGATGCATGCCACCAGTCTAGAGGGAAGTCGGCCGAGGACGCCGGTGGTGAAGACGGCGCGGACCGGGAGGGACAGGGTGCCGGCCCGGTGCAGGGCGACGGCGGCGGCGTGGGCTTCCGCGTGGCGGTCCTCGCCGGGGCCGCCGCCGCTGAAGCGCACGCCGAGCGGGATCGTACCCAGCGGCGCAGGTCGCTGACCTGCGCGCGGCGGTGGTTGGGCGCGGCGCGGACACGGCGGCGCGGAGCTGGTGGAGCGGCCGCTGAAGCGCAGCGAGGTGCACGAGGTGGAGGTGCGGCGCAGCGGCGTGCTGCGGGTGCGGCATCCGGAGCGCGGGGTGATGGAGCTCCTGGCGGAAACCCTGCTGACGCCCGCGGAGGACCAGCGGCTGATGATGTTCACCGCGCTGCCGGGGTCGGGGACGAGCCGGCGCTGGCGCGGTTGCGGACCATCGGCGAGGAGCACCTCGCGCTGCGCGGCGCCTGACTCGGCGTCACACCCGGGTGCGGGCCGGGGTGGTGCTGGGGACGGCGGACTGCGGGGTTCTGGCCTCGGTGAGCATCGCCAGGCCGAGCGGGCCGAAGGCGGCGGCGAAGACCAGCCCGCCGAGCGGCAGCAGGTCCAGGCTCACCGCCATCACCACGGTGCCGAGCAGCACCAGCACCGGGATCCGCAGGGCGGTCAGCCGCGGCCGGCCGAGGGCGAGCACGGCGGTGAGGACGACCAGGCCGAGGTAGAAGAACAGCGGAAGCACCGTGTACAGCAGCGGTTCCACTCCCGGGTGGCTCTGGAACCGGTGGAAGCGGACGTTCATCGCGGCGTGGTCGACGGAGACCGAGGCCACGTAGATGTCCACCACGGCCTGGCCGAGCACCGAGCAGACGCCCAGCAGCGTCGCGGCGGCAGCCGCGTTCGCGGTCAGCCGGCGGGCGGTTCCCTGCTCGGCGGCCAGCCGGCGCAGGTACAGCACGATCGGGACGAAGCAGAGCAGGCCGAGGATCAGCAGCAGGTGCCCCGCGGTCCAAGCCGCTCCCGGGGCACGGTGCCCGCTGAGCAGCCGGACGGCGCCGTAGCCGGTCATGAACAGCGGCGCGGCCAGCAGCGATGCACCGGTGACGGTCAACTGCCGTGCGCTGGTCGGGATCTGATAAGTCATGGGAAGAGCATCGCGGCGGCGCCCGGTGCGCCGGTATCGGTGATGACCCTGAGCTGCCCCTGAGCCGCCCCCGAGGGACAATCGAGTGGTGTACCGGGAGCGGGCTGCGCGCGCTGTGCCGGGAGCGGTGCTGTGGTCCTGGCGCACGGAGGGCGACGCCGGGACGGGCAGGGTGCTCCCGGACGGCTGCATGGACCTGATCTGGACCGGCGGCGGCCTGCTGGTCGCGGGCCCGGACACAGTGGCGCAGCCGGCCGAGCGGCTGCCGGGCGACCACACGGTCGGGCTGCGGTTCGCCCCGGGGACGGCGCCGGCGGTGCTGGGGGTGGCGGCCTGGGAGCTGCGGGACCGCCGGGTGCCGCTGGGCGCGCTGTGGCCGGGCGCGGAGGCGCGGGTGGCGCTGGAACGCGTCGCCGAGGCGGACGACCGGGCGGCGGCGCTGGAGGCGCTGGTCCGGCAGCGGACGGACGGTCCGGCCCGGGATCCGCTGCGGGAGGCGGTCGGCGACCCGGTGCGCCGAGGGGTGCTGGACGGGCTGCGACGCGGGGTCGGCGTGGCCGGGCTCGCGGCCGAACTGTCACTGAGTGAGCGTCAGTTGCTGCGCCGCTGCCAGGAGTTGTTCGGCTACGGGCCGAAGACGCTGCACCGGGTGCTGCGGCTGGAGCGGGCGCTGGCGGCGGCCCGCGCCGGGGAGCCGTTCGCCCGGGTGGCGGCCGGGGCCGGCTACGCCGACCAGGCGCATCTGGCCCGCGAGGTGCGGGCGCTGGCCGGTGTGCCGCTGACCGAACTGCTGGCCGGGCCCTGAACCGGTCCGGGCCCGGCGCCGAGCGGTCCCGTCCCGGCCCCGGTCAGTCCTGGCCGAGGGGCGCGAAGAGGTCGACGGTATTGCCGTCGGGGTCGTGGACCACGGCGTAGCGCTGGCCCCAGAAGGCGTCCCAGGGCTCCTTGTGCCCGGGGTGCCCGGCGCCGGTCAGCTCCGCGTACACCTTGTCGACCTCGGCCGGGCCGTCGCAGCGGAAGGCCAGCGAGGCACGGGTGCCGCCCTGCGGGGGAGTCCAGCCGGGGTCGATACCGAGGATCACCTCGACGGTGTCCCAGGCCAGCCGCAGGCCGCCGGGGAGCACCGTCTCGACATGGGGCTCGCCGTCCGCCTCGGCCGGGAGGTCGAGGCCGAGACGGCGGTAGAAGGCGAGCGAGGCGGGCATGTCGGCGACGACCAGGCCGAGCAGATCGAATCGTGGAGTCATGCCCGCCACGCTAGGCGACCGCTGACCGTGCGGTCTTGAACGGAACGGACGTCCTCAGGCGCGGGCGTACTGCGGGGTGCGCGGGAGGTCGTGGCCGAGCGCGCGGGCGGCCCGCTGCGGCCAGTAGGGGTCGCGGAGCAGTTCCCGGCCGAGCAGCACCGCGTCGGCCTGCTGCTCGGCGAGGATCGCCTCGGCCTGGTGCGGGTCGGTGATCAGGCCGACCGCCGCGGTGGGCAGGGCGGTCTGCTCGCGGACGGCGGCGGCGTAGGGCACCTGGTAGCCGGGGGCCCACGGGATGGTCGCGTCGGGGACGTTGCCGCCGCTGGAGACGTCGAGCAGGTCGACACCGTGGGCCTGCAGCTCCTTGGCCAGGCGGACGGTGTCGGCGCCGGTCCAGCCCTCCTCCGAGTCCGGCAGCCAGTCCGTGGCGGAGGTGCGGAAGAACACCGGCAGGTGGTCCGGCCAGACCGAGCGGACGGCGTCCACCACCTCCAGGGCGAAGCGCATCCGGTTCGCCGGCGACCCGCCGTAGCTGTCGGTGCGGGTGTTGGAGTAGGGCGAGAGGAACTCGTGCAGCAGGTAGCCGTGCGCTCCGTGGATCTCGACGACCTTGAAGCCGGCCGCCAGCGCCCGCCGGGCCGCGTCGGCGAACTGCCGGACGACACCGGCGATCCCCTCGGCCGTCAGCTCGGCCGGGGCCGGGTTGCCGCCGAAGGCCAGCGGGCTGGGGGCCACCGTGGGCCAGCCGCCCCGTTCGGCCGGGACGGCGCTGCCGCCGTCCTGCCACGGGATGTTGACGGATGCCTTGCGACCGGCATGGGCGAGCTGTATGCCGGGGACGGCGCCTGCGGACTCCAGGAAGGCGGTGATCCGGGTGAACGCCTGCTGCTGCCGCTCGTTCCAGAGGCCCAGGTCCCTGGCGCTGATCCGGCCCTCGGGGCTGACCGCGGTGGCCTCGGTGAGCAGCAGTCCGGCGCCACCGACCGCGCGGGAGGCGAGGTGCTGGAAGTGCCAGTCGTGCGGTGCGCCGGTGTCGGGCCCCTCGGAGGCCGCCGAGTACTGGCACATGGGGGCCATCCACACCCGGTTGGGGATCGTCAGCTCGCGCAGGGTCAGTGGCTCGAACAGCTGGCTCATCGCAGTCCTCAGCAGATAGGGAGCGTTGGCAATAATTGTAAGCGCATGGTGTTTGTGGTGGCGGGCCCGGCCCGGGCAACGGATGCTGGAGTGAGTGACTACCGGCGGTAGCGGAGGAGCGGCGCGATGGCGGGAAGCGAGGGCAGACGCTGGGGGCGGCGTGACTCCAAGGGGCGTGCGCCGGAGCAGGAGTCGCAGCCGCAGCCTGGTGAGGCCCTGGAGGGTGTGGTGCTCGGGGCCGGGGAGCAGGGGCCGGGCGGGCAGAGGCCCGGCGACCAGGGCCCCGGCGGGCAGCGGGCCGGGGAGCAGCGGGCCGGGGAGCAGGCGAGCGCGGACCAGTGGACCCCCGATGCGGAGCCCGTGCCGGAGCCGGTGCGGGTCGATGTCTTCACCGGGCCCGAGTCCGCGTTCTTCGCCACCTCCTCGCTGGTGTTCGGACCGACCGAGGCCGTGCTGGTCGACACCCAGCTGACCCGTGCCGCCGGGAGCGAGCTGGCCGAGTGGGTGGCCGGACGGACCCGGCGGCTCACCGCCGTGGTGATCACCCACCCCCATCCGGACCACTACTTCGGCACCGAGGAGATCCTCCGGCTGTTCCCGGGGACGCCGGTCTACGCCGTGCCCGAGGTGATCGAGGGGATCATCGCCACCGGCCTGGCCAAGGTCGCCCGCTGGCAGCCGGTGTTCGGCGACGACCTGACCTCCACCCCGGTGGTGCCCGGGCCGCTGCCGGGGGGCCGGCTGTGGGTGGACGGCGCCGGGCTGGACGTACTGGCCCTGGGGCAGGGCGACTGCACCGCCTGCAGCGTGGTGCACGTGCCGGGGGCGGACACGGTCGTCGCCGGTGACTTGGTCTACAACGGCACCCATCTGTGGACCGCCGAGACCACGCCCGCGCAGCGCGCGGACTGGCTGGCGAACCTGGAGCTGGTCCGCGGGCTCGGCGCGTCCAGGGTGGTGGCCGGCCACCGCGCGCCCGGGCAGGGGGACGGGGCGGCGGAGGTGCTCGGCTTCACGGCTGGCTACCTGCGCGAGTTCGACCTGCGTCTTGCACAGCACCCGGACGACGCCGCGGCGCTGGTGCGGGCGATGAACGAGAGGTACGCGGAGCTGACCCTGCCGGGCCTGCTGGAACTGAGCGCGGAAGCCGCCACCGCGCGGGGCTGAGCCCTCGGCCGGGCAGGTCGCGGCCGGGCGGGTCGGGGCCGGTCTGTGCGCCGGGGCTGGCCTTGACGTCGGGGTCAAGGTCTAACGTCGTGGCTGTGGGCACGACGAAAGGGGCCGGGATGCGGATCGGGGAGCTGGCGGAGCGCGCCGGGACGACCACCCGCACGCTGCGGTACTACGAATCCCGCGGCCTGCTGCCGGCCCGCCGCGCGGTGAACGGCTACCGCGCGTACGACGAGGAGGACCTGCGGCTGCTGCGGCAGATCAGGCTGCTCCAGGACTTCGGCTTCGAGCTGGAGGAGACCCGTCCCTTCGTCGACTGCCTGCGGGCCGGGCATCCGTCGGGGGACTCCTGCCCGGCCTCGCTGGAGGTCTACCGGCGCAAGCTCGCCGAGATCGACGAGTGCGTCGAGCGGCTGCAGGCCGTGCGGGAGCAGGTGCGCGGGCAGTTGCTGCGGGCGCAGGTGGAGGCGAGCGCGGAAAAGCCGAGTGAACCTCTGTGCGAATGGAAATCCGAGAGCAGCCAAGGGTAAGGGGAGCGCGGGATGGTCCACATCGAAGGTGTTCTGCAGGTGACCGACGAGACGTTCGCAGCCGAAGTCCTCGGCTCCGACATTCCGGTCCTGGTCGACTTCACGGCCGACTGGTGCCCGCCGTGCCGGATGATCGCGCCGGTGCTCTCGCAGGTCTCCGGGGAGCAGCAGGGGCGGTTGAAGGTGGTGTCCCTGGACGTGGACACCAACCCGGAGACGCAGGCCGCGTTCGGGGTGCTGTCGATGCCGACGCTGATCGTCTTCCAGCGCGGCGAGCCGGTGAAGTCGCTGGTGGGAGCACGTCCCAAGCACCGGCTGATGCAGGAGCTCGACGGCCTGTTCTGAGCCGCCGCAGGGTGCGGGCTATGCGGTGGGGGCGCGGGGAGTGCGGTGGCGCAGCGGACGGTAGCGCGTTTGCGTCCCGCGCGCCCCATTCTTCTCACTATTTATGAGATGAGCTGTTTGCCCATGCCACGCTGCGGTTGGCAGGAGGTCTGCCCGCCGCCGCGCGAATCGTCGTTGTCGGGCTGCGCTGATACGACGGGAGAAGAAACCGAAAGGTGTCGATCGGAAGCGCTCTCAATCGAAACGGCCTGCCGCGTATTCGGCAGTCGAAGCAAGCGAAGCAGCCCAAGCAGTCGAAGCAGCCGGGAAAGGCGCCGGCCCCGGTCGCCCCGCCGACCGAACCGCCCCCGCCCCCCGCGGAACCGCCCCCGGTCGGGCCCGCCACCACTGAAGCCGCCACCTCCGAAGCCGCTACTACCGACTCCGCCACCACCGAAGCCGCCGCCACAGACTCCGCCACCGATCCCTCCCCGGCCGGATCCCTCTCGGCCCCGCCGGCCGTCCGCCCCGCCTACGCGCCGATGATCACCGACGCGCCCGGGCTCAACTGGGCCGGCCCCGGCGACGCCTGGAGCCGTGCCTGGGGCGCGCATCCGCCGCAGGCCGCAGCGCTGCCCGCGGCGGCGCTGTCCGGCGCGGACAGCTTCCGGACCACGATCGGGCCGCGGCCCACCCTCTTCCCGCCGATGCCGGACGGGCCGCCGATACCGGTGGCACCGCCTGCGCTGATCGCCAACACGGCCGTCGCGGTACTGCCACTGGGCTCCGCCAGGACCGCCGCGACCGGCCCGACCGCCGAGGACATCGCCCTGGTCCGGCGCAGCCTGGGCGTCCTCGAACCCGTCGCGGACCGGGCCACCGCGCACTTCTACGCCGTGCTCTTCCTGCGCCACCCGGAGCTGCGGGCGCTGTTCCCGGCGTCTATGGACCTGCAGCGGGACCGGCTGTTCCGGGCCCTCCTCGCGGCCGGGCAGGCCGCCGACGACCCGCCCGCGCTGAGCGCCTACCTGGACCGGCTGGCCCGGGGCCACCGCAAGTACGGGGTGCTGAACGAGCACTACGGCCCGGTCGGCGAAGCCCTGCTGGCCGCGCTGGAACGTTACTGCGGACGCTACTGGGACCAGCCGACCGAAATCGCCTGGCGCCGGATCTACCGGGCCATCACCGAGGTGATGATCGCCTCGGCGACCGACGACGCCGCCAAGGCTCCCGCCTGGTGGCAGGCCGAGGTGCTGACGGTCGACCAGGTGTCGAGCGACATCGCGCTGGTCGCCCTGCGCACCGACCAGCCGTACCCGTACCGGGCCGGGCAGTACACCACCCTGGAGGTGCCGATGTGGCCGCGGGTCTGGCGGCAGTACTCGATGGCCTCCGCCCCGCGCCCGGACAGCCCGCTGGCCCTGCAGGTCAAGGCGGTGCCCGCGGGCTGGGTCAGCAACGCGCTGGCGCACCGCACCCGGCCCGGCGACCTGCTGCGGCTGGGGCCGCCCGCCGGGACCATGGTGGTCGACCACGCCAGCGACACCCCGCTGCTGCTGCTCGGCGGCGGCACCGGGATCGCCCCGCTGCTCGCCATCGTCGAGGAGGTGGCCGCCCACGGCCGCCGCCGCACGGTGGAGGTCTTCTACGGGGCCAGGCGGGCTGCGGACCTCTACGCCAGGGAGCAGCTGCTCGCGCTGGCGCGGCAGCACCCCTGGCTCGCGGTGCGCAGCGTGGTCTCCGAGGGCGCGCCGGTGGACTCGGGCCCGACCGGGACGCTGCCCGCGGTGGTCGGCCGGCGCGGGCCGTGGGAGGAGTACGAGGCCTACGTCAGCGGACCGCCCGCGATGATCCGGCGGACCTCGGCGGTGCTGGTCGAGGCGGGGGTGCCGGGTGAGCGGATCCACCACGACCTGCCGGAGGAACTCGGCTGACGGGCGGCGGTCAGACCGGGCCCAGGTCCTCGGCCAGCAGCGCGGTGATGCCCTCGATATTGGCCGCGAGATAGGCGCGCAGCGACGCCGGCACCACGTTCACCGAGGTCACGCCCTCGCGGGTGAAGGGCAGTCGGACGATGTCGTACTCGCCGTTGGGCTCGTCCACCTCGGGGCCGTGGCGGCGGGAGGGGTCCATGGACTCCAGCCGGCAGACGAAGAAGTGCTGGACCTTCACCCCGTCCGGGTGCGCCGGGGTGCCGTCGTCGTGGTGGGTGTAGCGGACGGTGTCGACGAAGGCGGGGACCACGTCCGAGGCCTTCCCGCCGAGCTCCTCGGAGAGCTCGCGGTGCAGGGCGTCGACCACGGTGGGGTCGCTCTGCTCCACGCAGCCGCCAGGGGTGATCCAGTACGGGGTCCGGCCGGGCTTGGTGCGCTTGATCACGACGAGTTCGGGGCCGTGCGGCCCGCTGTCCAGGAGGATCGCTCGGGCGGTGCGTTTGACCACCGGACGTGACATGAATTCCTCCGTGCCGTGTACCTGGTAGGGGTCCGTTCCCAGCAGTGTGCCGCGCGGGGCGGGTGGTGAAACCCGACCGGAACCGGCAGCACCCCCTCCGGTCGGCGGGGAACAGGATCGGTCGTCGGACCGAGGCAAAAACGGAACTTTGCGTGCATTATGTAAAGAAGATGTTCAAATACGGTATTCGGGGGCATCTGCGATGGTGGCAGTGAAAGGTGAGCCGACTCTGATCGGCTCGGTACAACGGGCGCTGCGGCTGCTGGAGGCCGTCGGCGGGTACAGCACCGGCGCCACGGCGAAGCAGCTGGCGCGGTCCGCGGACCTGCCCCTGCCCACCACCTACCACCTGCTGCGCACCCTCGCCCACGAGGGATACCTGCGGCGGGTCGAGGGCGTCTACATCCACGGCCCGGCGATCGGGAACCTGGGCCGCTCCCGGGAGCAGCAGGAGCAGCGGCACGCGATCCGGCGACGGCTGGCCGCGCTCAGGGACGAGCTGGGCGCGCCGGTGTACTTCGCCACCTTCCAGGACGGCGAACTGGCCGTGCTCGACGTGGCCGAGACCTCGGCGCTGCCGGCCGTGCACGAGTGGGCCGACTTCCGCCGCACCGCGCACGCCCATGCGCTCGGCCAGTGCCTGCTCGGCCAGCTGGACCAGGAGGGGCGCAAGGACTACCTCTCCCGCTACCGGCCCGAGTCGCTGACCCGGCGCACCCTCAGCGCCCCCGCGCTGTTCCGCCGGTTCGAGCAGCACCAGCCCGGGCGGCCGGTGCTGGAACTGCAGGAGTACCTGGCCGGGACGGTGTGCGCGGCGGTGCCGGTCGCCCTCGGCGGCTCGGTGGGCACGGTCGGCCTCTCGATCCCGGCGGTGCAGGCCGAACGGCTGCCCGGGCTGGCGGAGCAGCTGAACCGGCGGGTGGGCACGGGGCTCAGCAGCCCCTTTTTCACCATTTGAAAACATCGTCCTTGGCGCGGAACGGGCCGGGAACGGACGATGAGGACAGTAGAGAAGTGACGGCAGGAGTCGAGAGGGACGGGGTTGGACATGGACACAGATGACACCGGAAGCGCGAGGGGCACGGTTGCCGGACGCCTGGTGATGCTGCTCCAGATCTCCCGCGACCTCGCCTTCGAGGTCGACGTGCGGCTGGGCTACAACCCCGCCGACCCCTATGCCGTCCGGCTCACCTTCCACCTGCCCGGGGACGCCTCGGTGACCTGGATGCTCAGCCGGGAGCTGCTGCTCGACGGGCTCAGCTGCCGCAGCGGCGAGGGCGACGTGGTGGTCGAGCCGGTGCCCGGCGAGGACCTGGAGTTCCCCGACGTCCGGATCCGGCTGAACTCCCCGGCCGGGACGGCCGTGCTCTACTCCCCCGCGCTGCCGCTGATCGAGTTCCTGGCCAGGACCGACCAGGTGCTGCCGATGGGGGAGGAGCAGGCGATGGACGAGCTGGAACAGCAGCTGTCGCTGATCCTGGACAGTCTGGACGGGCGCTTCCGCAACGCGGGCTGACGCGGGGGGCGCGGGCCGCGCTGCGGAAGCGGGGACGGAGCGGCGGAGGGACTCAGTCCTCGTCGCGGAAGACCAGGTGCAGCGCCCAGGCCACCACGCTGATGATCAGCGAGCCGAGCAGCGCCGGGACGAACCCGTCCACGTGGAAGTCCAGGTTGAGCTCCCCCGAGGCCCAGGAGGTCAGCCACAGCATCAGGGCGTTGATCACAAAGGTGATCAGCCCCAGGGTGAGGATGAACAGCGGCAGTGAGAACAGCTTGACGATCGGCTTGATCACAAAGTTCACCACGCCGAAGATCAGCGCCACCAGGATCACTGTCAGCGTCTGGTGCTCCCAGTTCGCCGAGGTGAGGGTGATGCCGGAGACGATGGCTGTGGCGACCCAGATGGCCGCCGCGTTGATCAGGGTCTTGACCAGGAAGCGCAACATGCTGTGATCGTCGCAGGAGTACCGGCCGGGACGGAAGCCCTGGCGGTCGTGTGTTCTGCGCCGTGTCCTGCACTGCGTCCTGTGCTGGTTGAATGCCGGAGTCCGAACACGACAGCCGGCACCCCCGCCGGCCGCCGGCCGACCGACAGGGAGCGCGACACCGATGCAGGTATTCCGGATGGACGACCTGGACGCCCAACGCGCCGCCAACGACGGCGCCTACCTGCGCTTCCTGAACGAGCGCAATATGTCCGCGGGCCTGTACGCGCTGGACAAGGGCGGGCTCGACCCGCAGCAGCCGCACAAGCAGGACGAGGTCTACGTGGTCGTCAGCGGCCGGGCGTACCTCACCGTCGGTGAGGAGACCACCACCGTCGGCCGCGGCAGCGTGGCGTACGTGCCGGCCGGCGTCCCGCACCGCTTCCACCACATCAGCGAGGACCTCAGGGTGCTCGTCGTCTTCTCGCCCCCGGAGAGCTGAGCCCATCACCGTGACCACCCTTTCCTTCTCACAGCAGCTCTGGGACTCGGCCGAGGACACCTACCGGGCGATCCTGGACCACCCCTTCCTGCGCGGGCTCGGCGACGGGACCCTCCCCCGCGAGGCCTTCCGGCACTTCGTGGTCCAGGACTCGCACTACCTCCGCGACTACGCGCGGGCGCTGGCGGTCTGCGCCGCCAAGGCGCCGACCGAGCAGGACGTGCGCGCGTTCGCGGACGACGCGGTCGGCGCGCTGGCGGCGGAGCAGGGGATGCACGCCGAGTTCATGGCGGACCTGGACGGCGCCGGGGCGGGTGGCGCCTGGGTGGGCGACGGCGGGGCGGGGGAGGCCGCGGTGGGGGACGGCGAGGTGCTGCCGACCACCCGCGCGTACACCAGCTATCTGCTCGCCACGGTCTACGGCGGGTCCTTCGCCGAGGGCCTCGCGGCGGTGCTCCCCTGCTACTGGATCTACGCCAGGGTCGGTGCGGAACTGCTCCGGACCTCCTCCCCCGACCCGCTCTACGCACGCTGGATCGCCAGTTACGGCGACGAGGCGTTCCAGGGCGTGGTCCGCCGGGTGCTGGAGCTCACCGACCGGATCGGCGCGGAGCTCGCCCCCGCCGAACGGGCCCGCGCCGTCCGGCACTTCGCGCTGACCTCGCGTTATGAGTGGATGTTCTGGGACGCCGCCTGGCGCGGCGAGACCTGGCCGGTCTGACCTCCTCCCGGAGGAGGCCCCTGTGGGGGACTTATCCGGGTCATCTCAGGGGTCCGGAGGCTCCAGCGGCACCCCTCGCGGCCGTACGATCGAGGCACAGCAACTGAACGGACGGGCCCGAGGCCCCGAGGCCCCGGGACACCCCGCGGGGGAGGACGGACATCATGAACGACATCTGGAAGACGCTTCCGGGCTGGGTGCGCAACATCGTGGTCCCGGTGGTCGTGGTGATCATCGCCCTGTGGCTGATCTTCGCGGTGCTGGGCGCGGTGTTCGCGGTCGTGGGCGTGCTCTTCGGCTGGGCCTTCCGACTGCTGCTGCTGCTCGCCCTCGGCGCGGCGGTCGTGATACTCGTGAAGAAGGCCTCCCGCTGACGAGACGTCATTCATGTTTCACGTGAATCACTGAATCAGGGACTCTGCCGGAATCCGTCCGGCAGGGCCCCCGCGCTGTTCCGGCGGGTCCGTGCTGACCCGGGGTCAGCGGCGGTGCCGGTGCCGGGAGCCCGCCGCGACCGGCTCGGCCGCCGGGGCGCCGCTGCTGCTCCCGCTGCGCTGCCGGGGCAGCGGCTTGCGGCCGTCGCGGGAGGCGACCAGCGCGGCCAGGGCCGTGGTCAGCGGGACCGAGGCGATCAGGCCGATGCTGCCGACCAGGGTGCGGACGATCTCCTCGGCGACCAGTTCGCTGGTGGCGACCGTCCAGATCCCCCGGTTGGCGATGGAGAACAGCAGCATCAGCGGCAGCGCCGCCCCCGCGTAGGCCATCACCAGGGTGTTCACGGTGGAGGCGATGTGGTCCCGGCCGATCCTGATGCCGGCCCGGTAGAGCGCGCGGGCGCCCATGGTCGGGTCGGCGGCGCGGAGCTCCCAGACCGAGGACGCCTGGGTGACCGTCACATCGTTGAGCACCCCGAGCGAGCCGATGATCACACCGGCCAGCAGCAGCCCGGGCAGCTTGATCCCGGTGTAGAGCGAGTGGACCAGCGAGGTCTCGTCCGAGGTATTGCCGGTCAGATGGGTCAGCCCGATGAACACCTCGCCGAGCACGCCGATCAGCGACAGTGAGGCCAGGGTGCCGATCACCGCCACCGAGGTGCGGGCGGACAGGCCGTGGCAGAGGTACAGCGCCAGGAACATGATCGCGCCGCCGCCGATCACCGCCACCCGCAGCGGGTCCTCCCCCTTGAGGATGGCCGGCAGTACGAACAGCGACAGCACGCCGAAGCTGATCGCCAGCGCGACCAGCGCGGCCAGCCCGCGCAGCCGTCCGACCAGGACCACGGCCAGGGCGAAGACCCCGGCCAGGATCGCCAGCGGGAAGGAGCGGTCGGCGTCGCTGACGGTGTAGCGCAGCGCGACGGGCGCGGTCGGCTGGTAGTCCATCACCACCTTCTCGCCGGCGCTGTAGACCGCGGTCTGGTCCGGGGTCAGCGTCTGCTGGACCGAGGTGCCCGCGTCCTTGCCGCTGGTCAGCCGGACGGTGACCAGGGTGCAGGCGTTCTCGGCCGCGGTGGCGCCGGCCGTCGGCGGGGCGCCGGCGTCGCAGGGCGCGGACCTGGTCGCGGTGACCGTGCCGGTGACCGTCGCCTGGTCGAAGCCCAGGCCGGTGGAGGCGTGCGCGGGCAGCCGTCCCGGCCACATCAGCACCATCCCGGCGACCACCGCGACCGCGAACGGGATCAGCACCGCGGCGATGATCCGGCGCAGCCGCCGGGAGGCCGGGGTGGCCGGGCCGTGGTCGTGGCTGTGTCCGCTGTGGCCGCTGTCGTGGCCGTGCTCATGGGGGTGGTCAGCCACGGGAGAGGGTCCTTCCGGAGACGCGCGCAGTGCTGCACGGTACCCGACCAGGCTGAGCGACGGGTGGGAGCCCTGCCGGGACCGGGGCGCGGGTGCGGCGACGGGCGGGGACGGGCCTGGCCGGGCGTGGCCGGGCGGCGACGGGTGGGTCCGGGGGGCGACGGGTGTCGACGGGTGTCGACGGGTGGGGCTTCGGAGGCCCTCTGGCCAAGCCGGGGCCGGGGTCGCTACGGTGGGCGACATCTCGATTGCAGACGCGGGAGCTCGGAGCACCGGGCTGAGAGGGCGCTGACCGCCGTTGCGGATCCATCCGTACGGCAGCTGCTTGCGCCGACCGCACGAACCTGACCGGGTAATGCCGGCGTAGGGAGAAGTAGGTCTGATGACCACGTACGACGCACAGCAGCAGCAACAGCCTGCCGCCACGACTGTCGCCGACAGCACCGGCACCGGCTACCCCACCCCCGCCTGGCGCAAGGCGTACCGGACCGGGAGTGCCGCCGGCTCCCGTCCCGACCTGCGGGTTCCCTACCGGGAGGTGCGGTTGGGCAACGGCCGGACCGTCCCGCTGTACGACACTTCCGGCCCGTACACCGACCCGGAGTACACCGCGGACGTCCGGCGCGGCCTGCCGCCGCTGCGGGAGGGCTGGATCGGCCAGCGCGGCGACACCGAGGAGTACCACGGGCGGGAGGGCCGCCCCGAGGACGACGGCCTGAAGCACACCGCGCCGCGCGGTGGTTCCGCAGGACGCGGCGGTCCCGGCGGTGGCGCCGGCGCCGGCGGCGGCCTGGCCAACCTGGACGCGGTGTTCCCCGGCCGCCCGCGGCGCCCGCGCCGGGCCCGGGAAGGCGCGGCGGTGACCCAGCTCGGCTACGCCCGGCGGGGCGTCGTCACCGCCGAGATGGAGTTCGCCGCGCTCCGGGAGGGTTTGGACCCGGAGCTCGTCCGGACCGAGATCGCCGCGGGCCGGGCCGTGC
Source organism: Streptacidiphilus alkalitolerans (assembly GCF_042511045.1). Taxonomy (NCBI): domain Bacteria; kingdom Bacillati; phylum Actinomycetota; class Actinomycetes; order Kitasatosporales; family Streptomycetaceae; genus Streptacidiphilus; species Streptacidiphilus alkalitolerans. Next base: position 536,840 of record NZ_JBHEZX010000005.1, read on the forward strand.
TCCCGGTGAACGTGAACCACCCCGAGGTCGAGCCGATGCTGATCGGCAGCCGGTTCCTGGTGAAGATCAACGCCAACATCGGCAACTCGGCGGTCACCTCCTCGATCGAGGAGGAGGTCGAGAAGATGTCCTGGGCCACCCGCTGGGGCGCCGACACCGTGATGGACCTCTCCACCGGCCGCAACATCCACACCACCCGGGAGTGGATCCTGCGCAACTCCCCCGTCCCGATCGGCACCGTGCCGCTCTACCAGGCGCTGGAGAAGGTCGACGGCAAGGCCGAGGACCTGGGGTGGGACGTCTACCGCGACACCGTGATCGAGCAGTGCGAGCAGGGCGTCGACTACATGACCGTGCACGCCGGGGTGCTGCTGCGGCACGTCCCGCTGACGGCCCGTCGGAAGACCGGGATCGTCTCGCGCGGCGGCTCGATCATGGCGGCCTGGTGCCTGGCGCACCATCAGGAGAACTTCCTCTACAGCAACTTCGAGGAGCTCTGCGACATCCTGCGGGCCTACGACGTCACCTACTCGCTCGGCGACGGCCTGCGGCCCGGGTCGATCGCGGACGCCAACGACGAGGCGCAGTTCGCCGAGCTGACCACCCTCGGCGAGCTGGGGCGGATCGCCCGGGCCCGCGACGTGCAGGTGATGATCGAGGGCCCGGGCCACGTCCCGATGCACAAGATCAAGGAGAACATGGACCTGCAGAAGGAGATCTGCGACGAGGCCCCCTTCTACACACTCGGCCCGCTCACCACGGACGTCGCCCCCGGCTACGACCACATCACCTCGGGCATCGGCGCGGCGATGATCGCCTGGTGGGGGACGGCGATGCTCTGCTACGTCACCCCCAAGGAGCACCTCGGCCTGCCCGACCGCGACGACGTGAAGACCGGCGTGATCACCTACAAGATCGCCGCCCACGCGGCGGACCTCGCCAAGGGCCACCCCGGCGCCCAGGACTGGGACGACGCCCTCTCCGACGCCCGCTTCGAGTTCCGCTGGGAGGACCAGTTCAACCTGGCCCTCGACCCGGAGACGGCCCGCGCCTTCCACGACGAGACCCTCCCGGCCGAACCGGCCAAGACCGCCCACTTCTGCTCGATGTGCGGGCCGAAGTTCTGCTCCATGAAGATCTCGCACGGCATCCGCGAGGAGTACGGCGCCGCGTTGGACGCCGAGGCGGGGATGCGGGCCAAGTCGGCGGAGTTCGCCGCTGCCGGCAACCGGGTCTACCTGCCGCTGGCGGACTGACCCGCCCCGCACGCCGGTGCGGCACCTGGAGCACGAGGGGACTCCAGGTGCCGAACCGCGGGTCAGCCGCCCAGGTGGGGGCTGTAGAGGGCGGAGAGGAAGCGGGTGGCGATGAGTTCGCGGACGGCCGGGGGGAGGGCGTCGAGGAGGCGGTTGACCGGGGCCATCCTGGCGGGGCCGTCGGCGCTGCTCAGGTCGATGCCGGCGGCCGGCAGCAGCGCGGCGAAGGTGGCGTTGTCGAGCTCGGTCAGGTCCACCTGCTCCAGCAGGGCGACGATGTCGGCCGGGGGTCGCGGCGGCCCCAGTGGGCGGACCGCGTCGGCGGATTCGGCCAGGACCGCGAGCAGGTCCTCGACACCCTCGGCGCTGACGCCGGTCAGGGTGAGGTGGAGGTTGGCCGGCAGCCCGTCCACGCTCAACTGCGGCTGGAGGAAGAAGCCGCGGGCCCGGCTCTCGTCGGCGAGGGCGAAGAGGTCCAGGTCGGCATCGGTGCCGAGGGCGACCAGGGTCGCGTCCGGCGAGCCCAGGACGGTGAGTCCTTCGATGGCCTTGACGCCCTCGATCACCCGGGCCGTGGCCGCGAGCGCGGCGCGGCCCAACTCGCGGTAGCCGTCCTCGCCCAGGGCCTGCATCGTGGCCCAGGCTCCGGCCAGCGGCCCGGCTCCTTTGCTGCTCTGGACGGTGGGGTTGACCACGGTGTAGCCGGGCCAGACGGCGCAGGCGTAGTAGGCGCGCAGGCGCATGGCCTCGTCGCGGAACAGCAGCACCGACGCCCCCTTGGGCGCGTAGCCGAACTTGTGCAGGTCGCAGGAGAGCGAGGTGACGCCGGGGACGGACAGGTCGAAGGCCGGTACCGGCGCGCCCGCGTCGGCCAGCCAGGGCAGCAGCCAGCCGCCGACGCAGGCGTCGACATGGCAGGGGATCCCGCGCCGCGCCGCGTCGGCGGCGATCTCGGCGACCGGGTCGATCACACCGTGGGCGTAGGAGGGGGCGGAGGCGACGACCAGGACGGTGCGGTCGGTGCGGGCGGCGGCCATCGCGTCCGGGTCGGCGCGGAAGGTGGCCGGGTCGACCGGGGTGCTGACGACCCGGACCCCCAGGTAGGCGCCGGCCTTGTGGAAGGCCGCGTGGGCGGTGGCCGGTATGACCAGCTCGGGGTCGGTGAGGTCCGGGCGGGCGTCGCGGGCGGCCTTGACGGCCAGGATGATCGACTCGGTCCCGCCGCTGGTGAAGATGCCGGGGGTGGCGTCGTCCCCGCCGAGACGGGCGGCGGTGGCCCCGACGACCTGGCGCTCCAGCGCGACGACGCTGGGGAACGCGGTCGGGTCGAGGCCGTTGACCTCCAGCATCGCCAGGTAGGCCTGCTCCGCCGCCGCGCGGACCTCGGGGCGTCCGCTGTCGTAGACGTAGGCGGTGGTGCGGCGGCCCCTGGTCGGCAGGTCGGCGGCGCGGAGCGCGGCCAGGTCGGCGAGCAGCTCGGCGGTCGAACGGCCGGTCGCGGGGAGGCCGGGGTGTGCGGGGGCGGTGGAGGCGGAGTCGGTCATGGGGCGGACGGTATCCGACTCATGGTGACGGCCGGGAGCCCCCGGTGGAGTTGTCCACAGGCCACCCGCAGTGAGGGCAGCCTGTGGACAACCGGGTGTCAGCGGCGCCGACGGTTGAGCTGGGCCATCCCCTGGCGCAGCTCGGACATGTCCTGGCTCATCGCCGACACGTCACTGCGGATCTCACGGACGTCGTCACCGACGCGGCAGAGCTGCTCGCTCATCGCGCCGATCACCCGCCCGTGCGCGTCCAGACGCCGGTCCACGGACCGGGTCCAGTCCGCGAGTCGGGCCTGGTCAGGGCCGGTGTACTGCTCGGGCACGTACGCCTCCGGGTGGGCCTGGAGGTACTCGTGCTCGTCCCAGTGCGGCCCCGGGCCGAGCCGCCGACCGGGCGGCAGGCCCCAGTACGGCGGCGCGACCTCCGGCTCGGGCCGGCCCGCCGCCGCCTCGGTGTCGAGGAGGTAGGTGCGGACCCGGCGGGCGACCTCGCTGTCCCGCAGCAGCATCCCGACGTACAGGACGGCGCGGCGGGGGAACAGGGCCAGGGAGGGCGTCCTGGCATGTACGCCACTGATGTTCTTGAAGGACATCAGTTCCTGACCTGCGATAACGCGGTAGCCGGTGTCGGCCAGCTCGTCTCGGTGCTCCTTGATCAAGGACTGGATGGCCTCGATCCCGACCTCGTAGTAGTCGGCGACCATCCTCGTGGTGACGTGGATGTCGTCCGGGAGCAGGGACAGGGCCTTGACCCGGTCCAGGACCTCGGTGCGGGTGCTGACGCTCGCGCGCAGGGCGCGGGACTCCAGCAGGGCTACTTCGGGTGGCATGACTCTGCCTTCCCCTTCGTATGGGATGAATGGAATGGATGCCCCCATCCCGGGGCTCAGGGCCGTCCCACCTGGACGGTCAAGGGCACGAGTCGCATACGTCCACAGATTCCATGGGCCGGACCTAACCGGCCAACTCCCACTTGGGTACTCGCCGCGTCATCTCACTCGGATTGCTCGTGCGCACTCTGAGCAACGATCTGATCGTCCTACGGTTACGCCAAGTGGTGGATTTCCCGACAGCGCGTACGGCCGCCGGAGAACTTGTAGAACAAGCCTGCGGCGGGGCTGTCCGATCGGCGGATATTCGATCGGCCCTCTTGCCGGGGCCGCCTACCCTGGTGGCATGAAGATGGGAATTGTGGGTGCCACGGGCCAGGTCGGTGGCGTTGTACGCCGGATCCTCGAGGAGCGGGACTTCCCGGTGACGGAGCTGCGGCTGTTCGCCTCGGCCCGCTCGGCCGGCAAGGAACTGCCCTGGAAGGACGGCACGGTCACCGTCGAGGACGCGGACACCGCCGACTACGCCGGTCTGGACATCGTGATCTTCTCCGCCGGGAAGACGGCCTCGCTGGCGCTCGCGCCCAAGGTCGCCGCCGCCGGCGCCGTGGTGATCGACAACTCCTCCGGCTGGCGCTCGGACCCGCAGGTGCCGCTGGTGGTCTCCGAGGTCAACCCGCACGCCATCGCGGACCGGCCGCTCGGCATCATCGCCAACCCGAACTGCACCACCATGGCGGCCATGCCGGTGCTGCGCCCACTGCACCAGGAGGCGGAGCTGGCCGCGCTGGTGGTTGCCACCTACCAGGCGGTGTCCGGCAGCGGCCTGAACGGCGTCGCCGAACTGCAGGGCCAGATCGACGCGGTGGGGTCCAAGGCCAGCGCGCTGACCCATGACGGCGCGGCGCTGGAATTCCCCGAGCCCAAGCAGTACGTCCGTCCGATCGCGTTCAATGTGCTGCCGCTGGCCGGGTCCATCGTGGACGACGGCCTGAACGAGACCGACGAGGAGCAGAAGCTCCGCAACGAGAGCCGGAAGATCCTGGAGATCCCGGACCTCAAGGTGTCCGGCACCTGCGTCCGGGTCCCGGTGTTCAGCGGCCACTCACTGCAGATCAACGCCCGCTTCGCACGGCCGATCAGCCCGGACCGCGCCCGCGAGCTGCTCGCGGACGCGCCCGGCGTGGAGCTCTCCGAGATCCCGACCCCGCTGCAGGCGGCCGGCCAGGACCCCTCCTACGTGGGCCGGATCCGGGCGGACGAGACCGTGGAGCACGGGCTCTCGCTGTTCGTCTCCAACGACAACCTGCGCAAGGGCGCGGCGCTGAACGCGGTGCAGATCGCCGAGCTGGTCGCGGCCGAGCTGACCGCGAAGCAGTGACCGCTAAGCGGTAGCCGTACCAGGTCGGCCGGGGCCGGCGGTGACTACCGCCGGCCCCCGTTGACGTCCGCGTCCTCGTCGTCGTCGTTCCTGAGGAAGCGGGAGGACGGGCGCGGTCCCGGCACCGGGGGCGCCACCACCGGCGGCGGGACGTGCGGGCTGAGCACGTCCGGGTCCTGCCGGGGGACCTGGAAGGTGGGGCTGGTGAAGCGCGGGCTGCTGAAGTGCGGCTCGTCGTCCTCGGACGGGGCGATCTCATGGCCGCGCTCGTCGGTGATCCGCTCCGGCCCGGGGCTGGTGAAGCCGGGGCTGCTGAAGTGGATCTCGCCCTCCTGCTGCTCGACCTCCTCCCCGTCGCGGTCGCTGATCCGCTCCGAGCCGGGGCTGGTGAAGCCCGGGCTGCTGAAGCCGAGCCGGGGCCGGGCGCGGACCAGGCTCACCCCGGCCGGGCGCGGACCGGGCGGCCTCGGCACCGTGCCCAACTGCGCCAGCAGGTACGGCAGCAGGCCGCGTTCGCGGAGCGCGCCGTGCCAGGTCTCCCTGGCCTTGGCCAGTTCCGCGTAGAGCTCGGGGTTGCGGCCGTCCGGCGGGGTGTGCCCGTCGCGGTTGGCGGTGAGCAGCAGTCCGATGATGTCGCCGCAGATCGACGCGGTGCAGATGACCAGGGCGACCAGCCCGGCCGAGATCATCGGATGGCCGGAACTGCTGTGGTCGGCCAGCAGGGCCCAGCCGAACAGCAGCAGCACCAGCCCGCTGAGTCCGGACAGGATCGGCAGCAGCACGGCGATCAGCGGCACCCAGCCGGCCCGTTCGGCCGCGGTGAAGGCGCTCTCGGGCGCCTGCCACTGGGTCGGCTCGTCACCGCCGATCCGGTCCCAGGCCGGGACGATCGCGGTCTGCCGGGCCTGGTCCCGCAGTTGGACGAAGTAGCTGTACTCGGCCGCAGCGGTGGCCGAGACCTCGGCGTAGGCGGTCATGGCGCGGGTGTGCAGCTGTTCGACGTTGGGGCCGGTTGGCGCGCGCCGCAGGGCGGCGCGGACCTGTTCGTTGTGCAGCAGTTCCTCGAGGATCCGCGCGTAGTCGAGCTTGTCCTCGGCCTGCAGGAACGGAGCGTTGTCCATCTTCCACCTATCCCCCGAACGGCCCGTCGGCTACCCGTGGAGTGGTTCGGGTCGCGGGCCTCAGGACGGATACCTCGATGGTAGAGGCCAGTTCGGACAGGGTGACAGTCAGTTTCCGGATTTTCCGGGGTGGATGGGGCGTGGGTTGCCTCCGGCACATGCCTGTGGCGCTGTCCGGCACGGACTGTGACGCTCTGTCAGCACCGGGGTCAGTGGGACGGGACCGTCTGTTCGAGCGGCAGTCTGGCGATCAGCAGCCGGCCCTCGCCCTCCATGGTGACGCCGCCGTCCATGGCCACGGCGAGGTCGTCGGCGTAGACGTGCGGACCGGTGACCCGCTGCGCCGGGTGCCCGTCCTCGGCGGGCGTGTCGCCGAGCAGGTAGGGGATCGGGCTGTGGCCGTGCACCACCCGTTCCCCGCCGAAGGCGTCCAGCAGCTCGCGGGCGGACGCCGGCCCGGCGTCGCCGCGGAAGGCGAAGCGCTTGGTCAGCCGCCGGAAGCAGTCCCACCACTCGTCGCCGTCACCGCGGTTGAGTACCTCGTGGATGGCGTCGTTGACGGCGTCGACCGAGTCGCCGTACTCCAGGTAGGCGGTGGTGTCGGAGTGCAGCAGCAGGTGGTCGTCCTCGACCACCATGGCCGGGAGCCGGGTGAGCCAGGCGACGTGGTGGTCCTCCAGCCGCTCCATGTCGGTCGGCTGGCCGCCGTTGAGCCGCCAGGCGGCCAGGAAGGAGGCGGTGCCCGCGCTGGACTGGACCGCCTGGTCGCCGTAGCGGTCCGCGCCGAGCAGCAGCAGTTCGTGGTTGCCCATCAGCGCGCGGCAGTAGCCGCCGGCGGCGGCGGCCTCGGCGGCGAGCTGCATCACCAGGTCGATCACCCCGATCCCGTCCGGGCCGCGGTCGGTGAAGTCGCCGAGGAACCAGATCCGGGAGCGGCCGGCCGACCAGTGGCCCTCGGCGTCGATCAGGCCCTCGGCGTGCAGGCCGTCCAGGAGTTCCTGCAGGTAGCCGTGGATGTCGCCGACCACGTAGAGCGGCCCGCCGGGGTCGTCCCCGTCCTGGCCGAGCGGCTCGACCAGGGTGGCCGGGTGCCGCGGGTGGGCCTCGGCGGCGGCCGGCACCACCGGCACCAGTTCGATGGTCGGCGGGTCGTGCGGCACGGCGGCGTACCCGGGGGCGGGGGTGCGCTCGGGTGGCGTGAAGAAGTCGTACACCGTGGACCCGTCGCCCGGCTCGGCCGCCCGGTGCGGCTGCTCGGGCGCGCGGGGGCTTGGGTCCGGCAGGTCAGGCCGGGCGTACAAGGGTCCACCTGTCATTTGGCCATCATAGGAAGCTGGTCTTCGCGGCGTACGCACCTGGGGCGGATCAATCCGCACGATACGCGTGAGCCGGCGCGGCGGCGGTGCCTTTTCGGTAGGTTTTCCAGCTGTATCAACCGGTTTCCGGAAGCGGCCTCAGCCCTCGCCGGGAACCCGGGGAGCGCTCACCGTCGTGCGCGGCGAGCGCCGCTGGGAGGAGCGGCGGATGATCAGCTCGGTGGGCATCAGCTGCCCCTCCGGGATCTCGCCGTAGGCGGGCGGCGGGACATAGGCGGCCCGCCCCCCGGACAGGCCGGAGCCGCCGAGCCGGTGGCCGCCGCGCCCGGCGAAGGCGCCGACGCCCTCGATGGCGTCGATCAGCAGGTTGACCACGGTGGTGCCGATCCGCTGCGGCTTCAGCGACAGGGTGGTGATCGGCGGCTCGGTGCTGGCGTAGACGTCGCTCTCGCTGCAGCAGACCAGCAGCAGGTCCTCGGGGACCCGCAGGCCGTAGCGGCGGGCGGCGGCGAGCAGGTCGGTGCCGTTGGGGTCGAACAGCCCGTACACCGCGTCCGGGCGGTCGGGGCGGGCCAGCAGCCGGTCGGCGGCGACCGCGCCGGCGCAGGGGTCGTGCGCCGGGTAGGCCTCGTACAGCGGCTCCTGGCCGACCCGGCGGCACCAGCCGAGGTAGGCCTCGGTGCTGAGCCGGGTGTAGGTGTCGGTGCTGGTGCCGGTGAGCAGCCCGATCCGCCGGGCGCCCGCCTCGGCCAGGTGGTCCAGGATCTCCAGCACCGCGCTGGCGTGGTCGTTGTCGACCCAGGCGGTGACCGGGCAGTTGCCCGGCTTGCCGTCGCTGACCACGGGCAGGCCCTGCCGGTAGAGCTCGGCGACCATGGGGTCGTGGTCGGCCGGGTCGATCACCACGGTGCCGTCCAGGGCGACATTGCCCCAGACGTCGTGGCGCGAGGTGGCGGGCAGCACCACCAGGGCGTAGCCGCGGGTCAGCGCGGCCGAGGTGGCCGCCCTCGCCATCTCCGCGAAGTAGGCGAACTCGGTGAAGGTGAAGGGTTCCTGGCCGTAGGTGGTGACGGTCAGGCCGATCAGCCCGGACCGCCCGGTGCGCAGGGTGCGGGCGGCGGCGGACGGGCGGTAGCCCAGCCGTTCGGCGACCTCGCGGACCTTGCTGCGGGTCTCGTCCGGGAGTCGGCCCTTGCCGTTCAGGGCGTCCGAGACGGTGGTGATGGAGACGCCGGCCGCGGCTGCCACATCGCGGATCCCGGCTCGCTCCATCCGCCGGGTGTGGGTGGGTCCCCGGCCGCTCTGGTTGGCTGCTGCTGCTGTCATGTCGGAACGATCGTATGGCCCACTAGGGACAGTTGTGGGGGGTGTGCGATTGTTTGCCGCAGATACGATTCTCCATGAGCATTTGTGCTCTTTGCCCCTGCGCCCATGACCAATCGCTTGGCATTCCCTGCGTTTCCACTACCGGCCGGGGCTGCGGCAGACGAAGCGTCGTCCCGGTCGCAACCGGACATGTCACCCGCACGGGTGAGATATCACCGATCGGCTCGTATGGTGATCTCGACCCAGACGCAGGACCGGACGCGCGAAGGATGACCACGGTGAGCGAGACCCCAGTGCCGCAGCACGGCCCCCGACTGCGGGAGGCCCTCCGGGGCATCCCGACCTACAAGCCGGGCAAGCCGGCCGGGGGCGCCGACGGCGCGCCGGCGTTCAAGCTCTCGTCGAACGAGAACCCGTACCCGCCGCTGCCCGGCGTGCTGGAGACCGCCCTGGCCGCCGCCGGGACGCTGAACCGCTACCCGGACATGGGCTGCGCGGGCCTGGTCGCCGAGCTGGCCCAGCGCTACGGCGTCCCCGAGTCGCACCTCGCCACCGGCACCGGCTCGGTCGGCGTGGCCCAGTCGCTGGTCCACGCCACCGCGGGCCCCGGCGACGAGGTCGTCTACGGCTGGCGCTCGTTCGAGGCGTACCCGATCATCGTCCAGATCAGCGGCGCGACCGCGGTCCCGGTCCCGCTCACCGAGGGCGATGTGCACGACCTGGACGCGATGCTGGCGGCGGTGACCGAGCGGACCCGGCTCATCTTCGTCTGCAACCCCAACAACCCGACCGGCACCGTGGTCCGCCGCGCCGAGCTGGAGCGCTTCCTGGACGCGGTCCCCTCCGACGTGCTGGTGGTCCTGGACGAGGCCTACACCGAGTTCGTCCGCGACCCCGAGGTGCCGGACGGGGTGGAGCTCTACCGGGACCGCCCCAATGTCTGCGTGCTGCGCACCTTCTCCAAGGCCTACGGCCTGGCCGGGCTGCGGGTGGGCTTCGCCATCGCGCACGAGCCGGTCGCCAACGCGCTGCGGCAGACCGCGGTGCCGTTCGGCGTCAGCCAGCTCGCCCAGGACGCCGCCGTCGCCTCGCTCCGCTCCGAGCCGGCCCTGCTGGAGCGGGTGGCCGCGCTGGTCGCCGAGCGGGACCGGGTCGAGGCCGCGCTGGCCGCCCAGGGCTGGACCCTGCCGGCCTCCCAGGCCAACTTCGTCTGGCTGCGGCTGGGCGAGCGGACCACGGACTTCGCCGCGGCCTGCGCGGCGGCCGGGGTGATCGTCCGCCCGTTCGCGGGCGAGGGCGTCCGGGTGACCATCGGCGAGGTGGAGGCCAACGACCTCTTCCTGGGCGCGGCCGAGCTGTTCCGCAAGGGCCTCTGACCGGTCCGGCCGGTTAGCAAGGCACTGTCCAGGGCTTAGGGGGTTTCTGGGAGCGGCGGCCCGCTCCGGGGGCCGCCCCGGGAGCGTCGTCCCAGGAAGAGGGGCGTTCTGCCGGAAATCCCCGCTTCCTGGCGGCGTTCCGTTCCCGGTGAGTTCCCAGGAACCGGTCAGCTGATCGAAGGAATGCCCGGCCAGGCTCCCGGCCATGAAGGTGCTTCCACGACGGCGCAGAGCCGTTCTGCTCAACTCCCTGCTCGCCCTGGGGCTGCTCGCCGGCGCCGGGGCCGCCTACGCCTCGGTCGGCACCGGCAGCAGCACGGCGAAGGCCAGTACGACCACCACCACCGCGACCGTCGCCAGGGGCACCGTCCTGGCGACGGTCAGCGGCTCGGGGTCGCTGGTCTCCCCCTCCGACGCGGGCGACAGCTTCGTCACCGGCGGGACGGTGACCAAGGTCTACGTCAAGGCCGGCGACACCGTCACCAAGGGCGAGGTGCTGGCCAAGGTCGACCCGACCAGCGCCGAGGCCACCCTGGCCGAGGCGCAGGCCGCGCTGGCCACCGCCGACGCCCAGCTGACCGCGGCCGAGGACGGCACCAGCACCGGTTCGAGCAGCACGGCCACCGTCAGCGCCACCGCCGTGGCCTCGGCGCAGGCCCAGGTGAAGCAGGCGACCAGCACGGTCGCCAGCGCGCAGGCGGCCGTGGACGGCACGGTGCTGAAGGCCAGCGTCGCCGGGACCGTGGCCTCGGTCAGCAACAAGGTGGGCGACACCGTCTCCGGCACCACGTCCGGCGGCTCCGGCGGCTCGGGCGGGACGAGCAGCGGCAGTTCGACCACCACCAGCAGCTCCACCACCCCGACCGGCTTCGTGGTGATCACCAACCCGACCGGGATGCAGGTGACCGCGGACTTCTCCGAGACCGACGCGCTGAAGCTGAAGAAGGGCATGGGCGCCACGGTCACCCTGAGCGCGACCAGTGCCACCCTCAACGCCAAGGTGGTGTCCGTCAGTTCGCTTCCGGTGAGCAGCAGTTCCTCCGGCAGCTCGTCCACCGCGGTGCAGTACCAGGCGACGCTGGTGGTCACCAGCCCCACCAGCGCCCTGCGGACCGGCCTCTCGGCCACCGTCGCGGTGGCCACCGGCGAGGCGTCCGACGCGCTGTACCTGCCGACCGCGGCGGTGAACGGCACCGGGACCACCCGTACCGTCACCGTGCTCAACGCCGACGGCAGTACCAAGACCACATCGGTGACGGTCGGGGTCGAGGGCACCAGCGGCATCCAGATCCTGTCCGGACTGACGCTGGGCCAGAAGGTGCAGATCACCGTCGTCTCCCAGTCCGGCAGCGGCGGGTTCCCCGGCGGTGGCGGCGGCTTCAACCGCGGCGGCGGCGCTGGCGCCGGCGCGATCCCCGGCGGCGGCGCCGGTGGCGGAGGTGCCCGATGACGGCCCCGCGTCCGCCGATCATCGCGGTGCGCCGCCTGGTGAAGTCCTACGGCACGGGTGAGGCCGCGGTGCACGCGCTGCGCGGCCCGGTGGACCAGGAGGACCGCCCGCAGGGCGTGGACCTGACCATCCATGAGGGTGACTTCGTTGCCATCATGGGCAGTTCGGGTTCGGGCAAGTCGACGCTGATGAACATCCTCGGCTGCCTGGACGCGCCCACCTCCGGCCGCTACCTGCTGGACGGCCTGGACGTCGGACACCTCGACGAAGGCCAGCTCTCCCTGGTCCGGAACCGCAAGATCGGCTTCATCTTCCAGTCCTTCAACCTGGTCCCGCGCACCACCGCGCTGGCCCAGGTCGAACTGCCGCTCGCCTACGCCGGAGTGCGCAAGGCCGAGCGCCGTCGCCGGGCCATGGCGGCGCTGACCCTGGTCGGCCTGGCCGACCGCGCCGACCACCGCCCCAACGAGTTGTCCGGCGGCCAGCAGCAGCGCGTCGCCGTGGCCCGCGCCCTGGTGACCGCCCCGGCCATGCTGCTCGCCGACGAGCCCACCGGCAACCTCGACAGCCGCAGCACCGACGACGTCCTGGCCATCGTCGACCGCCTCAACGCCGCCGGCCGCACCGTCGTGGTGATCACCCACGAGGACGAGGTGGCCCGGCACGCCAAACGCGTGGTCCGCCTGGTCGACGGCCAGGTCTACTCCGACGTCCGCCAGGCGCCGCTGACCGGACTGCCCCCTGCCCTGCTCGACCCGGACTGGTTCGCCACCCACTCCCTGCACACCCAGAACGCCCGGAACATCACCACGGGGAGCCTGCGATGAACCCGCTCCAGACCCTGCGGTTCGCCTTCGCCGGGCTCGCCGCCAACAAGGTCAGATCGATGCTGACGATGCTGGGCGTGCTGATCGGCGTGGCCGCGGTGATCCTCCTGCTTGCCGTCGGCAACGGCTCCTCGGCCGCGGTCAAGGCGTCGATCTCCGCGCTCGGCACCGACGCGCTGACCGTCACCTCGGGCACCGGCAACAGCAGCACCTCCACCGCGACCAGCACCAAGCCGCTGACCGTCGCGGACGCCAAGGCGCTCGCGGACACCGCCAAGGCCCCCGACATCAAGGGCGTCGCCCCGGAGGTCACCACCTCGGGAACAGCGCTCTACCAAGGCGTCTCACACACCGTCAGCTCGATCGTCGGCACCTACACCGCCTACTTCGAGGCGTCCAACAGCAAGGTCGCCAAGGGCGACTACTTCAGCAACGACGACGTGCTGAACGACCGCAAGGTCGTGGTGATCGGGTCCACCACCGCCACCGACCTGTTCGGCACGATCAGCCCGATCGGCAAGCAGATCACCATCGGCAGCACCCCCTTCACCGTGGTCGGCGAGCTGGCCACCAAGGGCGGCAGCGGCTTCCAGGACCCGGACGACGTGATCGTCGCCCCGCTGACCACGGTGCAGAACGCCTTCACCGGCTTCGGCTCGCTGAGCCAGATCGTGGTCCAGGCCGCGTCCTCGTCGACGATCACCGCGGCGCAGAACGAGATCAGCACCATCCTGATGGGCCAGCACGGCATCACCAGCGCCAGCGCCGCCGACTTCCAGATCAGCAGCGCGACCTCGCTGCTCAGCACCCAGGCGTCCACCACCCAGACCTTCACAGTCCTGCTCGGCGCGGTGGCGGGCATCTCGCTCCTGGTCGGGGGGATCGGGATCACCAACATCATGCTGGTCACCGTCACCGAGCGGACCCGGGAGATCGGCATCCGCAAGGCCATCGGGGCGCCCAAGGGCGTCATCCTGGGCCAGTTCCTGGCCGAGGCCATCCTGCTGTCGATCATCGGCGCCGGGCTCGGGGTGCTGGTCGCGCTGTTCGGCGCGCACTTCACCATCGTCAGCATCAAACCGGTGATCATGCCGTCCTCGGTGTACGGGTCCTTCGGCATCTCGGTCGCCATCGGCCTGTTCTTCGGCAGCTACCCGGCCAACCGCGCGGCGAGCCTGCGCCCGATCGAGGCGCTGCGCCATGAGTGACTCCCGCCTCCCCGAACGACCGCAGACCCCCGAAAGGACGATCGACATGGCTGGACGCCACAGCGAAGCGGCGACAACAGAGCTGGTCAAGGCAGGCAATCCGCAGCTGCCCGACGTCTACGGACCCGGCCCCGAGGAGATCCTGGCCGAGGCCCCGGACGCCCGCGACATCGCCGCCGAACTGGCCGCCCCGCCCCGCCGCAAGCTGCCCTGGCTGCGGCTGCTGCTGGTGGCCGGCATGGTCGCCGGGGCGGCCTTCGCCGGCGGCGCGTACTACCAGAAGAACAACGGGACCAGCAGCGCGGGCGGCCTGCCGACCGGGACCCGCCCCAGCGGCTTCGCCGGCTTCGGCGGCGCGGGCGGTACCGGCGGGGCGGCGACCGGCGACTCGACCTCGGGCACGGTGAAGCTGGTCGACGGCGACACCCTCTACCTGACCACCAGTTCGGGCAGCGTGGTGAAGGTGACCACCAAGGGCACCACCAAGATCACCACGGCCAAGACCGGTACCACCGCCGACCTGCTGCCGGGCCAGACCGTCACGGTCGAGGGCAGCACCGACAGCTCCGGAAACGTCGCCGCCACCACGGTCACCCAGGGAGGCTGAGCGATGGCCGCGGTGGCGGGGACGGGCAGGGAGGCCGATTCAGGCAGTCGGCGTGGGCGCCGGAGTGGCGCCCGGGGTGGGCAGCAGCGCCTTGCAGACCTTGTAGGCGGCGGCGGTCTTCGGGTCGGCGGTGTTCAGCGACCGCAGGCCGCCGTTCGCTGGGAGGGTCACCCCGTGGTCCTTCATGCAGCTGGTGAAGGCCGCCAGCGCGGTGTTGCCGGCACCGCCACCGCCGCGTCCGCCGAAGCCGCCCTGCGGGGCCAGCGAGGCGCAGGCCTTCAGCGCGGCCTGCGCGCTGGGGTTGGCCGAGGCCCCGCCGAAGCCGCCGAACCCGCCGCCGCCGTAACCGCCGCTGGGACGGTTGCTCGGGTGGAAGCTGGGGTTGCGGCTGAACCCGCCACTGGGCCGACCGCTCCGATTGCCGCCGAAGCCGCCCGGGCGGCCGGTGGGCATGGTGACACCGTGCTTGGCCAGGCAGTCCCGGTACGCGCTGAACTGCGCGCTGCCGGAACCGGACGCGGACGGCTGGGCCGTCGCGGTCTTGGCGGACGAGGAGGAGCAGCCCGACAGCAGTAGCGCGCCGAGGCTGACTATCCCGGCGGCGGCGAGGGCACGAGGGTGGAGGCGGGTCATAAAGCCAGACCTCACCGCACCGGGGTGCGTATCGGCTGTACGAAGTCTGGCAATTCCCTGGGAGCCGAACCGGACAGCACCCCCCCCGATCACCCGCGGGCGACCCTTGTGCCCCACTATGTCAGGCAATCGTTGATCGCACCGGTGTGACCGTACCCAGCGAACTCCCAGATGGCTCCCAGAGCTTCGCATGAAGTCCAAGCCAGTCTGTGCGCCATGAAGGTGCTCCCACGACGGCGCAGGGCCGTCCTGTTGAACTCCGTACTCGGCCTGCTGCTGGTCACCGGCGCGGGAGCCGCGTACGCGTCCGTGAACAGCAGCAGTAGCAGCAGCTCCAAGTCCACCACCCGGACGGCGACTGTCGAGCGCGGCACGGTGCTGGCCACGGTCTCCGGCTCGGGGTCGCTGACCTCGCCGACCGACGCAGGCGTCAGTTTCACCACCGGCGGGACGCTCACCGAGGTGGATGTCACCGCAGGCCAGAAGGTGTCCGCGGGCCAGGTGCTGGCCAAGGTCGACCCGACCTCGGCGAACGAGACGCTGACCTCGGCCGAGGCCTCGCTCACCTCCGCGCAGGCGAACCTGACCGCCGTGGAGGAGGGCGACAGCTCCAACAGCAACAACAACAGCGGCGGCGGCGGCAGCAACGCCGGCGGGACCAGCGGCAGCAACCTCAGCGACAGCCGCAGCACCGCCCCCGCGGCCACCAGCACGCCCAAGCCCACCGGCAGGCCGACCGCGACCGCCACGACCACCCCGACCGCCACCGCGACGGCCTCCGCCAGCCACAAGGCCCAGGTCCAGGACGCCGGCTTCGTCCAGGCGGCGACCCCGTCCCCGACGGTGAACCCGGCCCAGCTGGCCTCGGCCGAGCAGCAGGTCACCTCGGCGCAGAACGCCGTCGACGCCGCGAAGCGCGCGGTGGCCGGCACCGTGCTCAAGGCCCCGGTGGCCGGCACGGTCGCCTCGGTGGCCGGCAAGGTCGGCCAGACCGTCTCCGGCAGCAGCAGCTCCGGCAGCGGCGGCGGCTCGTCCAGCAGCTCCAGCTCCAGCAGCAGCACCGCCCTCAGCGGCTTCGTGGTGATCACCAACCCGACCGGGATGGAGGTCTCCGCCGACTTCTCCGAGGCCGACGCGCTGAAGCTGAAGGCCGGCCAGGCGGCGACGGTCACCCTGAACGCGCAGAGCAGCACCGTGCTCAACGCCAAGCTGCTGTCCATCAGTTCACTGCCCGTCAGCAGCTCCAGCGGCAGCGGCGGCGGCGGTGGCTCGTCCAGCAGCGCGGTGCAGTACGCGGCGCTGCTGGCGATCACCAGCGACACCTCCGCCCTGCGCACCGGGCTCAGCGCCAGCGTGCAGGTGGTGACCGGGTCGGCGACCAACGCGCTGTTCGTACCGACCGCCGCGGTCACCGGGACCGGCGCCAACAGCTCGGTCACCCTGGTCCTCCCGGACGGGACGACCAAGCGGCAGACGGTAACCGTGGGCATCCAGGGAGACACCGACGTCCAGCTCACCGACGGGGTGACCCAGGGCCAGACGGTGCAGCTGACGGTCGTGGCCAGCTCCGGTTCCGGCGGTTTCCCGGCCGGCGGCTTCCCCGGCGGTGCGGGCCGTGCCCGCACCGGCGCGGGCGGCTTCGGCGGCGGCGGCTTCGGTGGCGGTCGCGGATGAGGCTGCGCCGGCGGGAGGTGCCGCCACTCGTCCAGCAGGCCCCGCCGGAACCGTCCCGGCCACGCGGCCCGGTCCCGATCCTGGCGGTACGCCGCCTGGTCAAGACCTACGGCCAGGGCGACGCGGCCGTGCACGCGCTCAGCGGCCCCCGTGACGCCGAGGGCCGCGAGCTGGGTATCGACCTGACCATCCACCAGGGTGACTTCGTTGCCATCATGGGCAGTTCGGGTTCCGGCAAGTCGACCCTGATGAACATCCTCGGCTGCCTGGACGCCCCCACCTCGGGCCGCTACCTGCTCGACGGCATCGACGTCGGACACCTGGACGAAGGCCAGCTCTCCCTGGTCCGGAACCGCAAGATCGGCTTCATCTTCCAGTCCTTCAACCTGGTCCCGCGCACCACCGCGCTGGCCCAGGTCGAACTCCCGCTCGCCTACGCCGGGGTGAAGGCGGCCGAACGCCGCCGCCGGGCCATGGCCGCGCTCACCCTGGTCGGCCTGGCCGACCGCGCCGACCACCGCCCCAACGAACTCTCCGGCGGCCAACAACAGCGCGTCGCCGTGGCCCGCGCCCTGGTCACCGCCCCGGCCATGCTGCTCGCCGACGAACCCACCGGCAACCTCGACAGCCGCAGCACCGACGACGTCCTCGCCATCGTCGACCGCCTCAACGCCGCCGGCCGCACCATTGTGGTGATCACCCACGAGGACGAAGTGGCCCGGCACGCCAAACGCGTCGTGCGCCTGGTGGACGGCCAGGTCTACTCCGACGTCCGCCAAGCACCCCTCACCGGACTGCCGCCCGCCATGCTCGACCCGGACGACTTCGCCGCGCACTCGCTGCACACCCAGAACGCGCAGAACATCACCACCGGGGGCCTGCGATGAACCCGTTCCAGACGCTGCGGTTCGCCTTCGGCGGCCTGGCCGCCAACAAGGTCCGCTCCGGCCTCACCATGCTGGGCATCCTGATCGGTGTGGCCGCGGTGATCCTGCTGCTCGCCGTCGGCAACGGCTCCTCGCAGGCGGTGAAGAACTCCATCGAGGCGCTGGGCACCAACTCGCTCACCATCACCTCCGGCGCGGGCTCGGCCAACTCCACCGCGACCAGCACCAAGCCGCTGACCGTCGCGGACGCCAAGGCGCTCGCCGACACCGGCCAGGCCCCCGACATCAAGGGCGTCGCCCCCGAGGTCACCACCTCCGGCACCGCGATCTACCAGGGCACCTCGCACACCGTGAACTCGGTGGTCGGCACCTACCCGGCCTACTTCGAGGCGTCCAACAGCAAGGTGGCCAAGGGCGACTACTTCAGCAACGACGACGTGCTCAACTCCCGCAAGGTCGCCGTGATCGGCTCCACCACCGCGACCGACCTGTTCGGCACCACGGACCCGATCGGCAAGCAGATCACCATCGGCGGGACCCCGTTCACCGTGGTCGGCGAGCTGGCCACCAAGGGCGGCACCGGCTTCCAGGACCCGGACGACGTGGTGGTCGCCCCGCTGCCGACGGTCCAGAACGCCTTCACCGGCTTCGGCTCGGTCAGCCAGATCCTGGTCGAGGCGGTCTCCGCCGACGCCACCACCAACGCCCAGAACGAGATCACCACGATCCTGATGGGCCAGCACGGCATCAGCAGCCCGACCGCCGTGGACTTCCGGGTCAGCAGCCAGACCTCGCTGCTGACCACCCAGAGCTCCACCACCCAGACCTTCACCGTCCTCCTGGGCGCCGTCGCCGCCATCTCCCTCCTGGTCGGCGGGATCGGCATCACCAACATCATGCTGGTCACCGTCACCGAGCGGACCCGGGAGATCGGCATCCGCAAGGCCATCGGGGCGCCCAAGGGCGTCATCCTGGGCCAGTTCCTGGCCGAGTCCACCCTGCTCTCCCTGGTCGGCGGCGGCCTCGGGGTCGCCGCCGCGCTGATCGGCGCGCACTTCACCATCGTCGGCATCAAACCCGTGGTGATCCCGGAGTCGGTGTACGGGGCCTTCGGCATCGCCGTCGCCATCGGCCTGTTCTTCGGCAGCTACCCGGCCAGCCGCGCCGCCAGCCTGCGCCCGATCGAGGCACTCCGCCATGAGTGACCGTCAACTCCCGGAAAGGACAACACCCATGGCCGGACGCCACACCGACCTGGTCAAGACCGACTCCTTCGTCCCCGGTCTGCGCGAGGAGCCGGCCCAGGAGCTGGACCTGCTCGACAGCGAGGAGCTCACCCCCGAGGAGATCCTCGCCGAGGCCCCGGACGCCCGCGACATCGCCGCCGAACTGGCCGCGCCGCCGCGCCGCAAGCTGCCCTGGCTCACCCTGGGGCTGGCCGGCGGCCTGATCGCCGCGCTGGCCTTCGCCGGCGGCGCCCTGGTCGAGAAGAACAACCAGAAGAGCGGCGGCGGCAACAACGCCGCCGCGGCCTTCGCCGGCTTCAACCGCGGCGGCGCCGCGGCAGGCCGCACCGGCGGCACCGGAGCAGCCGGTGGGACAGCCGGTGGGGGAGGAGCCGCAGGCGGCGGGGCCACCACCGGAACCGTCAAACTGGTCGACGGCAGCACCGTCTACCTCACCGACAGCTCCGGCAATGTGGTCAAGGTCACCACCGGCAAGTCCACCAAGGTGAGCGTCACCAAGGACGGCAAGCTGGCCGACCTGCAGCCGGGCCAGTCGGTCACCGTCCGCGGCACCACCGACAGCTCCGGCAACCTGGCCGCGACCACCGTCACCGAGGGCGCCAGCCCGTTCGGTGCGGGCGGCTTCGGGGGTTTCGGGGGCTGACGCTCCTCACGCCGCGGCTCCTCACAAGCTCCTCATAGAAGCACCGTATGGTGCCTTTCACCCTCCGCCTCCCTCCCATCAGGGGCCCTCATGGACAGCACCGAAGCCAGCCTCCTGGTCGTCGACGACGAGCCGAACATCCGTGAGCTGCTCTCGGCCTCGCTCCGCTTCGCGGGCTTCGCCGTCTCCTCCGCCGCCTCCGGCGCCGAGGCGGTCGCCTCCGTGGCCAGGCACCGTCCCGACCTGGTGCTGCTCGACGTGATGCTGCCCGACATGGACGGCTTCGCCGTGGTCCGCCGCCTCCGGGACGAGCAGCCCGGCAGCCCGGCCGGGCGCGGCGGGGAACGGGACCGGATCCCGGTGATCTTCCTCACCGCCAAGGACGGGGTGGACGACAAGATCAGCGGGCTGACCGCGGGCGGCGACGACTACGTCACCAAGCCGTTCAGCCTCGAGGAGCTGATCGCCAGGATCCGGGCGATCCTCCGCCGCACCGGCGGCCCCGCCGACGCGGGACGCCTGGTCGTGGCCGACCTCGAACTCGACCCGGTCGGCCACCAGGTGGTCCGCGCGGGCTGCCAGGTCTCGCTCTCGCCGACCGAGTTCAAGCTGCTCGAGTACCTGATGAGCAACACCGGCCGGGTAGTGTCCAAGATGCAGATCCTGGACCACGTCTGGGCCTACGACTTCGGCGGCGACCTCAGTATCGTCGAGTCCTACATCTCCTACCTGCGGCGCAAGGTCGACTCGGGGGCCGAAGGCAGCCCCAAGCTGATCCACACCGTCCGAGGAATCGGCTATGTCCTTCGTCGCCCGCCTGCGTAGCGGCCTGTCGCTCCGCGGCCGGCTGCTGGTCCTCGCCGTCGCCCTGGTCGCCCTGGGGCTCGCGGTCAGCGACGTGCTGGTCCTCGGCACGGTCAAGGTCCAACTCGTCCAGCGGGTGGACGACCAGCTGACCCGCTTCGCCAAGCCGATGAACGACCAGCGCTTGCCCTACGGCGCGCTGCACGCCCCCCGCCCCGGCGACCAGGCGCTGCCCAGCCGCTACGTGGTCACCTTCCGGCTGGCCGACGGCAGCTACGGCAACCTGGTGCGCCAGCCGGTGACCAACAACGACCCCCGCCCGGCCCTGCCCACCCTGGACGACGCCCAGCTCGCCGCGCACCTCGGCAAGCCCTTCACCGTCCCCAGCGACCACGGCGGCAGCGACTGGCGGGTGCTGATCCTGGCCACCGACGACCCGACGGTGACCGATGTGGTGGTCGCCTCCTCGCTGGAGGACACCGACGCCACCGTCGCCAAGCTCAACCACGGCTTCCTCGCCATCGGCGGCATCGTCCTGCTGCTGCTCGCGCTCGCGGGCTGGTTCGCGGTCCGCACCGGGCTCAAGCCGCTGCGCCGGATCGAGACCACCGCCACCGAGATCGCCGCGGGCCACCCGCTCTCGCACCGGATGCCCGAGGGCTCCCAGCACACCGAGGTCGGCCGCCTCGCCGCCTCGCTCAACTCGATGCTGGCCCAGATCGAATCGGCCTTCGCCGCCCGCGCCGCCTCCGAGGACCGGATGCGCCGCTTCGTCGCCGACGCCAGCCACGAACTCCGCACCCCGCTCGCGGGCATCCGCGGCTTCGCCGAGCTCTACCGGATGGGGGCGCTCAGCGAAGAGGCCGACATCAAGCGCACCATGGGCCGGATCGAGAGCGAGGCCATCCGGATGGGCGGCCTGGTCGAGGACCTGCTCACGCTCGCCCGCCTGGACGAGCAGCGCCCGCTCGAACTCGCCCCGATGGACCTGCGCACCCTCGCCGCCGACGCCCTGCACGACACCACCGCCCTCGACCCCACCCGCCCGGTCGCCCTCACCGGCCCCGGCGGCGACACCGCCCCCACCGCCGCCCTGGTCCTCGGCGACGAGGCCAGGCTGCGCCAGGTGGTCACCAACCTCGTGGGAAACGCCGTCAAGCACACCCCGCCCGGCACCCCGGTCCGGATCGGCGTCGGCACCGTCGACGGCCAGGGCGTGATCGAGGTCGCCGACCACGGCCCCGGCCTCACCCCGGACCAGGCCGCCCGGGTCTTCGAGCGCTTCTACCGCGTGGACGTCTCCCGCAGCCGCCAGGACGGCGGCGGCGCGGGCCTCGGCCTGGCCATCGTCTCGGCCCTGACCACGGCCCACCACGGCGAGGTCGACCTGCTCACCACCCCCGGCGCGGGTGCCGTCTTCCGGGTGCGAATTCCCGCCGCCCGCTGAGACACACCCCCCGCCTCAACCTCCGCGAACCCCTGAGCGATAATACTTTGTGAATGTGTTCACGTTCACAAAGGAGGCTTAGACGTGGAGCTTGCCCTGGCCCACGAGACGATGGCGCGTTGGCAGTTCGGCATCACCACCGTCTACCACTTCCTCTTCGTCCCCCTCACCATCAGCCTCTCCGCGCTCACCGCAGGACTGCAGACCGCCTGGGTCCGCACCGGCAAGGCCAGGTACTTCAAGGCCACCAAGTTCTGGGGCAAGCTCTTCCTGATCAACATCGCCATGGGCGTGGTCACCGGCATCGTCCAGGAGTTCCAGTTCGGCATGAACTGGTCCGCCTACTCCAAGTTCGTCGGTGACATCTTCGGCGCACCGCTCGCCATGGAAGCCCTGATCGCCTTCTTCTTCGAGTCCACCTTCATCGGACTCTGGATCTTCGGCTGGGAACGGCTCCCCAAGAAGATCCACCTCGCCTGCATCTGGATGGTCTCGCTCGGCACCGTCCTCTCCGCGTACTTCATCCTCGCCGCCAACTCCTGGATGCAGCACCCGGTCGGCTACCGGATCGGCGCCAACGGCAGGGCCCAACTCACCGACATCGGCCGGATCCTGTTCCAGAACACCACCCTCGCCGTGGTCTTCCACACGCTCACCGCGGCGTTCCTCACCGGCGGCGCGTTCATGGTCGGCATCGCCGCGTACCAGCTGCGCCGGCAGACCCGGCTCCACGAGACCAACACCGACAAGATCGGCGCGATGCGGACCTCGCTGCGCCTCGGCCTCGTCGTCACCGTCGTCTTCGGCCTCGGCACCGCGATCAGCGGCGACACCCTCGGCAAGGTGATGTTCCAGCAGCAGCCCATGAAGATGGCCGCCGCGGAAGCCCTCTGGGACACCGCCAAGCCCGCCCCCTTCTCGATCTTCGCCTACGGCAACGTCTCCGAGGGCCGCAACACCATAGAGATCTCCATCCCCGGCCTGCTCTCCTTCCTCGCCACCGGCAACTTCCACGACGCCGTCCCCGGCATCAACAACGTCCAGGCCGCCGAAAAGGCCAAGTACGGCGACCTCGCCCCCAGCTACGAGCCCAACATCCCCACCGCGTTCTGGGGCTTCCGCTGGATGATCGGCTTCGGGATGACCTCCTTCGTCATCGGCATCGCCGGCCTCTGGCTCACCCGCAAACGCCTCTGGCTCGCCCCCGAGTACCGCCGCACCGGCGAGGAACCACCGCTCCTGATGCTCACCCGCAAGCGGGAACTCGGCCCCTTCCTCAGCACGTGGGCCTGGCGCGGCGCGATCCTCACCATGGGCTTCCCGCTCATCGCCAACTCCTGGGGCTGGATCTTCACCGAGATGGGCCGTCAACCCTGGGCCGTCTACGGCCTGATGACCACCGCCGACGCCGTCTCCCCCACCGTCTCCATCGGCGAACAGCTCACCTCCCTCATCGTCTTCACCCTCCTCTACGCACTCCTCGCGGTCATCGAGATCCGCCTCCTCGTCACCTACGCCAAAGCCGGCCCCACCGACGAGGAACCCCCGACCACCGACCCCACCCTCCGCGGCCCGTCCGGCGACGCCGACAAGCCCCTCGCCTTCGCGTACTGAGGAGACCCCATGCACCTGCACGACGTCTGGTTCATCCTGATCGCCGTCCTCTGGATCGGCTACTTCTTCCTCGAGGGCTTCGACTTCGGCGTCGGCGTCCTCACCAAGGCCCTCGCCCGCGACGAGCGCGAGCGCCGCGTCCTGATCAACACCATCGGCCCGGTCTGGGACGGCAACGAGGTCTGGCTGCTCACCGCGGGCGGCGCGACGTTCGCGGCGTTTCCGGCGTGGTACGCGACGCTCTTCAGCGGGTTCTACCTTCCGCTGCTGATCATCCTGGTCTGCCTGATCGTCCGCGGCGTCGCCTTCGAATACCGCGCGAAGCGTTCCGACGAACGGTGGAAGCGGAACTGGGAGCACGCCATCTTCTGGACCTCCCTCGTCCCGGCCTTCCTCTGGGGTGTGGCCTTCGCCAACATCGTCCACGGCGTGAAGATCAACGCCGCCGGCGACTACGCGGGCACCTTCTTCGACCTGCTCCACCCGTACGCCCTCCTGGGCGGGGTCGTCACGCTCAGCCTCTTCACGTTCCACGGCGCGGTGTTCGTCTCACTCAAGACCCTGGGCGACATCCGCGAGCGCGGGCGGGCGCTGGCCCGGTGGCTCGGCCTGTTCACGGCGGTGGTCGCCCTGGCCTTCCTGATCTGGACCCAGGCGGACGGGGGCGACGGGTGGTCGTTGGGGGCCCTGGTGGTTGCGGTCCTCGCGCTGGTCGCTGCACTGGGCTTCAACCAGCTGGGGCGCGAGGGTTGGGCGTTCGTCTGCTCCGGCGCGACGATCGTCGCGGCGGTGGCGATGCTCTTCCTCTCGCTCTACCCGGACGTCATGCCCTCCTCGCTCAACCCGGCCTGGTCCCTGACGGTCACCAACGCCTCCTCCTCCGCGTACACCCTGAAGGTGATGACCTGGGTTGCGGGCGTGATGACGCCCCTCGTGCTCTGTTATCAGGGCTGGACCTATTGGGTCTTCCGCAAGCGGATCGGTGTCCGCAACATTCCTGTTTGACGGGGGTTCAGCTTTGCCTGCGGCGCGGGTGGGTGCGCGGGGGCGGGGGTGGGAAAAAGCGAGGTCGAGTTCGCCGTAGTTCCAGTGGAGGGTGAAGGTCATGAAGCCGGTTGATCCAAGGCTGTTGCGTTATGCGGGAGCCACGAAGGGTTTTTTGCTGGCATCCGTTGTTCTGGGGACGCTGGGCGCCGGCCTGGTCATCGCGCAGGCGATGTTCGTGGCCGAGGTGGTTGTCGGCTCGTTCCAGCGGCATGAGTCGGTCACAACAGCGTTGGTGCTGTTGGCCGGGGTCAGCCTTTTGCGGGGGCTGGTTGCGTGGGGGACCGAGGTCGCTGCGCATCGCGCTTCCGCGCGGGTGAAATCGCAACTGCGGGAGCAACTGCTGGAGCGGGCAACGGCTTTGGGTCCCTCTTGGCTGGCTGGCCAGCGCAGCGGTGAGCTGGTGACCTTGGCCACAAGGGGTGTTGACGCCCTGGATGACTACTTCGCCCGGTACCTACCGCAGTTGGCTCTCGCCGTGGTCGTGCCTGTCGCTGTTATTGCACGGATCCTCTTTGCCGACTGGCTCTCCGCGCTGATCATTGTGCTCACCCTGCCGTTGATCCCCGTGTTCATGGTCCTCATCGGGCTTGCCACGCAGAGTTCGATGGACCGTCAGTGGCGCACGCTGGGCCGGCTCTCGCACCATTTCCTGGACGTCGTTGCCGGCCTCCCCACGCTGAAGGTCTTCGGCCGGGCAAAAGCGCAGGCGGAGGCCATTAGGAAGACCACCGACGAGTACCGCAGGGCGACCATGCGTACCCTGCGGCTGGCATTCATTTCGTCGTTCGCGCTGGAGCTCCTGGCGACCATCTCCGTTGCGCTGGTTGCCGTGGGCATCGGCATGCGTCTGGTGGACGGAAGCCTGGACCTCTATACCGGCCTGGTGGTCCTGGTTCTGGCCCCAGAGGCATATCTGCCGATCCGTCAGGTGGGCACCCACTATCACGCCAGTGTCGAAGGTCTCGCCGCAGCCGAGCAGATCTTCGCCGTCCTGGAAACTCCCCCAACCAATACCGGAATTGCTCCCGCGCCCGCTGTCCCAGAGATCGTGATCGACGACCTGACGGTAAAGCACGCACCCGGACTCGAGCACTTCTCGCTGACCATCACCCCAGGCGAGATTCTGGCCATCACCGGGGTATCGGGTATCGGCAAGACCACCCTGCTCTCCACGCTGCTCGGCTTCACGCCGAGCTCAGCCGTCCGGATCAACAACCAGCCCCTCTCGGAGCTGGATCCGGCCTCCTGGCACTCCCGCATCGCCTGGGTGCCGCAGCACCCCCACCTGTTCGCCGGGACGATCGCCGACAACGTCCGCCTCGCCCGCCCGGAGGCAACTGACCAGGAGCTCCGCGAAGCTCTCCAGGCCGCCCACGCCTGGGAGTTCGTCAGCAAACTCCCCCTCACCACGGACACTCCTCTGGGCGAGAACGGTGGTGGACTCTCCGCAGGCCAGCGCCAGCGCCTCGCCCTGGCCCGGGCCTTCCTCGCCGACCGCCCGCTCGTCCTCCTGGACGAACCCACCGCGAACCTGGACGGGGCCGCGGAAGCGGCAGTCGTGGACGCGATCCGCACCCTCGCGCACAACCGCACGGTCATTCTGACCGCGCACCGACCCGCGCTTCTCGCCCTGGCGACCCGTCAACTGACTTTGTCCACTACGGCGAACTCGACCTCGCTTTTTCCCACCCCCGCACGGGAGGGGGTGGGACGGGGCGGGGTGGTCGCGGCAGGGGCCGTCAAAGCGAGAAACGGGTGCGAGCGGCGTAATAAAGGCACCTCGACTCTTGGCA